>NZ_DAMCPG010000029.1:0-69625 GCF_032106685.1 Massilia sp.
GGTGAACAGCCAGTTGAAGATCTTCACGCCGGTCGGGATCGAGATGATCATCGTGGTGATGCCGAAGAACGAGTTGACGCTCGCGCCCGAACCCATGGTGAAGAAGTGGTGCAGCCACACCAGGTAGGACAGGACCATGATCACGACGGTCGCGTACACCATCGAGGTGTAGCCGAACAGGCGCTTGCCGCAGAAGGTCGAGACGACTTCCGAGAAGATGCCGAAGGCCGGCAGGATCAGGATGTACACCTCCGGGTGGCCCCAGATCCAGATCAGGTTCACGTACATCATGGCGTTGCCGCCGCGGTCGTTCGTGAAGAAGGCGGTGTCGAACAGGCGGTCCATGCCCAGCATGGCCAGCACGGCGGTCAGGATCGGGAACGAAACGACGATCAGGATGTTGGTGCACAGCGAGGTCCAGGTGAAGACCGGCATCTTCATCAGGTCCATGCCCGGCGCGCGCATCTTGATGATGGTGACGACCAGGTTAACCCCTGACAGCAAGGTACCGACACCCGCGATCTGCAATGACCAGATGTAGTAGTCGACCCCGACACCCGGACTTGCCAGGATGCCCGACAGCGGCGGGAAGGCCAGCCAGCCGGTGCGTGCGAATTCGCCGACGAACAGGGAAGCCATCACCAGCACGGCGCCCATGGCGGTCATCCAGAACGAGAAGTTGTTCAGGAACGGGAAGGCCACGTCGCGCGCGCCGATCTGCAGCGGCACGACGTAGTTCATCAGGCCGGTCACGAACGGCATCGCCACGAAGAAGATCATGATCACGCCGTGGGCGGTGAAGACCTGGTCGTAGTGGTGCGGCGGCAGGAAGCCGGCGTTCTCGCCGAACGAGATCGCCTGCTGGGCGCGCATCATGAGGGCGTCGGCGAAGCCGCGCAGGAACATGATCAGGCCGAGCACCATGTACATGATGCCGATTTTCTTGTGGTCGATGCTGGTGAACCAGTCGTGCCACAGCGTGCCCCACAGGCGGAACTTGGTGATCAGGGCCAGCAGGGCCAGGCCACCAACGAGCACGCCTGCGAAGGTAGCGAGCAGGATGGGCTCGTGGAACGGAATCGCGTCCCAGCTGAGCCGTCCGAAGATAAGCTTCGTCAAGTCAAATGAGTCTTGCATGGTTACTTCTTCACAGAATTAGTAGGGGTTTCGCAGACCTCGGCCTCGGCGTCTGCCTGGGCCACCTGGCGCGTCGCATCCTGCAGGTTGCGGATGGCGACGTCGTTGCGGTGACGCTGCATGTCGGCGTGCATCTGCTCGTTCATGCAGACGGCGCCTTCTGCCACGCAACGGTTCACGACCGCGTTGAAGAGTGCCGGCTGGACGGTGCCATAGGTACGGACCGGATCCTTTTCCGACGGCTTTTCCAGGGCCAGGTACTCGTCGCGCGACAGCGCGCCGCCCGAGCTCTTGACCTTCTGGACCCAGGCGTCGAAGTCGCCCGCGGTAACGCCCTTGTAGGCGAAACGCATGTGCGAGAAACCGTCGCCGCTGAAGTGCGCCGACAGGCCCTTGTAGTCGCCGGTCTTGTTCAGGACGGCGTTCAGGGTCGTCTCCATGCCCGGCATCGTGTAGATCATGCCGGCCAGGGTCGGGATGTAGAAGGTGTTCATCACGGTCGACGAGGTCAGCTTGAAGCGGATCGGGGTATCGATCGGGGTGACCAGCTCATTGACCGTCGCGATGCCCTGCTCCGGGTAGATGAAGAGCCATTTCCAGTCCAGCGACACCACTTGCACTTCGAGCACCTTGTGCTCGGCCGTGACCGGGCGGTGTTCGTCGATGCGATCCAGCGGACGATAGGGGTCGAGCTTGTGGGTGCTGATCCAGGTGATCAGGCCCAGCGCGATGATGATCAGGAGCGGCGCGCCCCAGATCACGAGTTCGAGCTTGGTCGAATGGTCCCAGTCCGGTTCGTATTTCGCGTTCGCGCCCTTGCGGTACTTCCAGGCGAAGACGACGGTCAGGATCATCACCGGGACGATGATGATCAACATGAGCAGGACCGATATGGTGATCAGTTCTGCCTGCTGCTTTGCAATGTCGCCGGAGGGATTCATTACCACCGTGTTGCAGCCGGACAGCACTGCAAGCAGGAGCAAGGAAAGTCCGGGACGGACAATTTTTGGAATCATGCTAAGTATCTAACGTTACATGGGAATGAGAACATGCTACTGTACTGCCAACGGCCTTCGTTGCACATTGGACGTTTTGTCCCACCCTTGCCCAGGCCAGGGGAATGCGGAGGCGTTGACTTGACCTACCTGGAGACGAAGATATGCAAAGCTCGAATACGTACGGCGGCGCAGGTGCCGCTCCGATCACGGCCCCGCACAGCGGGGCACGCAACATCAATGCCCGCGATGCCCACATATCGCCGGGCGAGATAGCAGTCGGTGTGGTCATTGGCCGCGCCTCCGAATATTTCGATTTCTTCGTCTACGCCATCGCCTCGGTGCTGGTCTTTCCAGCAGTTTTTTTTCCGTGGGCCGATCGGCTCGAGGGCACACTCTACTCGTTCACGATTTTTGCGTTCGCATTCATCGCGCGCCCGATCGGAACCATTGTCTTCATGGCAATCCAGCAGCGCTTCAGTCGTGAAATAAAACTGACCCTGGCGCTGTTCTTGATCGGCACGGCGACGGTGGTTATTTCCTTCTTGCCAACGTATGCCCAGATCGGCAGCACCTCGATCGTCCTGCTCGCCCTGATGCGCATCGCCCAGGGCGTGGCCCAGGGCGGCTCCTGGGACGGCCTGCCCTCGCTGCTGGCCCTGAACGCCCCCGAGCACAAGCGCGGTTGGTACGCGATGCTGGGCCAGCTCTCGGCCCCGCTCGGCTTCCTGATCGCCGCCGGCCTGTTCGCCTACCTGATCGACAACCTGCAGACCGACGATTTCCTGGTCTGGGGCTGGCGCTTCCCCTTCTTCGTCGCCTTCGCGATCAACGTCGTCGCCCTGTTCGCGCGCCTGCGCCTGGTCTCGACCACCGAATACTCGCGCCTGCTCGACGCCCATGAACTGGATCCGGCCCCGGTCGGCGAACTGGTCAGCACCCAGGGCACCAACATCGTGATCGGCGCCCTCGCCGCCCTGGCCAGCTACGCCCTGTTCCACCTGGTGACCGTGTTCCCGCTGTCCTGGATCCAGCTCTACGACACGCGCCCGATCAGCGATTTCCTCTACCTGCAGATGTGGGGCGCGGCGATCGCGGCGGTCTGCATCCTGGTTTCCGGCCTGGTCGCCGACAAGGTCGGCCGCCGCACCACGCTGGGCACCCTGGCGGCCCTGATCGCGATCTTCTCGGCCTTCGTGCCGATGCTGATCGACGGCGGCGAAGCCGGCCAGAACGCCTTCATCCTGATCGGCTTCGCCCTGCTCGGCCTGTCGTACGGCCAGGCCGCCGGCGCCGTGACCTCGAACTTCCAGCAGCGCTTCCGCTACACCGGCGCCGCGCTGACCTCGGACCTGGCCTGGCTGGTCGGCGCCGCGTTTGCCCCGCTGGTCGCGCTCGGCCTGTCGGCCAACTTCGGCCTGGGCTACGTCAGCCTCTACCTCCTGTCGGGCGCGGTCGGCTCGCTGGCGGCGCTGTCGCTGAACCGCAAGCTGGAAATTCGCGACTGACTCCGCGCGCGCGCCCGGACTTTCCATCCCGGATTCCGGCGGCCTTCCCAGGCCCGCCGGAATTTTTTTGCCTGCGGCGGGTCGAAGTCGTATTCGCTCCCGGGCGTTTATCGTTTTCCCTGCCACATCGTGACGCGCACAATCCCCGTGACCATCCCGGCCGGGATGGTCGACCTCGACGGCATGCTCGAACTGCCCGCCACGCCCATCGGCGTGATGCTGTTCGCGCATGGAAGCGGCAGCGGACGCTTCAGCCCGCGCAACAACTACGTCGCCGCCCAGTTGCGCTCGGCCGGCGTCGCCACCCTCCTCCTCGACCTGTTGACGCCGCAGGAAGACGCGCTCCAGCAGAACCGATTCGATATCGCCTTGCTATCCCGGCGCCTGCACGCAGCCGCGACCTGGCTCGGAACCGAACCCCTGAGCGCGCCCCTGCCCCTGGGCCTGTTCGGCGCCAGCACCGGCGCCGCCGCGGCCCTGCGCCTTGCGGCCGACAGCGGCAGCGGCGTGGCGGCGGTGGTCTCGCGCGGCGGCCGCCCCGACCTGGCCGGCCCGGCGCTGGCGCAGGTGAACGCGCCGACGCTGCTGATCGTCGGCGGCGAGGATGGCGTGGTGATCGACCTGAACCGGCAGGCGCTGGCCGCCCTGCACTGCGAGAAAGAACTGGTCATCGTCCCCGGCGCCGGGCACCTGTTCGAGGAAGAAGGCAAGCTGGAGCAGGTGGCGGCGCTGGCCTGCGCCTGGTTCGTGCGGCATGTCGATCCGGTGTAGCGTGGGCGCCCAGTCCCATGCGTGAAGCCTGCACCACGCCGGCGCCCCTGAAGCCGCCAGGACCGGGCAGCCAGGGCAAGGACCCCGAGGGAATTCGGTTCACGCCGAGCATCGCGGTCGATGCGGGCCGTACGCCGGCCTCAGGACCCGGCGTGCTGGACGAGCGTCCCGGGCTGCGCCAGCAGGGCCAGGAAAACCTCGCCGGGCATCGGTTTATGGAACAGGTAACCCTGCCCGACATCGCAGCCCTGCCGGGAGAGAAACTCCGCCTGGGCCGGCGTCTCGATCCCCTCGGCAACCGTGGTGATGCCCAGTTCGCGCCCGATGTTGACGATCGTGCGTACCAGGCTGCTGTCCCTGGCGCTGGACGGTATGTTCCGGATGAAGGAGCGGTCTACCTTCAGTACGTTTGCCGGGAAGCTCGAGAGGTAGCTCAGGGAAGAGTAGCCGGTACCGAAGTCGTCGATCGCCACCTGCACCCACAGGGTGCGCAGGCGAGTCAGCAGATCGGTGATGCTCCTGTCCATCATTACGCGCTCCGTCAGCTCGATCTCCAGCATCGCCGGGTCGAGCCCAGTTTCCTGCAGGATCGAGGATAGGGTGGAAAAGAACGACGGGTCGCTCAACTGGAGGGCGCAAACGTTGACAGCCAGGCGAACCGCACGCCCCTCGCGCTGCCAGCGCATGGCCTGTCGGCAAGCCTCGGCCAGGACCCAGTGCCCGAGCGGCAGGATCAGCCCGGTACGCTCCGCAATAGGTATGAACTCGTCCGGCGGGACCGCACCATGTTCGGGGTGGCGCCAGCGCACCAGGGCTTCGGCGCCGATGATTTCGCCGGTCGCGAGCACCACTTGCGGCTGGTAGACGAGCGCGAAGCCGCCATTCGCGATGGCGTCCGACAAACCATGCGCCAGCACCTCCTCCCTGGACGGCGTCGGCGCATGCGCGGGGTTGGCGAACTGATAGCGGGCGCGGCGCCTGGGAGACGAGACCCGCATGGCGTATTCCGCCTGGTGCATGAGGTCGTCCACCGCGCGGCTATCGTCCGGATAGATGGCAATGCCGATGCGCAGCTCCACGCGACGCTGCGGCAGGCTCTGGCTGAGCGCGAGCATCAGGCGGTCGGCAACACGCCCGGCAAGGTCCGCAACGTGCTCCAGGTCGCGAAAGGCATGGAGCAGCAAGGCGAACCTGGTTTCGCCGATACGCGCCAGCGTGTGCGGCTTGGTGACTGCCCCGGCCAGCTCGCGCGCGGCGGTAACCGCCATCGCCGCACGCTCGCGTGGCGCGGTCGGCGCACCGGGCACGTCGATCTCGATCATCACCAGGGCAAGCGGACTCTTTTCTCGGTCCGCGTATTTCAACGCGCTTCTCGTCACGCGCGTCAGGTAAGCGGCATTGTGAAGACCGGTCAGCTGGTCGCGGCTGCCCGGCGAGCGTCCCGCGAAATGCAGCCGCCGGCGCTCGTTCAGGTCGTAGATCATGTACCAGTACACGCCGATCAGGAAGATGCCGATCGCCACGCCGAAGGCAATGGTCGCGCGCTTGCCGTCGCCGACGCGTTCGCTCGATGCAGCCTGTATGGCGGCGAGCTCCTTCCGCTTGTCCGCCTGGATTGCGGCGACCGTCTGGCGGAACCGATCCATCGTGTCTTTTCCGCGGTTCGAACGGACGATCCGCAGCGCCTGCGCGCCTCCCTGCTCCGTGGCGATGGCGATGGTCTCGTCGAGCTCGGCAAACTTGGCGCTGGCCAGCGCGTCGAGCTGCGCCAGCTCGTCGGCAAACCCGGGCTCGGCGGCGAAGCTTCTCTGCAGCCAGGAAAATGTCGCCGAGGCGGTCGATACCGCACTGGCGTAGGGCTCGAGGTAGGCAGGATCGCGGGTCAGCAGGAAGCCGCGTTGACCCGTTTCGGCGTCCTGCAGCGTCGACATGGTCAAGTTGAGCGCACGCAACTGCTCCGAAATAATGGAGGTTCGTTTCTGCGCATCAAGATAAGCCTCGAGACTGCGATAGGCCAGCCAGCCAAATACGCTGATCAGGCCCACGATCGAAAGAAAGGTGATCGCGGTAATCAGCTCCAGACGTCTTCGGGAAAACACAGCCATGTGTGTGCCGGATGTCGATACGTGGAACCTTGCTCCAGGCCGCCGGACATGGTCGGACGGCGAGCGAGCCGCCATGCGAAGCAAAGAGTGCCGCAGGCTGCGCGCGGCGCCCTCCTTCGCTTCGTTCCAGTTTAGCTCCAGGCCGCCAGCAGTGCCAGCAGCTGGTCTCGCGTGCGCGCGTCATGCGGCGTGCATGACGCGCGCACGCCCGGGATGACGATCATCCGGGCGATCACGCCAGCGCCGTATCGAGCACCGTCATCAGGATGAACCCGAAGATCAGCGCGATCGTGGCCACGGTGCCGTTGCCGCTCTCGCGCATCTCCGGAATCACGTCGTTGACGATCACGAACAGCATGGCGCCGCCCGCGGCGGCCAGGGCGACCGGTAGCATGCCGGCCGAGATGCCGATCAGGGCGACGCCGACGGCGGCGGCGATCGGCTCGACCACGCCGGACAGCACGCCCAGGGATACCGCGCTCAAGCGGCTGTAGCCCACCGTGCGCAGGGCCAGCGCCACCACCAGCCCTTCCGGCACGTCCTGGATCGAGACCCCGGTGGTGAGCGAATTCGCCTTGTCGATGTCGATCCCGGCGTAGGCGACGCCGATCGCCAGCCCCTCGGGCAGGTTGTGCAGGGCGACGGCGGCAACGAACATCCAGGCGCGGCGCAGCGAATTGCCGCTGACGTCGTCGCGCTCGAGGATGTGGGAGGGCTCGATGGCCCGCCCCAGCAGCAGGATGGCGCCGGCCCCGGCCATGATGCCGGCGCCGGCCAGCAGGCTTGCTTCCCAGGCGCCGGCGCCGGCGGCCCTGGCGGCGGCCAGCGCCGGGATCACCAGCGAGAACGCGGTCGCGCCCAGCATCACCCCGGCGCCGAAGCCGAGGAAACTGTCGTAGGTCCGTTTCGAGAAACGTTGGGACAGCAGCACCGGCAGGGTACCCAGCGCCGTGGCCGCCGCAGCGGTGCCGCCGCCCAGCAGGGCCGCATGCATCTTGGGATTGGCGCTCATGACCTGCTCGACGAGGCTGCCGAGCAGCAGCAGGCAACCCACCGAGCAGATGAGCAGCCCGATGACGCGCCGTACCGTGATCGCGCGAACCAGCGCGTCGGTCCAGCGCAACTTGTGCGAATCTGGGTCCATCGAGGAATCCTTTATCGTGGCGCCCGGAACACGACACCCCGCGCGAGGCGGGGCGTCGATGGATCACGGTGCTGCCATCACAGTGCTGCCGATTCTACGCCAGCGCGACGCGCGATCGCGTCACCGCCGGCAGCCCGGCGCATCAGGGCTTGCTGACAGCCGAGGCGCCCTTCGGCGTCGCCGGATCGAGGCCGAGTTCGGCGCCGGTGGTCGGGTCCTTGGAGGGATCGGACAGGGTGCGCGCCTGCATCTGCTTGAGCACCTCGACGTCGGCCGCCGGCAGCTTGACTTCCGCCTCGCCCGAACCGCCGTCGACGCCCATCTGCTTCTCGCGGTCGGTGACGAAGTCCCACTTCTCGCCCTGGTTCCAGGGACCGCGCATCTCGCCCGGACCTTGCGACATGTTGAAATAGACGCTGGAGAAGCGCGGATCGGCCGGCATTTTCCCCGGTGGGAAGTTCGATTCCATCGAGTACAGCGCCTTTTCGAAGGACTTCTGGTGCGCCACTTCGCGGGTCATCAGGAAACCCAGGGCTTCCTTCACGCCCGGGTCGTCGGTGCAGGCGATCAGGCGTTCGTAGACGATCTTGGCGCGCGCCTCGGCGGCGATGTTCGAGCGCAGGTCGGCGGTCGGCTCGGTGATCGAGTCGATGTAGGCCGCGGTCCAGGGTACGCCGGCCGAGTTGGTCAGCGGGGTGCCGGCGCCGTACAACACCTGGGTGATGTGGCTGTCGTTGCCGGCGCCGGTGATGGCGCGGTACATCTCGGCCTCGGTGTCGACGGCCTCGGCGAGGCGGCCCTTCGCGCCCTTGTTCAGCATGGCCACGATGTGGCCGATGATCTCGAGGTGGCTCAGCTCCTCGGTCGCGATGTCGAACAGCATGTCCTTGCGGCCTGGATCGTCTTCCGATACGGCCTGGGTAAAGTAGCGCATCGCAGCGGCGAGCTCGCCCTGGGGTCCGCCGAACTGCTCGAGCATGAGGTTCGCCAAACCGGGATTCGGACCGGCAACCCGGACCGTGTATTGAAGGCGCTTGTTGTGTGCAAACATTCCGACTCCTCCGATAGATAGAAACTAAGCGTCCACGCGACAGCGTGCGACACACTCCATAAACGGCTGCACGGCCTTGCGCCGTCAGTCGAACGTGGGCTCATCTTCGCAGGCCGGCGGCGCCGAGTAATCAGCAGCACCGCCGTCTTCGTGTAGGACAATGGTGACAACTTGTAAATCCCCTTGAAGAACTGATCAGCTGCACCTCACGGCCGCATTGAGCGAACTTAAGCACAAATGCGCGCAAGAAAGCTGATTTTCGGAAATTCGCAACCGCCGCCACGGCCGCCTTCATGGCGCGGCGTGCGCCGACGCCGATACCCGGCGCAGTCCTACGTGACCGCCGAGCCGGGCGCGCTAGCATGTTAGCCAATCGTCAACTAGGAGAAGAACATGTTTTCTCTGAACCAACTGAGCCCGACCATTACCGACATGATCCGTTTCGATCACTCGCACGTGATGGTGACCTTTCACCAGTACACCAAGGACAAGGCCCCCAGCGTCAAGAAGGCG
This sequence comes from Massilia sp., assembly GCF_032106685.1. Classification (GTDB taxonomy): domain Bacteria; phylum Pseudomonadota; class Gammaproteobacteria; order Burkholderiales; family Burkholderiaceae_D; genus Telluria. The sequence goes on from NZ_DAMCPG010000029.1 coordinate 9,225, forward strand.
CTGGCCGAGACCATCTGCACCGCGCTGGAAATCCACGCCACGCTGGAGGAGGAAGTCTTCTATCCGGTGATGCGCCAGCTCGACAAGGGCGAGCCCTTCGTGCACAAGGCCGAGCCGGAACACAACGAGATGCGCCGCATCATCGCCGAACTGCGCCGCACCAGCGGCTCCGACCCGCGCCATGACCGCCTGATCATGGAACTGATGCGCGACGTGATCCACCACGTGGCCGACGAGGAAACCACCCTGCTGCCCCAGGCCGAATCGCTGATGAGCAAGGCGCGCCTGTCGGAGCTGGGTTCGCAGATGACCAAGCGCCGCATGGAACTGGTGGCGCCGAAGGCCGGCAAGCTGGCCAAGAGCCATGCCGTCGGGTTCTCGGGCAGCACCACCGCCATGGTGGTCGGCCTGGCCAGCGCCCTGTTCGCCGCGCGCGCCTTCGTCAAGAAGCCGGGCAGCACGACGGGCAACACCCGCACCTGGGCCAACGCCAACTCGATGCCGCACGGCGGCTGATCGATTGATCCGGCACTGCCGGATCAAGCGATCAACCGATCAACCGATCAACTTCACGACGATCGGCAGCAGCCAGGGCGTGAGCACGGCGGTGAGTACGCCGTTCAGGCCCATGCCCAGGCCGGCAAAGGCCCCCATCTCGGCGCTCACCTGGAAGGCGCGCGCCGTCCCCACCCCATGCGCCGCCACGCCCAGCGCGAAACCGCGCGCGGCGTGCGAATCGATCCGCATCGCATTGAACAGGAAACGCGCCGTGACCGCGCCGAAGATGCCGGTGCCGATCACGAGCACGGCGGTCAGCGCCGGGACCCCGCCCAGGCGTTCCGACACCGCCATCGCGATCGGCGTGGTGGCCGACTTCGGCCCCACCGTGTGCGCCAGCACCTCGCCGCCGCCGAGCAGCAGCACCACCCCCACCGCCGACACGATGGCCGTCACCGAGCCGCACAGCAGCGCGCAGGCCAGCGGCAGGAAGGCGCGCCGCATGCGCGGCAGCTGGCGCGCCAGCGGCACCGCCAGCGCGACGGTTGCCGGACCGAGCAGGAAATGGACGAACTGGGCGCCCGCGAAATAGCGCTGGTAGGACATGCCGCTGGCGAGCAGCACCAGGCTGACCAGGCCGATGGCGATCGCCACCGGATTGGCCAGCGGCGAAAAGCCGCAGCGTGCATGGATCGCCTGCGCGACCACGTAGGCGCACAGGGTGATGGTCAGCCCCAGCAGCGGCGAAGCCGAGAGATAGACCCAGAAGTGGCTCAGTCCGGCGAAATCAGGCATCGCTACCCTTTTTTACGCCGTGCTTCTGCGCACCGTCCTGCTCCGGCTTCGGGCCCAGCTTGTGCAGGATGAAACCGGTGACGGCCAGGGTCAGCAGCGTGCTGACCACCAGCGAGGCGCCGATCGCCAGCCAGTGCCCGCTGCCGCTGGCGGCCGCCGCGACGATCCCGACCCCGGCCGGGACGAACAGCAGCGACAGGTGGCGCAGCAACTCGTTGGCGGCGGCCTCGATGCGCGTTTGCAGCGCCGGCCAGGCCAGGAGCGCGCAGAACAGCAGCACCATGCCCGCCACCGGGCCCGGCACGGGCAGGCCGAGCAGGAAGACGGCGCCTTCGCCGAGGCATTGGAACAGCAGGAGGATGGCAAAGGCGGGGAGCAAGGGCGGTCCGTTCGTGCGATGGGATGTAGCCGCGATGATAGCGCGACAACCGCACCGGACGCCACGCGTGGGTACGGGTTTCGACCCTGCCCAGCTTGCCGGAAGCCGTTTCGATACGCGTCCGTACCATACCGCGTGGGCGCAGGTGCAACCCTACGAAACCGCCCTGTTCCATTGCGGGTGGGTTCAAGAACCCACCCTACGGGACTGGCGATATGTCGACGCGCATCCGTTCGGTACTGCGTGGACGCGGGAGTCCACCCTACGAAGTCGCGGAACGGTTTCGATACGCGTGCATGCCATCTGCGTGGGTACGAGTACCCACCCTACGAAACTTGCGGATGCGTTTCGATCCGCGTCCGTACCATCCCGCGTGGACACAGGTGTCCACCCTACGAACACCGCGATAGTTTCCGTAGGGTGGGTTCTCGAACCCACGCGGTAGCGCGGTAGCGCTGCGGCACAGCGGCCCGTCAGGCCACGTCAGCCGTCTGCTTGATCGCGCCGCGCTTGATCTGGTCGCGCTCGATCGACTCGAACAGGGCCTTGAAGTTGCCTTCGCCGAAGCCGTCGTCGCCCTTGCGCTGGATGAACTCGAAGAACACCGGGCCGAGCTGGGGTTCGCCGAAGATCTGCAGCAGCAGGCGCGGCTTGCCGTCCTGGACAGCGCCGTCGAGCAGCAGGCCGCGGGCCTGCAGTTCGGCGGCATTTTCGCCGTGGCCCGGGATGCGGCCGTCGAGCATCTCGTAATAGGTGGCGGGCGGCGCGCTCATCAGGGGTACGCCGGCGGCGCGCAGGGCGTCGACGGTCGTGATCAGGTCGTCGGTCAGCAAGGCGATGTGCTGGATGCCCTCGCCGTTGAACTGCATCAGGAATTCCTCGATCTGGCCGCCGCCTGCCTTGCCTTCCTCGTTCAGCGGGATGCGGATCTTGCCGTCCGGCGCGGTCATCGCTTTCGAGGTCAGGCCGGTGTACTCGCCCTTGATGTCGAAGTAGCGGATCTCGCGGAAATTGAACAGGCGCTCGTAGAACGAGGCCCAGAAGGCCATGCGGCCACGATAGACGTTGTGGGTCAGGTGGTCGATGATCTTCAGGCCATGGCCGCTTGGCCTGCGCTCGACGCCGTCGATGAATTCGAAGTCGATGTCATAGATCGACTTGCCGTCCTCGAAGCGGTCGATCAGGTACAGCGGCGCGCCGCCAATGCCCTTGATCGCCGGCAGGCGCAGTTCCATCGGGCCGGTCGGGATGTCGATCGCCTGGGCGCCCAGTTCCAGCGCGCGCTTGTAGGCCGCGTGCGAATCCTTGACGCGGAAGGCCATGCCGCAGGCCGACGGGCCGTGCTCGGCCGCGAAATAGGCGGCATAGCTCTTCGGCTCGTTGTTGATGATGAAGTTGATCTCGCCCTGGCGGTACAGGCTCACGTCCTTCGAGCGGTGCACTGCGACCTTGGTAAAGCCCAAGGCCTCGAAGATCGGTTCCAGCAGGCCCGGGGTCGGGGACGCGAACTCGACGAATTCGAAGCCCATCAGGCCCATCGGATTCTCAAACAGGTCAGCCATGTTATTTCCTTCTTGATGCAATCGTTATCTCCTCCGGACGCCGCGCCTGCCTCGTGGGCAAGGCGCCGCGCGGAACCATGCGGCCGGCATGCGGTTGGCAATCAGTGCCGGCCGGACGAACATGCGGCCCGGTCCGTTCGCTACTTCGCTCATGCATCGTGCATCGCGCGTGCATGTGCTGTACGCCGGGTGGGCTCGACGTGACGGCATGATACGCCAGCCGGCGCTCGCTGCGTCCTGTTTTTGATGTCGAATCGGCATGCTCGCGGCGCAGCATACCCGAGAAAGCGCACCGCGAGGGTGATGATTTTTTCAGCGCCCGGACCCGGCGGCCGGATTCAGCCCCGGCTTCGGGGCCGGCTCGCGCAGCAAAGTCTCGATGTCGTTCAGCAGCAGCGCCGGATGCAGCCAGGAAGTCGAATAGATCTCGCGCACCTCCCCGCCCCGGTCGAGCAGGTAGACCTTCAGCATGTGGCTCAGAACTGGCGGACGCCCGCCCGGGACCGCGGGCGCGGCCACCGAGACGTCCTGGCCGAAGCCGTCGAGGATGGGCGCCAGCTCCCTGCCGTTGCGGGTGGTGAGGAAATGCCATTCCAGGCCGCGCCGGTCGCGCGCCTCGGCGCCGCCGTAGCTGCGCATCATCGGCGGCGTGTCGTGTTCCGGGTCAAAGCTCATGCTGACGAAGCGCACCCGGCCGCGCAGCGCGGGAGAGCGCACGATGGACTCCTTCAGGCTGTGCAGGGTGGCATAGGCCAGCGGGCAGCCCCTGGCGTCGGTGCAGTAGGTGTAGATGAAGGAAAACAACGTGACCTTGCCGGTCGTGAACTCGGACAGGCGGCGCAGGCTGCCGTCGCTCTCGAGCACCAGGCCGTCGGGCGCCCGCATGATGCGCTCCAGCCGGTAGCTGCCGGGCGCGGGCGGCGCAAAAGCCAGCGCCGGAACCGCGGCCGGCCCCTGCGCCCGGGCGCCGCCGGCAGCGAGGGCGAGCGCCAGCAGCAGCGCAAACGCAAGCACAGGCGACGCAGGCGGGGCGGCCACCGCCGCCCTCCCCGCCGCTATCCTCCGCGCGGACCGCGCCAGGCCCCGGGCGCCGCCGCGCTTCACCGCGCCGCCACCTGGGCCGCGGCCTCAACATGGGCCGTGGTTTGGGCCGTGGTTTGGGCCGCTTTTGCGCCGAACTTCATGTGGTGCGGCCTTCCGAGCTTGAGCTTGTAGAAATCGACGTTCATCTTCTCGTCCAGCGCCTTGCCGTCCCAGGCGTAGAGCTTGACGAACTGCTCGTTGTCCGCGCCGGTCTTGTCCCAATTGGCCAGCAGCGAGGAACTGACGTAGAGGCGCTTGCCGTCCCAGCTCTGGGAAATCATGTTGACCTGGGAACCGGTCTTCCTGGCATAGGTCTGGCGCGGCGCTTCCGGGTTGCTGATGTCGAAGTAGCGGGTGGTGCCGTCCATGAAGGTGTTCACCCACAGGCCCTTGCCGTCGGCCCGCATCGAGATGTCGACCGGCAGCGGGGTCTTGGCCGGGTCGCCGATCGCGCCGACGTCCTTCGCCTGCCACTGCCCCCTGGCGTCCTTTTTCACCAGCCACAGGCGCGAGGTGAGCGCGGTGGCGGTGATCGCCCAGTCCTCGTTCGGGGCCAGCGACCAGCGGATCTCGAGCGGCGCGCCCGGCACGCTGAGCACCTGCTCGGGCCGCATCGCCTTCAGGTTCCACACCACCATGGTATTGCCGAACTGCTTCATCGCCGCCGCCTCCTTCATCAGCGTACCGAGCGGCATCATGTAGTTCTTCTTGCCGGTGAAGCTGGAGCTGAGGATCACGTTCTTCGCGGGATTGATCGCCAGGTCGTAGCCGTAGCCGTCGGCGCCTTTCAGCGCGGGCGCGGTGGAGGCGGTCGGCATGTCGTATTTCCTGATGAAATCGCCCTTGTTGTTGTAGAGGGCCATGCCGGTGACGCCGCCGCCATCCTTCGAATTCGATACCGCCCCGATCAGCATCCTGCCGGGCAGCGCGTAGAAGGTGTGCGGGCCGACCAGGCCCGAGCGCTTGTCGAAGTCGGCGATGGTGTTCACCAGCTTCGGCTTGCCCGGGTCGCTGTGGATATCGAACACGTAGATCTTGCTGTCGTCGAGGCCGCCGGCCCAGAGGAAACGGCGGTCGTCGGTGAAGCCGGCATGGTGGGCTTCGCCGCGGCCGCCCACCGAGACCTGGTCGATCACCTGCCCGAACTTCGGCGACTTCGGGTTGACGTCGAGGGTGACCAGCTTGTCGCTGCCGTCGCCCATGCCCTTCACGCCCAGGGTCCAGACGTAGAGGTAGTCCTCCTGGCCCTTGATCAGGTTCGACATGTAGGGGGAATTGCAGGTTTCGTCGGCGACGGCGATCGGGCTGGCGAAGCCGAGGCCGAGCATGGCGGCGGCAAGCGCAGCGGCGCGCGTGCGGCGCTTCAGGGACAGGCGCAGGGGCAGATTCAGGGGCAGATTCAGGGGCAGATTCAGGGGCATCGTGGTCTCCTCTCAGGGCAATCCGGCAAACCATCAGCATCGCCCGCCCGTGTCCGGGAGGTTTGCGCCAGATCAAAGCCGCCGGAGAAATCGACCTCAGCCGCGAAGCGGCTGGTCCGAATCCGCCGCTACTGCGCGAAGGATTCGGCGACCAGCCCGCGCAGCCACTGGTTGCCCGGGTCCTGGTTGAAGCGCCGGTGCCAGAACATGTTGGTCTGCAGCGGCGGCAGCGCCAGCGGTGGCGTGATCCAGGCCAGGCCCAGCGGCGGCCCGGCGCGCTCGGCCAGTTTCTGCGGCACCGTCACCACCAGGTCGCTGCCGCCGACGATGTAGGGCACGGCCGTGAAATGCGGCACCCGGAATCGGGTCGAGGCGCCGATCCCGGCCTTCTCCAGCAGCTGGTTGATGCGGTCGTAGGGGCTCTCGCGCGAGTCGACGAACAGGTGCTCGGCGGCAGCGAAGCGTTCCAGGTCGACCTTGCCGTTCGTCAGCGGATGGCCGCGCCGCATCATGCTCACGTAGGGCTGGCGAAACAGCAGGCGCTGGTACAGGGCCTCCGAGATGTCCTCGAAGGGACCGATGGCCAGGTCGACGCGCCCGCTTTCCATCTCCTCCTTCAGGGCGATGCTGCCGGCGCGCACCGTGCTGACCTGCAGCCGCGGCGCCGCCACCCGGCAGCGCTCGATCAGGGTCGGCATGAAGTGCAGTTCGCCGACGTCGGTCATCGCCAGCGTGAAGCGGCGCTCGCTGGTGAGCGGATCGAAGCCGCCGCGGCGGTTCAGGGCCAGGCTCACCTGGGCCAGCGCGCTGCCGACCGGCTCGGCCAGGCCCTCGGCGAAGGGCGTCGGCTGCATGCCTTGCCCGGTTCGGACGAACAGCTCGTCGCCGAACAGGCGGCGCAGCCGCGCCAGCGCATTGCTGACCGCCGATTGGGTCAGTCCCAGGCGCCGCGCAGCGCCCGAAATCTGGCGCTCGCGATAGACTTCCTGGAACACGGACAGCAGGTTCAGGTCGATGTTGTGGGGTTCGAGCATCGGGCCTCCGATATTGATTTGGTAAATAGTCTACATTCATCTATTCATGTCGTAAAATACCAACAACTGCCTTAGAGTGCGTACTGACACAACCATCGACGCTTTCTGCGAGGAGACGCGCATGACCCAGAACATCGGCACCGAGACCGGCTACCAATCGGGTTTCGGCAACGAATTCGCCACCGAGGCCCTGCCCGGCGCCCTGCCGCGCCACCGCAATTCGCCCCAGCGCGTCGCCTACGGCCTGTATGCCGAGCAGCTGTCCGGCACCGCCTTCACCGCGCCGCGCGGCCACAACCGCCGCTCCTGGCTGTACCGGATCCGCCCGGCGGCCATGCACGACGCCTTCGAACGCATCGACAACGGCCGCATCGTGGCAAATCTGCAACAGGCGGCGCCGCCGCCGGACCAGTTGCGCTGGAGCCCGCTGCCCATGCCCGACGCCCCGACCGACTTCGTCGATGGCCTGGTGACGATGGCCGGCAACGGCTCGGCCGAGAGCATGAGCGGCTGCGCCATTTACCTGTACGCGGCCAACCGCTCGATGCTCGATCGCTTCTTCTACAGCGCCGACGGCGAGCTGCTGATCGTGCCCCAGCTCGGCCGCCTGGAGATTGCAACCGAGTTGGGCAACATCGAACTCGAACCGCAGGAAATCGCGGTGATCCCGCGCGGCATCCGCTTCCAGGTGCGCCTGCTCGACGGGCAGGCGCGCGGCTACGTCTGCGAGAACTTCGGCGCCCTGCTGCGCCTGCCGGACCTGGGCCCGATCGGCTCGAACGGCCTGGCCAACCCGCGCGACTTCCTGACCCCGGTCGCGCGCTACGAGGACCGCGAAGGCGAGTTCGAACTGGTGGCGAAGTTCTGCGGTAACCTGTGGCGCGCGAAGATCGGGCACTCGCCGCTGGACGTGGTCGCCTGGCACGGCAACTACGCGCCCTATAAATACGACCTGCGCCACTTCAACACCATCGGCTCGATCAGCTACGACCACCCGGACCCGTCGATCTTCCTGGTGCTGCAGGCGCCGAGCGACACCCCGGGCGTGGACACCCTCGACTTCGTGATCTTCCCGCCGCGCTGGCTGGCCGGCGAAGACACCTTCCGCCCGCCCTGGTTCCACCGCAACGTCGCCAGCGAATTCATGGGCCTGGTGCACGGCGCCTACGACGCCAAGGCCGAGGGCTTCGTGCCGGGCGGCGCCAGCCTGCACAACTGCATGAGCGGGCACGGGCCGGACGCCGCGACCTTCGAGAAGGCCAGCAATGCCGACACCGGCAAGCCGGTGAAAGTGGCCGACACCATGGCCTTCATGTTCGAGACCCGCAACGTGCTGATACCGACCGCCCAGGCCCTGGCCTCGCCGCAGCGCCAGGGGAATTACCAGGACTGCTGGGCCGGCATCGGCAAGCACTTCAGGACCACGCCCTAAGCGGCGCGCAGCGACGCATGGCGCACCAGGCCATCCTCGAATTCGCGACCGGCGGGCGCGGCGCCCGCGACATTACCGGCGCCGTGGCCGAGGTCGTACGCGCATCGGGTCTGCAGTGCGGCCTGGTCCAGGTCTTCGTGCAGCACACCAGCTGCTCGCTGACCATCACCGAGAACGCCGACCCCGACGTGCGGCGCGACCTGGAAACCATCCTCAAACGCCTGGCGCCCGACGGCGACCCGGCCTACCGCCACGACGACGAGGGCCCGGACGACATGGCCGCGCACGCGCGCAGCGTGCTGCTTGACACCGGCTTGACCGTGCCGTTCGGCGGCGGCCGGTTGCTGCTCGGCACCTGGCAAGGCATCTACCTGTGGGAGCACCGCACCGCGCCGCACCGGCGCAAGGTGGTCGTGACCGTTATCGGCTGAGCGTTGGGTGGGCCCGCAATCGTCTCGGCCCCCGTCGACCATCCAGGAACGTAGGGTGGGTCGGTCCGCGTTCGGCTCGAACCCACCTTCCCTCCCTCAGCCTGGGGTTGCCACATCCTCGCCCGCTCCGCCCCGCGGGACCTCAGCGGAAGTAAGGCGGCACATTCCCCGCGATCCGGGCGAACTCGGCCTCGGAAAGCGGCAGCCGGCGAAACGCCGCCCACGCATCAACCGGGCGCAGCTTGTCGCCCTGGGCCGCATCCGTCCCGTACAGCACGCGCCCGAGGCCGATCTGCCGGATAAGCCGCGCCATCAGGGCGGCAGCATCCGGGCTCAGGTCGCGGTCGGCGACCGAGGCCACGTCGAACCACAGATTGCGGGTCTGCGGCGCGCCCCGCGCCATGGCCGCGGCCAGCACGCCCAGCACCGCGCGCGCCGGCGGATCCTCGAAACCGGGCCCGGCGCCGGCCAGGTGCGCGACCTGCACCACGACGCCGGGCGCCGCCGGCAGCAGGTGCTCGAGGAAGATCCGCGCCTGTTCTTCGCCGTAGGGACGCCGCTTGCCGATGCTCGCGCGCAGGTGGACCACGATCGCCATGCCCTTGGCGTTGGCGGCGGCGAAGACCTCGCGCAGGCGTGCGAGGTGGGCCGGCTTCTCGAGCTGGACGTCCGAATTGCCGAAGTGAAGCTTGATGCCGCGGCGCAGGCCGGGAATGGCGGCGCAGCGGTGCAGCTCGACCAGCGCGTAGTCCTTCAGCGGATTGAAGCCGCAAAAGGCGAGCAGGCGATCCGGAAAGCGCGCGGCCTGGGCGGCGGTCCAGTCGTTCTCGGCCCTTACCCGCCGGTACTCGTCGTCGACCTTGCGCGCCGGGCTGCCATGCATATAGGCGGTGGACAACAGCAGCGCCTTGCGGATGCCGGCGGCGTCGAGCAGGGAGATGACGCCTTCCGCACCCAGCGGGGTCAGGCCCGCTTCCGGACCGATCATCGCGACCGTCTCCTTGCTGAAGACATGCTGGTGGAAGTCGCCGGCGGGCGCGCCTTGTCCCCGGGCGCCGCCGGAAATCATCAACCCCGCCATCAGGAGCGGGGCAAGCAGGAAACGATGCATGGAGATGTCCTGTACCGTGTTGTCCACAACATACCAGCAGACGATCCGCGGCGGACACTATTTGTCGCGTCCGAGCGTCGGCTTCCTTCTTTTAAGCGATCAGCTTTAGTAGAATTCGTTGCTTAAAAGCATTGAAAGCATTGAAAGCAAACATGTCGAACCTGCAGAACCTGCTGGACCAGTTGCGCGAATGGTCGGGCGAACAACCGGACAGTGCGGGGCGGGTCGCGACCATCCTCATGGGCCTGTTTGCGCCCGCCGCACACCTGAAGACCGCCGATGCACCAGCCCACCCGGCCGCGATGCGCGACTGGCTCGTCGGCACGATCACGGCATACGCCCGCGACGGGCGCTGGCCCGATCCGCCGGTCGTCGGCATCCGGGCCGACAGGCTCGCACGCTTCCTGCCGCTCGTCCTGACCCATACCGAGCTTGCCGACTGGCCCCCGTCGCCCAGCCTGCGGCGCTTCCGGGCCGCGCTTGCGTATGCGAAGCCTGGCGAAGGAACCACGGAAGCCTTTCTCGAGGATCGCCATTTCAGGAAGTTCCTGGGGCAATTCGGCGGTTTCTCCGTCGCCGCGCCGGATTGGGGAAAGTATCGCGCGCAAGACACCGTACGCGGGACCTGGAGCTGGCCGCTTGCGATCGTCGTCGACGAGCACCTGCTGGCGCATCCGCAAGTGGCGCGCGCGCGCAAGGCGGTCGAGGCCCTGGGCCTGGTGCGTCTGGTCGCGCACGGCGACAACATCCGCGGCGCCATCCGCCTGGCCGGCGGCGCCTCGGGTGCGGTCCTGCGCTCGCTGGGGCCGCACGAGAAGGAAGCGTATGCCTATGTCCTCGGCACCGGCAGGCTGCAGAAGACGGGCGACCTGAAGAAAATCACGAACAAGACCGGCAGCGGCGGCGCCGCCATGCTGGACTGGCCCGAGGCCGCCGTACCCCGGCAGCTGGCCAAGGCCCTGGTTCGCCTGCACCGCAAGGCCGGCGGCTACGAGACCTTCGACGCGTGGCTGCGGCACGCGCAGGCGGGCGAGCCGATCATCCTGTATGCCCACCAGGATGCGCTCGCCCTGACGGCGCCGGAACATGCGGCGCGTTTGCTCGGCGACGGCATGTCGGTGCAGTACGACCGGACCATCGGCGTGAACCAGGAACTGCCGGCACTCGAGATCGCGGCGGGTCGCCAACAGCTCGTGGATCTCCGCGATCGCTTGCGCGCGTCGTGGATGCCCTCCCAGATGCCGGCGACCGCACAGTGGCTGCGCGACATCGGCACCTTGACCGGCGCCCTGCGCGCCGCGGACGCGCTTCGGCCCATGTTCGAGACACAGGTCGGCGCATCGTTGCCGCAGGGCTACGGGGGTGTTGGCGGCGGCTACAGCGAGCGGGCAAACCGGGTCGCCATTCCAGACATCGGGTACGTCGGGGACATGGAAGCAGCACCGCGCTACCCGCGCGCGCGCGCGGTGCGTACCCAGGCCTCGCTGACCAGCAATGGCGAGACCGTCAGCCGCCTGCGTGCCGGGTCGGCGAACGTCCTGCGTGTCCAGCTGGCGTCGGAAAGCCTGCTGGACGTTGTCGCGGATACCCCGTTTTCGGTGGAACACCTGCCGTCGGACGGCGAGTCGCTGGAACTCGAGTTGACCCTGTTGCCGCTGGCCGGCGTGGCGCCGGGTCTGCGCGGTATTGCGCTCAGCCAGCCCTGCCGCTTTTCGAAGCAGCTGGGCGCATCGCCCGTCTGCGAGTTTGCGCTCGCCCCGGCGCCCGGCGCCGCCGAGTACCGGGCGCGCCTGCTGGTGCATCACGAGAACCGGGTGCTCCAGTCGCTGATGGTGCGCATTCCCGGGCAGCAGGCGCCCGACGCGGCGTCCTTCCAGATGGAGGTCGAGAACCTGGTGCGCACCGACCTGTCGCAGGTCGCCGCCGGCCGGCCCTACGATTTGTCCATCGTCGCCAACCATGACGATTCGGCGCAAGCCGGCATGGTCATGCTGACGAAAACGCGGGTCGAGTTCCGGGAACCGAAGTCCTTTCCCAAGAAGCTGCAGGCCGTCAGCGAGCAGCTGAAGATGTTGAACGCCAGCGCCGGCGTCTCCGCTTCCGCAAAACTGCAGCACGCCCAGCTCACGCACTCGCTCAACGATCTGGCCAACCTGGGCTACGACATGCGCGACGCGCTCTGCAGCGGCAACCCGGACCTGGAAAGCCTGACCGTGGATAGCCTCGACCCCATGGCGCCGACCAGGATCCAGGTGGTCGAAGCGGTACCGGAAGCGTTTCTTCCGGTCGAGATCTTTTACGATGGCCCGGCGCCGACGCCCAACGCCGCGATCTGCGCGAAGGTGGGCCTCGATACCTATCCCGCCGGGACCTGTGCCGGTTGCGCCGACCGCAAGCGCGCCGACCTGATCTGCCCATCGCGTTTCTGGGGCCTGTCGAAGGTCATCGAACGGCGGCCTTTCGTCCAGGATGCGGTGTCCAGCGGTCAGGATTATGCGGTCAGCCTGCCGGAACCGCATCGCTCCCGGGTGCCGGAGCTGCACGACATCGTCTATGGCGTCAGCCGCAGGTTCACACGCAAGGAAGGCACGGCGATCAAGACCTCCCTGAAGAAGCTGGGCGCCAGGGTACATGCGACCGGCGGCTGGGGGGCGTGGCAGCGCGCGGTCGCCGCGCACGGACCGCAAATGCTGGTCGCGATCGGCCACCTGCAACCCGGGTACGCGGCGGTCGACATGCTCGAGATCGGGAACGAGCATTTGCGCTGTACGAACGTCTGCGCCGAGCACATCCGCAAGCATCCCGAGGACGTCCCCATCGTGCTCCTGCTCGGCTGCGGCACGCTCTACACCGAGGACCAGCTCGGCAGCTTCGTCCGCCATTTCAGCAGGCACGGCGCGGGCCTGGTCGTGGCGACCATCGCCTCCATGTTCACGGCGCAGGCGCAGGTGTGCGTCGATTCGATCGCGCAAGCCTTCGACCGGGCGCGCAGCGCGGGATGGAAGGAACGCCAGGCCGGCCACCACACCGCGGGATTCGCGATGCTGCGCGCGAAGCAGGCCTTGATGACGGCGGGCAGCGGCCTGGCCCTGGCCCTCACGGGCGCTGGCGACGGCGAATGGGAGTTCTGATGACGGCGGCGACAGCGGGGCTCGACCTGTACATGCTGCCCGCGGCGAACGGCGATTGCCTGTGGCTGGAGTACGGCGCCGGGCCGGACCGCAAACGCATCCTGGTCGACTGCGGCACGGAATCGAGCTGGCCGGCGCTGCGGGCGCGCATCCTGCGCCAGCCCGAGGACCAGCGTCATTTCGACCTGCTCGTCATTACGCACATCGACGGCGACCATATCGGCGGCGCCCTGCCCCTGCTGAAGCATCGGCACGTGCTGGGCCTCAGCTTCGGCGAAATCTGGTTCAACGACCTCGACGCCATCGTCGCGACCGGGCTCGGTGTCGGGGAAGGCATCGTGCTGTCGAAGATACTGGGCGGCGACCCGGCGTTGCGCAGGGCGTGGAACCGCAGCACCAGCCCGAAGGCGGTCGGCATCCCGGAACTGAAGCCTGGCGCGGCATTGCCCGGGTTCGACTTCGGCGAACTGCGCGTGACCCTGCTGTCCCCCACCCGGCGCCAGTTGCGGCGCCTGAAAGACAAGTGGAGCAAGGTCGTGGCCGAGCTGGACGCGAAGCGAAAACGCCAGCCCGGCTTCGCCATCCCGGCCGAGAAATGGCTGGGGGGCGGGGCCGGCTCCGCCGCTTGCGCGGCGCGCGACACCTCGGTGTCGAACGGCAGCAGTATCGCCTTCGTGGCCACTTACCGCGGCACCTCGATCCTGTTTGGCGCCGATGCGTTCGCCACGACCTTGCGCAAATCGCTGACCCACCTTCCGCTGGCCCATCCGCTGTCCTGTTTCAAGCTGTCGCACCACGGCAGCAAGGCGAACCTGACGGCGCCGCTGCTGGCGGCGGCATCGAGCCGCCACTACCTCTTTTCGAGCGACGGCAGCGAGCATGGTCATCCGCATGCCGAGACCCTCGCGCTGGTGACCGCGGGCGACACCCCGAAAACCCTGCACTTCAACTACCGTGCCCAGCACGTGCTCGACTGGCTCGCCGCGCACCCGGCGGGTCCCGGGCGCAACTATGCGTTCGCGTTCGTGGACGCCGCCGACTACCGCGTCAGTCTGTAGATTGCCGGACATGATCGGCCGCGGACGCCGCCCGCGCCAGTCCCGGTAGCCGGGCCGCGGCGTGCGGCCCATTCGTGCGGGTCGGCGCCAGGCGAACGTGCGATGATGCCGACGGCGCCCCTCGCGCCCCGGAACCCGGCCCGGCCCGCCGGCTGGAGACACGCGCCGCACCATGACCGACATCCTGATCATCCTCTTCCTGATTCTCCTGAATGGTGTGTTCGCGATGTCCGAACTGGCGCTGGTGTCCGCCAAGCGCCTGCGCCTGGAAAAGCAGGCCGGGGAAGGCAGCCGCGGCGCGCATGCGGCCCTGAAGCTGGCGGACAATCCCAGCCACTTCCTCTCCACGGTGCAGGTCGGGATCACGCTGATCAGCATCTTCAACGGCGCCTTCGGCGAAGCCTCGCTGGTGGCGCGCATGCTGCCCTGGCTGGAGTCGATGCCGCTGACCCAGCCCTACGCCTACCAGATCGCGCTCGGCCTGGTGGTGGTGTGCATCACCTTCGCCTCGATCATCCTCGGCGAACTGGTGCCGAAGCGGATCGCCATGCAGTACCCGGAGGCGATGGCGACCCTGATCGCGCCGCCGCTGCGCATGCTGTCGACGATCATGTCGCCGTTCGTGAAGATCCTGTCCCTCGCCACCGAGGCGATCGCGCGCCTGATCGGCATCGGCGGCCACAAGGACGAGACGCCGACCGAGGAAGACATCACCGGCATGATCAAGGAAGGGACCGACGCCGGCGTGTTCGAGAAGACCGAATTCGACATCGTCTCGCGCGCGCTGCGCCTGGACGACCGCCACCTGAAGGCGCTGATGACGCCGCGCGTGGACATGGTCTTCGTCGACCTCGACGGCGAGCGCGGCGCGACCCTGCGCCGGATCGCCGACAGCCAGTACAGCCGCTTTCCCGTGTGCCGCGGCGACCGCTCGCAGGTGGTCGGCTTCATCCATACCGGCGTCCTGTTCGAACAGGCGGTGCGCGCAGGCTCGCTCGACGCGGTCGATATCGGGGCGGCGGTGCAGGACATCCTCTACGTGCCGGAGACGGTGAGCGCGATGGGCGTGCTGGAGCTGTTCAAGAAGAACAACGCCGAGCTGGGCCTGATCGTCGACGAGTACGGCGACATCCAGGGCATGGTGACCATGACCGACCTGATGAGCGCCCTGGTGGGCGACGTCACCGTGATCGGCGAGGAGCACGACCCGGACGCGGTGCAGCGCGAGGACGGCAGCTGGCTGCTCGACGGCGGCATGGTGCTCGACCGTTTCCGCGACCTGTTCGATGCCGGCCTGCGCTTTCCGGCCGAGGAGAACGGCGCCTACCACACGCTGGCCGGCTTCCTGCTCTACCAGTTCGGCTACATCCCGCGCCCGTCCGAGAGCCTGGCCTGGGACGCCTGGCGCTTCGAGGTGGTCGACATGGACGGCAACCGCATCGACCGCATCCTGGTGACGCACGCGCCCATGCCGCCGGCGCCAGACGAGGAGCGCGCCGGCGGGCGCGACGCCTGAACGCGCCCGGCTGGACGCGGCAGCGCGGCGACGGCTGTAGCATTTGCTTACACGAATTGCGAGTTAGCGAACGGAGCCATTCTCCGAAAGCGCGCACACTGGAACAAAACACGCGCCCGGAGCCTGAAATGACCAAACGATTCACCTTTGCCACCACCGTACCCGCCTCGGTCGACGAGGCCTGGTCGTGGTCGACCTCCATCAGGGGCATCAAGTCGGAAATGTGGCCGATCCTGAAGATGACCTTTCCCAAGGAGCTGACCCACATCGGCAAGGAAACCACGCTGCAAAAACCCATCTGCCGCTGCCAGTTCCTGCTGCTCGGCCTGTTCCCGATCGACATGTCGAAGCTGACCTTCGTCGAGCTCGAACCGGGCCGGCGCTTTGTCGAGCAGTCGCCGCTGCTGTCGATGCGGCTGTGGCGCCACGAGCGCATCGTCACGCCTTCGCCCGAGGGCACGGTGGTGACCGACAACGTCGAGTTCACGCCGCGCTTCGCCGAGCCGGTGGTCGGCTGGTTCGTCAAGCGCTTCTTCGAGCACCGCCATGCGGTGCTGTCGCGCTCGCTGAGATAACACGGCCGCGCGGCTCAGCCGCGCAGCACCAGCGCCGCCAGCGCCAGCATCAGGACGCCGGTGAAGGCCTCGATGCCGCGCCACACCGCCGGCCGCGAGAGCACGCCGGCGCAGCGCCGCGCCAGCAGCCCCAGGCCGGCGAACCACAGCAACGACGCCGCCATCGCCCCGGCGGCGAACGAGGAGCGGTGCTCCAGCGCCAGGCTGCTGCCCACCGCGCCCAGCAGCACCACGGTGTCCAGGTAGACGTGGGGATTCAGGAGCGACATCGCCAGCACCGTCACCAGGGCCTTGCGCGCGCCGCCGGCCCGCGGCATGTCCGCCGGCGCCGGCGCGCCGGCGCCGCGCCAGCTGCTCGCCAGGCAGCGCAAGCCATACCAGAGCAGGAAGGCCGCGCCGCCCCAGCGGCAGGCCGCCAGCAGCGCCGGCGAATTCTCCACCAGGGCGCCGAAGCCCGCCATGCCGAGCGCGATCAGGCCGACGTCGACCGCCACGCAGGCGGCGACCGTCAGCGCCAGGTGGCTCCCGCGAACGCCGGTGCGGATCACGTGCGCGTTCTGGGCCCCGATCGGCATGATCAGGCTTGCGCCCAGGCCCAGGCCCTGCATGAATACTTGTTGCGAAAACATCTGTCCGGCTCCGGCTTGCTGTGTTGTAAAGCCGGCAGTATCGAACCGGATACCGCAATCATCAATTATATTAATGCTTTCTAAATATAGTTAAGCTGGGCTAATCCATGCAGATCGATCCCCGCCGCAGCGCCGCCTTCATCGCCGCGCTCGACAGCGGCAGCCTGGAAGGCGCCGCGCAGCAACTGCGGATCACGCCCTCGGCGGTGTCGCAACGCATTTCCGCGCTCGAACAGGAACTCGGCGCGCCGCTGCTGGTGCGCACCCGCCCCTGCCGCCCGACCGCGCCCGGCATGCGCCTGCTGCAGTTCCTGCGCCGGCGCGCCTTGCTGGAACAGGAATTCATGGCCGAACGCGACAGCGAAGCCGGCCCGGTACGGGTCGCGCTGGCCGTCAACAACGACACGCTGGCGACCTGGCTGTTGCCGCTGCTGGCGCCGCTGCTGGTCGAAGAGGAACTGCTGGTCGAATTCGTGCTCGACAACCAGGGCCACACCTTCGCCCTGCTGGAGCAGGGCCAGGCGGTGGCCTGCATCTCCGGCGAAGCCGAGCCGATGCGGGGATGCACGGTCGAGCCGCTCGGCATGATGCGCTACCGCATGGTCGCGGCGCCCGCCTTCGCGCGGCGCTGGTTTCCGCGCGGGCTGGATCGCGAAGCCGCGCGCAAGGCGCCGGTGATGGTGTTCGACCGCAAGGACACCCTGCAGACCCAGTTCCTGCTCCAGCACCTGGGCCTGCCCGAGGGCAGCTACCCCTTCCACTACGTGCCGGCCAGCGACCCTTACGTGCAGGCGATCCGCCTCGGCCTGGGCTATGGCATGCTGCCGCTGGAACAATGCGCGGACCTGCTCGCCGCCGGCGCCCTGGTCGACCTGGCGCCCGACCTGCACGTCGACGTGCCGCTGTACTGGCACGCCTGGCGCATCCAGCCGGCGCGCCTGGAACGCATGGGGGCCGCCCTGGTCAAGGCCGCGCGGGGACGCTTGCTGCCGCTGGCCTGAGCACGGATCGGCATGGCGACCGGTGGCGACGGGCCCGCGCGGGCATGAGCCGGTGCGCCGCCTTGGCTGCTCTTAATCATCCTCTAACATTGTTGAGTTAATATCCGGCCAAACAATCCGCAGGAGAAGCGCTTGGATGCAGTCAGCCTCGGCCCCCTGGCCGTACCGGTGCGCGTGCTCGCGCCGATCGCCGGCATCGCCGCCGCCAGCCTCGTCGTGCTGTGGTGGCGCCGGCGCCATGCCGTCGACGCCGACCCGGCCCTGTGGCGCATGTTGCTGTGGGGCTTCCTGGCGGCCCGCGCCGCCTTCGTGCTCAAGCACTTCGACGCCTATGCGGCCGCGCCGCTCTCGATGCTCGACATCCGCGACGGCGGCTTCGTCGCCTTCGCCGGCCTACTGGTGGCCTTTGCCGTCGGCTTCGAGCGCGTGCACCGCGACGGCGCCCTGCGCCGCCCGCTGCTGGCCGCCTCGCTCGCCGGCGTGGCGGTCTGGACCGGGGCAAACTTCGCGGCGGTGGCCGGTGCGCCGGCATCGCCGCCCCTGCCCGAACTGACCCTGAAACGCCTGGACGGCGGCGACGTCGGACTGCGCACGCTGGCCGGCAAGCCGATGGTGGTCAACCTGTGGGCCACCTGGTGCCCGCCCTGCCGGCGCGAGATGCCCGCCCTCGGCGCGGCCCAGGCCGCCCACCCCGAGGTTGCCTTCGTGTTCGTCAACCAGGCCGAGGACGCCGCCACTGTCGCGCGCTACCTCGACGGCGCCGGCCTGGAGCTGGCCAACGTACTGATCGATCCGATCCGTTCCCTGGCGCGCGCGACCGACGTCAAGGGCTACCCGACCACGCTGTTCTACGACCGCCACGGCAGGCTGGCGGCGCGCCACATGGGCGAGCTGTCGCCGGCGCAGTTGCGCGAACGGCTGGAGGCGTTGCGTTAGTAGAAACCGGCAGCCAGGCCCCGACACAATCTATTGATTTATAAAATATTCGTCGGCATAATAACGATCCTGAAGGAAAACGACCATGATGGAAGAAACCGCCCCGCTCGACCTGGAAGCCATGCGCGCAGCCGCGGAACGCGCCCGCGGCCTGCTGAAGGTGCTGTCCAATCCCGACCGTATGCTGCTGCTGTGCAAGCTGGCCGAGGGCGAACACAGCGTAGGCGCGCTCGAATCGGCGGTCGGGATCAGCCAGCCGACCCTGTCGCAGCAGCTCGCGGTCCTGCGCGACGAAGGCCTGGTGCAGACCCGGCGCGCGGGCAAGCAGATCCATTACTCGATTTCCAGCCCCGAGGCGTTGGCGGTGATGCGCACCCTCTACGCCCTCTATTGCCCGAGGCAGGAAGGCGTTCCTTCGTGAACACCGGCCGGCGGCGTTTCACCGCCCGGGTGTCGCGCGCCGGCGGCGCGCCGCCCGAAGCGCCGCGCGGCCGGATCCCGAAAGGCGCCTGGACCGCAGCCTGCCTTATCATACTCGGACTTGTCGAGGAGAAATCATGCACGTGAACCCGATCCAGTTGTTCGACGTCGAGTCGTCGACCTTCACCTACATCCTGGCCGCGCCGGGGGCGGCGGACGCCGTCATCGTCGACCCGGTCGACCGCCACTGCGAGCGCGACCTGGCGCACCTGGCGCGCCTGGGCCTGAAACTGGCCTATGTGCTCGAGACCCACGCCCACGCCGACCACGTCACCTCGGCCGGCCGCCTGCGCGAGCGCACCGGCGCCCAGGCCTGCGTGCCGAGCGGCTGCGGCATCGCCCCGGCCGAGGTCCAGCTGAACGACGGCGACGTGATCCGCTTCGGGGCCGGCGAGGAGATCGTCGTGCTGCACACCCCCGGCCACACGGCCGGCAGCGTCAGCTTCCTCTGGCGCGGCAACGTGTTCACCGGCGACACCCTGCTGATCGACGGCTGCGGCCGCACCGATTTCCAGAGCGGCAGCGCGGGCGACCTGTACGACAGCGTGACCGAAAAGCTGTTCCGCCTGCCCGATGCGATCCGGGTCTGGCCCGGCCACGACTACAAGGGCCAGAGCGTGTCCACCATCGGCTGGGAAAAGCGCCACAACGCGCGCCTGGCCAATCGCTCGCGCGAGGACTTCATCGCGCTGATGGACAACCTGAACCTGCCGCGCCCGAAACTGATGGACATCGCGGTGCCGGCCAACCGCCAGCTCGGCCTGCCGCACGCGGCCTGAGCATTCACCTAGACCACGGCGGCGCCGAACGACTCGGGCCGCCGCGCAAGCAGCCGCGACAAGCGCTGCAGGCCCGCCTGCAAGCGTGCGCGCTCCTGGATGCTGCCCAGGCAGACCCGGATCGCATTCACGGAGGCGCCGTCCATGGCGAAGGCCTCGGCCGGCGTGACGGCGACACCCTCGGTGTCCGCGGCCCGCGCGAACTGGAAAGCGTTCCAGTACCCCGGCAACGCCAGCCATACATGCAGGCCATCCCCGCTCCCGCTGTAGCGCCCGGCCAGGATCTCGCGCGCCATCCGCTGCCGCAGGCGCGCCTCGCCGCGCACGCCTTCCATCAAGGCGCCGGCCGAACCGTCGAGGATCCACTGGGTGGCCAGCGCCGCCGTCAGCGGGGCGGCCATCAGCGCAAACGACCGTAGCGCGACCAGGAAACGTTCGCGCTCGCGCGGATCGCGCACCAGCACGAAAGCGACACGCAGGCCGGGCGTCAGGCATTTCGACAGGGTCGAGACGTAGGTGACATGACCCGGGGCGAAGGTGGCAATCGGCGGCGGCGCGGCGGCGGCGAGCAGCCAGTAGGGATCGTCCTCGACGATGCGCATGTTGCAGCGCTGCGCGACGGCGGCAAGCTCCTTGCGCCGGCCTTCCGGCATGGTGACCGCGGTCGGGTTCTGCAGGGTCGGATTCAGGTAGACCAGCCCGGGCCGGTGGCGGCGGCACGCCTCCTCGAGCATCGCGGGCAGCATCCCGTCCTGGTCCGCTTCCACCGCGACGATACGGCGCCCGAACCCGGTCGCCGCGGCGCGCAAGCCGGGATAAGCCGTCGGCTCGGCCAGGATGACGGCGCCGGGCTCGGTCAGCGCCAGGATCAATGCCGCGATCGCCGCCTGCGCACCCGGACAGACCAGGACCTGGCCGGCGTCGAGCTGCCCGAACATCGGCGCCAGCCACCTGACGCCCGCCGCGCGCCCGGAATCGCTGCCCCCGCCCAGGTGGTAGGTCATCAGCGCCGCATTGTCGGCCCGCATCAGTACCTGGGATAAGCCTTGCTTCAACATGTCGTCGAAGTCCACACCGGCCGGCGGCGGCGGGGTGTTCATGCTCAGGTCGAGCACCGGGCTCAGTTCGGCTTTCGGCGCGGCGACATAGGTGCCGCGCGCGCCGCGGCCCTCGAGCAGGTTGCGGCGCCGGGCTTCGTCATAGGCGCGGGTGACCGTCGTCAGGTCGAGCGCCAGTTGCGCCGCCAGCCGGCGCTGCGGTGGCAGGCGGTCGCCCGGTTTCAGCGCGCCGTCCGCCACCGCCGCCTGCAGGGCATCGGCGATCTGCAGGAAACGGGGTCCTTTGTTCGCGGCCAATCGCGGCAGCCAGGACGGCGCGTCTTCGTCTTGTATGGTTTTCAACTGGGACATTTTGTCTCAATGTATGGAAATTGCTTTTAAGTAGAATGCCTTAGAACGCGCGGCAAGGCCATCCCTGCATGGTGTCGCCGGTGTTTTTTCCTCCTCATCCACATTCGGCAACGCAGGTCGCCGAAGCGGCGGTCGAGATCGCGCATCACGCTGTAGCGTGTCAAGTAATAGCCTGGAAATATTCAACATCATGGATTGGTTCCCGATAGTCGCCGTAACGTTCAAGTTTCTCGTGCTGGGCACGGGCATGTTCTTCGCCATCAAATGGCATTACGATCAAGGGAAGAAAAAGAAGGAGATCGGGAAAGAAGAGGAGAAGCGCGCTGTGCTGCGCGCGGCCGGCAAGGTGGCCGCGCTCTTCGTGCTGGCGCTCGTCGTCCTGGTGTTCGCCACCTTCACCCTCGCCGGCAGGCTGGGCCTGGACCTGAACTTCCCGTGACCGCAGGCCCGGGCCGCCAGGGCCGCCCGAGCCGGCCGGCCCGGCCCCGCGCGTTGGTATTGCACGCTGGCATCGCCAACATGCTTTAGAATCATTGACTTTTGCATACTGGCGCAGCGGCAATGGCAGAACCGACGCAACAACTCAAACGCGGCCTCAAGGGCCGCCACATCCAGCTCATCGCCCTCGGCGGCGCGATCGGCACCGGTCTCTTCCTCGGGATCGCCCAGACCATCCAGATGGCCGGCCCCTCGGTCTTGCTCGGCTACGGCGTGGCCGGCGTGTTCGCCTTCCTGATCATGCGCCAGCTCGGCGAAATGGTGGTGGCCGAGCCGGTGGCCGGCTCGGTCAGCTACTTCGCCGACAAGTACGGCGGCCACATGGCCGGCTTCGTGACCGGCTGGAACTACTGGATGATGTACATCCTGGTCAGCATGGCCGAGCTGTCGGCGGTCGGCGTCTACGTCCAGTACTGGTGGCCCGAGATCCCGACCTGGGTCTCTGCCCTGGCCTGCTTCCTCGTCATCAATTCCTTCAGCCTGCTCAACGTGCGCGCCTTCGGCGAGCTGGAATTCTGGTTCGCCGTGATCAAGGTGGTCGCGGTGGTCGGCATGATCCTGTTCGGCGGCTGGCTGCTGGCCTCGGACAGCGCCGGCCCCGAGGCCGGCGTGGCCAACCTGTGGCGCCACGGCGGCTTCTTCCCGAACGGGCTCCAGGGGCTGGTGATGGCGATGGCCGTCATCATGTTCTCGTTCGGCGGCCTGGAGCTGATCGGCATCACCGCCGCCGAGGCCGACAATCCGGAAAAGACCATCCCGCGCGCCACCAACCAGGCCCTGTACCGCGTGCTGATCTTCTATGTCGGCGCCCTGTTCATCCTGCTCTCGCTGTTCCCGTGGCAAAAGGTCGTCAGCGGCGGCAGCCCCTTCGTACTGATCTTCGCCGCCCTGAACAGCAATGCCGTGGCGACCATCCTGAACGTGGTCGTGCTGACCGCGGCCCTGTCGGTGTACAACAGCGGCGTCTACGCCAACACCCGGATGCTGTACGGCCTGGCCAGCCAGGGCAATGCGCCCGGCTTCCTCAAGCGGCTGACGAAAAGCGGCGTGCCGCTGCCGGCCCTGGGCGTATCGGCCGCGGCCACCCTCGCCTGCGTGCTGGTCAACTACGCGATGCCGGCCGAGGCCTTCGGGATGATGATGGGCCTGGCCGTGTCCGGCCTGATCATCAACTGGGCCACGATCTCGCTGGTGCACCTGCGCTTTCGCGCCAGCCGCGCCGGCGAGCGGACGATCTTCCCGAGCCCCTTGCACCCGCTCTCGAACTGGCTGTGCCTGGCGTTCCTGGCCGGTATCCTGGTGATCATGTACCTGACGCCGGGCATGCGCCTCTCGGTCTACCTGATCCCGGCCTGGCTGCTGCTGCTCGCCATCGGTTACCTGCTGCGCCGGCGCGGCATGAAGTAAGCGCCCGGAGGCCGGGCGCGGGGGGCGCGGCTCGCTTGCGCCGTGCCCGGCGCGAAGCGGTTACCATGCCGGCTGGAGATTCCAGCAGCCCAGGCATGAATATTTTCGAACAGCGATTGGGGCGCGGCCACGCCGGCGCCGGCGCCGCCCCGGGCGCCACCGTCATCGCCGACGCCGACCGGCGCGTCCTCGGCGCCAGTGCGGACTTCCTCGCGCGCACCGGGCTCGCGCACGGCGACCTGGCCGGGCGCAGCCTGGACGAACTCGGCCCCATGCTCGAACGCTGCCGCCACCTGGCGCAGCCGGCCGGCCTGCACGTCGTTCCCGTCGGCGCGCAAGGGGGCGTCGCCTACCACGCCGCCACCCTGTTCGAGGCGCGCGCAGCCCAGCCCGGCGCCCCGCCGCGCAACTTCGACGAGCTGCTCGACCACATCCCGGCCGGCGTGGTCATCTGCGCGGCCGACTCGCGCGCCATCTACGCCAACCGCTACGCGCTCGAGCTGCTTGGCGTGGCGATCGACAAGATGCGCGCCTACCCGGCCGACTCCGGCGCCTGGCAGATCCTGCGCGCCGACGGCAGCGTCCTGCCGCCGGCCGACTACCCGGTCAACTGCGTGCTGCGCACCGGCGCGATGGTCGGCGACGTCGTGGTCGGCCTGCCCGGCCCCAGCGTGCGCTGGCTGCTCTGCAATGCCTATCCGGTCTTCGACGCCGCCGGCCAGGTCGGCGAAGTGGTGGTCTGCTTCACCGATTGCACCGAGCTCAAACAGGTCGAACGCTCGCTGCACAAGTCCGAGGAGCGCCTGCGCCTGGTGCTGCAGGGGTCGACCGACGGCTCGTGGGACTGGGACCTGGTGCAGCACCAGCTCTACTATTCGGAGCGCTGGTGGGAAATGATCGGCTACGGGCCGCACGAGCGCGAGTCCGACGAGCGCACCTGGCGCGCATTCGTGCATCCGGACGACCTGCCGCGCGTGCACGACTATCTCGAGCGCCTGATGGCATCGACGGAGCACAGCTACCACATCGAGATGCGCCTGCGCCACCGCGAGGGCCACTACGTGCCGGTGCTGGCGCGCGGCTTCGTGCTGCGCGACGAGGCCGGGCGCGCCGTGCGCCTGTCGGGCACCAACACCGACCTGACCGAGGCCAAGCGCGCCGAGCAGCGCATCTACGAGCTGGCCTATTTCGACTACCTGACCGGACTGCCGAACCGGCGCCTGCTGATCGAACAGCTGGGCAAGATCCTGACCCGCGCCGCGCGCACCCGCCAGCATGGCGCCCTGCTCTTCATCGACCTGGACAACTTCAAGCTGCTCAACGACACCCTCGGCCACGACATCGGCGACCACCTCCTGCGCCAGGTGGCCGAGCGCCTGCGCCACACGGTGCGCGAGAGCGACCACCTGTCGCGCCTGGGCGGCGACGAATTCGTGGTGGTGCTCGAGAACCTGGGCGAGTCCGAGGCCGCGGCCGTGCACGAGTCGCAGCTCGTCGGCGGCAAGCTCCTCGGGGCGCTGGCCCAGCCCTACTACCTGGCCGGGCGGCCGAGCGTGAGCACGCCCAGCGTCGGCGTGGCCGTGTTCGGGGCCGGCGCCACCAGCGTCGAGCTGCTGCTGCGCCAGGCCGACCTGGCGATGTACCGCGCCAAGGCCGAGGGCCGCAACACGGTGCGTTTCTTCGATCCCAGCATGCAGGCCGCGGCCGACCGCCAGATCGAGCTGGAGAACGACCTGCGCGACGGCATCCGGCGCGGCCACTTCGAGCTGCATTGCCAGCCCCAGTTCGGCCTGGACGGCGCGCTGGCCGGCGGCGAGGTGCTGGTGCGCTGGCGCCACGACGTGCGCGGCCTGGTCATGCCGGGCGAATTCATCGGCCTGGCCGAGGGCTGCGGCCTGATCGCGCCGCTCGGGAAGCTGGTGCTGTCCGAGTCCTGCCGCGTGCTGGCGCGCTGGGCCCGCGACGCGCGGCTGCGCGAGCTGACGCTGGCGGTCAACGTCAGCGCCCACCAGCTGCGCGAGGCCGACTTCGTCGACAGCGTGCTCGCCTGCGTGCGGGAGAGCGGCGCCGATCCGCGCCGCCTGTGCCTGGAGCTGACCGAAACCGTGTTCGCCGAAAACGTCGAGGACGTCAGCGCCAAGATGAACGCGCTGCGCGATCACGGCATCCGCTTCTCGCTGGACGACTTCGGCACCGGCTATTCCTCGCTGAGCTACCTGCGGCGCTTCCCGCTGGCGGAGCTGAAGGTCGACCGCGGCTTCGTCAAGGACCTGCCGGGCGACGCCCACGCCGGCGCGATCGTCGACGCCATCCTGGCGCTCGCGCGCACGCTCGACCTCACGGTGGTGGCCGAAGGCGTCGAGACGGGCGAGCAGCGCGACTTCCTGGCCGCGCACGGCTGCCAGGTGCTGCAGGGATACCTGCTGGGGCGGCCGATTCCCGTCGCCGAGTTCGAACGGCGCTACGGCGGCTGAACGCGCCGCTTCCTCGCGTGCGCTGGACGCTGCCGCATCGCAGTATTCTAGTAGCAAAGCGACAAGCGGCGCCGCGGTTCGGACGGCAGTTTCCATTGTCCGCTTCCGACCAACCGGACAAAGGTGTCCCGACTTGACGACGATGCTCAGATCCGATGCCGCGCTGCGGCGCGACCAGATCCTCGATGCGGCCGACGCCGTGTTTTCCAGCCATGGGGTGACGGCTCCGCTCGACCTGGTCGTGGCGCGCGCCGGGGTCGGGCGCGCCACCCTGTACCGCAATTTCCCCGACCGCGCCGCCCTGGTCGACGCCCTGCTCGAACGCGCCCTCGCCGGACTGGAGGACGAGGCCGGGCAGCTCGACCTGTTCGGCCTGCTCGAACGGGTCGCGCTGCGCATCGCCGCCTCACCGGCGGTGACCGACTACTGGCGCGCGGTCGAACCCGGCCATCCGATGGCGAAGACCGGGCGCGATCGCCTGGCCCGGCTGTTCCGCGCGCCGCTGGCGGCCGCCCTTGCCGGCGGCGCCTGCCGCGCCGACCTGCGCCCGGCCGACGTCGTCCTGCTGTGCGGCATGCTGGGCGCGGCCCTGCGCGGCGCCACCCCGGCCACGCGGCGGGCCCAGGCGCGGCGCGCGCTGGAACTGCTTGCCGGGGGCATCGCCGCACCCGGAGGGAGCCGCTAGATGGCCCAGCTGCTCAAGCCCACGCCGAACTGGGAGGAACACGAGAAGCCATCGCTGCCCGGCTCGCCGGCGATGCCGTACCACACCCCGGCGGTGCGCGCCGCCTACGCCTGCGTGGCGCTGCTGGTCGGGATCACGGGCGGGCTGGGCAACGCACTGGTCACGGCCAACCTGCCGACCATCCAGGGCCAGCTCGGCCTGACGCCCTCGGAAGGGGCCTGGCTGCCGGCCGCCTTCGTCATGGTCAACATCACGGCAAACATGCTGGTCTTCAAGTTCCGCCAGCAGTACGGCATGCGCCTGTTCACCGAGATCGGGCTCGGCCTGTACGCCGCCGTCACCGTGCTGCACCTGTTCGTCGGCGGCTTCGCGATGGCGGTCGCGGTGCGCGCCGCCAGCGGCTTCGCCGGCGCCGCCGCCACCACGCTGTCGATGCTCTACATGCTGCAGGCGGCGCCGCGCGCCTACACCGGCAAGATGGTCGTGCTCGGGGTCGGCATCCCGCAGCTGGCCACGCCGCTGGCCTGGCTGCTGTCGCCGACGCTGCTGGTGTTCGGCCAGTGGCACAACCTCTACCTGTTCGAGGCCGGGCTGGCCCTGTGCTCGCTGGCGGCGGTGGTGATCCTGAAGCTGCCGCCGGGGATGCACATCAAGGTCTTCGAAAAACGCGACTTCCTGACCTTCGCCCTGATGGCGCCGGGCGCCGCGATGCTGGTCGCGGTGCTGGCCCAGGGTTATTCGCACTGGTGGCTCGACGAACCCTGGCTCGCTTACCTGTTGATGGGCGCCCTGGTCCTGATCCTCGGCGCGCTCTTCCTCGAGCACCACCGCGAAAATCCCCTGCTGCAGACGCGCTGGCTGGTCACGCCCACCATCCTGCGCTTCATCGTGGGCGCCTTCCTGATCCGCTTCCTCACGTCCGAGCAGACCTACGGCGCGGTCGGCCTGCTGCGCACCCTGGGCATGGGGCCGGACCAGATGCAGCCGCTGTTCGGGGTCATCCTGATCGGCAGCATTGCCGGCGTGCTGGCCAGCGCCCTGACCTTCAGCCCCAAGACCCTGATCCCCCAGCTGCTCGCGGCCATCGTGCTGTTCGGCGTGGCGGCGATGCTCGACTACGGCCGCACCAGCCTGGACCGGCCGCAGGACTTCTACCTCAGCCAGTTCCTGGTGGCGCTCGGCAGCGGCATGTTCCTGGGACCGCTGGTCCTGCTCGGCATCACCCAGGCGCTGAAGTTCGGACCGAACTACGTGGTCACCTTCACCGTCGTGCTGTCGATGACCCAGACCCTGGGCGCCATGACCGGCTCGGCCATGCTGAGCACCTACCAGCTGCACCGCGAGCAGGTGTACTCCAGCGAACTGGTGGCCGGCGTCGACCCGACCGACCCGCAGGTAGCCCGGCGCCTGCAACTGCAGCAGGGCATCTACAGCCCCCTGGTGCTCGATCCCGTCCAGCGCGCCGCCCGCAGCGCGGCCCTGCTGTCCCAGGTCGCCCGGCGCGAGGCGAACGTGCGCGCGTTTAACGACGTGTTCGCCCTGTCCGGCATCCTGGCGCTGCTGTTCCTGTTCTGGTCGCTGTTCGTGGCGGTGCGCGCCGCGGTCCGCGACCGCAGGGCCGCCGCGGCCGCGGCCCCGGCCACCCCTGCCAACCCGGCGCCCGCGGGCGCCGCCAACCGCTGACCCAAGTAGCACGAAAGACACTACGCATGAACGACACGAGGCATCCCACCCGCGAAGAAACCGAAGAGGCCGCCGCCAATCCACCGGTGCCGGGCGACTCGAACGACGGCGCAGCCGCGCCGACCCAGACCCCTGGGCCGGCGCAGACGACTTCCTCCGCCCCCGCCCCCGCCTCCACGCCGCCGAAGAAGATCCGCGCCACCCCGGCCACGATCGGCATCATGCTGGTGGTGGCCGCGGTCGGCATCGCCCTGATCATGTGGGCCTGGCACATCGGCCCCTTCAACACCGCGCGCGTCAGCACCGACAACGCCTACGTGCGCGGGGCGATCACGGTGCTCTCGCCGCAGGTGAACGGCTACGTCGACGAGGTGCTGGTCAAGGATTTCCAGTACGTGAAGGCGGGCCAGGAACTGCTGCGCATCGACAACCGCATCTACGCCGAGCGGGTGCGCCAGGCGGAGGGCCAGCTGGCCAACGCCGTGGCCCAGCTGGACAACGCCCAGCAGACCCAGGCCCAGAACCAGGCGACGCTGGGCGCGGCGCGCGCCAACCTGGCCGCGACCCAGGCCGAGCAGGCGCGCGCCCGCGCCGAACAGGGCCGGGTCGACGAACTGGCCGAACGCGGCTCGGTGTCGCTGAGCGAACGCGACCGCGTGCGCACCTCGGCGCGCCTGGCCGGGGCCAACGTCCTCAAGAACCAGGCCGACATCGACATCGCCCGGCAGCGCATCAAGGCCACCGAGGTCGCGCGCGGCGGCCTGGAAGCGCAGGTGAAGATCGCCGAGGCCCAGCTGGCGCTGGCTAAGATCGACCTGGCGAACACCGTGATCCGCGCCCCGCGCGACGGCCAGGTCAGCGAAGCCTCGGTGCGGCGCGGCCAGTACGTGACGGCCGGCTCGCAACTGCTGTTCCTGGTGCCCGACCAGCTGTGGGTCGTGGCCAATTTCAAGGAAGGCCAGACCTGGCGCATGCGCATCGGCCAGCCGGCGCGCTTCTCGGTCGACGCCTTCGAGGGCGCGACCCTCACCGGCCACGTCGAGCAGATCGCCCCGGCCACCGGCTCGGAGTTCTCGGTGCTGCGCCCGGACAACGCATCGGGCAACTTCACCAAGGTGGTGCAGCGCCTGCCGGTGCGCATCGCGATCGACGCCAACCAGGAGCTGGCCAGGCGCCTGCGCCCCGGCATGTCGGTGACGGCCGTGGTCGACACCGGCGCCCAGCCGCGCGAGGCGGCGCGATGAGGCGCCGGATGGACCACGCGATGGAGCACACGATGGAGCACGCGATGGAGGGCGCGATGGCAGCCGCGCCGCGGCGGCGCTTCCTGGGGCTGCTGGGCGCCCTCGGCGCGGGAACGCTGGCCGGCTGCATGCCGGCCGTGAAGCCGGCGCCGGCGCTGACGCGGGTGACGGCGCCCGCCGGCTGGCGCGAGCCGCAGGAGGCCACGGTGGCGGTCGATCCGCAATGGTGGCGCAGCTTCGGCGACCCGGTCCTGGCGGGCGTGGTCGAGGCGGCGCTGGCGCGCAACAGCGACGTCCTGCTGGCCGTGGCCAGGGTCGACCAGGCGCGCGCCGAGGCCGAGGCGGCGGAGGCGGCGCGCCTGCCCGCGCTCGACCTGGCGGTGGGCGTGCGCGCCGGACGCACGCTCGAATCGATCGGCATCAACCATAGCCGTGCGGTGCAACCCGCGCTGCAGGCGAGCTGGGAACCCGACATCTTCGGACGCATCCGCACCCAGGCCGAGGCCGCCAGGCTGCAATACCGCGCCACCCAGGCCGAGCGCGACGCCGCCGCGCTGGGCGTGGCCGCCGGCGCGGCCCAGAACTACGTGGCCCTGCTGGCCCTGGACGCGCAGTTGCGCATCACGCGCGAGACCGTGGCCTCGCGCGCCGAGGCCCTGCGCCTGGCGAGCGACCAGGCGCGCGTCGGCTACATCTCGCAGCTGCAGCTGACCCAGGCCCAGTCCGAGTACCAGTCCGTCGTGCAGTCCGTGCCCGAACTGGCGCTGGCGGTGCGGCGCCAGGAAAACGCGGTGCGCCTGCTGGCCGGCGAACTGCCGGGCGACGTCGCGCGCGGCCGGGCCTTCGAGGACCTCGACCTGCCGCCGGTGCCTGAAGCCTTGCCTTCGGAACTGCTGGCGCGCCGGCCCGACGTCGCCCAGCGCGAACTGCTGCTGGCCGCCAGCGACGCCGCCCTGGCGCTGCGGCGCCAGGCCTTCCTGCCGCGCATCACCCTGAGCGCCCAGCTGGGAGCCGTGCTGGTGAGCGCGCTCGACTACGATCCGGTGAAGATCTGGAGCATCGGCGGCAGCGTGCTGGCGCCCCTGTTCGAGGGCGGCCGCCTCAGCGCCCAGGTCGATGCGGCCGCCTCGCAGCGCGACCAGGCGGCCTTTGCCTACCGGCGCACGGTGCTGACCGCCTTTTCCGAGGTCGAGAATGCCCTGGCCGGCGTGCCGCGCCTGCGCGACCAGGTCGGCCACGCCCTGCAGCGCCGCGAGATCCTGACGCGCTCGCTCGGCTACGCGCGCGACCGTTACCAGGCCGGTTATGCCTCTTACCTGGAGGAATTGGACGCCCAGCGCAATCTCTACCAGGTGGAGCTGAACCTGGTTACGCTGCGGCGCACACAGATCGATAACCTGATCGGCTTGTACCGGGCGCTGGGCGGCGGCTGGACGGCGCAGGCGGTGTCGTGAGGCAATTCAAGTTGGCGCAGGTTTGGCCGGGCTCGGGTCCATGGGCCGGGCCGCGTGCTACCTTCGCGGCGGATATGGGCGCCGGGACCTGCGCGCCGGGCTAAGGTTAGCGATCACCGCGTGGGCGGCGGAGCCGCCCACCCTACGTAGGGTGGGCGGGTTCCCCGCCCACGCGCCGATACGCGACCTCGGCTGGTGCGCAAACGCCCTGGCGCCCACCGATTTCCACCGTTCCATGCTGCACAGCAGCACGAAAATACTTCGATGCAATGCCCGTGCGCGGGCTTGCAGGACTTATCATTTCTGCTTGCCGCACATCACCTCACAAAGGGAAAGCGAATTATGAGCCAGGGTAATCCTCTGTCGCTGCACGTCCCGGAGCCAACCGGCCGCCCGGGTTGCAAGACTGATTTTTCGTATCTGCAGTTGTCGAAAGCCGGAGAAATCCGCCGGCCCGACGTGAACGTCCAGTTCGGCGAGACCGCCGACCTGGTTTCCTCCCTGATCCGCGTGCTCGACGAGGACGGCAATGCCGTCGGACCCTGGGCGCCCGCGATCGATCCCGAGCAGCTGCGTTTCGGGCTGCGCACCATGATGAAGACCCGCATCTTCGACGCGCGCATGGTCATCGGCCAGCGCCAGAAAAAGATGTCGTTCTACATGACCTCGCTCGGCGAGGAAGCCATCGGCACCGCGCACGCGCTGGCGCTCAAGGACGGGGACATGTGCTTCCCGACCTACCGCCAGCAGAGCCTGCTGATGGCGCGCGAGTACCCGATGGTCGACATGATCTGCCAGCTGCTCTCGAACGAGCGCGACCCGATGAAGGGCCGCCAGCTGCCGGTCATGTACTCGGTCAAGGACAAGGGCTTCTTCTCGATCTCCGGCAACCTGGCGACCCAGGTGCCGCAGGCGGTCGGCTGGGCCATGGCGTCCGCGATCAAGGGCGACACGAAGATCGCGTCGGCCTGGATCGGCGACGGCGCCACCGCCGAAAGCGACTTCCACACCGCGCTCACCTTCGCCCACGTGTACCGGGCGCCCTGCATCATCAACGTCGTCAACAACCAGTGGGCGATCTCGACCTTCCAGGCGATCGCCGGCGGCGAGAGCGTGACCTTCGCCGCGCGCGGCGTCGGCGCCGGCATCGCCTCGCTGCGGGTCGACGGCAACGACTTCCTGGCCGTGTACGCGGCGTCCTGCTGGGCCGCCGAGCGCGCCAGAGGCAACCTCGGACCGACCCTGATCGAATGGGTGACCTACCGCGCCGGCCCGCACTCCACCTCCGACGACCCGTCGCGCTACCGCCCCGCGGACGACTGGTCGCGCTTCCCGCTGGGCGACCCGATCGCGCGCCTGCGCCAGCACCTCACGACAATCGGCGCCTGGTCCGACGCGGAGCACGAGCGCGTCCAGGCCGAGCTCGAGGCCGAGGTCCTGGCCGCGCAGAAGGAAGCCGAACAATACGGCACGCTGGCCGACGGCCGGGTGCCGAGCGCCGCGTCGATGTTCGAGGATGTCTACAAGGACATGCCCGAGCACCTGCGCCGCCAACGTCAACAACTGGGGGTGTGAAATGGCACGCGACGACAACGATTCGAAACCCGTCACGACAACGCAGATGACGATGATCCAGGCCCTGCGTTCGGCCATGGACGTCATGCTCGGCAAGGACGACAACGTGGTCATCTACGGCCAGGACGTCGGCTACTTCGGCGGCGTGTTCCGCGCCACTGATGGGTTACAGGCGAAGTACGGCAGGACCCGCGTGTTCGACGCGCCGATCTCCGAAGGCGGCATCGTCGGCACGGCGGTCGGCATGGCGGCCTACGGGCTGCGCCCGGTGGTCGAGATCCAGTTCGCCGACTATTTTTACCCGGCGACCGACCAGATCGTCTCGGAAGCGGCGCGCCTGCGCTACCGCTCGGCCGGCGACTTCACCGCGCCGCTGACCATCCGCATGCCCTGCGGCGGCGGCATCTACGGCGGCCAGACCCACAGCCAGAGTCCGGAGGCGATGTTCACCCACGTCTGCGGCCTGCGCACCGTGATGCCATCGAATCCCTACGATGCGAAAGGCCTCCTGATCGCCTCGATCGAGAACGACGACCCGGTGATCTTCCTCGAACCCAAGCGCCTCTACAACGGCCCCTTCGACGGTCACCACGACCGCCCGGTCGTCTCGTGGAACAAGCACCCGATGGGCGAAGTCCCGGAAGGCTACTACACGGTCCCGCTGGACAAGGCGGCCGTATTCCGTCCCGGCGCCGAGCTCACCGTGCTCACCTACGGCACCATGGTCTGGGTCTCGGAAGCGGCGGCGCTCGAGACCGGCATCGATGCCGAGATCATCGACCTGCGCACCCTGTGGCCGCTGGACCTGGACACCATCGTCGAGTCGGTGAAGAAGACCGGCCGCTGCGTGGTCGTGCACGAGGCGACCCGCACTTCCGGCTTCGGCGCGGAACTTGCCTCGCTGGTGCAGGAACACTGCTTCTATCACCTGGAAGCCCCGATCGAACGCGTCGCCGGCTGGGATACTCCCTATCCGCACGCGCAGGAATGGGCATACTTCCCCGGCCCCGACCGCGTCGGCGCCGCGTTCAAACGTGCGATGGAGGCGAAATAATGGGTATTCACGTCATCAAGATGCCGGACCTGGGCGAAGGCATCGCCGAAGTCGAAGTCGTCGCCTGGCACGTCAAGCCGGGCGACACGGTCAAGGAAGACCAGGTGCTGGCCGACGTCATGACCGACAAGGCGACCGTCGAGATTCCCTCGCCGGTGAACGGCGTCGTCATGGCGCTCGGCGGCAAGCTGGGCGAAGCGATGGCCGTCGGCGCGGAACTGATCCGCCTGGAGGTCGAGGGCGCAGGCAACTACAGCGGCGACAAGGGCGGCGACAAGGGCGCTGACACGACGGCGGCGCGCCGGCAAACCGCGCCGGCCGTTTCGGCCCAAGCCGCGACGGTCGACGAATTCCCGCCGATCACCGTGGCCCAGCCGGAAACCGTGGTCACGACCGTGACCAGCGAGGAAACCGCGGCGCCGGCCCATGCCGCCGCGCCGCAGGCATCGAAGCCGGCGGCACCCGCCTATACCCAGGGCGGCGGCCATGGCGCCGCCCCGGCCCACCACGGCCGCGCCGCCGGCGAAAAACCGCTGGCCGCGCCCGCCGTGCGCCAGCGCGCCTGGGACATGGGCATCGAGCTGCAGTACGTGACCGGTTCCGGCCCCGCCGGCCGCATCACGCACGCCGACCTCGACGCCTATGTCGCGCGCGGCCAGAAGAAGGCGGCCGAAGGCGACCGCCGCTACGCCGTGCTGGAAGGCGAACAGGCGATGCCGCTGATCGGCATGCGCCGCAAGATCGCCGAGAAGATGCAGGAGGCGAAGCGCCGCATTCCCCACTTCACCTACGTCGAGGAAGTCGACGTCACCGAGCTGGAGGCGCTGCGCGTGCAGCTCAACGCCCGCTATGCCGGCCAGCGCCCGAAGCTGACCCTGCTGCCGTTGATCATGCGCGCCGTGGTGCTGGCGATCCGCAAGTACCCATCGGTGAATGCCCGCTTCGACGACGACGCCAACGTCGTCACCACCTACAACCCGGTCCACCTCGGCATCGCGGCCCAGACCGACGCCGGCCTGATGGTGCCGGTGGTGAGGAATGCCGAGGCGCGCGACCCGTGGTCGGCGGCCGCCGAGGTGGCGCGCCTGGCGGAAGCGGCGCGCAGCGGCAAGGCCCTGCGCGAGGAACTCTCCGGCTCGACCATCACCATCACGAGTCTGGGCGCCCTCGGCGGGATCGTCACCACCCCGGTCATCAACCGCCCGGAAGTGGCGATCGTCGGCGTCAACCGCATCATCGACAAGCCGGTGATCCTGAACGGCGCCATGGTCGCGCGCAAGATCATGAACCTCTCGTCCTCCTTCGACCACCGGGTGATCGACGGCATGGTGGCGGCCGAGTTCATTCAGACCATCCGCGGCTACCTCGAGTGCCCGGCAACCCTGTTCGCGGAGTGAGCCGATGAACCAAGTCAGTACCACCCTGCTCGTCATCGGCGGCGGTCCCGGCGGCTACGTGGCCGCGATCCGCGCCGGCCAGCTCGGCATCCAGACCGTGCTGGTCGAAGCGGCCACGCCCGGCGGCACCTGCCTGAACATTGGCTGCATCCCGTCGAAAGCCCTGATCCACGCGGCCGAGGAATTCGACAAGGCGAAGCATTACGCCGACGGCTCGGCGCTCGGCATCATGGCCAGCGCCCCATCGATCGACGTGAGCCGCACCGTGCAGTGGAAGGACGGCATCGTCAAGCGCCTCACGAGCGGCGTCGGCGCCCTGCTGAAGAAGAACGACGTCCAGGTGATCAAGGGCTTCGCCCGCATCCTCGACGGCAAGACGGTCGAGGTGAAGGGGGAGAATGGCGAACTGCTGCGCGTGCGCTGCGAACACCTGCTGCTGGCCAGCGGATCGGAGCCGGTCGAGCTGCCGTTCATGCCCTTCGGCGGCATGGTGGTGTCGTCGACCGAGGCGCTGTCGCCGGCCGACGTGCCGCGGCGCCTGGTCGTGGTCGGCGCCGGCTACATCGGCCTGGAGCTGGGCACGGCCTACCGCAAGCTGGGCGCCGAGGTCACGGTCGTCGAGGCGCTTGATCGCGTCCTGCCGGCCTACGACGCCGAGCTGACCAAGCCGGTCGGCGCGGCGCTCAAGCGCCTCGGGGTCGAGCTGCGCCTGGGTTCGAGCGTGCTCGGCCTGAACGCGGCCGGCGACGGCGTACGCGTGAAGGATGCCAACGGCGAGGAAACCGTGCTGGCGGCCGACCGCGTGCTGGTGGCCGTGGGCCGCCGTCCGCGCAGCGCCGGCTTCGGGCTGGAAAGCCTGCAGCTCGACATGCTTGGCCGCGCCGTGAAGATCGACGACGGGTGCCGCACCTCGATGCGCAACGTCTGGGCGATCGGCGACCTGACCGGCGAGCCGATGCTGGCGCACCGCGCCATGGCCCAGGGCGAGATGGTGGCCGAGATCATCTCGGGCAAGCGCCGCCATTTCACGCCGAACGCGATCGCCGCCGTCTGCTATACCGATCCGGAAGTGGTCGTGGTCGGCCTGTCGCCGCTGGACGCCGAAAAGGCCGGGCTGGACGTCATCAGCGCGCAATTCCCGTTCGCGGCGAATGGCCGGGCGATGACGATCGAGTCGACGGACGGTTTCGTGCGCGTCGTCGCGCGGCGCGACAACCACCTGATCCTGGGCTGGCAGGCGGTCGGGCGCGGCGTGTCGGAACTCTCGACGGCGTTCGGGCAATCGATCGAGCTGGGCGCTACCCTGGAAGACGTCGCCGGCACCATCCATGCCCACCCGACGCTGGGCGAAGCCGTGCAGGAAGCGGCGCTGCGCGCGCTGGGCCACGCGCTGCACATCTGAGGCGAGCCGCAGGTCTTGCGGTCGATGCGGGAAAACGGAAAGCGCATCCCCGTTTTCCCGCGCAACGATTTCCCCGCGCCCTGCCCCTGTTCCGGTGCGGGGTCCCTGCACATACATATGTGAAATTCCCCACGGCGATTTGCAACAATTACATGCTCATGCGATAATATTTCAAGACAGCAATATGCATGTCACCTATTATCAATCGAAGAAAGTTTGTAATGTTCAAGAAAATCGCAGTTGCAGCAGCGCTGGTCATCGCTTCGTCGGCGGCTTCGGCCCAGCAAGCTTCCCAATTCTACGTCGGCGCCGATGTCGCCTCGACCAAGGTCGACGGTTTCGACCGTGACGAAGGCGCAGGCCTCTTCGTCGGCTACACCTTCAGCCAGAATTTCGCAGTGGAAGCAGGCTGGCACCAGCTGGCCGACATGAACGAACGCGTCTTCGGCGACAACGTCAACGTCAAGTACGAGCAGACCGAGATTTCGCTGATCGGCACCCTGCCGCTGAGCAATGGCTTCAGCGTCTATGGCCGCCTGGGCTACAACGAGGTCAAGGGCAAGCTGAGCGGCACCGTCGAAGGCGTGCGCATCTCGGAATCGGGCACGGAAGACAAGGTCGTCTACGGCGCCGGCCTGTCCTATGCCTTCACCCCGGCCATCAGCGGCCGCCTGGAAGTGCAGAAGCCGCACAGCGATATCACCAAGATCGCCGCTGGCGTCGCTTACCACTTCTAAGCACCGCGCCGGCACTGCCGGATTGCCGGAAAGGACGAAAGGCCCGGGACGATGTCCCGGGCTTTTTTGTTTCCGGATGCGTAATTTGCTGCACGGCAGCAAGAAAAGGACGTTCGTGCGATAATGCGGCCCCGGCCGAAACATGGCGTTTCGGCCCTTTCGTATTATCGTAAGAAAAGGCAACAGCAATGTTCAAGAAAATCGCAATCGCAACCGCCCTGGTCGCCGCTTCGTCGGCCGTCTTCGCCGCCGAGCCAACCCCGTTCTACGCCGGTGTCGACGTCTCGTCGACCAAGGTCTCGGGCTTCGACGACAAGCTGGGCGGCGGCGCCTTCGTCGGCTACAAGCTGAACCAGAGCATCGCCATCGAAGGCGGCTACCACCGCCTGGTCGACAGCACTGTCGACGGCGCCGACGTCACCCTGGACCAGTTCGACGTGTCGGTCCTGGGCACCGTGCCGCTGACCAACGGCTTCAGCATGTACGGCCGCATCGGCTTCAACCGTGTCGAAGGCGAAGCCAAGTTCGACGGCCTGAAGGAAAAGGACCACACCACCAACGCGCTGTACGGCATCGGCCTGGGCTACGCCTTCTCGCCGGTCGTCAACGCCCGCCTGGAAGTGCAGAAGCCTGACAGCGACATCACCAAGATCGTCGCCGGCGTCGCTTACTCGTTCTAAGCGCCCACTGGTTTCCGGCCACCGGCCGGTTTGACCGATCGAACCGGACCGCTCGCGCGGTCCGGTTTTTTTTCGCCCGCCGGGAACGGCTCGCCGATCCACGACCATGGCCGGGCCTGCGCCGTGATCAAGGTGCTGCATGGGCAGATCCAGGTGTCCTGGTTCAGCGCCTTGAGCCCGGCGATCGGCCAGCCCTGGGGCAGCACCGTCGCGCACGCGGGCGAGGTGACCTTCCTCACGCCGGATTACTACCAGATCCACCGGCTGTTCAACCCCTCGCCGAAGGGCGGCAGCTTCTGCGCCACCATCCAGTGCTACCGCTATCCCGACGACGACCTGCGCCATGACGAATACTTCGACTACATCGAGGACGGCCACGTCAAGCAGTTCCTGCCGGATTCGGACTGGACCTATCTGGCATTCAAGGAAGCGATCCGCCAGGAATGGCAAGCCGCGATGAAGGGCGCCGTAACGGATTGAGGGCTGCCCGCGCCCGACCGGCGATGCGGAAAAGCGGCGGCGCCACGCGCCGCCCGGCGTGCCTGTACAATTGTGCAATACAACACGTCGAATCCGCATGTCCCATCCACGCATCCTGGTGCTCTACGCCCATCCGGCGCCGCACCGCTCCCGCATCAACCGCCGGCTGGCCGAGGCCGCCCGCTCGCAGGGCGGCGAGCTGATGCACGACCTCTACGAAACCTATCCCGACTTCTTCATCGACGTCGCCCGCGAACAGGCCCTGGCCGAGCAGGCCGAACTGCTCGTCTTCCTGCATCCCCTGCGCTGGTACAGCATGCCGGCCCTGCTCAAGGAATGGGTCGACTCGGTCCTGGTGCCGGGCTGGGCCTACGGCCCGGGCGCGAACGCCCTGAAGGGCAAGGGCTACCTGCTGGCGGCCACCACCGGCAGCCCGCTGGCAAGCTACCGCGAGGGCGAGCCCAACGGCCGCCCGTTCGCGGATTTCCTGCCGCCCTTCGAGCAGACCGCCGCGCGCTGCGGCATGCGGTGGCTGGCGCCGCACATCCTGCATGGCGCGAACAGCGCCTCCGAGGCCGACATCGACGCCCACGTCGCCGCCTTCCGTGCGCGCCTCGCGCACTTCCTGCAATCGCCCGCCAACGAAACGACGCCCCATGGATCATAGCCTCCTGACCAACGCCCTGATCTACCTGGCCGCCGCCGTGGTGGCGGTGCCGCTCGCCAAGCGGCTGGGACTGGGCGCCGTGCTCGGCTACTTGCTGGCGGGGATGGCGATCGGCCCCTGGGGCCTGGGCCTGATCCGCGAGGTCGAGGACATCCTGCACTTCTCCGAGTTCGGCGTGGTCCTGCTGTTGTTCCTGATCGGCCTGGAACTCGAGCCCGAGCGCCTGTGGTCGCTGCGGCGCCAGATCTTCGGCTGGGGCACGGCCCAGGTGCTGCTGGTCGCTTGCGCCCTGTTCGGCGCCGCCCTGCTCGCCGGCATCGACTGGCGCGTGGCGCTGATCGCCGCGCTCGGCCTGTCGCTGTCGTCGACCGCGATCGCGCTGGCCACCCTGGGCGAGCGCAACCTGATGGCCACCCCGGCCGGGCAGGCCGGCTTTTCCCTCCTGCTGTTCCAGGACATCGCCGCGATCCCGATGATCGCCCTGGTGCCGGTGCTGGGCGTGGCCGTCGGCGATGTGGCCAGCGGCGCGCATGCGGGCGGCTGGCAGAACGCGGCGCGCCTGGCGGCGGTCATCGCCGGCGTCGTGATCGGCGGGCGCTACCTGGTGCGCCCCGCCCTGCGCATCATCGCCAAGTCCGGCATGCGCGAGATCTTCACCGCCTTCGCCCTGCTGCTGGTGATCGCCATCTCGCTGCTGATGCAGTGGGTCGGCATGTCGATGGCGCTGGGCGCCTTCATGGCCGGCGTGCTGCTGGCCGACTCCGAATACCGCCACGCGCTGGAGACCGACCTCGAGCCCTTCAAGGGCCTGCTGCTCGGCCTGTTCTTCATCGCCGTCGGCATGTCGGTCGACTTCGGCGTCTTCCTGTCGAAACCCTGGCTGATCCTCGGCCTGGTGCTCGGCTTCCTCGCGATCAAGCTGGCGGTGCTGTTCGCGCTGTCCTTCTGGTTCGGCATCGCGCGCGGCCAGCGCTGGCTGTTCGCCTTCCTGCTCTCGCAGGGCGGCGAGTTCGCCTTCGTGGTGTTCGGCGCGGCCGCCGGCGCGCGCGTGTTCGCGCCCGAGACCGGCTCGATCCTGGTGGCGGTGGTCGCCCTCTCGATGGTCGCGACGCCGCTGCTGCTGCTCGTGCACGACAAGCTGCTCGAGCCGCGCTACCGCGGCCAGAACCGGCGCGAGCCGGACGCCATCGACGCCAACGAGGGCCACGTAATCATCGCCGGCTTCGGCCGCTTCGGCCAGATCATCGGCCGCCTCCTGATCGCCAACCGCGTCAAGCTGACCGTGCTCGACCACGACCCGGACCAGATCGAGCTGCTGCGCGGCTTCGGCCTGAAGGTGTTCTACGGCGACGCCACCCGCGTCGACCTGCTGCACGCGGCCGGCGCGGCCAAGGCGCGCGCCCTGGTGCTGGCGATCGACGACATCGACGACAGCCTGGCGCTGGCCGACGCGGTGCGCGCGGA
The DNA here is from genome assembly GCF_032106685.1 of Massilia sp. GTDB lineage: Bacteria > Pseudomonadota > Gammaproteobacteria > Burkholderiales > Burkholderiaceae_D > Telluria. Next base: position 49,386 of record NZ_DAMCPG010000029.1, read on the forward strand.
CTTCCCCGACCTGCCTATCCTGGCGCGGGCGCGCAACGTCACCCATTACTACCAGCTGATGGACCGCGGCGTGACCGTGATCGAGCGCGAGACCTTCGAATCGGCCCTGCAGCTCGGGCGGCGCGTCCTGTGCCAGCTCGGCTACGGCGCCTACCGCGCGCGCCAGGCGACGCTCAAGTTCCGCGAGCACAACAAGGCCAGCGTGGACGCGGTCTACCCCTATTACAAGGACCGCGAGCAGTACGTCTCGATGGCCAAGCGCGCCCGCGACGAGTTGAACGAGATGTTCGCGCGCGACCTGAAGAACTACGACAGCGAGACCGACAAGGGCTGGGACTGAGGCGGCCTTTCGCCCGCGGAATCCACAGACGTCCCCTGGCCGGCGGCAAACGGCGCGCCGCCGGAGCCGAAGGCGCGATCGCGCCTGACCCGTCCCGCCATGTGGCCGGGCCCGGCCGGCGCGTGGGCAGCGCCCGCGGCACCTGTGTACAATGCAAGTTTTATCACACAAGGCAGCCGTGGAAAGCAGCACCAACCAGCATGCGTTCCTGGACCAGGGCGGCGCAATGGGCAAGCGCATCGGCCGCTGCGACTGGTCCCGCCATCCGCTCGGCCCGGTTTCCGGCTGGGCGCCGGCGCTGCGCACCGGCCTGGGCATCGTGCTCGGTTCGGCCTTCCCGACATTTCTTGCATGGGGCGAGGAGCAGACCCTGTTCTTCAACGACGCCTACGTGCCGATGCTCGGACGGAAGGCCGAGGCCGCGCTGGGCATGCCGTATGCCGCGGTCTGGCCCGAGGCCTGGCCCGCGCTCGCTCCCTACGTGAGCCGGGTGCTGGAGGGGGAGTCCTTCTTCTTCGAAGACTACGCCGTCACCCTCGAGCGCCACGACTACCCCGAGCAGGCCTGGTTCACCTTTTCCTTCAGCCCCCTGCGCGACGAAACCGGCCGGGTACGGGGCCTGATCTGCACCGTGGCCGAGATGACCGGCAAGATGGCGGCCGTCGCGCGCCACAAGGAAGCCGAGGACCGGCTGGCGCTCTCGCTCGAAGCCTCGGGCAACATCGGCACCTGGAGCTATGACCTGGCCAGCGGCGCCACCCACGTCGACGAGCGCTTCGCGCGCCTGTTCCAGGTCGACGCGGTCCTGGCGCGCGAAGGCACCGAGCTGGCGCGCTTCACCGACATGATCCACCCCGACGATCGTCCCCGCGTGCTGGCGGCGATCGAGCACGCGATCCGCACCGAGACCCTGTACGACATCGAATACCGGATTCCCCAGCGCGCCGGCCACGACGCCTGGGTCAACGCGCGCGGCAAGGTGTTCGCCGATCCGGCCGGCGGCCGCCGCTTCGCCGGCATCGCGGTCGACATCAGCGAGCGCAAGGCCCAGGCCCAGGCGCTGCGCGAGAGCGAGCAGCTGGCCTCGGCGGCCTCGCTGCGCGCCGAGAACGACCGGCGCCGCCTCGACGCCCTGTTGGAAGCAGCGCCGGTCGGCATCTTCTATCTCGACCCCGACGGGCGCCTCGTGATCGGCAACGCGGCCAATGCGGCGATCTGGGGCGATTATCCCCAGCCCGGCTCGGTCGACGAATACGCCGAATGGAAGGGCTGGCACACCGACGGTCCCCGGGCCGGCATGCGCCTGGCGCCCCAGGACTGGCCGGTGGCGCGCGTGCTGGCCGGGCGCGACAGCGACGCCGCCGTGCTCGAGATCGAACCCTTCGGCCACCCGGGAATACGGCGCACGGTGCTGGTGCGCGCCGCCGCGATGCGCAATGCGCGCGGCGAACTGACCGGCGCGGTGGCGGCCCACATGGACATCAGCGCCCAAGTGGCGGCGGAAAAGGCGCTGAAGGACAGCGAGCGGCGCTTCCGCGCGATCGCCAACGTGATCCCGCCGATGGTCTGGTCGAGCAACATCGAGACCGGCGCCTACTTCTTCAACGAGCGCTGGAGCGACTTCACCGGCATTCCGGCCGCGCAGCTGCAGGACGACGGCTGGCATGCCGCCGTCCACCCGGACGACCTGGCGCCCCTGATCGCGCATTGGGAGCGCAGCCGCGCCGCCGGCATCCACTTCGAGTTCGAACACCGCCTGCGCCACCACGCGGACGAATACCGCTGGGTGCTCAGTCGCGCCCTGCCCTTCGCCGCCGAGGACGGCACGATCACCGACTGGATGGGCACCCTGACCGACATCCACAGCCAGAAGACGGGGGAAGCCGAGCTGCGCGCGGCCGCGCGCCGCAAGGACGAGTTCCTGGCGATGCTGGCGCACGAGTTGCGCAACCCGCTGGCGCCGATCAGCAACGCGGCGCAGCTGCTGGCGATGCCGGGCCTGGACGAACGCCGCCTGCGCTACTCCAGCGAGATCATCGGTCGCCAGGTGCGCCACATGACGGAACTGGTCGACGACCTGCTCGACGTCTCGCGCGTCACGCGCGGCCTGGTCCAGCTCGACCGCTCGCTGGTCGACATCGGCGCCGCCGTCGCCGGCGCGGTCGAGCAGGCGCGCCCACTGATCGAGGCGCGCGGCCATGCCTTCGAGCTGCAGGTCGAGGGCGGCGGCTGGGTCGACGGCGACCGCACCCGCCTGGTGCAGGTGTTCGCCAACCTGCTGAACAACGCCGCCAAGTACACGCCCCAGGGCGGACGCATCAACCTGTCGGTGCGGCGCGCGCCAGGCAGCGTGACCGTGGCCGTGCGCGACACGGGCATCGGCATCGCGCCGGACATGCTGTCCCACATCTTCGACCTGTTCACCCAGGCCGAGCGCACCCCGGACCGCTCGCAGGGTGGCCTCGGGCTGGGCCTGGCGCTGGTCAAGAGCCTGGTGCAGCTGCATGGCGGCAGCGTGGAAGCGCACAGCGCGGGTCTCGGCCAGGGCAGCACCTTCAGCGTGACCCTGCATCTGGCGGACGCGCGCCCCGATGTCCCGGCCGCGCCGGCGTCGGCCGCGGCGCCCACGCCCCAGGCCGGCCGGGCGCGCATCCTGATCGTCGACGACAACCACGATGCCGCCAACTCGCTGACCGAGGTGTTGCGCGCCTTCGGCCATGCGGTGACGGCCGCCACCTCCTCGCGCGAGGCGCTGGAGATGGCCGGCGCCGACTGGCCCCAGGTCTTCATTCTCGACATCGGCCTGCCCGACATCGACGGCTATGCCCTGGTGCGGCGCCTGCGCGCGCTGCAGGGCGCGCGCCCGGCGCTCTACCTGGCGCTGACCGGCTACGGCCAGGCGCACGACCGGGTGCTCTCGCGCAGCGCGGGCTTCGACCACCATTTCGTGAAGCCGGTCGACCTGCGCGCGCTGGTGGCCGTCATCGACGGCATCGGCGCCGCCCCCTAGGTAGCGTCCGGCGCGCGGGCTAAACGGCCTTGGGCGCGGCCAGCACCAGCGCCATGCGCAGCGCGGTGTCGGCCACCTTGTCCAGCGGCGGCTGGTAGCCCTGGTCGATCCAGCGCAGCGCGATGTGCATGACGCCGCCGACGATCCCCGCATGCAGCAGTTCGTCGTCCAGCGCGCCGGGCGCGGCGACCTGGCGCGCCACCTCGGCGCCGATCGCGCGCAGCGCCGCGTCGAAGGCCTTGTCCACCGCGCGGCTGACGCCGCGGATCTCGACCAGGAACAGGCGCGCCGACAGCGGATCGCGCTGCAGGGCGCCGAAGTACGCTTCCAGCATGGCGCGCGCCCGGCCCTTGCGCGAGCGGCCGGCGTCCCGGGCGGCCGCCACGATCTCGCCGAACACCGTGTAAGTGACGGAATTGAACGAGGTGACCAGCAGGTCCTCGCTGTTCTCGAACGACTCGTAGAAATAGCGCTCGGTCAGGCCGGCGGCCTCGCACACGGCCTTTACCGTGGCCTGGCGGTAGCCGCGCTCGCCATAGACCGCGATCGCCGCCTGGATCAGCTTGCTGCGCCGCTGGGCGCGGCGCTCGTCGGGAGACATGCCGCGGTAGGCGCGCGCCGGTGTGAAATCTTGGATCATCCCGCTATTCTGACATACCCGAAGGCCGCCCCGGCGGCTGCCGCTTGTCACGCCGATGTTGACAATGTAGAGTGTCACTTTATTAGAACGATAAAAGAGAGACCATGCACACTCCTCCCGAGGCGGGCGGCGTGCCGGACGTGCTGGATGTGCTGATCGTCGGCGCCGGCCTGTCCGGCATCGGCGCGGCCGCCATGCTGCAGGCGCGCTGCCCGGGCAAGCGCTACGCCATCCTGGAAGCGCGCGACGCCATCGGCGGCACCTGGGACCTGTTCCGCTACCCCGGCATCCGCTCCGACTCCGACATGTACACGCTGGGCTATGCCTTCAAGCCCTGGCGTGCAGCGAAGGCCATCGCCGACGGCCCGGCGATCCGCGACTACATCCGCGAGACCGCGCGCAGCCACGGCATCGAGCGCCACATCCGTTTCGGCCACAAGGTGGTGCGCGCCGAGTGGTCGAGCGAAGCGGCCTGCTGGACCGTGCACGCCGAGCACAAGCCCAGCGGCGAACTGCGCAGCCTGCGCACCCGCTTCCTCTACATGTGCAGCGGCTACTACAGCTACGACCACGCCTACCGCCCCCGCTTCGAGGGCGAGGACGCCTACCGCGGGCGCATCGTCCAGCCCCAGTTCTGGCCGGAGGACCTGGACTATGCCGGCAAGCGCGTGGTCGTGATCGGCAGCGGCGCCACCGCCGTGACCCTGGTGCCGGCAATGGCGAAACAGGCCGCCCACGTCACCATGCTGCAGCGCTCGCCCACCTACGTGGTGTCGCGTCCCTCCGAATACAGATTCGCCCGGCGCCTGCAGGCGCTGCTGCCGGCAAAGGCCGCCTATTGGGCCACGCGCTGGCGCGTGATCGCCGAATCGATGGTGCTGTACCGGCTGGCGCGCGCCAAGCCCGACCTGGTCAGGAACAGGATCGTGCAGATGGCGGCCCACCAGCTGGGGCCCTCCTTCGACGTCGCAGCCCATTTCACGCCGAGCTACAAGCCCTGGGACCAGCGCGTCTGCGTGGTGCCCGACGGCGACCTGTTCCGCGCCATCCGCAAGGGCCAGGCCGACGTCGTCACCGATCACATCGAACGCTTCACCGAAGGCGGCATCGTGCTGAAATCCGGCCAGGCGCTGGAAGCCGACGTGGTCGTGATGGCAACCGGCCTGTCGCTGTCGGTGCTGGGCGGAGCCGCGATCGTGGTCGACGGCCAGGCTTTCGATCCGAGCCAGGCGATGTCGTACAAAGGCATGATGCTGTCCGATATGCCCAACAGCATCATGACCTTCGGCTACACCAATGCCTCGTGGACCCTGAAGGCCGACCTCACCGCCGCCTACGCCTGCCGCCTGCTGCGCCACATGGAGCGCAGCGGCCAGGCGATCGCCGTGGTGCGGCGCGAACCGGATGTGCGGCCCGAGCCCTTCCTCAGCTTCACGTCGGGCTACGTGCAGCGCGCCGCGGCCATCCTGCCGAAGCAGGGCTCGCGCCGGCCCTGGCAGGTCTACCAGAACTATTTGCAGGACATGATGACGATCCGCTTCGGCCGCATCGCCGACGGCGTCATCCGCTTCGGACCAAAAGGAGCCATGCCTTGAACGTGTCGAATCGCGTCGCCGTCGTCACCGGCGCCGGCAGCGGCATCGGCCGCGCCACCGCCCACGCCCTCGCGCGCCGCCACTGCCACCTGGCGCTGGCCGACATCGACCCCGCCGGCCTGAAGGAAACCGCCTGGCTGCTCGACAAGCAGGGCGTGCGCGTCACCACCCACGTGCTCGACGTCGCCGACCGCGAAGCCGTGCGCGCCCTGCCGGACGAGGTGCAGGCGGCCCACGGGCGCGTCGACATCCTGGTCAACAACGCCGGCGTGGCGCTCGGCGGCACCTTCGAGCAGGTGTCCGAGGACGATTTCGACTGGCTCATGGAGATCAACTTCCACGGGGTGGTCCGCATGACGCGCGCCTTCCTGCCGCACCTGCGCCGCAGCGACGAGGCCCGCATCGTGAACGTGTCGAGCATCTACGGCATCGTCGCGCCGCCGGGCCAGGCCGCCTACTCGGCCAGCAAGTTCGCGGTGCGCGGCTTCTCCAACGCGCTGCGGCACGAACTCGAAGGCAGCAGCGTCGGCGTCAGCGTGGTCCATCCCGGCGGCGTGGCCACCGCCATCGCGCGCAAGGCCCGGGTGCCGCTGGACGCGCCGCCGGAAGACATCGAACGCGGGCGACGGATCGCCGAGAAGCTGCTGCGCCTGGCGCCCGAGACCGCCGGCGAGATCATCGCGCGCGGCATCGAACGGCGCGACGCGCGCATCCTGGTCGGCGGCGACGCCAAGGCCGTCTCCATCCTCGAACGCATCGCGCCGGTCAGCTACTGGCGCTACCTGAAGAAAGCGACTTCCCGATGAACGCATTCCTTTTCGTCCTGGCCGCGCTGGCCGTGGTGCTGCTCGGCCTGGCCTGGTTCACCCGGCGCACCGCGCGCCGCATCGAACAATTCCTGCCCGCCAGGGGCCAGTTCGTCGACGTGCCCGGCGGGCGCCTGCACGTGCGCCTGCACGACAGCGCCGGCCCGGCCGCGCCCGCCGTGCTGCTGGTGCATGGCCTGGGCGGCCAGATGGGCCACTTCGACTACGGGCTGGCCGAGCGCCTGGCGCGCCGCTACCGCGTGGCCGTGGTCGACCGCCCGGGCGCCGGCCACTCGCTGCGCGAGGCTTCGCAGGCGGCCGACATCTGCACCCAGGCCGGCGCCCTGGCGGTGCTGATCCGCAAGCTCGAACTCGGCCGCCCGACCGTGGTCGGCCACTCGCTGGGCGGCGCGATTGCGCTTGCCCTGGCCCTCGACCACCCGGACCAGGTCGGCGCCCTGGCGCTGGTGGCGCCGCTGACGCGCACCCAGGAAACGGCGCCCGAGGTGTTCAAGGCCCTGACCATCGAGACCCGCTGGCTGCGCCAGCTGTTCGCCTGGACCCTGGCCACGCCCGGGGCGATCGCCGGCAGCAAGAAGGTGCTCGAGCGGGTGTTCGCGCCGGAACCGGCGCCGGCCGACTTCGCCGTCAAGGGCGGCGGCCTGCTCAGCCTGCGCCCGAAGCAGTTCCTCGAAGCCTCGAACGACCTGCAGGCCATCCCGGCCTGCATGCCGGCGGTCGAGGCGCGCTATGGCGAACTGCGCCTGCTGGTCGCCGTCCTCTACGGCCGCCAGGACGCCCTCCTCGACTGGAAGACCAACGGCCAGGGGCTGGTCGACCGGGTGGCGGGCGCCCGCCTCGAACTGGTCGACGGCGGCCACATGCTGCCGGTGACCCAGCCCGACGTCACGGCCGCCTTCGTCGAGCGCGTCGCCGGCGAACGCGCGCTCCAGGCCGCGGCAAGCTAGCCTGCGCCTGCGGCGCAACTGCCGGCGCGCTGGGCGCCGGCGGGCGCTCGCGCCGTCACCAGCCAGCAGGCTGCCGTGAAACGCACCGCGCCTGCCGCGACCCAGGGATCGAAGGCGGTGCGCACCCGCGCCAGGACACGTTCGCGCAGCGCGCCGCCGGCCGTCTCCAGCGCCCTCCCCACCGGCCCCATGCGCGCCAGGTAGCCGTCCAGTTCCGCTTCCGGAAAAGCGCAGGGCAGGTCGACCGGGACGCATCCGACGTGTTCCCAGCCGGCCTGCGCGAGGACATCGCGCACCCGTGCCTCGCGCGCCAGTCCGAACTGTCCCGCCTCGTCCGGCGCGCGCCGCGGCAGGTCCGGCAGCAGGGGCCGGGCCGCGCGCTCGGCCGCCGTCATGAAGGCATTCTCCCCGGCCCCGCGCCAGGCGACGAAACGCAGCTCCCCGCCCGCGCGCGCCGCCCGGCGCAGCATGGCGAAGGCCGCCGCCGGGTCGTCGAAGAACATCACGCCGAAACGCGAGACGACCAGGTCGATGCTGCCCGGCACGAACGCATGGCGGGCGGCGTCCGCGCACACGAAATCCAGCCCGGCGCCCGCGTTCGCGGCGCGCCGCCGCGCGGCCTCCACCATCGGCGCCGAGATGTCGATGCCGGTGCAGCGCGCACCAGGCCCGAGCCGGCGCGCCAGCGCCAGGGTAGTACCGCCGGTGCCGCAGCCGACATCGAGCGCCCGCAGCGCCTGTCCTGGCGCCACGGCCCCGAGCAGCAAGTCCTCGATCGGCCCGAACATGCGGTCCACCAGCTCCTGTTCCTCCACCCAGGCATGCCCGGCGCCGCCGTTCCACAGCCCTGCCTGCCCGCCCGCTTCCAGCCTTGCCTCGCGCTTGTCCATGCGACGTCTCCATTTGCGCCCCTTGCGCCCTGGATGCTATCGTGCCACCTCAAGCGGACTTGAAGTCAAGGGGGATCGATGGACATCGCCGAGGTGGCGCGGCGTTCCGGACTGCCGGCGTCGACGCTGCGCTATTACGAGGAAAAGGGTCTGATCGCTTCCAGCGGCAGGCGCGGCCTGCGCCGCGTATTCGCGCCGGGCGTCGTCGAACGCCTGGCCCTGGTCGCGCTCGGCCGCGCGGCCGGCTTCTCGCTGGACGAGATCGCGGCCATGTTCGGCCCCGACGGCCGGCTTGTCATCGACCGCCAGCTGCTGGCGGCAAAGGCGGACGACCTGGACCGGACGATCCGCAGGCTTGCCGCCCTGCGCGACGGCTTGCGCCACGCCGCCGCCTGCCCGGCCCAGGACCACCTCGCATGCCCGCGTTTTCGCAGGATCCTGGCCACCGCCGGCCGCCCGACCTCGCGCAAGCGCACCCGCCCGCCGGCCTGATCGCCGGCCTGCTCGCCGCGCCCGCGGCACGCGCCGCGCGGATGGGTTAAGATCGCCCGTCTCCGGCGCGCAGGGATCCAGATGCGCGCGCCGCCGCTCACCCGAAAGACCGGCCGCTGCCGGTGAAGCCTGCGCATGTTTTCGATCATCCTGAACGTCATCGGTTCCCTCTTCCATTTCTACGTCGCCCACCGCCTGCACCGCATCCCGCTGGTCCGGAAGGCGGTACCGGCGCGCGCCTGGTGGATCGGCGCCGTGACGCTCTGGCTGTTCTACCTGTGGGGCGTGCACCTGGGCGACGAAGCGATCGACTGGCGCTGGTATCCCGGCCAGTTCGCCATGACCTGGCTCGGCATCCTGTTCCTGATGACCCTGTGCCTGCTGGCGGCGGACCTGCTGACCGGCTTCGGCCTCTGGTGGCGCGCACGTGCGCCGCGCTTCCTGGCCGTGGGCGCCGCCGCGGGCATCCTGGTGAGCGCCTTCGCCATCTTCCAGGCGGTGCGCGCGCCGGCGGTCAGCGAATACGAGGTGGCGCTGAAGAACCTGCCGGCAAACCTGGACGGCATGGTGCTGGTCGCCGTCACCGACCTGCACCTGGGCGCGCAGCGCAGGTCGGGCTGGATGGCGGGGCGCGTCGCCCAGATCAACGCCCTGAAGCCGGACGCGGTGCTGATGGTCGGCGACCAGGTCGAGAACGAACCGCTGGGCGAGCCGGAACTGGCGGGGGTGCTGCGCGGCCTGCGGGCGCCGCGCGGCGTCTGGGCCGTGACCGGCAACCACGAATTCTATGGCGATGCCGAGACCACCATCGCCGAATTCGCCGCCGGCGGCGTGCGCTGGCTGCGCAACGAACGGGTCGAACTGGCGCCCGGCCTGGTGCTGGCCGGTATCGACGACATCGGCCGCGACATGCGCGGGGGCGGCGACTACCTGGGCGGCCTGGAGACGGTCATGCCTGACGATAGCAAGGCGGCCACCATCCTCCTGTGCCATATCCCCGCCACTCGCATCGTCGAGGGCGCCGCCGCGCGCGGCGTCGGCCTGATGCTCTCCGGGCATACCCACGGCGGCCAGATCTGGCCTTTCAATTTCCTGGTCCAGCGCCGCTTCCCGCGCTACATGGGCGACTACCGGGTCGGCGACATGGCCCTGGTGGTCAGCCGCGGCGCCGGCGGCTGGGGCCCGCGCATGCGTTTGTGGCAGCCGGGCGAGATCGTGAAGCTGACGCTGCGCGCGGCGCGCTGACTACCCGGGCCCGATCGCGCGCTCCAGCGCGGCGCGGGCCAGCAGCCGGGTCGAATCGAGGGTCGGCAGGCGCGAGTTCTCGTGGCTGATCAGGAGCGGGATCTCGGTGCAGCCGAGCACCACGGCGTCGCAGCCCTCGGCCGCCAGGGTCTGGATCACGCCCTGGAAGCGCGGCACCGTCTCCGCGTTCACGACGCCGGCGACCAGCTCGTCCATGATGAGGCGGTTGATGTCTTCGCGCTGTTCAAGCGTCGGGCGCACGCTCTCGATGCCGAGCGCGGTCAGTTTCGCGGGGTAGACCTCGCTCTCGACCAGCCAGCGCGTGCCGAGCAGGCCCAACTTGCGGTAGCCGCGCGCGAGCGCTTGCTCCCCGACCGCGTCGACGATGTGCAGCCAGGGCAGCGGCGAGCGCGCTTCGATCAGGGGCAGCGCCTGGTGGATGGTGTTGTCGGGACAGACCAGGAAATCGGCGCCGGCGCGCGCCAGCTTCTCGGCCGAGGACAGCATTAGTGCGCCGACGCCCTCCCAGTCGCCGCGCTCGATGCGCTCGACGTAGTCGGCCAATGAGTGGGTATGCATGCCGACCTCGGGGTGCGCATGCGGTCCCAGCCGCTTCGCGCCTTCGAGGCAGATGGTGCGATAGCACAGGGCGGCGCCTTCGGCCGAACAGCCGACGATTCCGATGTGTTGCGTCATGGTGGCGGGTCTCCTCGCTCGTGTCGAAGATCGCGTCGAAAATTCGCGTCGAAGATCGCGTCGAACAGGCGCAGGCGGCAGGACGCCCGCGCCCAGCCGCCAGTCCATACGAAGGGTTCGCGAACGGTTCGCGCGCGCCAGGAATGCTTCAGCGGCCTTGCCGGTCCTCGCGCGACGACTTGCCCTGGTCGCGGTCGGCCTCGGCGCCGCGCCTGCCCGCATCCTGCTGGTCCGGCGCGCCGGACTGCCGGTTGCCGGCGCCGTTGCCGGTGCGGTTGCGGATGCCTTCCATGCCGGTCTGCAGCTCGCCTTTCCCATGCGGGTTCTGGAAGCCCTCGGCGCCGCCGCCGCCATCGGAATCCGAGGCCAGCAGGTCGTCGGTACGCGCCTCCTGCTGGCTGCCGCCGGGGCCGGACCGGCCCGACATGCTGCCGCCTTCGCCGATGTTGTCGCCGGTGGCGCCGACGCCCATGCTGCCGGCGCTGCTGGTGCCGTCCTTGGTGATCTGGTCCCAGGAACGGCCTTGTACGTCCTTCTTGTCGGTTGACGTAGACATGATGATCTCCGGTGTCGTTGCTGTTCCTGCCATCATAGCCGCCTGGGCAGGCCTCGCAATAGGCACACGGGCGTCCGTCCTGTAGGACTCGCCGCACGCCTCATCGGTGCGGCGCCTGTTCAAGGGGTGGCGGCGGAATCCGTTCCAGCTGCAGCCGCGCCAGGGTCGGGTACAGCGGCGGGCTGATCAGGCGCGAGACGAAGCTGGCGACCAGGGCGCAGCTCATCAGGCTGAGCACCATGGCGTGGCCGTTGACCATCTCCATCACGATGATGAAGGCGGTCAGCGGCGCCTGGGTGGCGGCGGCCAGGAAGCCGACCATGCCCAGCGCGATCAGGGCCGGCACCTGGGTATGGAAAACCAGCAGGGCGACGTCGTTGCCGAGCGCGGCGCCGATCGCCAGCGAGGGCGCGAAGATCCCGGCCGGCACCCCGGACCAGGTCGACAGCCAGGTGGCCAGGAACTTGAAGGGCGCGTAGGCGACGTGCATCACCCCGCTGCCCTCGACCATGGCGCGGGTCGATTCGTAGCCGGAGCCGAAGGTGGCGCCGCCGGTCACCAGGCCGATCGCGGCGACCAGCAGGCCGCAGGCGCCGGCGAACACGATCGGCCGCCGGGCGCGCAGGCGGCTCAGCGGGTCGCGCCCCTGCCCGCGCAGCGAGGCGATCAGGAGGCGCGAGAACAGGCCGCCGGCGACACCGGCCAGCAGGGTCAGCACCAGGCCGGGCAGCAGCAGCGCCAGGTTCAGGTGCTCGACCCGGATCACGCCGAAATAGGTGGCATTGCCGTAGATCGAGACCGCCACCAGGCCGGCCAGCACGATCGCGGTGATGATCAGGCCGCTGTTGCGCTGCTCGGGCGCGCGCGCCAGCTCCTCGATGGCGAACATGACGCCGGCCAGCGGCGTATTGAAGGCGGCGGCGATGCCGGCCGCGCCGCCGGCCACCAGCAGGCCGTGGACGTGGATGCGGCGCTGGTCCTTCACCAGGCGCCGCGCCTGCAGCATCACGCCGGCGGCGATCTGCACCGAGGGCCCTTCGCGCCCCAGCGACAGGCCGCCGAGCAGGCCGCCCGCGGTCAGCAGGATCTTCGCCAGGCTCAAGCGCAGGGAAACGAACAGGCTGCGCGCGGCCGGCCGCTCGCCCACTTCCAGCGCCGCCATCACCTGCGGAATGCCGGAACCGGCGGCGCCGGGCGCGAAGCGCCGCGTGCACCAGACCACGGCGCAGGCCACCAGCGGCGTCCACAGCAGCGGACTCCACCACCAGCGCGACCGCAGCTGGGCGAACAGGTCGTAGGCAAGTTCGGCGAGCGCGGTGAAGCCGACGATCACCAGGCCCGAGATCACCGCCAGCGCAACCATCACGGCCCGGGCCCACCAGAGCTGCCAGTCGGAGAACTCGCTGCGCATCGCATGCCGCCAATCGTGCCCGCGCACGTTCCTGCGCGGGGCCTGTTCGCCGTTTTCCGGTGGCTGGGTGCCCGGATCTGTGCTGCTCATCGACTGCTTTCGACTACGTGAAGGAGATGGGGAGCGGGCCGCACGGGCCCATCCGCAAGACTAACCCGCGCTTCTTGAATTAGCAATTCCATTTGTGCAAATGTACGTAATAAAGCGGTTGTTAGGCGTGCCGAGAGGAACGCCGTGCTTCCACTATGGCAACAAATCCAAATAGATTTGTACAAACAAGAGACTTTGGGCAACAATCCGAGCTTTGAATCAGCGCGCGCCGGACTGGCCCGCGCACCCAAGGAGCACGCATGACCGGGCCTGTACCAACTTTTCCGCCGGCCGCGGTGCGGAGCCAGGCATGAGCCTGACCGAACCGGGCCTGGAACCCGCGCCGTCCACCCTGGCGCCCCACGTGGAGCCGCCGAAGGTCCAGCATCGCTTCAGCCTGCTGCATGACAAGGCCGACGACGACGTCATCGACACCAGCATCCGCGCCGGGGTCGAACTGAGCGGCGCCACGCCCTGGATCCTGATATTCGCGATCCTGGTGGCGTCGATCGGCCTGAACACGAACTCGACGGCGGTGATCATCGGCGCCATGCTGATCTCGCCGCTGATGGGGCCGATCGTCGGCATCGGCTACGGCATCGGCATCTTCGACTTCCCGCTGATCCGGCGCTCGCTGCTGAACCTGGGCATCGCGGCCGGCATCAGCCTGGCCACCTCGACCCTCTACTTCCTGCTGACGCCGCTCCAGGAAGCCCAGTCGGAATTGCTGGCGCGCACCACGCCCACCCTGTGGGACGTGCTGATCGCCCTGGCCGGCGGCCTGGCCGGCATCATCGGCATCACCCGCCGCGAAAAGTCGAACGTGATCCCGGGCGTGGCGATCGCCACCGCCCTCATGCCGCCGCTGTGCACCGCCGGCTACGGCCTGGCCAACGGCGACTGGGCCATGTTCGGCGGCGCTTTCTACCTGTTCTCGATCAACTGCGTCTTCATTGCCGCCTCGACCGTGATCGTGATCGAATACCTGCGCCTGCCGCACCGCAAGTTCGTCGACCCGCGCGTCGAACGCCGCGTCAAGCGCACCCTGATCGCGGTGGTGACCCTGACCGCCCTGCCGTCCATCTACCTGGCGGTCCAGCTGGTCGACAACGAAGTCTTCGACAGCCGCGCGCGCCAGTTCGTGCGCCAGGAATTCCATGGCGCTCAGACCCACGTGGTCGACACCAATTTGTCCGCGCTGGAGCGCAAGATCGAGCTGACCCTGGTCGGCGCGCGCATGCCGGCCGAGGCCATCGCCACGATCGAGAAACGGCTGGCCGGCGCCGGCCTGGCGGGGGCGCGGCTGGTGGTGCACCAGGCCGAGGACAGCCGGGTCGACGTGACCAGCCTGAAGGCGGACATCCTTGCCGATATCTTCCGCGACACCCAGAACGGGCTGCGCGAACGCGATGCCACCATTGCCGAACTGCGCGAGCAGCTGGCGCGGCGCGCCGCCTGGGACGCGACCGCCCTCGATATTGCCGCCGAACTGACCGCCCAGTATCCGGACTGCATCGACGTGCTGGTGGGGAACGTGGTGGTTACCGCCGCCGAGGACGGCAGCACGCAGCAGGTGCCGATCCTGAGCGCCCGCTGCAAGCGCGCACTCAAGCCCGAGGAACTGAAGCGCGCCCAGGAATGGCTGAAGGCGCGCACCAAGTCGCCCGGCGCGCGCCTGATGCTGGTGACGCCGACGCCGGCGCCGACGCGGGCAAGGCGCTAGCGGGGCGCTTGCGTGCCTGCATGCCAGGCCCGCAGGCGGCTGCACCGGAAGATCCTGTTACTTCTGGAGATACAGCACGCGGCCGGACAGCTTGATGTTGCCGGCGCCTGTCGCCATGTCTTCGCCGCCGGTCAGGGTGCCGCCGCCGGTGATCATCGCGTACTTGCCGGTGCCGCCGGTGACCTGGAAGCTCGCGCCCGAGAAGACGTACTTGCTGCCTTCGCCGGTCGGGACGAACTGGCCGCTGTAGTTGGCGAAGATCTGGTCGCCCGAGGTCGTCATGACGATGAACTTGCCGTTGCTGAAGTTGAACAGCGGGCCGACCGGGGTGATGCAATCGGTCGCGATGAAGACCACCTTGCCCATCAACGGGCTGTCGCCGTGGCCGCTGATGGTGCCGCCGAATTTCGACAGGCAGCGATTCGCAGGACCGACAGCCTCAACCAGCACGCCCTCGATTTCCAGGGGTTTGGTGACCCAGCCGCCTGCCGACGCCTGGGCCGTGGCGGCCAGCAGCAGGGAAGCGGTGAGGGCGCGCAGGGTGTGTTTGAACATGAGCATCTCCGATGGGTGGTGTGTAAAATTCTATAATATCTTTTTTGTAATATTTTAGGCGCACGCTCAGCAGGAAGGCGCGCGCTCCGCCCTCTCACCCGGCCCGCATGGAAGCGGAGACTGCCGTGCGCCGGCTAGGAGCGCCCTGCGTTACAACTACGTCAGCCCATCACATCGGAGAAACCATGCGTGTCGCCACTTTCAACGTCAACGGCATCGGGGCCCGCCTCGGCGCCCTGCTCCAGTGGCTGGAAGAAACCAAGCCGGACGTCGCCTGCCTGCAAGAACTGAAAGCGCCGCAGGAGCGCTTCCCGCTGGCGGAGATCAACGCGGCCGGCTACGGCGCGATCTGGCAGGGACAGAAGAGCTGGAACGGCGTCGCGATCCTGGCGCGCGGGGTCGACCCGGTCGAGGTCACGCGCGGCCTGCCGGGCGACCCGAGCGACGAGCAGAGCCGCTACCTGGAGGCGGTGGTGAACGACATCGTGATCTGCGGCTTGTATCTGCCGAACGGCAACCCGGCGCCGGGGCCGAAGTTCGACTACAAGCTGGCCTGGTTCGAACGCCTGATCGGGCGCGCCCAGCAGTTGATCGACACCGGCGCGCCGGTCGTGATCGCCGGCGACTACAACGTCATGCCGACCGAGCTCGACGTCTACAAGCCGGAACGCTGGGTCGACGACGCCTTGTTCCGGCCGGAAAGCAGGGCCGCCTTCCATCGCCTGGTCAACCAGGGCTGGCTCGATGCGCTGCGGGCCATGCATCCGGACGAGGTGATCTACACCTTCTACGATTACTTCCGCAATGCCTACGGTCGCAATGCGGGGCTCCGCATCGACCACCTGCTGCTCAGCCCGGCCCTGGCGCCGGCCCTGCGCGCCGCCGGCACCGACCACGCGGTGCGCGGGCGCGAGAAGCCGAGCGACCACGTGCCGACCTGGATCGAGCTGGATTTGTCGGCGTTGAAGTCGTAGGGTGGGCAGATTGATTCGGGCCGGCGGCCCGGATCGATCTGCCCACGCGGGGATAGCGGTCGGCACCGTTTGCCCCGCGCGATGATGTTGCCGTCAACGATCCCCGCGTGGGCGGATTTCCGCCCACCCTACGATGACCGGTTGCCGCGGTCGGCCAGGAATTGCTGCGCGCGCGGATGCGTCGGGTTGGTGAAGAATACCTCCGGCGTCCCCTGCTCCAGGATCCGCCCTTCGCTCATGAACCAGACCCGATCCGCGACGTCGCGCGCGAAGCCCATCTCGTGGGTCACGCAGACCATGGTCATGCCCTGCCCCGCCAGCTTGCGCATCACCTGCAGCACCTCGCCCACCATTTCCGGATCGAGCGCGCTGGTCGGCTCGTCGAACAGCATGATCGGCGGGCGCATCGCCAGCGCGCGGGCGATCGCCACGCGCTGCTGCTGGCCGCCCGAGAGCTGGTGCGGATAAGCGTCGGCCTTGTGCGCCAGCCCGACCTGCTCCAGCAGTTCCATGGCATAGGCTTTCGCCTCAAGCCTGGTCGCACGCTTCAGGTTCACCGGCGCCAGCATGCAGTTCTCCAGCGCCGTCAGGTGCGGGAACAGGTTGAAGTGCTGGAACACGAAGCCGATTCCCGCGCGCAGGGCGTTGACGTCGAGGCCGCGCGCATGGATGTCGCGCCCGTCGATGGCGATGCGGCCTCCGTCGATTTCCTCGAGCCGGTTCAGGGTGCGGATCAGGGTCGACTTGCCCGAGCCCGAAGGGCCGCAGACGACCACGACCTCGTTCTTCGCGACGGTTTCGGTCACGTCGACCAGGGCGTGGTAGTCGCCGTACCACTTGTTGACTTTATGGAGAACGATCATCGTTCGAACTTTCTTTACGACGGCGCGCCCGCACGCCCGAGGCGGCGCTCGAGCAGGAAGGCCAGCCGGGACAGGCCGAAGCACAGGACGAAATAGGTCAGCGCGAGGATGATGTAGACCTCGACCGCCTTGGTGAAGACCAGGGTGTTGACCTGGGTGGCGATGAAGGAGACTTCCGACAGGCCGATGATGTAGCCGAGCGAGGTCGCCTTGATGGTCGCCACCAGCTGGTTGACCAGCGACGGCAGCACGTGGCGCAGCGCCTGCGGCAGCGCCACCAGCCGCAGCGACTGCATGTAGTTCAGGCCGAGCGAACGCGCGCTTTCCATCTGCCCCTTGGGCAGCGCCTTGAGGCCGGCGGCGACGATCTCGGCGAGGTAGACCGCGTCGAACAGCACCAGGATGATGAGCATGGTGGTGGCCTGGCCGGTCTTCACGCCGGTTACCGCCGGCAGGAAGAAGTAGGCCCAGAACACGACCAGCAGCAGCGGCACCGCGCGCACCACCTGCACCAGCGCGGCGGTCGGCCAGCGCAGGGCGCGCCAGGGGCTGACGCGCGCAATGCCCAGCAGCAGACCGAGCGGCATCGCCAGCAGCAGCGCGGCGCCGGACAGCAGCACGGTCAGGGCCAGGCCGCCGAGCGGCCCGTTCGGGTATTGGCCGACGAGGAAGTACAGCCAGTAATCCTGGATCAGTTCGATCATGCCGGCCTCATACGGTACGCACCGGGAAGCGGCGCTGGTACAGCTGCGCGGCCAGGGAGATCAGCAGCGACACCGTCAGGTAGGCCAGCGTGGCGAAGGTGAACGCTTCGACGCTGCGGAAGCTCGCGGTCTCCACGCGCGCGGCCTGGTACATGATCTCGGCCGCGCCGATCACGGTGGCCACGCTGGTGTCCTTCCACAGGTTGACCGTCTGCGACAGCAGCGGCGGCACGGCGATGCGGATCGCCTGCGGCATCAGCACCAGGCGCACGGCGGCCAGGCGTCCCAGGCCGAGCGAACGCGCGGCCTCGACCTGGGCCTTGGGCACGGCGCGGATGCCGCTGCGGATATCCTCGGCCATGTGCACGCCGCTGTAGAGACTCAAGGCGATCACGGCGCAGATGGCTTCCGGGTTGCTGTCGTAGAGCGCCATCTTCAGCGCTTCGGGCAGCAGCTCGGGAAAGGCGAAATACCAGAACAGCAGGTGAGCCAGCAGCGGCACGTTGCGGATGCCCTCGACGATGGTCGCGCCGATGCCCTGCAGCAGGCGGTTCTGCGAGCTGCGCATCAGGGCGAGGAGCGCGCCGAACGGCAGCGCCAGCACGAAGCTGGCCGCCGTCAGTTGCAGGGAGAGGATGAGGCCCTGCACCAGCCAGTCATGGTACTGGCCGGACTGCAGGATGCCGGGGTCGAAAAATTGCAACGGGAAGCGCTCAGATCTTGTCGGTATGGATGGTGAAGGCGCGCTTGGCGATGTTCGGGCGGGTGCCCGGGCCATACCACTTGTTGAACAGCGCGTTCGCCGCGCCGCTGCTTTCCAGTTCGCGCAGGGTGGCGTCGACCACGCCCTTCAGGTTCTTCTCGCCCTTGCGCAGGCCGAGCGCGATCGACTCGACGCCGATGCTGGTCGCCAGGATGGTGAAGTTCTTCGCCGCCGGACCGAGCTTGCCGTAGTCGGCCAGCAGCGAGGACTCGTCGTTGACGTAGGCAATGCCCTTGCCCTGCTGCAGCGCCTGGAAAGCCTGCTGGGTGTTCTCGAAGGTGACGATGTTCGCCGTCGGCACCGCCGCGCGAAGGTTCGTTTCCTGGGTGCCGCCGCGCACGGTGACGACCTTCTTGCCGGCCAGCTGGGGCAGCGCGGTGATGCCGCTGGCGGCGCGCACCATGACCTTGGAGCCGGTCACGAAATGGGTCAGGGCGAAGTCGACCTGCGACTCGCGCTCCTTGTTGTGGGTCAGCGTGGCGGCCAGCACGTCGACGTGGCCCTGCTGCAGCTCGGGGATGCGGGCCGAGACCGACAGTTGCTTGAACACCGGCTTGACGCCGATCTTCTTCGCGACCGCGCGCGCGATATCGATTTCATACCCCACCAGTTCGCGCGTCTTCGGGTCGATGAAGCTGTTCGGTTCGTCCGTGCCGAGCACGCCGAAGACGATCTCGCCCTTCTTCCTGATGTCGGCCAGCTGGTCGGCGTGGGCGCTCGCGGCAAACGACAGTTGGGCGGTCAGCGCGATGGCGCAGGCGATGAATGTACGGCGGGTGTTCAAGGATTTCTCCAACGGCTGAATGGTCGAACCATGGAGTATATGACATGTGCATGGAAGCAAGAACGATCAATTTTCCATATAGACATGCGTGAGTGGTATAAGCGAAACAGCACCCTTGACGAGGATCCTGCTTCGCCCGATGTGGTTGACCCGGATCAGTTCGTACCCGCGCCACCGCCCGACGCTGCGCTCGAACCGGCAGCGCTAGCCCCGGCCACGAGCGATCCGCTCAGCGTGGCCGATGCGGGCAGGCGTGCGCTGCCCGCGGCGTCCTTCAGGGCGCCGGCCGCGCCATTGGCGGCGGCGGCCATGCCGCGCGCGTTCGCCGCCGTGGCGCCCGCGTAGGCGCGGGTCGCGTCAAGCTGGCTGCGCGCGCCGGCCGCCACCGGGGCCGCGGCGGCGCCAGCCTGCGTGCGCGCGGCGCCGGCGAATGCGCGCGCCTGTCCGGTTGCGGCGCCCGGCATCACGGCAACCGAGGCCTCACCGCCGCCCTGCCCCTGCGCACTGCCGCCGACATTGCCGCCGACACCGCCCTGCCCCGCGTCCACCGTCGCCGAACGGCTGGCGCCGGCCTGTCCCGCCAGCACGCCGCCGAGCGTTCCCGTAGCGGACGAGGGCGCGGCGGGCGCCTCGGCTGCGTTGCGGGCGGCGTGCGCGTTGGCGCCGCCCGCGGCCCGGCCGCTTGCCGTGGCCTTGACGCGGCGCTCGATCCCGCGCTGGCCCGGCAGCGCGCCACGGCCGCCCATCGGTTCCATGCCGCTCATGCGTGCGCCCATCCCGCCGCCGCCGATGGTGCCGCCCAGCGAGCCGCCGAGTCCGCCACCTGCGCCGCCAAGCAACTGGGCGTGGCCCGAGGCGGTGGCGCCCAGGGTCAGGGCGATGGCGATGGTGCGGGCGATGTTGTTGATCTTCATGGTCGTATCTCCTGTCAGTGGCGAGGCCTATCCTGCGCCGTTATCAGGAAAACGAGCGAGCTCGACGGTTTATTCCATCCTTCGAAAAAAATTCTGGCGCTGTCACCGTTACCTGTTGAAGATGCCCAGCGCCGCTCGCAGGAAGCGTTCCGGGGAATCGATGCGCCGGCCATCGAGCGCCCAGCGCCAGCCGAGGTAGTGCGGCAGGTAGCGCGAGGCGA
>NZ_DAMCPG010000030.1:0-68070 GCF_032106685.1 Massilia sp.
GCGCGACGAGACGCTGGCCGAGAGCAGCGCTCCCTCCGCCCAGTAGTGCTCGTAGGAGAGGTCGAAGCCCAGCGCCAGTTCCGGCTGCAGGTCCGGGTTGCCCTGGTAGTCCGGGTCGGTCGAGCGGTTGTCGACCGAGGTCTGGCGGCGCGGGATCAGGCTCGATACGCTCGGCGCCTTGTAGGTGCGGGTGACCGCGAAGCGCAGCTGGTCGCCCTTGGTCTCCGGGATCTTCCACAGGGTCTGCAGCACCGGGCTCCAGACGCTCGAGCGCGAGCGGCCGGTCTCGAAGGTATTGCCCGACGTGCGGGTGCGGATGCCCTCCCAGCGCGCGCCGAGATAGACCGACAGGCGCGGGCTGATGCTCCACTCGTCCTGCGCATACAGCGCCAGACGCGCGACCTGGGCCTCGAACTGTTCGCCATCCGGCAGGCCTGGGAACACCAGGCGCCCGGCCTCGGTCTCGACGCGTTCGTCTTCGCGCGTGTTGTAGCCGCCGTCCCAGCCCACGCCCAGCGCGTGCCCCTCGAAAATCGTTTTCGAGAATTTGCCGGTGCTGGTCACGCCGCGGTCCTCGCTGTTCGACGCGACGACGTTGTCGAGCGGCCGTGCCGCGCCGGCCGGCGTGACGCGGCGCTGCTCGGTGTCGCTCTCGCCGCGCTGCACGCCCAGCTTGGTGTCGAGCTTGGCGCCGTCGGCCATCTTGTGCACCCAGTTCAGCTCGGTGCGGAAGTAGCTGTTCTTCGATTCGTTGGCCAGGTCCAGGTTCGGATACGGCGCCGGCGCGCCGATGGCGGTGCTCGCGACTTCGTCCGTGCGCGTCCTGAACTTGCCGGCGTTGAGGAAGGTCTGGGAGGTGAGCGTGTCGCCGTTCTCCAGGTTCCAGTTCAGGCGCGGCGCCAGGTTGGCGAAGGTGAAGGAGCCGTGCTCGACGCCGGTCGTGCTGCGCGCCTGGGTCTGCACGCCGCCGTCGGCAAACGCGTCCTCGGTGACGGTGGCGCTGCGGTCGAAGCTTTCGTGGGCGGCCGCGCCGGAAATCGAATACGACATCTTGCCCAGCTTGTCGGACAGCTGCAGGTTCAGGTTCGGCCCACGCGTGCCGCTGCTGGTGCGGCGCACGCCGACCTTCACTTCGCGCTGGCCGCTCCGGATCGCCTTCTTGAGCACGATGTTGATGGTGCCGGCCACCGACTGGGTCGAGAACTCGGCGCTGGCCGCGCGCAGCACCTCGATGCGCTCGATCACGTCGGGCGCCAGCGATTCGATCGAGAAGCCGGCCGGCGCGCGTTCGCCGTTGATCAGGATCTGGGTGTAGCCGGCGCCCAGGCCGCGCATGCGGATCTCGCCGCCGCGGCCGTTGCTGCTGTTGACCGTGATGCCCGGCACGCGCTTGAGCACGTCGGTCACGCTGGTGTCGCCGTACTTCACGATCTCTTCCTGGCTGACCACGATCTTGGTCGCCGTGTCGTCGCGGCGCGGGTCGTAGGCGTCGGCGCTGCCCTTGACCTCGACCTTCTGCATCTTCTGCTCGGGCGCGGGTTGGGCCTGTTCAGCCTTGCTGGTGCGTGGTTGCGGGGTTTCCTGGGCGTGCAGCGGAAAGGTGGATGCCAGTGCCGCGGCCAGCAGCGTCAGGCGGATCGGGGAAAATGCGGCGTGCATATCGAACAGACAATGAAAGAAGCGCGTATTGTCGTCCAGTTTCCCTCATTTGAGTTGCCTGGGAGAATATTTTTTTGATATGCATGCCGCCAGGGGAACGGCCGGACGCCCGGCAAGAGGCCGATGCGCTACACTGGGCGGGCACGGCCGCTGCATAAAACAATGATATGCACCGGCTCGTCCCTTATTTATAATTCGCAATCCTTATTGTCTGGGGCCTCGAACCGTGTCCGACCGCTTTAAAGTACTGCCACAATACGTCCTGCCGAAGCAGGCGCTGACCTCGTTTGCCGGACGCGTCGCCGGCGCCAGGGGCGGCGCAATGACGACCCGCCTGATCCGCTGGTTCGTCGGCAAGTACGGCGTCGACATGGCCGAGGCCGCGAATCCCGACATCGCCAGCTACGCCAGCTTCAACGAATTCTTCACCCGGCCCTTGCGCGACGGCGTGCGTCCGCTGGCCAATGCCGACTTCGTCTGCCCGGTCGACGGCGCGATCAGCCAGTTCGGCGCGATCGACGACCACCGCATCCTGCAGGCCAAGGGCCACAAATTCACCACCGCCGAACTGGTCGGCGGCGACGCGCAGCTGGCCTCGCACTTCCAGCACGGCAGCTTCGCGAATCTCTACCTGAGCCCGAAAGACTACCACCGCATCCACATGCCCTGCGACGGTCGCCTGACGCGCATGATCTACGTCCCCGGCGCGCTGTTCTCGGTGAACCCGACCACGGCGCGCGGCGTGCCCGGCCTGTTCGCGCGCAACGAGCGCGTGGTCTGCGTGTTCGAGTCCGAGGAGTTCGGCACCTTCGTCATGGTGCTGGTGGGCGCGACCATCGTCGGCAGCATGGCCACCGCCTGGCACGGCGTGGTCAACCCGCCGCGCATGGCGCGCATCTGCGACTGGACCTACGACACCCAGCCGGTGGTGCTGAAGAAAGGCGAAGAGATGGGCCGCTTCCTGCTCGGCTCGACGGTCGTGATGCTGTTCAAGGAAAACACCATCGACTTCAATGGCGACTGGGCGCCGGAGCGTTCGGTGCGCCTGGGCGAGATGATGGGGAACCGGCCGGCCCGGCAGGCCTGAAGCGTTTCGCACCGAGGGGCCGCCGCGCGCGGCCCCTGCGTTTTCAGGCAGTCGCGGCGGCTTGCGCGGCGCCGCTCTGCATGGCCCCGGAAAACAGCACGTGCTTGCCGACCGCGCTCGGGACCAGGGTCAGCAGCGCCTGGGCCACGCGGTCCGCCTCGATCGGCCGCAGGTTCATCGGAATCAGGGGGCGCAGGCTGGCGCCGATCCGCGACGCGATCCCTTCGCCGAAACGGGCCGGTTGACCGAGCGCTGCGCGGTCGCCGAGCAGGAGCGAGGGCCGGGCGATCACCAGCGCCGACCATGCCAGCCTGGACAGCGCATGCTCGAGCTCCCCTTTCACACGGTTGTAGAAGACGCGCGAGCCCGCGTCCGCGCCCATGGCGCTGACCAGGCCGATGCGGCGCGCGCCCGCTTCGAAGGCGGCGTTCGCCACCGCCAAGTTGGCGTCCAGGTCGACGGCGCGGAAAGCGGCGCGGCTGCCGGCCTGGCGGATCGTGGTGCCGAGCGCCAGATACACCTCGTCCGCCTGCGGCAAGGCCGCCAGCTTCGCAAAATCGACGACATGCGCATGCAGCTTCGGATGCGCGCGCATCGGCGCGCGGCGGCCGACGACGTGCACCGCGCCGACGCTGTCGTCGGCCAGCAGCCGGTCGAGGATGTGTCCGCCCACCAGCCCGGTGGCGCCGGCGAGGATGACCCTGCGGCCAGGGGTGGGCGGGATGGAGGAAGCAGTGGTAGGCATGGGCGCCATTCTAGCAAGCCGCCGGTCAGCGCCGCGCTACCCGATCGCTTGCGCCGGATGCGGCGCTCCTTGTCCGGCTCAACGGGGACGGTAGATCGCGCACAGCTTGTTGCCGTCCGGATCGCGCACATAGGCAAGGTAGAGCGCGCCCATATTGCCTTCGCGTAGGCCCGGCGGGTTCTCGATCGAGGTGCCGCCGTTCGCCAGGGCCGTATCGTGGAACTGGTGGACCTGCTCGGGCGAGTGGCACTTGAAGCCGATGGTGGCGCCGTTGCCGGGCGCGGCCGCTGCGCCGTCGATCGGCTCGGTGATGGCAAAGTTGCTGCCGTCGTGACGGTAGAAATAGCGGACGTGGCCGGACGGCGCCAGGTTGCGCACCGGCTCCCCTGCCCCGAGCGTGCCCAGCACCGCATCGTAGAAGCGCTTCGAGCGCTCGATATCGCTCGAACCGAGCATGACGTGATTCAGCATCGTGGTTGTCTCCCTTGTGTGCCGGCCCAGTGCCGGCCTGGAGACGCAGTATAGATGAACTGGCGGCGCGCGTTTCAGGCCAGCGCCAGCGCCTCGAGCGCGGGAATCACTTCGCGCAGGCTGGCCGCTTCGACGCTCGGGATGGCGAGCGAGGTGTTCTCGATGCCGGCCGGGTTGAACCAGCAGCTGTCGATGCCGAAGCGGTTGGCGCCGAGGATGTCGGCATCGAGGCGGTCGCCGACGATCACGGTCTGTTCGCGCCGGAAGGCGCGCGCCATGCCGGCGGCGTAGTCGAAGAAGCGCGTGTCCGGCTTGGCGTGGCCGCAGGCTTCCGAGGTCGCGACGAACGAGATGAATTCGTCCAGCCCGGAGCTGGCGATGCGCCGCTTCTGGATGTGGTCTACGCCGTTGGTGATGATGCCCAGTTCGCCGATCGCGGCCAGGCTCGCGCACAGTTCGCGCGCGCCGTCGACCAGCACCACGGTCTGCGGCAGCGACTCGAGATACAGGCTGCTTGCGGCCTGCGGGTCGAGATCGAGCGCGCCATAGGCGAAGGTCTGGCGGAAGCGCTCGACCTTCAGGAAATCCTTGGTCACGGTGCCGGCTTCGAAGCTGCGCCAGAGCGCCACGTTGATCGCCTGGTAGTGGCGGAACAAAGCGTCGATGTCGCCTTGCAGGCCGAGCGCGCGCAGGGTGCGTTCGAAGGAGAGGTGTTCGGACGCGCGGAAGTCGAGCAGCGTGTCGTCCAGGTCGAAGAGGAAGAGCGTGTGTTTCAAATGCGGGCTGCGGATGGTTCGGTCTGGAGCGCATCATAGCATGCCCGGCAATGGCGTCCGGGCGCCCCACGGCCCGAAGGAAGCCGCAGCCATCGGGACTTGCTTCGGATCGCGCATCGATGCGCCCATTTGCTCCCGTGCCCGCTCTCCTCCACAATCGCGGTATCAGAAACCACCATGAGGTCCGCCATGCTCGTCAATGCCGATTTCTCGCGCCGCGCCGTCGTCGCGCCCGACCAGTACGAATGGGTCGCTTCGCCGGAAAGCGGCGTCGAGCGCGTCATGCTGGACCGGATCGGGGCCGAGAAAGCGCGCGCCACCAGCATCGTGCGCTATGCCCCCGGCTCGCGCTTTCCCCGCCACGCGCATCCGGCCGGCGAGGAAATCCTGGTCCTGTCCGGGGTCTTCTCGGACGAGGATGGCGATTATCCGGAAGGCTGGTACCTGCGCAATCCGCCCGGCTCGGCCCACGCGCCCTCCAGCCTGGGCGGCGCCACCATCTTCGTCAAGCTGCGCCAGATGGCTCCCAGCGAACGCAGCCGCGTGCGCATCGATACCCGTGCGCCCTCCTACTGGCGGCAGGAGGGCGCACGCGCGGTCTGCCCGCTGTTTTCCGCGGACGGCGAACAGGTCTCGCTGCAGCGCGTCGATGCGGGCGCAGCGATCCTTGCCGGGCCGGTGGAAGGCGCCGAACTGCTGGTGCTGGCCGGCGAGGTCGCCGCGGGTGCGGAGCGGTACGCGGCCGGCGCCTGGATCCGGCTACCGGCCGGCGCCTATCCGGACTACCGCGCCGGCGCGCAGGGCGCCAGCGTCTACCTGCGCATCGGTCCTCCGGCGGCGCTGCCGGACCGGGAGCAGCAACGCCCTCCGGCCTAGCGCCCTTCCTCCCGCCCCGCTTCGCTGCAGAACATCTCTTCCATCATGTCGAGGAAGGCCCGGGTCTTGGCCGGCATCAGGCGCCGGCCCGGGAACACCGCCCAGCCGGTGGCGGTCGGCATGTCCCACTCCGGCAGCACCCGCACCAGTTCCCCCTTGCGCAGCAGCGGCGCCGCGAACAGTTCGGAGCTGGCCGCGATGCCGGCGCCGCTGCAGGCGATGCGGGCCAGCAGGTCGGGCGAGTTCGCGGTCAGGCGCGCCGGCAGCGCGCGCTCCCAGCGCACCTTGCCGCGCGTGAGGACCCAGGGCACGGCGCCGCCGCTGCGGCTGAGCAGGCACAGCAGGTCGTGTCCGAGCAGGTCGTCCGGGTGCTCCGGCAGGCCGCGCACGGCCGTGTAGCAAGGCGAGGCGTAGAGGCCGAAGCGCTGCAGCGTGACGCGGCGCGCGTTCAGCGACGCGTCATCGGGCAGGTCGCCCATGCGGATCGCGATGTCGAAGTTCTCGGCCACCAGGTCGACCCGACGCGGCGACAAATCCAGCTCGACGTTCACCGCCGGGTAGCGCTCCAGGAAGCGCCCGATCATCGCGCTCATGCCGAGGTTGGCGAAGTCGGCCGGCAGCGAGATGCGCAGGCGCCCGCTGGGCGCGGCCTGGCGGTGCTGGGCCAGGGCGCCGGCCGCTTCGGCTTCCTCGGCCACCTTGCGCGCGTGCTCGAGCAGGCTGGCGCCGAATTCGGTCAGCACCAGCTTGCGCGTCGTGCGCTGGAGCAGGCGCTCGCCCAGGCGCGCCTCCAAGAGCGAAATACGGCGCGAGACGGTCGACTTCGGCAAGTTCACGCGCAGAGCGGCCTTGCTGAAGCTGCCGGCGTCCACGATGCGCGCGAACAGCAACAGGTCATTCGGTTCGACTTCCATACGATTGTTCCACTGGCTGAATAATGTTATCCATTCTAGCGGCTTCTGGTTTGATTTTGGAATTGCTAAAGTACGTTCCATCGAAACACCACCCGTCTAACGAAAAAGAGGAAGACACCATGAACATCCTGCAGATCACCTCCAGCCTGCGCGGCGCCCAATCCGAATCGACCCGCGTCGCCAACAGCATCGTCGCCAAGCTGGTCGCCGCCAACCCGGGCGCGGTCGTGACCACCCGCGACCTGGCGCGCGATCCGCACCCGCAGCTGGACGAAGCCGCCCTGGGCGCCCTGTTCACCCCGGCCGAGCAGCGCACTGCCGAGCAGGCCGCCCGCGTGGCCCTGGACGACGCCCTGATCGCCCAGGTGCAGGCTGCCGACGTGGTCGTGATCGGCGCGCCGATGTACAACTTCGGCATCCCGGTGCAACTGAAGAGCTGGTTCGACGCCATCGCCCGTGCCGGCGTGACCTTCCGCTACACCGAGAACGGCCCGGAAGGCCTCTTGAAGAACAAGAAGGTGTTCGTGGCCACTTCGCGCGGCGGCGTCTACCCGGTCGAGGCCGATCCGCAGGTGCCTTTCGTGCGCATGCTGCTGAACTTCCTGGGCATGCTTGACCACACCTTCGTGTACTCGGCCGCCCAATCGATGGGCCCGGACGCCGCGGCCAAGGGCCAGGCCGAGGCCGACGCCGCAGTCGACGCGGCACTGGCTTAAAAGACGTAACAGCCGCCGCGGCGGCGCAGAACAGGAGAAGACGATGACCCAGGTAGTGAACACCCAATCCGTGACGAAGCCGCGTGGCGTCGAGCGCGTGATCGCCGGACAGTACGTGATGGACGGCGCCGGCGTGAAGATCAACCGCGTCCTCACCGGAGCCCTGCAGCGCCGCCTCGACCCCTTCCTGATGCTCGACGCGTTCGGCAGCGACAAGGCCGGCGACTACATCGCCGGCTTCCCGGAGCACCCGCACCGCGGCTTCGAGACCGTCACCTACATGCTGAGCGGCCGCATGCGCCACCGCGACAGCGCCGGCAACGAGGGCCTGGTCACGGACGGCGGCGTGCAGTGGATGACGGCCGGACGCGGCGTGATCCACTCCGAGATGCCCGAGCAGAACGAAGGCCTGATGGAAGGCTTCCAGCTGTGGCTCAACCTGCCCGCCCAGGACAAGATGAGCGCGCCCTGGTACCGCGACATCCCGAACGAGGAAGTGCCGCGCTTCACGCTCGACTCGGGCGCCACCGTGCAGGTCATCGCCGGCAGCAGCCACGGCGTGGCCGGCGCCGTCCAGCGCGACGGCACCGAGCCGCTCTACCTCGACATCGAGCTGCCCGAAGGCGCGACCTTCGAGCAGCCGCTGCCGGCCGGGCACAACGCCTTCATCTACGTCTTCCGCGGCGAGGCGGTGGTGGCCGGCCGCGGCGTTCCGCAGACGCGCATGGCGATCTTCGACAACGCGGAAGGATCGGACGGCGTTGTGGTCAAGGCGGCCCAGTCGACCCGCCTGCTGCTGATCGCGGGCCGCCCTTTGAGGGAGCCGATCGCGCAATACGGGCCCTTCGTGATGAATACGCAGGCCGAGCTGCACCAGGCCGTCGAGGACTTCCGTTCGGGGCGCTTCGCTTAGCGCGCCGAAGAACGCTCCCATGGCGCTCAACCTGATGGGCTGAAACGCGGCCGGCGAGTCGATGGATTCCCCGGCCGCGCTTGCGTTACACTTGCGTCATGTGCACTGTCCGCCCTTCCCTGCCATGCCCCTGATGCCCATCGTGCTCGACCTGCTTTCGAAAGCGAGCCACGCGCTGGGCTTCGAGACCATCGACCGCTTCCCCGCCGGCCACGCCTACGCGCGCACGCGCTGGGACCGGGCCTATTTCGACATCGCCTCCGACCTCAAGCCCGACGCCATCGAGCGCTCGCTGTGCGCGTCGATCGCCAACACGCCGTCGGTGTTCGCCCACATCGTGAACCCGACCCCGGCCATGCAGCGCACCCTGCTCGGCGTGATCGATACCCGCCTGCGCCGCTCCTGCAGCGCGCCGACCGACCTGGTGGCCCTGCTGGTCGAGGCCTACCGCAGCCCGCACACGCTGGAAGCGCGGCCCGGCCTGCGCGCCGCCATCGAGGCGACGAACGGCATGGACATGCGCGAGCGCGTGCACGCGACCCTGGCTTTCCTGGGCGCGATGCCGGCCGCCTTCGACGTCATCGAGGCGCGCGACTGAACATCGGCCGCGCCTGGTTGCTCGGCACGTAGCGCTCGCGCAGGCGCATGAAGGGCGTCTCGACCAGCCGGTACAGGAGCCACCCTGCCAACACCGACAGCGCCAGCAGAGAGACGATCGCCACTGTCGTCTGCGGCCCGTAGCCGAGCGTGCTGAGGACCTGGGCGCCGAGCGCGCTCACGCCGCGGTGGCTCAGGTAGATCGCGTACGACCACAGGGCCAGGCCGGCGGCGCCGGGAATGCGCAGTTCGCGCAGCCCGGAGTTGTCCGACAGCGCGGCCAGGATCAGCAGGCCGAAGCCCAGGCCCAGCAGCGGATAGCCGAACACCGTCGGCGCGAAGCCGTAGCGGTCGTCGAGGAAGCGCCAGAACGCCAAGGCGGTCACGGCCAGGCCGGCGAGCAGCCACAGCTTGCCGTGGCGCGTCAGCGCGGCCCAGGCCTGCGGATGGCGGTTCTTCAGCAGCGCGAGGGCGACGCCGGCCACCAGCTCGTCGAGGCGGCATAAGCTCGAGTAATAAATGAGCTTGTAATAGAAGTAAATCCCATACTTGTGCGCGTCGACGTGGGCGCTCCACAGCCAGGCGCGCAGCAGCATGCCGCCGATGACCACGCCGCCGATGACGATCCAGGCCATCGAAATGCGCAGGCGCAGCGCCGCCCCCAGCATGGCCAAGGCCGGCAGCAGCAGGTAGAACTGCTCCTCGATGGCCAGCGACCAGCTGTGCGAAAAACCGGTGCCCGGCTCCAGGCCGATGTTCTGGGTGAAGCTCAGGTAGCGCCACAGCGGCAGCAGGGGCGCGTCCTCGCCGAAGGCCGGCCACAGGAAATAGATCGCCAGCACCACCCAGAAATTCGGCAGCGTGCGCAGCAGGCGGCGGGCATAGAAATGCTTCAGCGACAGTCCCTCTTTCGACGCCAGCGCGGCGAAGATCTGGTTGCCGATCAGGTAACCCGACAGCGCGAAGAACAGGTCGACCCCGGCCCAGCCGATGCGCCCGACCCAGCCGAAGGTGTCGTCGTCGTTCGAGACGAACAGCGTGTAGTGGTGCAGCACCACCAGGGTGACGGCCAGGGCGCGCAGGGTGTCGAGACCGTGCACGCGCGTACTGCGCGAAGATGTCATTGCGTGGACAGGTTGCCAGGGTTGCAAGGGTTGCGAATGATGCCACGGGACACGCACGCGGGCCAGGGATTCCCGATAAAATGTAGCCACCGATATTTCCTTGGATCACCACCGCATGAGCTCCGCCCGCAATTTCCAGTTCAAATCCGTCAACTATACCGGCCTCGGCCAGGGTCCGCGCGTCATCATCATGGGTGCGACGCACGGCAACGAAGTCTGCGGCACCGAGGCGATCAAGCGGGTGATGGCGGAACTCGACAGCGGCGCGCTGCGTATTGCGGCCGGCAGCGTCACCTTCGTCCCGGTGGTCAATCCCCTCGCCTACGCCAAGAACGAGCGCAACGGCGACCGCAACCTGAACCGCAACCTGTTCCCGAAAGACGAACCGCAGGACTTCGAAGACCAGGTCGCCAACTGGCTGTGCCCGCTGCTGGCCCAGCACGACGTGCTGCTCGACCTGCACTCCTTCAACGCCGCCCACGGCGAGCCCTTCGTGATGGTGGGCCCGGTCGACAACGACGGCGAACTGGAACCATTCAAGCATGCCGAGAAGGAACGCGCGCTGGCGCGCCGCCTGGGCGTGCGCCGCTTCGTGACCGGCTGGATGGCGGCCTACGGCGGCGGCGTCCAGCGCCGCATGCGCGGTAGCGCGGCGGAACTGGAAACCGTGCTGCGCTACGGCGTCGGCACCACCGAGTACATGCGCACCACGGGCGGCTACGCGCTGACCCTGGAATGCGGCCAGCACCTCGACCCGAAAGCGCCGGAAGTGGCCTACCGCGCCATCGTGAACACCCTGGCCCACCTGAAGCTGATCGAAGCGCCGGACCCGGAACCGGTTCCCTTCGACGAGATGGAAGCGCTGCACATGGTCGCGGTCTACGACAAGCTCGACGCCGCCGACGGGTTCAGCCGCGCCTGGGCCAGCTTCGACCCGGTGATCGAAGGCGAGCAGATCGGAACGCGCGCCGACGGGACCCCGGTGGTGGCCGAGTTCGGCGGCCGCATCCTGTTCCCGGACGCAAAGGCCGGCGCGAACTCGGAGTGGTACTACCTGACCCGACCGAATCCGGCGTTCGGCCGCGGCTAAGCCGTCCTCCTCCCGCTCGAAGGCGGCGCCGGCCCGCGCCTTCGAGCGCCCGACCAGCCTTTCGGAGTCCAACGAATCCATGCGCCCACCTCGCCCCTTCCCGCCTTCGATGGAACGCCGTCACCTCCTGTTCGCGCTTGCCGCCTTGCCGTTTGCCGCAGCCGCGGCGCCGACGACGAACGCCGGTTTCGCCGCGCTCGAAGCCGGGCTGGACGGCGAGCTCGGCGTGGCCGCCATCGACACCGCCACCGGACGCACGTTCGGCCATCGCCAGGACCAGCGCTTCCCGATGTGCAGCACGTTCAAGGCCGTGCTGGCGGCCGCGGTGCTGGCGCGCGCGGCCATGGAGCCCGGCTTGCTCGACCGGCGCCTGTCCCTGCCGAAGTCGGTGTTTGTCGACTGGTCGCCGATCACCGGCAAGCACATCGACGGCGACATGAGCGTGGCGCAACTGTGCGCCGCGACCCTGCAATACAGCGACAACACCGCCGGCAACGTGCTGCTGCGCGAGGTGGGCGGCCCGGCCGGGCTGACGCGTTATGCGCGCGCACTCGGCGACCAGGACTTCCGGCTGGACCGCTGGGAAACCGAGCTGAACACGGCAATCCCTGGCGACGAACGCGATACCACGACGCCGATGGCGATGGCGCGCACGCTGCGCAAACTGCTGTTGCTGGACGGCTTGCCGGCGGCGGCGCGCAACACCCTGCGCGACTGGATGCTCGGGAACACGACGGGCGCCGCGCGCATCCGCGCCGGCGTGCCGGCCGGCTGGCAGGTCGCCGACAAGACCGGCACCGGCAGCTATGGCAGCGCCAGCGATATCGCGGTGGTCTACCCACCGGGCAAGGCACCGATCGTGCTGGCCATCTACACCCGGCAGTCGGAAAAAAACGCCGACGCGCGCAACGATATGATTGTCCAGGCGACAAACATCGCCATCGCCGCCTGCGTGTCGTAAGCGCGCCCTCCAGCGCCGTCCGGCCAGTGCGGCTAGAATCTGGTCAGGCATGCAAGCCAACCCGAATCCAAGGAGAAATCGATGACCGACCAGCAGAAGCACGGCGTATACGAACCACCGAAAGTCTGGACCCCGACCGTTTCCGGCGGCAACTTCGCCAACATCAACCGCCCGGTCGCCGGCGCGACCCACGAGCAGGAGCTGCCGGTCGGCAAACATCCGCTGCAGCTGTATTCGCTCGCCACGCCGAACGGCGTGAAGGTCACCATCCTGCTCGAGGAGCTGCTGGCCTTGGGCCACAGTGGCGCCGAGTACGACGCCTGGCTGATCAAGATCAACGAGGGCGCCCAGTTCTCCAGCGGTTTCGTGGCCGCCAACCCGAACTCGAAGATCCCGGCCCTGGTCGACCGCAGCGGCGACAAACCCCTGCGCGTGTTCGAGTCGGGCTCGATCCTGCTGTACCTGGCCGAGAAGTTCGGCGCCTTCCTGCCAAAAAATATCGCGGCGCGCACCGAGACGATGAACTGGCTGTTCTGGCAGATGGGCTCGGCGCCCTTCTTGGGCGGCGGCTTCGGCCACTTCTATGCCTACGCGCCGGAAAAATACGAATACCCGATCAACCGCTACGCGATGGAAACCAAGCGCCAGCTCGACGTGCTCGACCGCCAGCTGGCCGAGCACCGCTACGTGGCCGGCGACGAGTACACCATCGCCGACATGGCGATCTGGCCCTGGTACGGCCAGCTGGTGCTGGGCCATCTCTACAATGCCGGCGAATTCCTGTCGGTGCACGAGTACAAGCACGTGCGCCGCTGGGCCGACGAGATCGCCGCGCGTCCGGCTGTGATCCGCGGCCGCAAGGTCAACCGCGTGTTCGGCAACCCGGAAGACCAGGTGCCGGAGCGCCACGACGCGTCCGACCTGGGCTGATCCGTCCCGCCCGCTGCGGCGGGTGTCGGAGCGTCTGACAAAGACGCTCGACATGCCGCCAACGGATGCGCGGGCAGGCAAGCGCAAGGAAGGCCTGCTCGCCTTTCGCATTCGATGCGCGGTCCGCGAAAGCGGTGGCGCCAGCCCGATGTGTGCTTGCAGCCTGCGCTCGCTCCTCGCTGCGAGGCGTTGGGCCATGATATGGACTGCGACAAGCGACTACAGACTCCAGGCGGCACCCAGGCTAGAAGGCTCCACTCGATGGAAACTGGCTGGGCTTCTTGCAGTGAGCCATCGCCTCAGCCATGTTCAGGCGCGCGTGCGGCGGCGGACGGCGCCGATGGCGGTCATGCCGGCCGCGAGCAGTGCCAGCGACACCGGTTCCGGAACGTCGGCGGGCGCATCGGGGAGGACAAAGTGCATCTCCGCGATCTGGCCCACATACTCGAATGCGCCGGGCAAGCGCGAGTAGCTGCACGAGCCGCCATTCTGCCGGCTGCATTCGGCCAGGCTCGTGTAGCGCTCGAAGCGGAAGAAAGTGGAAGTTGAACTGTTGAGCTTTGGCAGTTCGCCGAAATCGTGAACGTCGTTGAAGAGGGGCGTTCCCGTTGCCGAGATATACAGGTAGACAGCGCTGTAGGCGCGTTCCAGCCGCTCTCCGTCTGCGCTCGTCACGAAGCGGCCCGTGTCATTTACCAGGAAATAGTCCGCTCCCGTCGAGTCAAAGTAGGAGGACTGGTTGCGAACCACTCCGGACTGCGTGCCGCCGCCCGTGGCGTCGGGGATGAGACTGTACGCCCCGAACTCGCCGGAGAAGCTGGCCTGGAGGATCACGGGCGAACCGAGAACAGGCGCGTAGTTTGTGCATGTGCCATCGCGAAAGGCGCTGCAACCGCTATAAGTGTGCACTTCATCGCGGACGCTGCCGACATTGTTTTCGTACCGGTGGGGCTGCCCGGCAACATCGAAGGTCAGGGTTCCCGCGAAGGGTTTGCCGGCGTAATCGCCGTTGACGGTATCGCCTGGATGGGGCATATAGGGCAAGACGAGCGTACCGGAAAAACCGATCGTGACCGGTGCGGCCATTGCCTGGCTACCAGCGAGGGAAAGAGCTGCCGCAGCCAGCGCGAAACGGAGATGCATGTGTGCTCCAAATGTTAGTGATGTCATTACGCAAACATTATGACATTTCAACAATATTTGAGCTAGTAAATATTGCGCCGCCGTCACGCGCCGCGCCTGCGCGAATGATCGCTGGGCCGGCAGCCAGTGTCGCCTGCATATCAATGCACCTATCCATTGCCATCAAAACAACAGAAGGGTATGCCCAGGCGCTCTGATCGACCTGTCCGCACTTCCAGGAAGCCCTCAATCGACCTGCCCCAGCGCATAGCGCCCACGCCCCTCCTTCTTCGCGTTGTAGAGCGCCGCATCCGCCGCGGCGCCCAGGCACTCGGCCTCGACTTCGGCGCTGCCGCTGTAGGCCACGCCAATGCTGGCCGAGACCATCCGCTCGCCCTGTTCAAGGACCATCGGCCGCTCGAAGGCGTGCAGGATCTTGGCCGCCACCAGGGCCGCCTCGCCGGCCGATTTCACCCCTTCCAGGATCACCGTGAACTCGTCGCCCGCCAGGCGGCAGACCGTATCGGTGGCGCGCACCGCCCCCTTCACGCGCTGCGCGAATTCGTGCAGCACGGCGTCGCCGGCGGCGTGGCCCAGGGTGTCGTTGACCTGCTTGAAATGGTCGACGTCGAGGTACATCAGGGCGATCGACAGGCCGCTGCGGCGGGCGCGGCGCAGCGCTTCCTTGAGCCGCTCGCCGTAGCTGCGCCGGTTCGGCAGGCCGGTCAGCAGGTCGATGCGCGCCAGCCGGTTCAGTTCCTCCTCGTGGCGCTTGGCCGCCGACACGTCGGCGCTCAGGACATACACGCCGCGGCAGGCGCCGTCCTGGACGTCGGGAATCGCGGTGACCTCGACCGTCCGCGGGCCGTCCGGTCCCGACATGCGCGTCTCGAAGCGCACCGCTTCGCCGTGCAGGCCGCGGCGCAGGAAGTCGGCGTCGCGCGCGTACAGTTCCTCGCCGAAGGCTTCGCGCACGGTCTTGCCGACGATGTCCGCCACCGGCACGCCGTACCACTTCTCGTAGGTCGCGTTCACGAAGCGGTAGCGCTCCTCGGCGTCGATGTAGGCGATCAGCACCGGCAGGTTGTCGGTGATCGTGCGCAGCGTGCGTTCGCTCGCTTCCAGCCGGCGCGCCGATTCGCGCAGCTCCGTTACGTCCTTCAGGGCGATCACCGCGCCGATGTTGGTGCCGTCAAGCGCGTGCAGGGCGCGCCCGCTGGCGAACACCGTGCGCGGCGCACCGCCATGCAAGCGCTTGACGACGACCTCGGCGTTTTCCACCAGCTCCCCCGCCAGCGCCCGGTTCAGGGGCGTCTGCGGACCCGGGATCGGGGTCTCGCCGTCGGCCGCCAGCAGCTGGTAATGGCGGTCGCGTTCGCCGAGCTCGACGGCGCCCGGCGGCAGCCCGTTGATCTCGCGCGCCGCGCGGTTGCACAGGGTGACGTTGCCCTCGCGCGAACAGATGATGACGCCGACGTCGATCGATTCGAGCACCGCGTTCAGCAGTTCGCGCTCGCGCGCCAGCTCGTCCTCGATGCGCTTGCGTTCCGAGATGTCCTGCATGAAGGTGCCGAAGAAGTGGGTCGCGCCCTCGTTCACCAGGCCGATCGTCATCTCGACCGGGAATTCCTCGCCGTTCCTGCGCTGCGCCGCCAGTTGCAGGCGCCTGCCGACCACGCCGCCGCTGCCGGCGATCGAGAAGCGCTCGATGCCGCGGTCGTAGGCGTCGCGGTAGCGCTGCGGGATGATCAGGCTCGACACGCTGCGGCCCAGCGCCTCGTCGCGGGTCCAGCCGAAGATCTCCTCGGCGCGCGGATTCCAGTCGATGACCTTGCCGGCCGCGTCGACGCCGACGAAGGCGTCGAGGGCGGTGTCGATGATGGCCCGGGTGCGGCGCTTGCCGGCGCGGCTGGTGGCCACCGCCGCCTCCAGTGCGAGCGTACGCTCCTGCACGCGCGACTCGAGCGTCGCGTTCAGTTCGCGCAGGCCCTGTTCGTTCCCGCGCAGTTTCGCCAGCAGGGCGTTCAGGGCTTTCTGCAGGATCTGCACTTCCGCCAGCCGGCTGCCCACCGGCGGAATGTCGCGCAGCGCGCCTTCGCGCAGCTGGTCGGCGTAGGCGGTGATGGTCTGCAGCGGGCGGGTGATGCTGCGCGCCAGCGCCCACACGGCCAGCCCGCCCAGCAGCGAAGCGGCCAGGCCGCCCCAGAGCAGCTTGTCCTCGAGGACCGAGATCGGACGGTAGGCTTCCTCCAGCGGCTGGCGCACCACGACCACCCAGCCCAGCCCCGGATAGGGGCCGTAGGCCCGGCTCGGGCTGTAGCCCACCAGGTAGCGCCGGCCGTCGGGCCAGGTCTCGATCATCGAACCGGTGCCGCCCTGCCGGGCCAGGCGCACGCTTTCCTGGTCCAGCACCTTGCCGAGAAAGGCCTTCGGCCCCAACAGGACCGCGCCGGCGCGGTCCGTGATCAGGGTGTCGACGGCCTTGCGATCGGCCAGCGGGCGCAGGACCGAGCGTTCGACGTCGGCCGCCCACTGCCAGCTCAGGTGGGCGCCGAGCACCCCCGCGATCGCGCCGTCCTTGTCGCGGAAGGGAAAGGCGATGTCGACGAAGCGCCAGGGTTCGCCGCCCGGGTTCGGCAGCAGTTTCGCCAGCAGCACCGCCTCGTGGACGTCGTGCAGGTGCTCGCCCTTGTGCGCGGCTGCGAACCAGGGGCGCCCGGAGACCTTGGCGTCTTCCAGCAAGCCCCTGGTGGCCACCTTCACCCGCCCTTCCCTGTCGGTCAGGCCGATCCAGGCGTAATACGGATAGGTCGCCTGCATGCTGTCGAGCACGGCGCGCTTGGCGGCAGCGGGCACGGCGCTGTCGGTGATCTCGTGGCGCTCGGCCATCAGCATCACTTCGCGGTAGCGTTCGTACATGCCGCGGTCGAGCTTGTCGGTGGTCTGGAACGCCAGTTCGGCCAGGCTGCGCCCGGCGTCAAGCTCCGCCTGCTCACTGGCCGTATGGCCGACCAGCTGCAGCGTCACCAAGGTCAGCAGCAGCACGGCGGCGGCCATGGCGATGCCCAGCGACGGCGCCAGCGCGATATGATCGGAACGACGCAGGTTGAAACGGAGCTGTAAAGACATGGAGTGAAGACCGATCGACGTTGCAACCCAGAATCGTAACACGCAGTCGACCTCCGCGAACTCCCTGCAGTAACGAGGCAGGCACCGATCTATTCGGACGGCGCGGATCGGCCATCGAAACAAGCGGCCGCAAGACGCGCAGCGCCGCCATAGCGCCTGGTGCGGCGAGGATGTGCAACGCAGCAGGACGTTCGTTATCCAGGCCAAGACCGCCGTCACGAATGCATCGGTGCGTCCCTAGGTTTCGACCGGCGTCGCGGCGCGCGGTGCGGCCGCGGGCTTGACGGCGGTGCGATGCACCGCGGCGCAGGAGACCACGCCGCCCACCAGCAGGACCAGGGCCGCGCTCTCGGCGGACGTGGGCCAGCGCCCTTCCCACAGGAAGCCGTAGAGCGCCGCGAAGATGGTCTCGAACACGATCATCTGCCCCATCAGGCTGAGCGGCAGGGCGCGGCTCGCGTAGTTCCACAGGCCGTTGCCGATGACCGAGCAGAACACGGCGACCGCCGCGACCAGGCCGCCGAAGGCCAGCCAGTCGGCCGCCGCGTGCGTCCGCTCGGCGAACAGGAAGGCCGGCAGCGCCAGCAGCAGCGCCTGCGCGCCGGTCATCACGCCGGTCAGCAGGCTCCATTCGTGGGCGGAGACCGCGTCCAGCCGCGCCAGGGTGCGGCTGTTCGCCACCGCATACACGGTCCAGGAAGCGAGCGCACCGAGCGCGCAGGCCAGGCCGGCGAGCGAGCCCTGGCCCGGTGCGCGCAGGGATTCCCAGCTGATGCACAGCAGGCCGGCCAGGCCGAGCAGGAGCGAGGGCAGCAGCCGGCGCAGGGGCACCGCGCCCCGGTCGCGGCGGCCGGCCAGGGTGACGGCCAGCGGCAGCAGGCCGATCACCAGCGAGGCCATCGCCACCCCGCCGGCGCGCACCGCGCTGGCCAGGAACAGGTAGTAGACGATGTTGCCGCACAGGGCGAGCCAGAACAGCGTGCGCCATTCGCGCCGTCCGAGCCGCGGCGCCACGCGCCGCCAGGACGGCGCGAGCAGGAGCGCCGCCACCAGGCCGTAGACCAGGTAACGTCCGGCCGAGAGCTGCATCGCGTCGAAGCCGGAGGCCAGTTCCGGGGCGAGGAAGACCAGCCCCCACAATGCGCCGGCGAGGATGCCCGCGCCGATGCCGAGCCAGGTTTGTTTCACGAGCATGTCCAGTCTCCAGAAAACCTGGAGTCTGAACGGCGCGCCGCGAAAAATCTTGGCCGCTTCTACGGCGTTTTTGGCAAATCCTCCACCCCTGCCATCCTGGCGCCGGCCTGCGCCAGGATGGCCTGCGGCGCGTCGGTCTCGACCGGCTTGACCAGGCAGTGGTCGAAGCCCGCCGCCAGCGCGGCGTCGCGCTCGCCGTGCTAACCATAACCGGCGGACGCCACCAGCGTGGCGCCGGCGGTGGCGGGATCGGCGCGCAGGCGCTGCGCCAGCTCCTTGCCGTCCATGTCGGGCAGGCCGATGTCGAGCAGGCAGAGCGCGGGCGCCGCCGCGCGTGCCCGCGCCGGCGCCGCCCGCGTATCGCCGTCGGCATCGAATATCGGGCTGCTGCAGGCGCTCCGGAAACGCTCCGGAAGCGTTCCGGAAGCGCTCCGGAAGCGCTCCCCAAAGCGCACCTGACCATCGGGCAGCGTGAGCGGGCGCTTGTCGCCAGATCAAGCGTGCGCTGTCAGCCGTGCGGCTTTTCCCGGCTGCGGCGGCGGTAGGCGGCCGGCGTCGTCTCCAGGTGCCGGCGCATGGCGCGGGTCAGGGCGCTCTGGTCGGCAAACCCGGCCGCCAGCGCCACCTCGGCGACGGGCAGTTCGCTCGCCGCCAGCTGCCGGCAAGCCAGCGCGATGCGTTTTTCCAGCAGCCAGGCGTGCGGGCTGGTGTCCAGTTCGATGCGGAACAGCTCGTGCAGGCGGCTTGCGCCCAGGCCCGCGCGGCGCGCCATCGTCTCCACGTTCCAGGCCAGGCCGGGCTGGGCCTCGACCTCGGCCAGCAAGGCGGCCAGGCGCGAACGCGGCTGCGGCGCGTCCAGCGCCAGGGTGTCGAGCAGCAGCGGCACCCAGCCCGCGAGCAGGGGGCGCACCGGCTGGAGGCCGGCGACGATGCCCATGTATTCGACCAGCTTGCGGGCGGCGGCCCCGATCGGCGTGAAGGGACGCTCGCGCAGCCGTTCGAAGGCGGCGTGCGTCATCGCCGCGGCATCGATATCGACGATCAGCGAGCGGTTGGCGACCCGGCTGTATTGCGAATGCCAGGCGCCGGGCACGACCAGGGCGCCATGCAGGGCGTCGAGCCGCCCTTCCCGGCCCGCGATCTCGAGCCGCACCTCGCCCTCCAGCGGCAGCACCAGCTGGGCGAAGGGGTGGCGATCCGTCGCCGGCTGTGCCGGGTAGCTGCGGATCGCCAGGTCGAGGGATGGGGTCTCGAAGGTGGACACGGTTTGGAAGCATGCGGTTCGGATTCCGAGTCTAGCATGCCCTCCCGGCCGTCGCCTCAGGCCAGGTCACGCATCCCGGTGCGGCTGGCCAGCAGCGCCGGGTCCCAGCCCTGGCCGAGCAGGATCATGCGGGTGAACAGCGCCTCGCGCAGGCCGGGATCGACCTCGCGGCCCAGGCAGCGCAGCGACTTGTCGCGCAGGTCGACGTAGAGCAGCGGATGGCGCTGGGCCAGCGCGCGCCACAGCGCATGCGCCCCGCTCGACTGGCGCGCGCCGCTGAGCAGGCAGCGCCCGCTGTCCAGCCACCAGCGGTAGACCGCGGTCGCGATGCCGCGCCGCTGGTAGGCGCTCCGGTACTTCGAGTGCGGCGCGCGCAGGTGGCGCGCGGCGCTGCGGCCGGCCTCGGGCACGTGGTTGAACACCGTGTAGCCGGCCAGGATGCCGGTCACGGCGTCCTCGACGTAGACGTAGTGCTCGCCGCCGGCCTCGCGGTGGCGGAACACGAACCCGGGCAGCGCGATCCCCAGCAGCGGCAAGCCGTGCAGGGCGTCGCCGCGCAGGCCGATGCGCCGCTGCAGTTCGTCGAGCTCGCGTTCGAGGTCTTCCGCCGGGCGTTCGACGTCGATGCGCAGCTCGGACGGCTCGCCGCGCGCCGGGCCGGCGAACAGGCGTGCCAGGCCCTGCGGGAACCATGCCTGGAGCCACGCCTGGAGCCACGCCCTCGGCGCGGGCGCGGCATGCGCCAGGCCCGTCACGCCCCGGCCCACCAGCCGCTGAGCAGGCGCGCGGGACGCAGGCGCGCATGCACGCGCCCGCTCGACTCCCAGGCCTCGGCATGCACCTGCAGCCCGGCGTACACGCCGTAGCCGGCGCCGGCCTCGATCTCGTCGCCGGCCTGCAGGCTTTCGCCGGCCTTGATCGCGCCGAGGGCGACGATCGCCTCGCCGGCCTTGATGCCCCAGCCGGCTTCCATGTGGCTGGCGCAGTCGATGCCGGCGCCGGCCTCGATGCCGTGGCCGGTGCGGATGCGGCCGTGGGCGCGGATCGCGCCGCCGGCGCGCAGCCCCTTGCCGCAGTCGATGGCGGCGCCGGCGTCGATGCCGCCGCCGGCGATGCAGTTGGCGCCGACCGCCAGGTCGCGTTCGCAGGCGACGTCCCAGCCGGCGCGCAGTTCGCCGGCCACGCGGATGCCTTCCTGGGCCTGCACGCCCCAGCGCGCGTGCAGGCCGGCGCCGGCCTCGATCGCGCCGCCGCTGACGACCGCGCCTTCGCAGTGCAGCTCGCCGCCGCAGGCGATGACGCTGCCGGCGCGCATGCCGCCGCCGCAGCGGATGCCGCCGCCGGTACGCAGCACCGAGCCGATGTTGATGCTGCCTCGCACCTCGAGCGTGCCGGCGAAGACCAGGGCATCGGCCTCGAGCGAGTCGAGCGCCAGCACGGCGTCGGTCGGTCCGAACTGGGCCAGCAGCCAGCAGGCGTCGTCGACCCTGCCGTCGGCCACCAGCGCGTCGAGCAGTTGCTGGTAGCCGGCGCCGTCCTGGTGGTGGCGCAGGAACCAGCGGAAGCCGTCCGCGCAGGGACGCTTCGCCTTCACGAAAGTCTTGGTGAGTTCCATTTCTTGATCAAGCATCAAGCGACAAGGGCCGCGGCGGCGCTGCCGGCGGCCAGGACCAGGCCGATCACGGTCATCAGCGCGCTGTCGCGCCGGTTGTCCTGCCTGTGCTCGCGCCAGGCGGTCCAGAACAGGCAGGCGCCGATGATCGCCAGCGCCAACACGAGTTCTTCCATTCCTTTTTCCTCCATCATCCAGGGCAAGGGCAAAGGCCGCGACGGCCGCGTCAGCCCAGCAGGAGAGTATCGGCCATCGGGGGTCGCTTGCCTATTCGCCCAAGCCCCTAAGGGTTTCCCTTATGCCGGCGGCCGGGGAATTCCGTATACTCCCGCCTTTGCCCTCCTCGCGCGGCGCCGGCGCCGCCTTCACCATGAACGACTCCCGTGCAGTCCGCGCGGCCGGACGCGGCCTCGCCTTCGTCCTGGCCTACGTGGCCTTCGACATCCTCAGCGGCCCGGAAGCGCGGCTGCAGGTGATCGCCCCGGTCTGGCATCCGGCCGCCGGGCTGGCCCTGTACGCGCTGCTGCGCCACGGCCGCCACGCGGTGCTGCCGCTGGTCGCGGCGGCCCTGGTCGCCGCCGCGATCACGCCGGCCCTGCCCGCGCGTCCCGGCTTTTCGCTGCTGGTGGGGCTGATGCCGCTGCCGGTGCTGGTGGCGGCGGGCTGGCTGACGCGCCGCCTGCTGCCGGGCAGCGCCTTCTTCGCCACCCACCGCGGCCTGCTGTCCTGGGCCGGCATCGTCACCCTGGCCAGCATCGCCGGCGCGGCGCTGTACGCGGGCATGCTGCTCGGCCCCGGCACGCTGGCCGGCGAGGCCTGGATCGAGGCGGTGCTGCGCTACGCGGTGGCCGAGACCGCGGGCATGCTGGTGGTGGTGCCGGCCGCCTGGTGCCTGCTCGATCCGGCCCTGCGCGCCGAGGCGCTGCAGCGGGTGCGCTCGCCCGAGACGGCCGCCTACGCCGCCCTGATCGCGCTGGTGCTGTCGATCGCGCTGCAGGGGCCGGCCCTGGATTCCTTCGCCTACCACCTGTTGATCCTGCCGCTGGCCTGGGCCGCCGCGCGCCAGGGGATGGCCGGCGCGATGACTGCCGCCATCGTGCTGGAGGCCGGGGTCACCGTCGCCGCCCTGCGCCCGCTGGCCTACGCCGCGCACATGCCCGACGTGCAGATGCTGGTGCTGACGCTGACCCTGTCCGGCTTCCTGATCGGCATCGCGGTGGACCTGGCGCGCCGCGCCAGCGACGAGCTGCGCCAGTCGCTGCGCCTGGCGGCCGCCGGCGAGATGGCGGCGGCCCTGGCGCACGAACTGAACCAGCCGCTGACCGCGCTCTCGGTCTACGGCAGCGCCTGCCAACGCCTGGCCGGGCGCGACGGCGGCGACCCGCTGCTGCAAAAGACGATCGGGGCGATGGTGGTCGAGTCGCAGCGCGCCTCCGACGTGCTCAAGCGCCTGCGCGAATTCTTCCGCACCGGCAGCGTGCGCCTGGAGCCGCTGTCGCTGCCGGCCCTGGTCCAGGGCAGCGTCGATTCGCTGGCGGCGCAGGCGCGCGAGGCCGGGGTCGGGATCGCGGTCGGCGCGCTGCCGCCGGCGGCCCTGCTGGGCGACGGCGTGCAGCTCGAGATCGTGCTGCGCAACCTGCTGTCCAACGCGATCCAGGCGCTGGCCGGCATGCCGGAAGGCGCCGAGCGGCGCGTCGCGGTCGATGCCGGCCAGGACGGCGGCACGGTCTGGATCAGGATCGCCGACAATGGTCCCGGCATCCCGGCGTCGATCCGGCCGCGCCTGTTCGAGCCCTTCGTGTCGCTCAAGTCGAGCGGCCTGGGACTCGGGCTGGCGATCAGCCGCGCGATCGTCGAGGCCCACGGCGGCACCCTGGCCGCCGAGGCCGGCCGCCATGCGGTATTGAAGATCGTGCTGCCGGCATCCACGCCGGACGAAGAGAAAGAGGAAACCGATGAACCCTGACGACACCGTCTTCATCGTCGACGACGATGCCGCCGTGCGCGACGCGCTCGGCCTGCTACTCAGCCTGCACGGCTACCGCACCGCCTTCTACGCCGACGCCGCCGCCTTCCTCGGCGCCTGGCACCCCGGCATGCGCGGCTGCGTGCTGATCGACATCCGGATGCCCGGCATGGACGGCCTGCGCCTGCAGAAGGCGCTGCGCGAACGCGGTTCGCTGCTGCCGGTCCTGATCATCACCGGCCACGGCGACGTCGAGTCGGCGCGCGAGGCGTTTCGCGCCGACGCCGTCGACTTCCTGGAAAAGCCGCTGCAGGAGGCGGCGCTGGTGCGCGCGATCGAGGAAGCCTGCGCGCGCCAGGCCGGCGGCGCGGGCGAGGACGCGGCGCGCGCCGACTGGCTGCGCCGCCACGCCAGCCTGACCCCGCGCGAACGCGAGGTCATGCTGCAGGTGGTGGCCGGGCGCCACAACCGCGAGCTGGCGCAGGCGCTGGGCATCAGCGTGCGCACGGTCGAGGTGCACAAGGCGCGCATGATGGACAAGCTGGGCGCCCCGACCGTGGCCGACCTGGTGCGGCGCCACCTCCAGTACGGCGACGGACCTGGCGACACCGGCTGATGCCGCTCCCTGCCGGGGTCAGGCCTCCTGCGCCAGGACCAGCCCGGGCGCGCCGCCATGGGCGCGGCTGGCGGGCCTGAGCAGCGAGGTGGCGGGGCCGATCAGGACGTCGCAGTCGGCGTCGCGTCCGATGCGGCGCGCGGCCTCGCCCAGGGCGTCGCGTCCGCAGCGCGCGGTGCCCTGGCGCCCCAGCACGATCAGGTCGGCCCCGATGCGGCGCGCGCAGGCGCGGATCACCGGCACCGGGAAGCCCGAGTGCACGGCGCGCGCGCGCGGCTGGCGCATCGGCTTGAGGGTATCGATCCAGCTTGAAAGCCGCTCGCGCGCCTTGTCGATACCGCGCACCACGTAGGCGTCGATGACGCTGGCGGGCACCTCGAACTCGCGCATCAGGCCTTCGTCGGCCAGGCGGTAGGCGTGCAGGAAGGTGAAGTGGGCGCCGGGCGCGAG
Organism: Massilia sp.; assembly: GCF_032106685.1. GTDB lineage: Bacteria > Pseudomonadota > Gammaproteobacteria > Burkholderiales > Burkholderiaceae_D > Telluria. Next base: position 24,213 of record NZ_DAMCPG010000030.1, read on the forward strand.
CGCCAGCGCCATGCGCGCGGCGGCCAGCGAATCGTCGGAAAAGTCGACCGCCACCAGCACCCGCTGGTAGACGTCGCAGGGCTCCCGGTGCACCACCAGCACCGCATTGCGGCTGTGGCGCACGATCTCGTCGCTGTCGGAATGCGCCAGCATCTTGAGGAAGGCGTTGCGCCGGTGCGGCGCCAGGATGGTCAGGTCGGCCCCCATCTGCTCGGCGCGCCCGACCACGACCGCCGCCGCCGACTTCGGCTGCACGTTCCACAAACTGTCGATGGCGTCCGGATGGTCGGGCATGGCGAAGGGGCGGCGCTGCCCGGCGATCCAGGCGCGCAAGCTGCCGCTGCCGACTTCGAGATGGCTGAAGGTGGTGGCCGGCGCGCCGATGCCGCGCCTGCTGTGCTTGACCGCGATCATGTCGAACACGCCGACGTCGAGCTGGGCGCTGAGCAGCGCCGCGCGCAGCTCGGCATTGCGCGACTGCTGGGTTTGACTCGTGGCCAACAAGATTTTCTTGATGTCGTGCATACGGTTCTCCTTTGCCATGGGCGGCGCCGCGCCTCGGGCGGGCGCCGATCGTGAAAAAACGGTGGTGCGGCAATGCGCGCCGCGTCCTGCGGCGCCTCGACTACCTAGGCGCTATAGGCGTACTGCGCCGAGCGCGACCGGTGCGGCGGCCAGTCGGCGCGCACCGGCGGCGTGACGTGCAGGATCTCGAAGCGGCAGGCGCCGTCGCCCCCGTCCTCGAGGCCGACCACGCTGCCGCTGGCGCGCCCGAGCACGGCCAGCGCCAGGGGGCTCAGGAGCGACACCCGGGCCAGCGCGAGGTTGGCATCCTGCGGGCAGGCGATGAAGACGCCTTCGCGCTCGCCGCTGCACAGGTGGCGGCAGCTGACGTGGGAATACAGCGCGGCGTAGGGCGCCGGCCGCACGGACTCGGGCAGCAGGATGGCGCTGGCCAGGACCTCGGCCAGGCGGGTGCCGGCGCGTGCGCGCTCGCCGCCGGCGCGCAGCCAGGCGGCGGCCAGCCGGCTCAGCACGGCGGCATCGTGTTGTTGCAGGTAGCGTGGTTCGGACATTGGAATAGCCTCCCGCGGCCGGCGCTTCCTGCGCGGCCGCCAAAACGACGTGGGACGCCGGCGCGCATGCGCCGGCTGCTCGAACGGATCGTGAGGTGGCTCGGGAGGCCGGGCGCCTGGGCGCCCGACGCTCGCCGAGCTTACGTGAGGCCGGCGATATCTCGCGTGGAGAGATGCACGAGGCGGGCGAAGCGGGCGCCGCACTCATGCGAGGAGAGGCTGGTGGCAGGACGTGAACGGCCGTGCGCGACGCGGCGCCCTGCCCGGTGCGGGCAAGCGTGTGCGGCGTGGCGGCGGATGCGGTGGGTGTTCACGTCGGTGCGATGGTGGTGTGATCGAAACGTGGTCGAGTATAGCGCATCTGGTATTTTTTGCAACGCCACGCGGCCCTGGCGCGGGTCAGTTTTCCTTGAACTTGGTGATGCTGACGGCCCCCTCGCCCTCGATGAAGGCGGCCTTGACCTCGCTGACGCAAGCGATGCTCTGCTGGCGCAGCGAACTCATGAGCTCCTCCTCGGTCAGGAACTCGCGCCGCATGTTACACCGGAGCAGGCGGCCGTCGCGGATCACCTGGATCGGCGGCGAGGACACCAGCTTCTCGATGAAGCGGAAGCGGTAGCTGGCGGCATTGATGAGGAAGTCCCAGCCGATCAGGACCAGGACCAGGATCAGGATCAGGCCCTCGGACACCGAGGTGTACAGGCCGAAGCCGTTCGACGCCGCCTCCGCGATCAACAGCACGAAGATCAGGTCCATCGTCGCCAGTTCGCCGCCGATCCGGCGCGGCATGAAGCGAAGCAGGACCAGGATTGCGAAATACAGGATCGTGCCGCGCACGGCCAGTTCGAGTACCGGGGTCTCGACCACGAACAGGTCGGACCACGCGTCGGGAAGCCAATTCATCGTCACCTCTACGCTGCGCACGTCGCGGATGCGCCGGCGCGGCAGCATCGCGCCGGCGCCCTTACTCTACCGTGCCGGGCGGTTTCGCGACGCCCGGCTCGACCTCAATTCCCCTCGGCCAGCCCGACCAGCGCCTCGAAGGCGAGCGAGGCGCGACTGCGGTAGCGCTCGCGGTGGCGCAGCAGCCAGAAGGCGCGCGGCGCGAGCTCCAGGTTCGCCTTCACCAGCCGGCCGCTTTCGAGGTCGGCCGCCAGCACCAGTTCGGAGACCGCGGTCGCGAACGGCCCGGCCAGCACCGCCGAACGCAAGGCCTCGTTCGACGGCAGCGTCAGCGCCACCGCGAGCGACTCCGGCGCCACGCCCAGCGCGCGCAGCGCCGCCTCGAAGGCCGAGCGCGTGCCCGAGCCCTGCTCGCGCAGGATCCAGGACGCCGCAAGCAGGTCGGCCGGCCCCAGCTTCCTGCCGTCGGCCCAGGGATGATCGGGCGCGGTCACCACCACCATCCTGTCCTCGGTCACCGGCCGCGCCGCCAGCGCGGCTTCGGCGATCTCGCCTTCGACCAGGCCGATGTCGGCCGCGCCTTCGAGCAGCGCGCGCGCCACGCCGTCGGTGTTGTCGACCGTGACCGCCAGCTCGATCTGCGGATAGGCCTTGCGGAAGGCGACCAGCCAGGGCGGCAGCCAGTAGCTGGCGATGGTCTGGCTGGCCTGGATCGCCAGCCAGCCGCGCTTCAGGCCGCTAAGGTCGGCCAGGGTCTGCTCGGCGCTGCGGGCGCTGGCGAGCGTGCGCCTGGCCTCCTGCAGGAACAGGCGGCCCGCCTCGCTGGTTTCGATGCGGCGGCCGATGCGGTTGAAGAGCGGCGTGCCGTAGCGCTCCTCGAGCGCCTTGATCTGCGCGCTGACGGCCGACGGCGTCAGCGACAGGGCCGCGGCCGCCTGCGTGAGGTGCTGGCGCTCGGCGACCGCCACAAAAATGCGCAACTGATCGAGGGTCATCATCGTTCGTTTTCCCTGAACGTTTTATCCGTAATTTCAAGATGGACCTAACGATCCACCGGGCAAGATAATGCAGATATTGAGTTTTGGAAAGAAGAAAAATCATGACATTATCGATATCTCCGGTGCGCGCGGCCCTGCCCGGCCTGCTGCTGTGCGCCGCCGTCAGCGCCGCCAGCCTGGCCCTGGCCGCCGGCGAAGCCGCCCTCTTCGGCCGGGCATGGGTCGAAGCCCTGGTGCTGGCGATCCTGCTCGGCGCCGCCGTCAAGACCTTCCACGGCGTCGATGCGCGCTTCCAGCCTGGCATCGACATCGGCGCCAAGCTGCTGCTCGAGATCGCCGTGGTGCTGCTCGGCGCCTCGGTCAGCGCCGCCGCCCTGCTTGGCCAGGGTCTGGCGCTGGTGGCCGGGATCGCGCTCCTGGTGGCGCTCGCGATCGTAATCGGCTACGCCATCTGCCGCGCGTTGGCGCTGCCGCCCAAGATGGCGCTGCTGGTCGCCTGCGGCAACGCCATCTGCGGCAATTCCGCCATCGCGGCGGTGGCGCCGGTGATCGACGCCGAGGGCCGCGACGTGGCCGCCGCGATCGCCTTCACCGCGGTGCTGGGCGTGCTGGTGGTGCTGGCGCTGCCGCTGCTGGCCGGACCGCTCGGGCTCTCGCCGGCGCAATACGGGATGTTCGCCGGCCTGACGGTGTACGCGGTGCCGCAGGTGCTGGCCGCGACCGCGCCGGTGTCGGCCGCCAGCGCCCACGCCGGCACCCTGGTCAAGCTGCTGCGGGTGTTGATGCTCGGGCCGGTGGTGCTGGTGCTGTCGCTGCTGGGCAGGCACGAGGCGCACCAGGAAGGGCGGCAGGAAGCGCACCAGGAAGCGCGGCAGAAGGCGCGGCAAAAAGCGCGGCGTCCGGCCCTGTCCGAGCTGCTGCCCTGGTTCATCGGCGGTTTCCTGGCGCTGCTGGCGCTGCGCTCGCTCGGCGCGATTCCCCAGGCCCTGCTCGGCCCGGCGCACGAGACGGCCGGCTTCCTGACCCTGATGTCGATGGCCGCGCTCGGGCTCGGCGTCGACGCCCGCGCCGTGCTGCGCGCCGGCCCGCGCGTGGCGGCGGCGGTGGTGCTGTCGCTGCTCGCGCTGTGTGTCCTCGGCCTGGGGCTGGTCGCCCTGGTCGGCCCGGCCTGAGCGGCGCCGTTTCAGGGGCCGTCGGCGCCGTGGGAGGTGCCGGGCAGGCCGGCGCCATGCTGCGCCATCAGCACCACGACCCAGTCGATGAAGACCCGCAGCTTCTTGCCGGGATGGCGGTTCGCCGGATACGCGATCGTCATCGCCAGCGGGTCGATTTCCCAGTCCGCGAACAACGGCACCAGGCCACCCTGGGCAAGGTGGGGCCGCGCCATGTAGTCGGGCAGCCAGAGCACGCCCAGTCCCGCCAATCCGGCCGCCAGGTAGGCATTGCCGTCGTCGATCGCCAGCAGGTGGCGCCCCTGGATCGACACGCTCTCGCCGCCGCGCCGCATGCGGTAGGGCGAGCCGGCGCCGCGCAGCCCGCGAAAGCGCACGATGCGGTGCCGGCCATCGTCCAGCGCCTGCGGATGCGGCGGCGTGCCGGCGCGCGCCAGGTAGCTCGGTGCGGCATACACGCCAAGGCGCAGTTGCCCGACGGTGCGCGCCACCAGCGACGCGTCGGCGATGACGCCGCCACGCACCACGCAGTCGACGTTCTCCCCGATCAGGTCGACATTGCGGTCGCTGACGCCCATGTCGAACTCGATGTCGGGGAACCGCGCGTGAAATTGCGGCAGGGCCGGCACCAGGACCAGCGTGGCGAACGGACTGGGCACGTCCACGCGCAGCTTGCCGCGCGGCGCCGCCGCCGCGTTCGGCAGGCTGGTCTCGATGTCGTCGATCTCGGCCAGCACGCGCACGATGCGCTCGTAATAGAGCGCGCCGTCGGCCGTGAGATGCACGCGGCGCGTGGTGCGGTGCAGCAGCTTCAGGCGCAGGCGGGCCTCGAGCTGCTGCACCAGCTGGGTCACGGTCGTGCGGCTCATGTGCAGCGTCTCGGCCGCCTTCGTGAAGCTGCCCGCCTCTGCCACGCGCACGAAAGCGCGCATCGCGTCGAACCTGTCCATGTGTCTCCCTGATGATTGTTTGGATTATACAAACAATGTTGACGCAACTTGCCCGTTTATCGGGGCTTCGCGCCTTGATAGAGTGCCGTTGCCGTCAACCGGCGGCATCCATTTGAGGAGATATCGATGACAATCCGCGACGTGGTGTTCCCGCCCGGACGCCAGGCCCTGTATGAAAAGAACCGCTATTCGCCCGCCGTGCGCTGCGGCGACCTGCTGTTCGTGTCGGGCCAGGTCGGCAGCCGCGAAGACGGCTCGCCCGAACCCGAACTGGACGCGCAGGTCAGGCGCGCTTTTGCCAACCTGAACGCGATCCTGGCGGCGGCCGGGGGCGGTTTCGGCGACGTCGTCGACGTGACGGTGTTCATCGTCGACCCGGAAGCGCGCTTCGAACGGATCTGGAGCGTGGCCCAGGAATACTGGGGCGAAGCGCCCTACCCGACCGTGACCGCCGTCGGCGTGACCTGGCTGTACGGCTTCCAGTTCGAGATCAAGGTGGTCGCGAGGATCCCGGCGCCCGTGCAGGCTTGACGCGCGGCCGGCGCCCCTTCAGCGCTGGCCGGCGAAGAACTCGCCCGGCGTGACCCCGGCGAACCGGCCGAAGGCGGCGATGAAGGCCGACATGCTGTCGTAGCCGCAGGCGATCGCGACGTCGGTGACGCGCTCGCCCCGTTCGAGCAGCGGCAGCGCCGCCAGGATGCGCAGGCGCTGGCGCCAGGCGCGGAAGGTCAAGCCGGTCTGCTGCTGGAACAGCCGGCTCAGGGTCTTTTCCGACACCGCCAGCCGGACCGCGTGCTCGGCCAGCGTGCGCGCGCTGTCGGGCCGCGCCTGCAGCTCGCGGCAGATGCGGCGCAGGCGCGCGTCGACCGGCAGCGGCAGCGCCAGGCCGGCCTCGGGCGCGGCCGCCAACTGGTCGAGCAGGACCGCCGCCAGCCGGCCCTGGGCCCCGTCTTCCTGGTACTCGACCGGGAACTCGCTGAAGCCGCGGATCAGTTCGCGCAGCAGGGGGGCGACCGCCAGCACGCGGCAGGCGCGGCCCGGCGCATCGGGCGCAGCGGGGAAATGCGGCGCCGCCAGCGCCGCCGGGTCGATGTAGAGGCTGCGGATCTCGGTGCCCTCGGCGCAGCGCACGGCATGCGGCACGCCCGGCGGCACCCAGACCGCGTGGCGCGGCGGCGCCATGTAGCGGCCGCCGTCGGCGATCACCTCGACCACCCCCTTCGCCGCGTACGACAGCTGGACCCAGGGATGGCGGTGGCGGCGCCCGATCGCGCGGTTCGACAGGCCGAGGACGTGGCCGTAGACCGGGCGCGGCAGCCTGGGCAGGGCCGCCAGGTCGGCGGGGCCGGCGCCGGGAATGTCCGTTTGCCGACGTTTCATGGGCGATTCACGATAAAGCTCTTCATCGCGCTACGGTACAGTACGCCCCGCCTCCGGGCAAGCGGCGCCCGCCAGGGCGTGGCGCGTGCGTCCGCGTTCGTCCGCATTGCCCGTACCCCGTGCCCTTTGCCTGGGCCTGCGCCCCAACCCGTCCCGACATGATCGATTTTCAAGACCGCCACGGCGAGCTGCGCCGTTTCCGCCGGCGCCTGCTGGCCCTGTTTGCCTTCGTCGTGCTGTGCTTCGGGCTGCTGGCCGCGCGCCTGGCCTGGCTGCAGTTGGCGCGCCACGCGCACTACATGGCGCAGTCCGACGGCAACCGCATCGCGCTGCTGCCGGTCATGCCGACGCGCGGCCTGATCCTCGACCGCAACGGGGTGGTCCTGGCGCGCAACCAGCCGGTGCACACGCTGGAAGTGACGCCCTCGAGGCTGCGCGCGCGCCTGGACTCGGTGCTCGACGAGCTGGCCAAGCTGGTCGCGATCGACGCGCGCGACCGGCGCCGCCTGCGGCGCCAGGTCGCCGACAACCCGCCGTTCGCGGCCAGCCTGCTGCGTAGCGGCCTGACCGACGAGGAGGTGGCGCGCTTCACCGCCCAGCGCTTCCGCTTTCCCGGGGTCGAGCTGCGCGCGCGCCTGCTGCGCGACTACCCGCTGGGCGAGGTCGCCGCGCACGCGGTCGGCTACGTCGGGCGCATCGACCCCGCCGCGCAGCGCGCCCTGGAGGCCAATCCCGACCCGGGGGTGGCGGCGAACTACCGCGGCACCGACACCATCGGCAAGGAAGGCCTGGAGAAGAGCTACGAGCGCCAGCTGCACGGGCGCACCGGCTACGAGCAGGTCGAACGCACCGCCGCCGGACGCCCGGTGCGCACCCTGTCGCGGGTCGAGCCGGTGCCGGGGGCCAACCTGGTGCTGTCGCTCGACGTCGGGCTGCAGCGCGTGGTCGAGCAGGCCTTCGGCGACGCCCGCGGCGCCCTGGTGGCGATCGACCCGGCCAGCGGCGAAGTGCTGGCCTTCGTCTCGCGCCCCGGCTACGACCCCAACCTGTTCGTCGGGGGCATCGACCCGCAGAGCTGGCGCGCGTTGAACACCTCGCCCGACCGCCCGCTGCTGAACCGGCCGCTGGCCGGCACCTATGCGCCCGGATCGACCTTCAAGCCCTTCATGGCGCTGGCCGCGCTCGAACTGGGCAAGCGCAACGCCACGCACAGCATCCACGACGCCGGCTACTTCATGCTCGGCGGGCACCGCTTCAACGACGACAAGCCGGGCGGCCACGGCGAGGTCGACCTGTACCGTTCGATCCTGGTCTCCTGCGACACCTGGTACTACCAGCTGGGCAACGAGCTCGGGATCGACGCCATCAGCGCCTTCATGGCGCGCTTCGGCTTCGGCGCGCCGACCGGGATCGACCTCGAGCACGAGCGCGCCGGGGTGCTGCCTTCGCAGGACTGGAAGCGCAAGCGCTTTGCCCGCGGCGGCCGCTGGAACGGCGGCGACACGGTCTCGATTAGCATCGGCCAGGGCTACAACAGCTACACCATGCTGCAGCTGGCGCACGCGGTGGCCCTGCTGGCCAACGACGGCTTGTCGCCCAGGCCGCACCTGCTGCGCGCGCTCGAAGACGGCGTCACGCATGCGCGCCGGCCCTTCGACCCCGGCCCGGCGACCCGGCTCGCGCTGCGCCAGGAACACCTCGACCTGGTCAGGCGCGCGATGGTCGGCGTCACCACCGAGCGCGACGGCACCGGCTACAAGGTCTTCCGCGGCGCCGCCTACACGGCCGCCGGCAAGAGCGGCACCGCCCAGGTCGTCGGCCTGAACGGCGGCAAGTACGACCACCACGGCACGCCGGAGCACCTGCGCGACAACGCCCTGTTCACCGCGTATGCGCCGGCCGACCGGCCGCGCATCGCGATCGCGGTCGTGGTCGAGAACGCCGGCTGGGGTTCGGCGGTCGCCGGTCCGATCGTGCGCAAGGCGCTCGACTACTACCTGGCGGAGCGCGATTGAGATGAACCGATCCGGTACGACGAAACCGGCGCGCCGGCAGCGGGTGGCGGGACGCGCCGGCCACGCCTTCGCCGCCAATCCGCTGCTGGCGCGGCCGCTGCCGCCATGGCGTTCGCGGCTGCTGCAATTGCTGCTGCTGTGCGCCTTCGCCGCGCTCGCCGGGCGCGCCGCCTGGCTGCAGCTGGTGAGCGTCGACTTCCTGCAGAAGCAGGGCGCCAGCCGCTATGCGCGCACCCTCGACCTGCCCGGCACGCGCGGCCAGATCCGCGACCGCGACGGCCAGCTGCTGGCCGCCTCCGTGCGCGCGGTGGCCGTGTGGGCGATCCCCGAGGACCTGCGCGCGGCGCCCGCGGCGGCCATCGCGGACATCGCACGGCTGCTCGGGACCGACGCTGCCGGCATGCGCCGGCGCATCGATCGCGCCCGCCACTTCGTCTACCTGAAGCGCCAGGTCGAGCCGGACGTCGCCGTGCGCCTCGCCGCCCTGAAGGTGCGCGGCCTCGGCTTCACCGACGAGTTCCGCCGCGTGTATCCGCAGGGGCCGGTGGCCAGCCAGCTGGTCGGCTTCGTCGGGCGCGAGGGGCATGGGCTGGAAGGCATCGAGCTGGCGCGCGACGCCGCGCTGAGCGGCAAGGACGGCTACCGGCGCGTGATCCGCGACCGGCTCGGCAACATCGTCGAGGACGGCGGCGCGCTGCTGCCGCCCACGCCGGGAACCGACGCCGTGCTGTCGATCAGCGGCGCCATGCAGTATGTGACCTGGAAGGAGCTGCGCGCGGCGGTCGAGACCTTCGAGGCCAGGGCCGGCAGCGCGATCGTGGTCGACGCCCACAGCGGCGAGATCCTGGCGCTAGCCAACTACCCCAGCTATGAGCCAAACGGCGCGAACGGCGCCGCAGCAATGCCCGGCGCGGCGCTGCGCAACAAGGCGATCACCGACAGCTACGAGCCGGGCTCGGTGATGAAACCGTTCACGGTCGCGCTCGCGCTCGATCGCGGGCAGGTGCGCGCCGACACCCTGGTCGACACCGGCGCCGGCCGCCTGGTGATCCGCGGCGCGCCGATCTCCGACACCAGCGCCCACGGCCTGATCAGCGTCGCCGACGTACTACGCTATTCCTCGAACATCGGCACCGCGAAACTCGCGCTCGACATGCCGCCGCGCGCGATGTGGGAGATGTACATGAAGCTCGGCTTCGGCCAGCAGCCCCAGCTGGGCTTTCCGGGCGCCGCGGCCGGGCGGGTGCGCCCGTACGCGGCCTGGCGCCCGATCGAGCAGGCCACCATGAGCTACGGGAACGGCATCGCGGTATCGCTGGTCCAGCTGGCGCGCGCCTATACCGCCTTCACCAACGACGGCGAGGTGATCCCGCTGAGCCTGATGAAGGGCGGCGGGCGGCCGGCCGGCACCCGGGTGTTCTCGCCCGCGACCGCGCGCACGCTGCGCGCCATGCTCGAAAACACGGTGCTGCACGGGACCGCGAAGCGCGGCGCCATCCCCGGCTACCGGGTCGGCGGCAAGACCGGGACTGCGTACAAGGCCATCAACGGCAGGTACACGCTGCCGCGCAAGTACATCGCCTCCTTCGTGGGGATCGTGCCGATGTCGGCGCCGCGCTTCATCGTCGCCATCATGATCGACGAGCCGGGCGGGCGCCAGCACTACGGCGGCCAGGTGGCGGCCCCGGCCTTCGTCGGCATCGCCTCCCAGGTGCTGCGCGTGGCCAACGTGGCGCCGGACGGCGGCGTGGCCGACCTGATCGCGCCCGCGCCGATCGATCCCGACGAGGTGCTCGACTAAGAGCGCTCCAAGGGCCGCGCATGGGGCCGGCAACGCGCCATGCGTGCGCGCCGTTGTACGCGGCGCGGTTCTGGTGGATAATTCGCACCCATGAACGATACCGCCACCCTCCCCCCGCTCCCAGACCGGCTCTCGATCGACCCGAGCAGCCCTTTCCATAACCGCGACGTGTTCCAGCGCGACATCGGCATCCGCTTCAACGACAAGGACCGCCACGACGTCGAGGAATACTGCATCAGCGAAGGCTGGATCAAGGTCGCCGCCGGCAAGGTGCTCGACCGCAAGGGCAAGCCGATGCTGATCAAGCTGAAGGGCAAGGTCGAGGCGTTTTACCGCTGATCGATCGCGGCCTATATTCAAGATAACGCAGGCGCCTCTCGAGGGCGCCTTTTTGTAGGGTGGGCACTTGTGCCCACGCGGTCTCACGGCATGAATGGTCGAACCGCAAATAAGATGGCCAGAGGATGATCGGCGCCGGATCGGTGGGTTCAAGAACCCACCCTAGGTTGTAGCAGCGCCGGTCGCAGCATCATCACGGCGTCAGCAGCTTCAACCCCGCAATCCCCAGCGCGATCAGCCCGATCGAGGCGATCCGCAGCGCGCCGGCCGGCTCGCCCAGCATCACCATCCCGAACACCGCCGTGCCGATGGTGCCGATGCCGGTCCACACCGCATACGCCGTGCCCAGCGGTAGCTGGCGCAGCGCCAGGCCCAGCATGGCGACGCTGCCCGCCATCGTGGCCAGGGTGAAGGCCGAGGGCCACAGGCGCGTGAAGCCTTCCGTGTACTTCAGCCCCACCGCCCAGGCCACTTCCAGCAGCCCCGCCACCACCAGGTAAATCCAGCTCATCGATCGCCTTTCGCGGCCACGGCCGCTGTCAAAAAAACCGGCGCAGTATACCGCTGCGCGCGCAAATCGGCCCCGGCCGTACGACGCCGCCGCAAAAACGAGGCGTCCCCGGCAGGAATCGCGCGCTTCCCTTAAGATGGCCGCCAGCAAATTATTCGAGGAGCATGCATGACCACCCTGTTCGACCCGATCAAGATCGGCGCCTTCGAGCTGCCGAACCGCATCGTCATGGCGCCCCTGACCCGCGCCCGCGCCGTCGGCGCAGGCCGCGTGCCGAACGCGCTGATGGCCGAGTACTACGCCCAGCGCGCCAGCGCCGGCCTGATCCTGTCCGAAGCGACCTCGGTGACGCCGATGGGCGTCGGCTACGCCGACACGCCGGGCATCTGGTCCGACGAGCAGGTCGCCGGCTGGAAGCAGGTCACGGAGGCCGTGCACGCCGCCGGCGGGCGCATCGTGATGCAGCTCTGGCACGTCGGCCGCATTTCCGATCCGGTGTTCCTGGACGGCGCCGCCCCGGTCGCGCCGAGCGCGATCAAGCCGGCCGGCACCGTGAGCCTGGTGCGCCCGAAGCGCGAGTACGCCACGCCGCGCGCGCTCGAGACCGAGGAAATCGCCGGCATCGTCGCCGCCTACCGCCAGGGCGCCGAGAACGCGAAGCGGGCCGGCTTCGACGGCGTCGAGATCCACGGCGCCAACGGCTACCTGCTCGACCAGTTCCTGCAAGACAGCACCAACCGCCGCACCGACGGGTACGGCGGCACTATCGAGAACCGCGCGCGCCTGATGCTGGAAGTGGCGGATGCCTGCATCGAGGTCTGGGGCGCCGACCGCGTCGGCATGCACCTGGCGCCGCGCCGCGATTCGCACGACATGGGCGACTCGACGCCGGCGGCGACCTTCGGCTACGTCGCCCGCGAGCTGGGCAAGCGCGGCATCGCTTTCATCTTCGCGCGCGAAGCGGTGGGCGAGGACAGCCTGGGGCCGCTGCTGAAGAAGGAATTCGGCGGTCCCTACATCGCCAACGAGAAGATGTCGGTCGAGACCGCCGAACAGCTCCTGGCCGAGGGCAAGGCCGACGCCATCGCCTTCGGCCTGTGGTTCATCGCCAACCCGGACCTGCCGCAACGCCTGCAGCAGGGCGCCGCGCTCAATCCGCTGCGTCCGGAGGTGATCTACGGCCAGGGCGGCGAAGGCTATACCGACTACCCGGCGCTGTCGGCGTAAGCGCCCCGCGGGCGGCCGCGGCCGCCCGGCCTGCCCCTGCGCTGTTTCCAAAGCGCGCCCGTCAATACAGGCGCCGCGTGCATACGCAACTCCTGCGCAACGCCCGTTGCGCCCGTGATATTCTTGCGCGATTCGCAATGTGCGCTCCCGGCGGGAGCGCCCTTACAAGGAATCGCTTTGAATATTTTCGCTCCCCGCGCCATGGCGCTGGCCATTGCATCCGCCCTCGCCTGCGGCGCCGTCCATGCCGCGCCAGTCCAGGCCAAGGCGCCCGTGCGCGCCGAGAACGCCTTCCTGTCGCAAGAGGACGCCGCCGCCCGTTCGGCGCGCGTGTCGAACGTCGCCTACGCGCTCGCATTCACGCTGACCGGCAAGGAAAGCTTCAGCGGCGTCACCACCGCCAGCTTCGACCTGAAGGACAATGCGGCGCCGCTGACGATCGACCTCGACAAGGCCACCGTGAAGTCGGTGACGGTCAACGGCAAGCCGGTGGAGGCGAAGTACAACGGCTGGTTCGTCACCATTGCGGCAAGCGACCTGGTGGCCGGCCGGAACACCGTCGTCATCGCCTACGAGCGCCTGCACAGCACCAACGGCGAAGGCCTGCACCGCATGGTCGACCCGGTCGACGGCCGGGTCTACACCTATTCGCACTTCGAGCCGGCCGCCGCGCACCAGATGTTCGCCGTGTTCGACCAGCCCGACCTGAAGGCCACCTACCAGGTGACCGCGACCGCGCCCGCCGACTGGCACGTGGTCTCGACCACCCGCGAATCGAAGATCGAGCAGGCGGGCGAGATGCGCCGCTGGACCTTCCCGGCGACGAAAAAGCTGAGCCCCTACAACTTCTCGCTGCACGCCGGCCCGTATAAGGTCTGGGAAGACAACAGCGGCAAGTACCCGATGCGCTTGTTCGCGCGCCAGTCGGTGGCGGCCCAGGTGACGCCGCAGGACTGGTTCCGCTACACGAAGGATGGCCTGGCCTTCTTCGACAACTACTTCGGCATCCCCTACCAGTTCGAGAAGTACGACCAGCTGCTGGTGCCGGACTTCCTGTACGGCGCCATGGAAAACGCCGCCGCGATCACCTTCGCCGAGGGCCGCTTCCTGCACAAGGCGAAGATGACCGACGCCCAGCGCCAGTCGCTGGCCTCGGTGATCATGCACGAGATGGCCCACCAGTGGTTCGGCGACCTGGTCACCATGCAGTGGTGGAACGGCCTGTGGCTGAACGAGAGCTTCGCGGCCTTCATGGGCACGCTCGCCACCGCCGAAGCGACCGAGTTCAAGGACGCCTGGCAGGCCTTCTATTCGGGCGGCAAGCAGGCTGCCTATGCCCAGGACCAGAAGGTCACGACCCACCCGATCGAGGTGCCGGTGCCGTCGACCGCCAACGCTTTCGACAACATCGACGCCATCACCTACTCGAAGGGCGCCTCGACCCTGATCCAGCTGCGCCACCTGCTGGGTGCGGAAACCTTCCGCAAGGGCGTGCACAACTACCTGGTCAAGTATGGCTACCAGAACGCGAAGCTGGACGACTTCATCGGCAGCCTGGGCCAGGCCGCCGGCCGCGACCTCTCCGGCTGGACCCGCCAGTGGCTGTATCAGCCGGGCGTGAACACGATCGCCGCCGATTTCACCTGCAAGGCCGGCAAGATCGCCACCTTCAGCCTGAAGCAGAGCGCGAGCAAGCAGTTCCCGACCCTGCGCGAGCAGCGCGTCCAGGTCGCGACCTTCAAGGTCGACGGCGGCAAGGTGGCGCTGGCGCAGAACGTGGCCGTCACCTACTCCGGGGCGGCCACGAAAGTGCCGGGCCTGGTGGGGACGAGCTGCCCGGACCTGGTCTACTCGAACTACCAGGACTGGGGCTTCGTCAAGGTGCAGCTCGACGGCCGCTCGTTCGCCACCGCGCGCGCCAGCCTGTCCCGGGTCGAGGATCCGCTGCTGCGCACCATGCTCTGGCAAAGCTTGTGGGACGGCGTGCGCGACGCCCGGCTGCCGCTGAACGAATTCATCGAGACCGCGCTGGCGAATGCGCCGCTGGAGAAGGACTACACCCTGCTGGGCGACGTGCTCGGCAAGGTCGCCGCATCGAAGGAGTACCTGGACGCGATGAACCTGGACACGCCATGGGCGCGCCAGACCCGCGCCGCGCTGGAAGAGATGGCGTGGAAGGGCGTGCTGGCGAACAAGGGCAACGAGAACTTCCAGCGCCGCTGGTTCTCGAGCTACCTTGGCCTGGCGAGCACCCCGGCCGCGCTCGAGCGCCTGCAGGCCCTGCTGGCCGGCAGCACCAGCGTCGACGGCCTGAGCATCGACCAGGACCTGCGCTGGGCCATCATCAAGCACCTGAACCGCTACGACGCCGCAGGCGCGGCAAGCCTGGCCGAGCACGAAGCCCGGCGCGACAAGTCCGACACCGGCCAGGCCGCCGCGCTGGCCGCCACCGTCGTGCGTCCGGATGCGCAGGTGAAGGCGCAGTGGCTGGGCACCGTCGAGGACCTGCAGACCACGCTGCCGTTCTCGAAGATCCGCACCGCCATGGGCAGCCTCTATCCGAGCGAGCAGAACGCGCTGTCCGAGCAGACCGCCGACGCGCGCCTGGCGAAGCTGCCGGCGATCGACAAGGCGGCCGGCCCGGTCTACATGCGCTCCTACGGCGGCGCGCTGATCCCGGCGACCTGCACGCCGCACAGCGTCAAGCGCCTGGGCGCGGCCGCCGACAAGTACCGCGACCTGTCGGCCGGCACCCGCCGCGCCCTGCTCGACGCGCTGCAGGAAGACCAGCGCTGCGTCGCCATCCGGCAGGCCATGACGGCGCCGAAGTAAGCCGCGTGCCGGGCGGGCTGCTCGCCTCGCCGGGCCGCATGGCCAGCCGAATCGGCCCCGGACCGGGCAATGGCGCCAGCCCGATCAGCGGGGATCCGGAGCGCAAATGGGAGCGCTTCGCCGGCGCCGGCCACGGCGTGACGGTCTGCCGCAAGGCCGTAGACAGCCGCGTGCGCCCGACCCGGCTCCAGTCGCCCGCAGCCGAAGCTCAGGGCGCCGGATTGCCCGACGGCCGGCACAGCTCGGCCACCCGGCGCCAGTCGCCGCTGGCGACGCAGCCGGGCAGCGGGCCCTGGCGCAGCAGGTCCTCGATGTGCAGCGGCGCCATCTCCTTGACCCGCACCTCGCGGTTGATCGGCAGGCAGGCCGCGTCGTGCCACGCCGCGCTGACGCCGGCCGGGGCCGGCAATGGGCCGCGCAGGTGCACGGCCGCGGCTTCGCATTCCTGTTTCGTCTCGTAGGCGCCGCGCAAGCTGCTGCCCTCCAGCGTCACTTCCAGGTTCTGTTGCAGGTAGAGCAGCAGGACGATCGTGTACATGGAACCTCCGCGACAGTACAGCCGGGTTCGCTCACCAAGCCTGCGCTGGATCAGCCCGGCTCGGCGCTAGAAGCTTAGGCTGTGCGCTTCGAACAAAAGAGGACAGCAATGCCCAAGCTTATCACCTGGAACATGCAGTCGGCCCGCACGGCGCAAGGCGGCGCCGACCTCGATCGCGTTGTCGCCACACTCTCGCGCTTTTCCCATTTCGATGTCCTGTGCCTCCAGGAAGTAGCCTGCGGATACGAGGCGCGCGACGGCAGCCCGCTCGGCGACCAGTTCAAGGGCCTGGCCCTGCGCCTGCCCGGCTACAACCTGGCCACCTGCGCCACGCTCGACACCCTGGCGCCCGAGGGCAGCCGGCGCCGCATCGGCACCATGATCTTCTCGCGCTACCGGATCCTGCAGGTCTTCCGCCATTCCCTGCCCTGGCCGCCCGACCCCGGTGTGATGAGCATGCCGCGCAGCGCGCTGGAAGTGACGCTGCAGACGCCCTGCGGCCTGCTGCGCGTGCTGTCGGTGCACCTCGAGTATTTTTCGCTGGTCCAGCGCATGGCCCAGGTCGAGCGCCTGCGCGAGCTGCACCGCGAAGCCGCGCTGCATGCGCGCACGCCGCGGCCAGGGGAACCCGAGGCCGGCCCATTCGAGGCGCTGCCGCGAGCCGCCCACGCGATCCTGCTGGGCGACTTCAACATGCTGCCCGGCTCGCCCGAATACGCGCGCCTGCTGGCGCCCTTCCCCGACGGCACGCCGGCGCTGCGCGACGCCTGGAGCCTGACCCAGCCGGGCCGGCGCCATGCGCCGACGGTCGGCCTGCACGACGACAATCCGGACGCGGGCGCGCCCTTTACCTTCGATTTCGCGTTCGTCAGCGCGGGCCTGGCCGAACGCGTCGGCCGGGTGCGGGTGGACGCCGCCGAAACCGGCTCGGACCACCAGGCGCTGCTGCTCGAACTGGCCTGAGCCTGCGCGCCGCCGGCCCGGCGGTTAGAATGGCGCTTTGCCGGCGGGCCCGGGCGGCGCAGCAGCGCGCGCGTCGGCCGCGGCCGACGCTTGAAGGGAACCGATTTGAACTGGGATTATCCGCAACCGTACACCCTGCCGCTGGCGCCCCGTCCCGAGGACATCGACGGCCTGAACCACACCAACAACGCCGTCTACGTCCGCTGGTGCGAGCAGGTCGGCTGGGCCCACTCGGTGTCGCTGGGCCTGAGCCTCGAGGATTACCGGCGCCTGGACCGCGCGATGGCGATCCGCCACGGCGAATACGACTACCTCCTGCCCACGCTGCTGGGCGAAGAACTGACCTTGGGCACCTGGCTGGTCGGCGGCGACGGCAAGCTGTCGATGGAGCGCCGCTTCCAGCTGATCAGGAACAGCGACGGCGCGACCGTCCTGCGCGGACGCTGGGAACTGGTCTGCATCGACATCAGCGGCGGCCGCCCGCGCCGCATGCCGCCGGAGTTCCTGGCGGCCTACATGCCCCAGGTTGTCCAGGTTTGAGCCATGCACGGGCGCGCGCGAGCTATCTTGCGTGTGCTCAAAAGAAACCTTGATCAAACCGGGCTGGGCAGCGGGAGCGCCGGGTGAAACTTTGGGAAGCACTGATCTATTCCGACGGATGGGATTGGCATGGAGAAAAGCGGCCGGCAAGGCGCAAACCACAGCCATACCGCGTGGTATGGCGAGGATTTGCAACGCGGCAGGACGTTTTTTCTCCACGCCAAGACCGCCGTCATGAATAGATCAGTGCTTCCCTAAGTGCACCCTGCTACAAGGAACACCATGACCGGCCCCGCCCACCGCGCTCCCCTTCGCCGCGCCCATCCGCTCGCCGCCCTGCCGTGCAGCCTGCTCCTGTTCGCGCTCGCTGGCTGCCGCTGGGGCGAGGGCTCGTCCGAGCAGCTCGTGGTGCCCGAGGTCGTGCGCACCAACCTCTACGTCGCGCCGAACGGCTCGGACGCCAATCCCGGCACCGAGGCCGAGCCTTTCCGCACCATCAGCCGCGCGGCCCAGGTCGTCACGCCCGGCACGACCGTCTACGTCGCGCCCGGGCAGTACACCGGGGGCTTTCGCACCGAGGTCAGCGGCAGCGCGGAAGCGCGCATCATCTTCCAGTCCGTCGAGCGCTGGGGCGCCCGCATCGTGCCGCCGCTCGACTCGCGCACCACCAGCGCCTGGGACAACCGCGGCAGCCACGTCGACATCGTCGGCTTCGACATCGACGGCACCCAGTACCAGAGCGGCAACAAGTGGCTGAGCGGCATCCACAACGGCGGTTCGCACAACGTCATCCGCCACAACCACGTGCACCACCTCGGCCTGGACGTGCCCTGCGAAAGCGCGGGCGGCGCCGGCGTCGTGGTGGACAGCCTGTACAAGGGCAGCGAATCCGACCTGGTCGGCAACAACGTGCACGACATCGGCCCGGCCAACTGCCGCAGCCACCATGGCCTGCTCATCGGCACCGAGGCGCGCGTGAAGAGCAACCTGGTCTACCGCGTCACGGGCGCCGGCATCCTGCTCTGGCACGACGCCCACCGGGTCGAAGTCACCGGCAACACGATTTCCACCTCGGGCTCGGGCATCGTGGTGGGCGGCGGCGACTACCGCCATACCCAGGGACCGAACGACCATACGGTGGTGGCGAACAACATCGTGTTCGACAACCTGCTCGGCATTCTGGAGCAGGGCCAGACCGGCGAGAACAACGGCTACCGCAACAACCTGGTGTTCCAGAACGCCGTGGCCGACTGGCTGCTGCCCCCGGGCCGCAAGCACGTCGGCACGGTCGCCGCCGAGCCGGCCTTCGTCGAATACACCCGCACCGGCACCCCGGACTTCCGCCTGACGCCGCGTTCGCCCGCCATCGGCCGCGGCGCCGGCGACGACGCGCCCGAGCAGGACTACCAGGGCAAGGCGCGCAGCAAGGCTACCGGGTACGACATCGGGGCCTACCAGCACTAGGCGCCGGCGCGCCTATCCGGGGCGGTGGGCCGGGTTGACCGTTGCTAGAGGATTTCCCGCACCAGCTCGAAGGGCCGGCACAGGCGCACGCCCTTGGGCGTCACCACGAAGGGGCGGTTGAGCAGCACCGGATGGGCCAGCATGGCGTCCAGCAGGGCCTCGTCCGAGGTGCCGGGGGCGTCCAGGCCCAGCTCGGCGTACAGGCTTTCCTTGCTGCGGATCGCTTCGCGCGGCGTCAGGCCGGCGGCGGCCAGCATGGCCTGCAGTTGCTCGCGGGTGGGCGGGTGGCTCAGGTACTCGATGACGCGCGGCTCGTGGCCGGCGTCGCGGATGGCCGCCAGGGTATTGCGCGAGGTGCCGCAGCGCGGGTTGTGGTAGATCGTGATGTCCATGGTCGTGAATCGGCCTCCTCGAAGGCCGGCAATGATCGGTCGATGAAGCGCGCATGATACTACGCCGCCGTCTTACAACAGACGCGGCGGTTTTGCTTGTCGCCCTCCCGCCGCCGCTATAGAATCCTTCGCTTGGTTTTCCGGGAAGTAAGCTTGCTTCCTTACAAGAACAGCAAAATACAAGACTACGGCCGGCTCAGTCCCTCATCTGACGCACGGCGCGACGGAGAGAACATGAGCGACCACCTGCTGCGTCCCGCGGCACTGCCCACCTGGGGCCAGCGCACTTCGCTGCGCCTGCTGAACCTGATCGGCTGGAAGATGCACTACAAACCGCTGCCCGGTCCGCACGGCATCGCGGTCGTCTACCCGCATACCTCGAACTGGGACTTCCTCGTCGGCCTGCTGGGCAAATGGGCGCTGGGCCTGCAGTTCCGCTGGCTGGCCAAGGACTCGCTGTTCAAGGGTCCGATGGGCGCGCTCATGCGCTACTGGGGAGGGATCGCGGTCGACCGCCGCGCGCCGATGGGCGCCACGCGCTCGCTGGCGCAGAACATGCTGCGCGAAGAATGGTGCTGGGTCGCGATCACGCCGGAAGGCACGCGCGGCTACCGCCCGCACTGGAAGAGCGGCTTCTACCACCTGGCGGCGGCCGCCGACGTGCCGGTGCTGCTGGTCTACATGGACTACCGCGAAAAAGTGCTCAGCGTGGTCGATACCGTGCGCCTCACCGGCGACCAGGACGCCGACATGGCCGCGATCGCCGCGGTCTACGCCGGCAAGCAGGCGCTCTACCCGGAGCTGGCCGCGCCGATCAAGCTGGCGCCGCCGCATACCGGCCCGGAGCGCAGGAAGAGCGCCTGAGTTTGCGTAAGGCGGGATCGTCGAGGCCGGGGGGCTCGATGACGTGCCCACGCGTCATGTTCGAATGGCGCTGGCGTAGCAAGATGGGCCAACGATGTTCACCGTTCACGCGTGGGCACGGGGCGCCCACCCTACGGGTACTGACTAAACAGCATCATCCCGATCCTGAGTGACGTTCTCAGGCCGCGACGCCCTTGCGCTCGCGTACGAACAGGGTCTTGTAATAGATCGCCGTCGCGCGCCAATGGCCGTCGGGCGTCGCACAATACTCCGGCAATTCGCCGACCCGGGTATAGCCCAGGCGCCGGTAGAGCGCCTCGGCGCTTGACCCCGCCTCGGTGTCCAGGAACAGCAGGCCGCGCCCCAGGGCCAGCGCCTGCACCTCCAGCGCCTCCATCAGCGCCGTCGCCGCGCCGGCGCGCCGGGCGCCGCTGTGCACCAGCAGCTTCTGCACTTCCGCGCGGTTCAGGCCGTTCGGCTTCTGGCACAGGTCGAGCTGGACCGTGCCGACCAGCACGTGGTCGCGCCAGGCCACCAGCAGGACCCGCGAACCCTCGGCCAGCGCCGCGCGGACGTCGTTCCAATAGGCGTCGGCTGCCGCCTCGTCGATCGTGGCGGTGAATCCCACCGAGGCGCCATGCGCGACCGCGTCGAGCAGCAGTGCGCGCAGCGGGGCCGCGTGCGCCGCCGCGCCGGCGGCGTCGAGCATTCGGATCTGCATCATCGTTTCCTCCGTTGTTGACGACGCAGAGCGTGCAGGATTCGTGCCTGCCTGTCCAGCAGCGGCAAGCCACGATCGGCCGCCAGCATGCACCGTTCTGGTGCAACTGAGTTGTGCATGCACTAGAAACGGACCCCGGCGGCGAGCGCCGCGACGTCGCGGTCGGCAACCTGGTTGTAGTCGCCGCCCCAGCCCGGCAAGTACTGCAGCTCGAGCAGGTAGCGCTGGCGGTACTCGAAGCGCAGCGCCAGGTTGGCCGTCCTGCGTCCCTCGTTGAGGAGAAAATCGCCGGACCAGCCTTGCACGTCGTGCGCGAACGTCAAGCTGGCGCTCGCCGCCAGCCCTTGCGCCAGGGCCGGCAGGCGCGCGTCCAGCCGCAGCCGGTAGCCCCAGGCGTTCGCCGTGGCGTAGCCGCGCAGGCTGCACTGGCGCGCCGCGTCGCCGGTGGTCACGGCGCAAGCGCCGTTCACCGGGCCGGCGCCGAAGATGTCGGCGCGGCCATAGCGCCGCAATGCCTGGTCCGGCAGCTCCGCCGCATGCTTGCCCACCGCCTCGGCGGTGCCCGCCAGCGCCACCCGGCCCCATTGCCATTCGTGGCGCGCGCCCAGCTGCAGCTGCGTCATCGCGTACAGGTCGTAGCCGTGGAAGATGCCGCCCGGCGGCACCGCGTTGGCGTCCGCGCGCAGCAGGGCCGGCACGGTGGCGTTCAGGAAGGGCGGCAGCACGTCGCCCGGGGCCAGCATGAAGGGCTGGCGCGGCCGGTACGAGGCTTCGCCGTAGAAGCTGGCGCGCCCGCGCTGGTGCTGGACGGTGAGCGCGGTGATCGCCAGGTCCTGCGGGTACTCGGTGAAGTACGCCATGTTGCGCCCGTCCGGGTCGCCGGCGACCAGGGCCGGGCCGTTGGGACGGGTGCTGCGCCGCAGGCTGGGCAGGGCGGTGCGCGCGTTGTAGCGCGCATGATACAGGCCAAGGTCCAGGCCGAGCGCCTGCGACTTCCAGCTCAGTCCGAGACCGTATTCGGGCCCGTTCACCTCAGGCGTGGACAGGCGTTTCTGGTAGGCGCGCAGCGGGATGCGGGCGCGGTCGCTGACCATCGGCTGGCCCGACATCACCAGGTCGCAGCCTTCGGCCAGGTAATCGCTCAAGGCCCACAGGGTGCCGCACATGTCGAGCGCGGTCGGCTTGTGGCGGGTCTGGTAATACGCTTCGACGCCGAACGCGGGCGTGACATCGATCCGGCCGGACAGCATCGGCACGGCCACGCGCAGTTCCTGGGGGACGGCGCCGGCCCTGCGCAGGGCCGGCAAATCCTTTGGGTTGAGCGCCTCCAGGCCGCCGGGCGTGATGGCGCGGTCGCCCCAGCCCAGGGATTGCTGCCCGAGGCGGGCGCTGTAGCGCAGCGTGCCGGCCTGGCCGGCATACTGCAGCCAGGCCTCGCCCAGGGCCACGCCGGAAAAACGCGACAGGCGCGCGGCGCCGGCATCCGATAGCGGCGCGCCGGCCGCATAGCCGTTGGCGACGTTGCCCCAGGGCCGCCCGCGCTCCTCCAGCGCCTCGTCGCGCCAGGCCTTGACCCGCACCAGCGCCGACCACCCTCCCTCGCGCAGGCTGAGGTCGACGTAGGCCTTCAGCGCCAGCGAAGCCAGGTCGCCGCGGCGGTAGTTCAGGTTGGCGTCGTCGGCGTTGCCGCCGGCGCCGAAGCCTGCCAGGCCGAGCGCGGCGGCGTTCACGCCGGTCAGCAGGCGCGGGTCCTGGGACTCGACGCGCGCGACGGCGCCGACGTTCACGCGTCCGCTGACCTTGGTCTCGATGGCGTGGGCCGCCGGCAGGCCGGCCAGCGCCAGGCCAAGGACGGCCGCGCCGCGTTTCAGGTTGAGGGAAACGCCGATGCTGGTGCCGGGTCCGGCGCAGGGTCCGGACGATGCGAGCGCAGCCATGGCACGGCCCGGCTCAGGGCGTAACGCGTGCCAGCATGCGCTTCCAGAACACCAGCTCGAACAGGCCGGCGGCCGCGAACAGCGCCATGGAATGCGCTGCCTGCCCTGCGATCCACAGGCTCGTGGCGGCGATCGCACAGCCGACGGTGACGGTACGGTGCATGGCAGCCTCCCTCATTTTTTTGATTGTAGGTAAATACTGCCATAGCACTTAACCCATCGCAATAACCATCAGGAACTTTTGTTGTTGGACAACGCATCCCAGGCCATCGCCGTGCTCAGAAACACTTGTCCGTTCAACCGGGCCAGCAAGTCGCTCTGCTTGAGCCTATCCATCACCGGTCCCTTCACCTCGGCCAGGTGCAGCACGATCGCGCGCGCGCCCAGGCTCGCGTTCAGTTCGGTGAGCGCGAACAGCGCCGTGGTGTCGACCTCGTTCACCGCCGACAGCACCAGCACCAGGTCGCGCGTGCCCGGATGCGCCGCCAGCTCGTCCTCGATGCGTTCGTTGACCGCGTCGACGTTGCCGAAGAACAAGCCGGCATCGACCCGCAGCATCAGCAGGCCCGGCACCGTCTCGGCCGCATGGCGGGCGATGTTGCGGAAGTGCTCGGTGCCGGCGATGCGGCCCAGCACCGCGATGTGCGGGCGGCTGGCGCGCCAGATCAGGGCGCCCATCGACAGCGCCACGCCGATCACCACGCCGGCCTCGACGCCCAGCGCCAGCACGC
This sequence comes from Massilia sp., assembly GCF_032106685.1. Classification (GTDB taxonomy): domain Bacteria; phylum Pseudomonadota; class Gammaproteobacteria; order Burkholderiales; family Burkholderiaceae_D; genus Telluria. Next base: position 47,567 of record NZ_DAMCPG010000030.1, read on the forward strand.
CGCCGGCGGTGGCGACCAGGGCCGCGGCGTCGGCACGGTCGAAGCGCCAGGCGGTGCGCAGCGTCGTCGTATCGAGCATGCCGAGCACCGCCACGATGATGGTCGCCGCCAGCGTCGGCAGCGGCATCAGCGCCAGCCAGCCGGTCGGCGCCACCAGGGCCAGGGCCAGCAGCGCCGCCGTGATCAGGCTGGCCAGCTGGGTGTTGGCGCCGGCGGCGTAATTCACGGCCGAACGCGAAAAGCTGCCGGTGACCGGGAAGCCGCCCGTCAGCGCGCTGCCGAGGTTGGCCGCGCCCAGGCCGACCAGTTCGCGGTTGCTGTACAGCTTCTCGGCGCGCTTGAGCGCCAGCGCCTGCGCCCCCGACATGCTGATCAGGAAGACCATGAAGCCGATCAGGAGCGCCGGCTGGAGCAGCGCCTGCCAGTGGCTGGACGAGGTCTCCAGCGCCAGGATGGGCAGGCCGGTCGGCACGCTGCCGGTGGTGTGCACGCCCAAGGCCTGCAGGCCGAGCAGCGGCACCAGGGCCGTCGACCCGAGCACCACCACCATCGGCGCGAGCTTGGCGCCGATGTCGGCAGCGGTCGCCGGCATGCCGAGGCGGCGCAGCAGCGGAGCGAGGCGGCTGCGCGCGAACAGCAGCAGGAGCAGCGAGCCGATGCCCAGCGCGGCGCTGGGCAGGTGGACATCGGGAAGCTTCGCGCCGAGCAGCGCCGGCAGCTGGCCGAGCGCGATCACGATCGAGGACCCGATGGTGAAGCCGCTCATCACCGGGCGCGAGAAGAAGTTGGCGATGAAGCCGATGCGCAGCAGGCCGCACAGCAGCAGCACCGCGCCCGAGATCAGCGCCAGCTGCGCCGCCAGCGTCGCGTAGAGCGCGCTGCCAGCCGGGGCCAGCGGGGCCAGCGCGGACGCGGTCATCAGCGAGATGATCGCCATCGGCCCGACCGACTGGGTGCTGCTGGTCCCGAACAGCGCATACAGGACCGGCGGCACGATGCTGGCGTAGATCCCGACCACCGGCGGCAGCCCCGCCACCAGCGCATAGGCCATGCCTTGCGGGATCATCATCATCGCCACCACCAGCCCGGCGCTGATATCGCCCGGCAGCATGGCGCGCCGGTAGTGCCTCAACCAGTCCAACATCGTGTTCTTCTCATGCGTGTGTTTCGAAGGCGCAAGCGTAGCATGCCGGACGGTGGGAATGACCGCCCTTCCGTAGGGTGGACTCGCGAGCCCACGCGGGATGGTGCGTTAACCCGCCGCGGGAATGCCCGGAGAAGCCAGCTTCGAAAGCCTTGTAGGGTGGACACCTGTGTCCACGCGGATTGGTGCCGTGGCGAACCACGGGAACCTCCTGAGCCGGAGGCTGCGACGGTACAGTGGCTGAGCGAACGGTCAGGCAGCGCGGGCTCGAGAGCCCACCCTACGCCCCCATCATTGCATCGCCAGCTCGACGCAGTTGCGCCCTGCCCGCTTGGCCCGCGCCAGCGCCGCGTTCACGCGCACCATCAGCGAGTCGGCGCTTTCCTGCTCGCCCAGCTGGGCCACGCCGAGGCTGACGGTGACCTGGTCGCAGCCGGGAATCGCGGTCGCCGCGATCGCCGCGCGCAACTTCTCGGCGACCTTCAGGCCGTCGATCGCGCTGGTGTGCGGCGCGATCACCTGGAATTCCTCGCCGCCGGAGCGCACCACGATGTCGCTCGAGCGCAGCAGCTTGTGCGCGGCCTCGGCCACCGCGCGCAGCGCGACGTCGCCGACCGGATGGCCGTAGCGCTCGTTGACTTCGCGGAAGCGGTCGATGTCGAAGGCGATCAGGGCCAGCGGCAGGCGGTAGCGGCGCGCGCGCTTGATTTCCAGTTCCAGCAGGGCTTCGCCGTGGCGGCGGTTGGCCACGCCGGTGAGCGCGTCGACGGTCGAGACGTGGGTCAGGCGCGCCAGCAGTTCCTCGCCCTCGCGTCCCATGTCGGCCATGCGCAGGCCGACCTCCGCCAGCGCCGCCAGCTCTTCCAGCGCATCGAGCTGGTCGCGCGAGAACGCGCGCGCATGGTCGAACAGCAGGCACAGCGAGCCGCGCGCGCTGTTCAGGCCGCTGCCCGGCCCGCCGGCGGGAATCGGCAGCGCGAGCGCCATCTCGACCCCGTGTGTGCGCAGCGCCTGCGCCAGTTCCGGCTCGCCCGCCTTTTCCGGCGCATCGAGCAGGGCCACGGTATTCGCGGCGACGGCCAGCAGGCCCGGGAAGGCATGGCGCAGCGGCGACTGCAGCAGGCGCTCGCCGCGCTGCAGGACCGAGGCCAGGTTCAGGCCGCGCCGCGTGCCGTGCTGCGCCTGCAGCCGCAGGTCGCCGCCGGGCTGCAGGTAGAACAGCGCCGCATGCACGACGCCGGGCCAGCTGCACAGCGCCTCGCACAGGCGTTCGGACAGCGCCACCGGGTCGTCGCCCTGGCCGAGCGCCGCCTGGACCCTGGCGCGCAGGGCGGCCAGTTCCTCCAGCTCGCTTTCGCGCGGGGTCGGCGCCCGCACCAGGGTGGGGCCGGCCGCCAGCCGCGCCGCGACCAGCGCGCGCAGGGCCGGGAGCGCAAGCGGCGCGATCGCGTACTCGACCGGGCCGCAGGCCATCAGGGCCGGCAGCCAGCGCGCGTTCGCGAACGGGCACAGCACCAGCGTCGGCGCCCCCGCGCGCGCCGACACCAGCCGGGCCAGGCCCGCCAGGTCGAGTTCCGGATCGAAGCGCTCGAGGTCGATGACGAGGAGGTCGACCGCTTCGCGCTGCAAGGCCTCGAGTGCGGCGTCGGCGCCGTCGGCCAGCGCCAGGCGGGCGAACTGGCCGCCGCAGCCGGCCTGGAACTCCTGGCGCCGCTGGGCTGCCGGGTTGACGAACAACCCGGCGCGTTGGCCTTGCGGCTCGGCCTGCTGAGGCATGGTTTTCTCCTTGTCATGCATATTTGTTACGAAGCAGTATGAATTTTGACATATTTGGCTGGAGCCGAACAGGCAAGCCCCGTCTTGTGTGTGGAAGCGCACCGTCGCGCATCCGTGCGCGGCCGATACTGGCCCGGTCAAGAACCAGGATGCGAAAGGAAGCGTGCGATGGCCAACCAGGACGATGTAGCGAACCACCAGAAGGCGATCCAGAACCGCCAGGACCAGCTCGACGCGAGCCAGCAGGAACAGGAAGGCGAGAAGCCGGTCCAGATCGGCGCCGAGCAGCCGGTGCCGCCGATGCCGCAGCAGCATCTCGCCAAGCCGGGGCTGGAAGCGCAGATGGAGGTCAAGCCGCGTTTCATGGCCGAACACTACAAGGGCAGCGGCAAGCTCGAAGGCCAGGTGGCGATCGTCACCGGCGGCGACTCGGGCATCGGGCGCGCGGTGGCGGTGCTGTTCGCGCGCGAAGGCGCCGACGTCGCCATCCTCTACCTGAACGAACACGAGGATGCGGCCGAGACCCAGCGCTGCATCGAGGCCGAGGGCCGGCGCTGCGTCACCATCGCCGGCGACGTCAAGGACATGGACTTCTGCCAGCAGGCCGTCGACCGCGTGGTGGCCGAATGGGGCCGCCTGGACGTGCTGGTGAATAACGCCGCCTTCCAGGAACACGCCGGCAGCCTGATGGACATCACCGAGGAGCGCTTCGACGAGACCATGCGCACCAACATCTACGGCTACTTTCACATGGCCAAGGCCGCCCTGCCCTACATGAAGCGCGGCGCCGCGATCGTGAACACCGGCTCGGTCACCGGCCTGAAGGGCTCGAAGATGCTGCTCGACTACTCGTCGACCAAGGGCGCGATCCACGCCTTCACGATGTCCCTCGCAGCCAACCTGCTCGACCAGGGCATCCGCGTGAACTGCGTGGCGCCGGGGCCGGTCTGGACCCCGCTCAATCCGGCCGACCAGTCGCCGGACAAGATCGTCCACTTCGGCGAGAGCACGACCTATGGCCGCGCGGCCCAGCCCGAGGAGCTGTCCCCGGCCTACGTATTCCTGGCCTCGAACGCCTGCTCGAGCTACATCACGGGCATCGTGCTGCCGGTGACCGGCAGCGTCGGCGAGTAAGAACAACAACGAGGAGGAGAAGATATGGCGCGCAGCATGTGGAAGGGTGCGATCAGCTTCGGGCTGGTCCACATCCCGGTCGAGATGTATCCCGCGGTGAGCAACAATGCGCTCGACCTCACCATGCTCGACCGCCGCGACTTCTCGCCGATCGGCTTCAAGCGCTACAACAAGAACACCCAGAAGGAAGTCTCCTGGGACGACATCGTCAAGGGCTACGAGTACGAATCGGGCGAATACGTGGTGCTGTCCGACGAGGACCTGCGCCGCGCCAATCCCGAGGCCACGGCGACCATCGACATCCTGGCCTTCGTCGATGCCCAGGACGTGCCCCTGCTCTACTACGACCATCCCTACTATCTCGCGCCCGGCAAGGGCGGCGACAAGGTCTACGCCCTGCTGCGCGAGACGCTCAAGAAGGTCGGCAAGATCGGCATCGCCCACGTCGTCATCCGCGTCAAGCAGCACCTGGCGGCGCTGGTGTGCGAGGGCGACACCATCGTCCTGAATACCCTGCGCTACCCGGACGAGATCCGCGACGCCGGGGAACTGAAGATCCCCTCGGCAAAGGCGAAGAGCGCCGCGATCAGCGACAAGGAGCTGAAGATGGCGATGGCCCTGGTCGAGGGCATGAGCGAGGATTGGGACCCGGGCCAATACCACGACGATTACCGCGAGGACCTGCTGGCCCTGGTGGAAAAGAAGATCAAGGCCAAAGAGACCAAGACCATCACGATGCCCGACCCGGACGAGAAGCCGGCCAAGTCGGCCAACGTGATCGACCTGGTCGCATTGCTGCAGGCCAGCCTGGGCAAGAAGCCGGGCAAGGGCAAGGCCGCACAGGGTGACGACAATGCGGACGACGACGACGAACCGCCGCCGCCGAAACGCGCGCCGAAGCCGGTCGAGGACGAGGACGAGGAAGAAGCGCCGCCGCCGCGCACGCGCCGGACGGCCGGCTCGCGCGAACCGGCCACGGCCAGCGCCAGGACGAAACGCCCGGCCGCGAAGGCGGCCGCCAAGCCAGCCGCAAAAAAAGCGGCGGCGAAGACCACCCGCGCCGCTTCGGCCGCAAGCAAGGCGCCGGCGCGCCGCAAGAAAGCGGCGTGACGGCACATGGATGAATTCCTCGACTTCCTCCAATGGCCCGCGATGGCGGTCAGCCTGTACGCCGCCTACCTGATCGGCTCGCAACGCGCCGGCCGGCGGGTGTTCGGCTTCTGGATGTTCATCCTCAGCAATTTGCTGTGGATCGTCTGGGGCGTGCACGACGAAGCCTGGGCGCTGATCGCGCTGCAGGTGGCGCTGATGGCGATGAACATCCGCGGCATCTGGAAGAACGATGCGCACGAATCGACACCATCGGCCGAGGCCGGGGTGGACGACGCGCCGACGGCCGGCGCAGGCCGGCGTTCCGCCGGCGGACGCTGAAATATCGATCCACGCGGCACGATTCACTTACCTAATCCGACTACTTCAAGGAGGTTCACATGCGCAAGATGATCATGATGGCGATTGCCGGCTTCATCTGGAAAAAGATCCAGGCCAAACTGAACGGCCAGACCAGCGGATCGGTACGTCGCTACTGACCGTGTAATGCAGTGCTTGCAGGCCCGGCGCAGGACACACCGGGCCTGCTTGTCTTGCTTTTAGGAATTTCCTATCAAGCCCATCAAATCAATCAAATTTATCTTTCGCTCATCGGTAATTAAAATCCTCTTCATCAAATTCGTCATTTCGAAGAGGAGAGAGCATGACCCAGCCCCGCCTGACCACCGCTTCCGGCATCCCGGTCGCCGATAACCAGAATTCCATGAGCGCCGGCCCACGCGGCCCCCTGCTGCTTCAGGACTTCCACCTGATAGAGAAGCTCCAGCACTTCAACCGCGAGCGCATTCCCGAGCGCGTGGTCCACGCCAAGGGCTCGGGCGCCTACGGTACCTTTACCGTCACCCACGACATCAGCCACTTCACCAAGGCCAGGCTCTTCAGCGAAATCGGCAAGAAGACCGAGACCTTCCTGCGCTTCTCGACCGTCGGCGGCGAGAAAGGCAGCGCCGACACCGAGCGCGACCCGCGCGGCTTCGCCCTGCGCTTCTACACCGAGGAAGGCAACTGGGACCTGGTGGGCAACAACACGCCGGTGTTCTTCATCAAGGACCCGATCAAGTTCCCCGACTTCATCCACACCCAGAAGCGCTGCCCGGACAGCAACCTGAAGTCGGCCAACATGATGTTCGACTTCTGGAGCCGCGCTCCGGAAAGCCTGCACCAGGTGACAATCCTGTTTTCCAGCCGCGGCACCCCGGATGGCTACCGCCACATGGACGGCTTCGGCAGCCACACCTACAGCCTGATCAACGACGCCGGCGAACGCGTCTACGTGAAATGGCACTTCAAGACGCGCCAGGGCATCAAGAACCTCAGCAATGCCGAAGCGGTGCGCCTCGCCGGCGCCGACCCGGACCACGCCCAGCGCGACCTGTTCGACGCCATCGCTTCGGGCAACTTCCCGCAGTGGGACGTCAAGGTGCAGGTGGCCACGCCCCAGCAACTGGCCGACTGGGAAGCGCGCACCGGCTGGAACCCTTTCGACCTGACCAAGGTCTGGCCGCACGGCGACTTCCCGCTGTTGCCGGTGGGCGTGCTGGAGCTGAACCGCAATCCGGTGAACTACCACGCCGAAGTCGAGCAGGCCGCCTTCTCGCCGGCCAACGTGCCGCCGGGCATGGGTTATTCGCCGGACAAGATGCTGCAGGGCCGCCTGTTCGCCTACCACGATGCCCAGCTCTACCGCGTCGGCACGAACCACCAGCACCTGCCGGTGAACGCCCCGCGCTGCCCCTTCCACAACCAGCAGCGCGACGGCGCGATGGCGATCGCCAACGCCGGCGCGGCCCCGATCTACGATCCGGTCGTCCCGGTCGGCAAGGGCGCGCTCGGCATGGGCCATGGCGAACAGGAATTGCCGCTGGTCGGTAACGCCGGCCGCTTCGACTTCCGCGGCCAGGAAGACGACACTACCCAGCCGGGCAACCTGTTCCGCCTGATGTCGCTTGACGAGAAGCAGAAGCTGTTCGACAACCTGGCCGGTCCCCTGAGCCAGGTGAGCGACGAGATCCTGCAGCGCCAGCTGCGCCAGTTCGACCTGGCCGATCCCGACTACGGCCGCGGCGTGCGCGCGGCGCTGAAGGCGCGCGGCCGCAACGTCGACTGAGTCGTCCGCAACACGGCCGGCAGCGCCGGCCCTCCCCTCCTCCTCCTTGGCGCCGCAGGCTTCCTGCCGGCGCCTTTTTTCATGCCATCAGGATAGGCTGCATGGCGCCTGTTGCCGCAAGGAATGAGTGCGACTACACTCGCCCGTATTCGAACAACAGGAAAGCAGATGCGTAGCGCAAGGATACCCCGTTACCAGGGGAAGATCAGCAGTTGGAAGGACGAGCAGGGTTTCGGCTTCATCGCGCAGAACGGCGGCGGGCCCAGCGTGTTTTTCCACATCAAGGCCTTCACCGAGCGCGGCATCCGCCCGGCGCCGGGCGACGAGGTCACCTACGAATTGAGCGTCAACGACAAGGGGCAACCGCGCGCCGAACGCGTGGCCTTCGCCGGCAGCCGGGCGGCGCCTGTACGCCATTCTTCGGGCGCCGCTTCCGCCTCGCCCATGTTCGCCATCGGCTTTTTCATCGTTCTCGCGATCGCCGTCCTGCTCGGCAAGCTGCCTCCCCTGGCGCTCGGCCTGTATGCCGGCGCCAGCCTGGTCGCCTTCATCGCCTACGGCCTCGACAAGTCCGCCGCCCGCAACGGCCGCTGGCGCACCAGGGAAAGCACGCTGCACCTGCTGGCCCTGGTCGGCGGCTGGCCCGGCGCCCTGCTGGCGCAGCGGGTGTACCGGCACAAGTCGAAGAAGCGGGAATTCCAGGTGGTGTTCTGGGCGACTGTTGTCGTCAATTGCGGCGTGTTGGGGTGGGCCCTGTTGCCGGCGAGCGTGCGCAATCTTGCGCTTGCGATAATTGGTTAGATTCTAGGCATTGCCAAGGAGATATACTCCAGCGCGCGATACGGCGTGCCGACATGCGAGACACCGCCCCTGCCCGGCTTCGGGCGAGATGGAATCAATGTTCGTGCCTTTTCCCGTGCGAAACAAACTGCAATGCCCTGCCATCTGAAGGAACACCTATGAAATTCATCGTCCAGACCGCATTCGGCCTGTCGCTGCTTGCCGCGCTCCCCGCCGCAGTCCCGGCATTCGCCGCCAGCCCGGCGCCCACGATGCAGACCGGCGCGATCAGCCCCGCACACGTGCAAGCCGTGCAGGACCTACTCGGCGCGATGCAGTTCGAATTCGCCATGCGCGGCGTGGCGGCGCGTACCCGCTTCCCGAGCGAAGCGCAACGCCAGGCCGTGTTCGCCAGGCTCGACAAGATGCCGCCGGCCGAAATCCACCGCCGCCTGGCGCCCTCGCTGGCGCGCTTCGTCTCGGCCGACACCGCGCTCGAGATGACCCGTTTCTACGGCACCCCTTACGGCAAGAAGGTCATTCACAGCAAGTACAACAGCAGCGCGCAATTCATGATGCCGGGCGCGCGCGCCGCCGTTCCGCCGGAAGAAAAGAAAGAACGCAAGCGCGCCGCCTACGTCCAGGCGAGCAAGGAACTGGCGGATGCCGAGCCGATGTTCCAGCGCGAAGCGTTCAAGCTGTTGCAAGCCATCAGCAACGAAAAGCGATAAAAACGCTCGACCCGCGCTTTTACGGATCTGCATGCAAGCCGACGAGGGCGCTGCCCAGGCTGGTCCGGAAGACGGAGACCAGCTCGTGGAACGCAAGCAGCGAAAGCAATGGCCATCGTGGAAAACTCCTTTGACCTGAGCATGTCCCCGAGATACGCCGAATGGCTGCGTTACGTTTTCGGCCGCCCGGCAAGGCCGAATGCCCCGTTCTTCGACCTGGACGTCGAGTCCTTCGACGCCGGGCCCTGCGAACTCGCCGGCCTCATCGCGTCCACGTTCGAACACTGTGGCCGCGACCTTGCGGCTTACTGTGCGCGCCGCTTCCCGGAGCTTCGCCGCCATGCCCGGAGGGCAAGGAAAGGGCAGGTCCCGTAGCGCATGCCTCCGGCTGCGGGACCTCGAGAGAAGCGACAACAGCGTCCACGCAACCGTCCCGACCGCCCGCTATCGGCCCTGCCTTCGACGTTGCAGCGTTGCATGACTACTCCGCCAATTCAACCATGAAGCCCCAAGAAAAATGATCCCAGCTGGCCAATTCATTCTGCGTCCTTACCAGCCATCGGATGCCTTCGACATCGGCGCTGCCGTGCGCGAGTCGACGCAGACCGTCGGCCGCTGGATGTCGTGGGCGAAAGCGGACTTCAATGAGTACGACGCAGCGTGCTGGGTCGCACATTGCATGCAGGCGCGCGCCGCGGGAACCGCACACGAGTTCGGCATCTTCGCGTCCAATGGTGAGTTTGTTGGCGGGTGTGGGTTGAACCAGTTTTCCTCGCTAAACAATCTCTGCAATCTGGGCTACTGGGTTCGGCAATCGCGTCAAGGTCATGGCGCTGCAACCGCAGCGACGCTTGCGCTGAGAGACCTTGGCCTGGGGCGGCTGGGACTTTCCCGAATCGAGATTGTCGTTGCCGAGGGCAACGTTGCAAGTATCGCCGTCGCGCGCAAAGCGGGCGCTACCCACGAGTGCCTTGCAAGGAATCGCCTTCAATTGCATGGCAAACCAACAGCCGCGCACGTCTTTTCCTTCACCCGTGACGGCGCCGGAAACGAATAGGAAAGCGCGGCGCCTGCGCCGGCTTCCCTGCTCGGTCAACGCTGACTGACGCGGCCCGATGCTGTTGCTCCGGGCCGCGGCACGATGCGCCTGTTTCCCCATTACTCCTTCAACGCCGCCGCCATCGCCGCGACCTTGCCCGCATCCGCACCGACCGCCGTGACCAGGCGCTTGCCGTAGTCCGCGTCGGCCTTCCAGAAGTGCGACAGCATGGTGTACAGGCTGTCGGCGTTCTTGACCATCTTCAGGTCGCCCGACAGGTTGGCGATCAGGTCGTCGCGGTCCTGGGTGCTCAGCGAGCGGTAGAACTCGCCGGCCTGGCGGAAGTTCAGCGTCTTCGCGATGCGCTGCTGCTGGGTCGTCCCCACGAGCGGCAGCTTGCTGCTGCGCGCGTTCGCGTCTTCCTTCAACGGCGCCAGGCGGCTCGGCTCGTAGTTGACGTTGCCCTTGCGGTTGCCGGTGCTGGCGGCGCCGTCGATGTGGTTGTTGTTCACGGCGACCAGCGGCTTGTTGATCGGCAGCGACTGGAAGTTCGCGCCCAGGCGGTGGTGCTGGGTGTCGATGTAGGAGAACAGGCGGCCCTGCAGCATGCGGTCTTCCGACGCTTCGATGCCCGGCACCAGGTTGCCCGGGGCCATGGCGACCTGCTCGGTCGCTTCGAAGTAGTTCTCTGGGACCTTGTTCAGTACCATGGTGCCGACCTTACGCTCCGGCACGCCCGGCCAGATCTTGGTAGCGTCCAGCGGATCGAAGTCGAACTTGTCCAGCTCTTCGGGTTTCAGCACCTGCACCGTCAGGTCCCATTCTGGGCACTTGCCGGCGTTGATGGCGCCGTAGAGGTCGACGGTGGCGTGGCTGGTGCTCTTGCCCTGCACCACAGGAATCTCCTGCGGACGCAGGTTGCGCTCGCCCTGCTTCGATTTCCACGCGAACTTGGCGTAGACGTAGTCGCCGCGCGCGTTCACCAGCTTGAGCGCGTGCACGCTGCTGCCGTTCATTTCGCGGTAGGTGGCCGGGGTGCCGTAGTTCGAGTAGACGCGGGTTAGCATGGCGGTCGCTTCCGGCACGTGCGAGAAGAAGTCGAACACGCGCTCCGGCTCCTGCACGTTCGAGACCGGTGACGGTTTCAGCGCATGGATCATGTCCGGGAACTTGATTGCGTCGCGGATGAAGAAGATCGGCAGATTGTTGCCGACCAGGTCCCAGTTGCCTTCCTGGGTATAGAACTTGGTGGCGAAGCCGCGCGGGTCGCGCGTGGTCTCGGCGCCGGAGCGGCTCGGGATCACGGTCGAGAAGCGCACGAACACCGGGGTCACCGTGTTCTTCGCGAACAGCTTCGCCTTGGTGATGTCCGACAGGTCCTCGGTCGCGGTGAAGACGCCGTGGGCGCCGGTGCCGGTGGCGTGCACCACGCGCTCGGGAATGCGCTCGCGGTCGAAGCGCTGCAGCTTCTGCACCAGGTGCACGTCCTGCAGCAGGGTCGGGCCGCCTGGACCGGCGGTCTGGCTGTTCTGGTTGTCGCCGACGGGGGCGCCATTGTCCTTGGTCAGCGTCGGGGTCTGCGCCGGCGTTTGCGCATGCGCGCCCTGGGCCAGGGCGATCACGCCCGAAGCCAGCGTCAGCGCGCACAGCGCCACCCGTCCCGCGGAGGGAGGAAGAATCTTCATCAATTTTACCTATCAATGTTGCGTAAGGAATAGGTATCCTAGCCGCAAGCATTTCATAGCGGAATTTAATTATTCCTATGCCATCGATAGGTAAAAGCCGATCAGCCCTTGAAGCCCATTTGTTTCATGGCAGCCGTCAGGGTCCTGGCCGCCTTGGCGTAGCCCGCCCAGGGTTCATTGCCAAGGTCCAGCCGGGTGTGCACGTTGGTCACGTTCCATTGGTCGCCCGACTTCAGGGACTTCAGCTCTTCCCATGCGACCGGCACCGAGATGCCCAGGCCCGGACGCACCCGCGCGGCCCAGGCGCAGACCGTGGTGGCGCCCTGCCCGTTCCTCAGGTAGTCGATGAAGATCTTGCCGACCCGGTTCTTGGCGCCGCTCTTGAAGGCGAAGCGGTCCGGCAGGGTCGAGGCCAGGTGCTTGACGATGGCCTGCGAGAAGGCTTTCACCGTATCCCAGTCCTTGCCGCCCTTGATCGGCACCACCACGTGCAGGCCCTTGCCGCCGCTGGTTTTCAGGAAGTTCGGCAGGCCGAGTTCGTCCAGGAAGGCGTGCATCAGCTGGGCCGCTTCCTGCACCGTGTGCCATTCGACGCCCTCGCCCGGGTCGAGGTCGAACACCATGCGATCCGGCTTGTCGTAGGCCTTCGCGGTCGCGTTCTGGGTGTGGATCTCGACCACGTTCCATTGCGCGGCCGAGAGGATGCCCTCGACGCTGGCGATGGTCAGCATCGGCGGATGGCCGGGGTCGAGCGCCTCGTCCATGTGCTTCACGCCCGGCATCTTGCTTACGTCCGCGTGCTTCTGGAAGAACAGTTCTCCGCCCACGCCGGCCGGCGCGCGCACCAGCGACACCGGCCGCCCTTTCAAATGCTCCATCATCAGGCCGCCGACCAGGGCGTAGTAGCGGATCAGGTCGAGCTTGGTCGTGCCGGTCTTGGCGTCGATCACGCGCTCGCCGTGGGTCACTTTCATTGTGGCCGGCAGCCGGCTTTCCGGCGCTACCGGTTCCGCCGCAGGATCGGCCACATCGCCGTCCTCCTCGGGTGCGATTTCCTCGATCGGCTTGGCGACCTCGCGCACGATGCCCTTGGCCGGCTTGTCGGCGCGCAGGCCCTGGAACACCGGGTGGCGGATCGAGCCGGTATTCGTCCATTCCGAGAAGCTCACTTCGGCGATCAGCTTCGGCTTCACCCAATGGTGCTGGCGCCCCGGGACCGAGCGCGGCGGGAACGGGCTCTCGTCCGTGTCCAGGGCCTTCAGTTTCTTCGTGATCTCGCGCAGGCTCTCGGCATTGAAGCCGCTGCCGACGTTGCCGCAATAGCGCAGCACGCCGTCCTTGTCGTAGGTGCCGAGCAGGAGCGAACCCACGCCCTGGCGCGCGCCCTTCGGATCGGTATAGCCGCCGATGACGAATTCCTGGCGCAGGCCGCACTTGAGCTTGATCCACTCAGGCGAGCGGCGCGAGACGTAGTGCGAGTCGCGCCGCTTGCCGATCACGCCTTCCAGCCCGATCTTGCAGGCGGCAACCACCAGGCCCTCCGGGTCGTTACCGAACTCGGCCGAAAAACGCACCTTGTCGGAAGGCTCCGCCTGGGCCAGCGCGCCCTCGAGCAGGGCGCGGCGCTCGACCAGGGCCACCTCGCGCAGGTCGTAGCCGCCGAGGTAGGGCGCGTCGAACAGGAAGTACAGGATGTCGGTCGAATGGCTGCCGTCGAAGGCGAGCTGGAGCATGCCGAAGTTGGGCCGGCCGTCGGCGTCGTGCACGACGATCTCGCCGTCGTACCAGCCGTCGGGCAGTTTCATGCGCTCGAGCTCTTCTTTCAGCGGCCCGAGCTTGCCGGTCCAGTCGTTGTTGTTGCGGGTGATGAGGCGCGCTTCGCCGTTCTCGATGCGGGCCAGCATGCGGTAGCCGTCGAACTTGACCTCGAACACCCACTCTTCCGGGTCGGGCGGCGGGCCGTCCACCAGCGTCGCCAGCTCGGGCGCGAATTCCTTCGGCAGCTTCGCTTCGACCGCGCCCTCGGGCAGGCCGGGCGTCGTGCCGGCATCCTGCGCGGCCAGCTTCGCCACCGCCTTTGCCGCCGCCGCGTCCGCTTTTGCCTTGGTGGTGCGGCCGGATTTCGTGGCTTTCGCTGTCGGCGGCGCCTTCGCCGCCATGTGCGGCATCGGCAGGTCCTTGACGCTGTCGGGCATTTCGTCGACCACCGAGAACTCGGCGGCCGGACGGGCGTAGTCGTCCTTCTCCTTGATCAGGAGCCAGGATTCCTGGCGCTCGTCGCCGCGCCCCTTCATACGCACCAGCACCCAGTTGCCGTGCATCTTGTGGCCGTGGATGCGGAACTTCAGGTTGCCGCTGCGGTAGCCCTTGTGCGGGTCCTCCAGTGGCTCCCAGCTGCCCTTGTCCCAGATGATGACCTTGCCCGCGCCATACTGCTTCTCCGGGATGGTGCCCTCGAAGTCGGAATACGAGATCGGGTGGTCCTCGACGTGCACGGCCATGCGCTTGTCGTGGGTGTCGTAGCTCGGCCCCTTGGGCACGGCCCAGCTCTTCATCACACCGTCGAGCTCGAGCCGGAAGTCGTAATGCAGGCGGCTGGCCCAGTGCTTCTGGATCACGAAGCTCAGCGCATCCTTGCCGGGGGCGCCGCCTTCGGCAGGTTCGGAAGTGACCGAGAAATCGCGCTTGGCTTTGTATTCCTTCAGGGCGTCTGGCATGGCTGGCTCCTGCGAACGTCGATGCGTGCAGTGTAGTGCGCCCTGCCCGGCCCGACTGTACGGCAGCTAACTGTCGCACCGGCCGCCGCCGATTGTAACGGGATGTAATAAGCGTCAACGTTGCCGAAACGGACCGCGTTATCGGCTCAGTAGCACCGGAATTTCCCCGCACGGGACGTCCACATTTTTCCAACTAATGAAGGAAAGACACCATGAGCAAAATCGTCGCTACCCTGATTGCAGGCCTGTTCGCCACCTCGGCATTCGCCCAGACCAGCGCAACCCACGGCGGCACCCACGGCGCCACGCCTGCTGCTGCCAAGGCCGAGGCCAAGGAAGCCAAGGATGTCGCGAAGGCCGATGCCAAGGTAGAGAAGGCCCAGGCCGAGGCGAAAGCCGACGTCGCCGAGGCCAAGGCCGATGCCGCCAAGAAGAAGGCCAAGGCCGAGAAGAAAGCCACCAAGGAAAAGGCGGAAGCCAAGGCCGATGCGGCTGAACAGAAGGCCGAAGCCAAGCACGACACGGCGGATCACAACACCACCACCGCCTCCACCAAGTAAAGCCGCTCGAGCTCCCCTCCATATACCCAAAAAGACAGGGCTCGCCCTGTCTTTTTTTCGCTCCACTTTTTCACCCTTTTGTTCGCCTTTTTTATTCCGGCCCCGGCTGCGTTTTTGCGCTCATGCGCCATGCATGCTCTACAATTGTTCGACTCCACATGACGAAAGAAGCGCCATGCACAAGATCGTCTTCCTCGACCGCGACAGCCTGATCGCGACGCTGCGCCCGCCCGCCTTTGCACACGACTGGCGCGACTACCCCGCCACCGCACCGGACCAGGTACTCGAACGCCTGCGCGGCGCCACCATCGCCGTCACCAACAAGGTGGTGCTGCGGGCCGACGTGATCGACCGGCTGCCCGACCTGAAGATGGTGGCGGTGGCGGCCACCGGCACCGACAACGTCGACCTGGCCGCCTGCCGGGCGCGCGGCATCGCGGTGGCGAACATCCGCAACTACTCCCTGGTGTCGGTGCCCGAGCACTGCTTCACCCTGATGCTGGCCCTGCGCCGCAACCTGCGCGCCTACGTCGCCGACGTCGAGGCCGGGCGCTGGGAACATTCGAACCGCTTCTGCCTGCTCGACCACCCGATCGGCGACCTGGCCGGCACCCGCCTGGGCATCGTCGGCTTCGGCGCGCTCGGCCGGCGCGTGGCCGAGATCGGACAAGCCTTCGGGATGCAGGTCTGCACCACCTCGCGCTCGCCCGTGAACGAGCCGGGCGTGACCCAGCTCGCGCTGGACGAACTGCTGGCGAGCTCGGACGTGGTCAGCCTGCACCTGCCGCTCTCGCAGCAGACGCGCCACATGATCGGCGCGCGCGAACTCGGCCTCATGAAGCCGACGGCCCTGCTGATCAACACCGCGCGCGGCGGCCTGGTGCACGAGGCGGCCCTGGCCGAGGCGCTGATGCGGCGCACCATCGGCGGCGCCGGCTTCGACGTCCTGAGCCAGGAGCCGCCGGGGCCGAACAATCCCCTGCTCGGGCTGCGCCTGCCGAACTTCATCCTCACGCCGCACGTGGCCTGGGCCAGCGCGGGGGCGATGCAGACGCTGGCGGACATGCTGGTCGAGAATATCGAGGCCTGGGAAAGCGGTCGGCCGACGAATACGGTGTAGTTCGCCGCTGATCAGGCCGTACAGCGGTGGGTTCGAGAACCCACCCTACGTTTTTCAATCCCGGCGTCGTAGGGTGGGTTCTTGAACCCACCAATACAATGTGTGCAAACCCGGCGCGTGTGAACCGCCGGCTTCAATACGTCCCCGGCAACAGGATGTTCCGGTCCACCTGCCGCACGTCGCGCAGGCCGCAGAAGGCCATGGTCAAATCCAGCTCGTTGCGGATGATCTCGAGGCAGCGCGCCACGCCCGCCTCGCCCATCGCGCCCAGGCCGTAGAGGAAGGGGCGGCCGATGTAGACGCCCTTGGCGCCCAGCGCCAGCGCGCGGATCACGTCCTGGCCCGAGCGGATGCCGCCGTCCATGTGCACCTCGATCTGCCTGCCGACGGCGTCGACGATTCCGGGCAAGGCGCGGATGCTCGAAGGCGCGCCGTCGAGCTGGCGGCCGCCGTGGTTCGAGACGATCAGCGCGTCGGCGCCGCTCTCGACGCACAGGCGCGCGTCCTCGGGGTCCATGATGCCCTTGATGATCAGCTTGCCGCCCCAGCGCTCCTTGATCCATTCCACGTCCTTCCAGCTCAGCGCCGGGTCGAACTGCTGCGAGGTCCAGGACGACAGCGAGCTCATGTCCGAGACGCTCTTCGCGTGGCCGACGATGTTGCCGAAGTGGCGGCGCGGCGTGCGCAGCATGTTCAGGCACCAGCGCGGCTTGGTGGCCAGGTTCATCAGGTTCGGGATGGTCAGCTTCGGCGGCGCCGTCATGCCGTTGCGGATGTCCTTGTGGCGCTGGCCCAGCACCTGCAGGTCGAGCGTGAGCACCAGCGCCGAGCAGTTCGCCGCTTTGGCGCGGTCGATCAGGCGGTTGATGAAGTCGCGGTCCTTCATCACGTAGAGCTGGAACCAGAACGGCCTGGTAGTGCGCGCGGCCACGTCCTCGATCGAGCAGATGCTCATCGTCGAAAGCGTGAACGGCACCCCGAGCTTCTCGGCCGCGCGCGCCGCCAGGATCTCGCCGTCGGCATGCTGCATGCCGGTCAGCCCGGTCGGCGCCAGCGCCACCGGCATCGCCACTTCCTGCCCCACCATCGTACTGGTCAGGCTGCGGTCGACCAGGTTCACCGCCACCCGCTGGCGGAACTTGATGGCGGCGAAGTCGCTCTCGTTGGCGCGGTAGGTCGACTCGGTCCACGAACCGGCGTCGGCGTAGTCGTAGAACATGCGCGGCACGCGCCGCCTGGCCAGTACGCGCAGGTCCTCGATGGTGGTGATGATGCTCATGCGTGCAGTTTCCTCTCGTCGTTGGATAGTCCGTCGGTCCTCGCCTCGGCCGCCACCAGGGGCAGGTCGAGGACGAAGACGGTGCCCGCGCCGGGCGCGCTCTCGATCCGGATCGCGCCGCCCAGCAGCGACGTGGCGATCGTGTGCGCGATGCTCAGGCCCAGGCCGGTGCCGCCCTGCCCCATGCGGGTGGTGAAGAAGGGGTCGAACACGCGCGCCAGGTATTCCGGCGCGATGCCGCGGCCGTCGTCGGCGAAGCGCAGCTGGACCCAGCCGGGGCCCTGCTCCCGCGCCGTCAGCCGCATGCGCCCGCCCGGCGCCGCGAAGGCGTGCAGCAGCGCGTTGTTCACGAAGTTGATCAGGACCTGGCCGAAGGGCCCGGGATAGCTGTCCATCGCGATCCCCTCCGGCACCTCGACCTCCAGGCTGTGGCCGGCGAGGCGCACCTTGTTCATCATCGTCGCCGCGATTTCCTGGCAGGCGCGCGCCAGGTCGAAGCGGCGGCGCTGGGCGCTGCCCTGGTCGACCGAGACCTGGCGGAAGCTGTCCACCAGCTCGGCGGCCTGGTGCAGGCTGCGCTGGATCAGCGCGAGCGCTTCGCGCGACGCGCCGATGTAGCCGGCCAGCTCGGAGCGGCGCAGCGCCGCCGCTTCGAAGGCACGGTCGACCGCGAGCGTCTTCTCGTGCAGGGTGCTGGCCATCAGCAGGCTGTTGCCGATCGGCGTATTCAGCTCGTGGGCGACGCCCGCCACCAGCGAACCGAGGCCGGCGAGCTTTTCCTGGGCCGCGAGCTGGGTCTGGACCTCCTTCAGCTGGCGGTAGGCCTGAGCATTGTCGAGCGCCACGCCGACATAGGCGGCCAGGGTGCGCAGCATGTCCAGGTGCACGCGCTGGTAGGCGCCGCGCGTGTAGCTCTGCACCGCCAGGGCGCCCAGCACGCGCTTGCCGGCCAACACCGGCACGTAGAGCAGCGCGCGCGGCGCGCGGCCATCGGCGGCGCCCGGCAGCACGGTGGCCGCCACCTGGGCCGGCGTGGAAGCCGGCAGGTAGCGCGTCGCTTCGGTGGCCAGGTCGTTGATGAAGACCTCGCGCCCGTGCTCGACGCACCAGGCCGCCAGCGAGTGCGGGTCGCGCCGCGCGCGCCTGACCGGCGCGCGGCGCTTGCCGTCGACCACCAGGTACGGGATGTCGAGCGCATCCTCGCCGGCGCGCGCCACCCCCACCCCGAACACCGGCGACTCCATCAGCACCTGGACGTGATCGTGGAGGGTGTCCATGATGGCGTCCATGTCGAGGTTGGCCGTCAGGCGCCGCCCAATGTCCGACAGCAGCGCGATATTGCGCCGCGCCTGGTCGGCCGCCTCCTTCTGCTCCTCGGCTTCGCGCTTGCGCCGCTCGGCGGCGTCCTTCTGCAGCAGCAGTTCGGCGGTGCGGGCGTTGACCTGGCGCTCCAGCAGTCCCTTCTGCTGCACCAGCGCGCGCACCCGCAGCCAGTAGACCCCGAAGGCCGCCGCCCCGGCCAACGCCAGCGCCAGCAGGCGGAACCACCAGGTCTTCCACCACGGCGGCAGGATCGTGATCGACAGCGTGGCCGGCGCCTCGCCCCATACCCCGTCCTTGTTGCTGCCGCGCACGCGAAACACGTAGTTGCCGGGATCGAGGTTGGTATAGCCGGCGAAGCGCTTGCCGGCATTGGTCTCGACCCAGTCCTCGTCGAAGCCGTCGAGCCGGTAGGCATAGCGGTTGCTGCCGGGATCGGCGTAATGCAGCGCCGCGAACTCGAGCGAGAACACGGCGTCGCGGTGCGACAGCACGAGCGCGCCCGCCTGCGGCAAGGGACGTGGCTTGTTATACACCAGGAGATTCGTGATGCGCACCACCGGCGGGAAGGGATTGTCGCGGATCGCGTCGGGCTGGAACGAGCTCAAGCCGTTGACGCCGCCGAAGTGCAGCTGGCCGTCCGGCCCGCGCGCCGCCGAATCGATGAAGTAGCTGCCGTCGAGCAGGCCGTCCTTGGCCGTGTAGTGCTTGTAGCGGCCGGTGGCGGGGTCGAACCGGCTGATGCCGACCGTGGTGCTGGCCCACAGCCGGCCCTGGCCGTCCTCGAGGATGGCGCCGATCGGCACCGCGTCGCGCGTATCGGTGATCGTGTAGTACCGAAAGGACGGCGCGCCGTCCGCGCCCCGCTCCATGCGGTGCAGCCCGCCCGCCGTGCCGACCCAGAGTTCGCCGCTGTTCGAGACCAGCACGTCGTGGACGCGGTTGTGGCGCAGGCTGGCGGGCTTGCCCTCCTCGTGGCGGTAATGGGTGAACACGCCGCGGGCGCGGTCGAAGCGGTCCAGTCCGTTGTCGGTGCCGATCCAGAGGATGCCGTCGCGGTCCTCGGCCATGGCGAACAGGCGGTTTTCGCCGAGGCTGTCCGGGTTGCCGGGATCGTGGCGCCAGGAGGCGCGCACCTTGAGGTCCGCCCCGAGCAGGTAGAGGCCGGCGCGCGAGACCACCCAGGTGGCGCCGTCGCGCGTCTTCATCACCGCCTGGACCTGGGCCGCGTTGCCGTCCGGGCCGAGGTCGAGGCGGTGGAAATCCCCGCCGCGCTCGTCGCACCAGGCCAGGCCGGCGCCGGTGCCCACCCACAGCCGGCCGTCGGCCAGCGACACGCTGTGCACCACGTCGCTCGGCAGCGAGGCGGCGCGCCGCGGGTCATGGCGCAGCTGCCGCGTGCGTCCGCTTGCCGGGTCGAGCAGCAGCAGGCCGGCGCCGGACGTGCCCATCCACAGCTGGCCGTCGGCGCGGGCGACGACATCGCGCACCTTCCTGAAACCGGTCTGGCCGCCGTGCTGGCCGCCGTGCTGGTCGCTGCGCTGGTAGCCGAACTCGGGGGAATGGCTGAAACGGGAGAAGCCGCCGCTGGCCAGGTCGGTGCGGCTCACGCCGCCGAAACGGGTGCCGACCCAGAGCGTGCCGGTGCGGTCGATGCGCACCGCCGCCACCTGGTTGTCCGACAGGCTGTGCTGGTCGAGGGGATGGTTGCGGTAGGAGACGAAACGGCCGCTGGCGGGGTCGCGCCACTTCAGGCCGTCGAAGTCGGTGCCGACCCACAGCGTGCCGCCGGCGTCGTGGTACAGCGCCTGGATCCGCAGGTCGCCGAGGCCCTCGCCCGCCTCTACCTTGCGCCGCCGCGGCTGGCCCGGACCGAGCCGCCATTCCTCCAGCCCGCCCTCGGTGCCGACCCAGAGCGTCTCGCGCGGCCCCATCGACAGCGACAGGATGCGCGCGCCGTGGATCTTCCCCGGCGGACGGCACGTGCGCGAGATGGTCCGCG
>NZ_DAMCPG010000031.1:0-67833 GCF_032106685.1 Massilia sp.
CGTTTGTCCACTGAAAAGAAATTTGATTATGGTTATGTATTTACATCTAATCCAACATTGTACACAAAACGTATTGTGGACTCTTTCAGATTAAACGAAAAATCGATTATTGATTTGGATTATAGCGGAGAATCCGAAGATATAAGGGAGTTGATCGGGTCGATCCGAGAGAATACTTTTGACGATGAGCATAATATGCCAAGGTCGAGGGTTGAGCGCCTCTCGCAGCCGAATGTATTTTCTTCGTGCGAAAAAATTTTAGGTCTGATCTATTCTGAGAGTTCGATCAAACTAAGCGTAGAGGGTGAAAAAAAGCGCCAAGCGCGTGATGCGATTAAGGCTTGTTTCAAGGCGATTTTCGAAGAGTCGATCGGGAGAAAGCTTTTTTATGGTGAGGAGGCTGTTTTTGGTACGGCCATCACAATTTTTCTGTGGGCAATTAGTGGTCGAACTTTTAGAGAAATTGCTGGCATTCGCCACAGTAATATATCGAGACGAGATTTTGGTCGGAAGGGGGATGCAGAATTTTCTCAGCCAGCTGAGAGTCTTCCAAATAGCAAGTTGCAACACAGGTACTCTTTATTTGCTGAGGTTGCGGCCAAGGATGTGAGTTATGACGCAGTAGTCTTCGATACTTATGATTATATTGATAAAGTTGTCTCGTTTTCATTGTCTGACGCCTTCATGGCTGCATTTAAAATATATGGTGTAGCTCGAAATGATGGGCGTGCATTAAAAATGCTGGAGCTATTACGGTTCGGGACCAATGATTCGGATCATATTTTGTTGATGCGATATGGTTTTCCGCCAGAAGCTGTTGCTGATATTATTCCATATATACAATTCGTTACTGAAAGTGAAATTGTATTTTCGAAAGAAATTGAGTCCGCTCCCAAATTTGTTAGAGACTTGGTTGAATGGTATTTGCCATAAACGGCTTTACTTTTTTTCGGAAAATCTAAATCACCATTACTAGGCCTAGAAGCTGATCGGCACACTGGTCCACGATAGTTTCTATGGCCCGCCCTCTTAATAGCGCCTGGTGGCACCGCTTCGGCCCGTGGGGCGTGCTGGCCGCCTGCGAGCGCGAAGGCAGCCTAAATTCCGCCATCCGCAAGCCGGCGGCGAACGACTTCGAGCGCCTGCACAAACTGTGTCCGCAACTGGAAACGGTCGGCTTCAACGGCCAGGCATCCGGCAAGTTCGCGCCGCAGTTCGCCGAGGCCGGCTACCGCACCGTGGTGCTGCCTTCGAGCTCGCCGGCGCACATGGCAATGTCGTTCGAGCAAAAGCTGGCGGTGTGGGGCGCGTTGATGGAAGAGGGCGATGCAGACCTGCAGGCATCAGGCCAGGCGCCGCTGTTCTGATCTCTCCGGCGCCGGCGCCAGGCTTCGCTCATCCATACGCCATTTCGCCATCCGTGCTACACTGTATGCAGTCGAGGAAGCACGCACACGCTTCGCGACGTTTCGGCAAGTCCGCACAACGACGGCGGCCGAACGCAGTTTGCCGATCGAGCCACCTTGATCGAGTGACATGCGGGAAGCACCACGCAGATAGCATGGGCATCCTGCGCTCCGCACCTGGCAGATGGTCCCGGGCTGGAGCACGATCCAGGCTTTGTCGATCACCGGCCCGCAACGAGCGGGCTTTTTTCTTCCCGTGCATCCTTGGCAGGTTGCCGGCGCATCTTTTCCCGCCCGACGGCGGTCGATTCACCTCATTTCCGGTCCAGTCCCTGCGGGCGCTGCCGACCGAGGCATTGTTCATGGCGGCGTTGGCATGCCGGCTCGCAGCTCATAAAAAGGAATGCATCATGGCAAAAGAAGACCTCATCGAAATGCAAGGCCTCGTCACCGACGTCCTGCCCGAAATGCGCTTTCGCGTCGACCTCGAGAACGGCCACAAGCTGGTCGCCTACACCTCGGGCCGCATGAAGAAGAATCACATCCGTATCCTGGCCGGCGACAAGGTGACCCTCGAGATGTCGCCGTACGACCTGAACAAGGCGCGTATCGTGTTCCGTCACATCGAACAGCGCGGCACCCCCGCTCCCCGCACCGGCTACCAGCGCCGGCGCTAATCCTACCTGCCCGACGGGCGCGCCACGCTGGACTTCAGGCGCGCCAGCTTTGCCACATACCGTTCGCGCGTCTCCGCGCGGGTGCTGGTCTCGCGTGCCAGCGCCAGTTCTTCCACCGCCGTATCCAGCTCCCCCAGCTGCAGGTGCGTGGCTCCCAGCCAGAAGTGAAATTCGTCGTTCTCCGGCGCGCGCGCCGCTTCGCGCGCGAACAGCGCTTGCGCGCGCCTGAAATCGCCGGCCTGGTAGGCGCGCATTCCCTGGTTGAAGTAATGGAAGGGCGGCGCCGGATACAGGCGGTCGATGCGGCGCTGCAGCGCCTGCGCTTCGGCCGGCTTGCCGTTCACGTTCAAGGCATGTTCCAGGTTCTGCATGACCACCAGGCTGTCGGGCTGCTTGCGCAGGGCGGCGCGGTAGACCTGCTCGGCCCGCGCCGGGTGGCCGCTGCGCGCGTAGATCACGGCCAGGGTGTTGTAGGCCTCTACCAGCGATGGTCGCTGGAGGATGGCGGCGCGCGCCCACCAGTAGGCGTCGGCGCTGCGGCCCTGGACCAGTTCCTCGGCGGCGCGGTTGTTCATGTACAGCGCGACGATGTCCGCTTCCTGCAGCTCGCGCGTGCGCAGGCGCGCCGCGTCCGGCGGCGGCAGGAAATCGATCACCAGCGGATCGGCCTCGGCGGCGAAGCCGTTCAGCGCCATCTTTTGCCCCAGGCTGATGTTGACGTGGGAGCTGACCAGGTAGAGCGAGCCGTTGCGGCTCCAGGTCTCCTCGGTCTCCACGCTCTGGAAGCGCACGCTCATCCCCAGTTCGCGCGCAAAGGCCGCGGTCATGACGACCAGCGACAGGCAGTTGCCCGCGCGTTCGGCATAGGTCAGGGCCGCGGTGCGGGTGACGGTGGCGTCGTAGTCGAGCTGGAGGTCGCTCTTGCTGTAGAGCGCGGCGACCAGGCCGCGCGCGCCGCCCTTGTCGCGCAGGTTCTTCTTGAACTCGGGACTGTGCAGGTGCGCGCGCATCGGCGCGCTGAGCGTGAACAGGTCGGCGGCGTCGACCTGGCCGCTTGGCGCCGGAAAGGCGGTGTCGTCGAACAGGGAGGCAAGAGCGGCCGGGGGCCGGGAAGGGGCGCCGGCGCAGCCGGACAGCAGGACGAACAGCAGCAGCCAGGTTTTCATCGCGTCTCCTTGCCGGTGGTCTGTTTCCAGTATCCACCTGCTCGGTGACGCTGTCAAAGCGGGCTAATTAGTGCTCGTCGTGCAGGGCTTCTTCGAGCTCGTCGAGCAGCTCGGCCGTTTCGTCTTCGTCCAGCGACAGGTAGGCACAGGCGCGTTCGCCGCCCTTGTCCCATTCGACCGAGCCGGCGTGGCCCTGGTAGCGGCGGATCGCGCGCTCGGCCAGCAGCGACAGCGCCACCAGCGAGCGGATCGCGTCGGCGGTGTGCTCGTCCTCCAGCACCGGGTAGTCGTGGTGGTGCAGGATGGCCCAGGCCACGTCCGAGGACAGGCCCCAGTTGCGCGCCAGCAGGGAGCCGATCGCCGCATGGCTGGTGCTGTGGCGTTCTTCCTCGACCGCGGTGAAGGCGCGCGCGGGCTCCGCGGCGGCTTCGAGCAGCGTCGCTTCGTATCCCGGGAAGCGCTCCATCAGCAGCGGCACGCCGGTATCGCAGAACAGGCCGAAGGTGTGGGCGATGTCGGGCGCGCCGATGCGCAGGCGGCGCGACAGGAACATCATCGCGTGCGAGCGCTTGGTCGACACGTCCCAGAAGCTGGCCAGGGCGTCGCTGTTGGCGGGAATCGCCTGGCGCGCCAGCAGGCCGGTCATCAGGGATGCAACCTGGTTGATGCCGAGAAAAAAGATGGCCTGCTCGATCGACTTGGCGCGGCGGCCGCCGAACAGCGAGGAGTTGGCCAGCTTCAGCAGGGCGCCGGCCATGCCGACGTCGCGCGCGACGATGCGGCCGATGGTTTCCGGCGACGGGTCGCTCGACGCCAGCTCGGCCTGCAGATCGG
Organism: Massilia sp.; assembly: GCF_032106685.1. Classification (GTDB taxonomy): domain Bacteria; phylum Pseudomonadota; class Gammaproteobacteria; order Burkholderiales; family Burkholderiaceae_D; genus Telluria. The sequence goes on from NZ_DAMCPG010000031.1 coordinate 4,084, forward strand.
CCAGCAGGCTGGGGCGGGGCGGGATACGGATCGACTTGATCAGCGCGTCGACGCGGTCGACCGCTGCCGGCGCCGCCGGGCTCGACGAGGAAGCCGCAGCGGCCGCAGCGCGCACCGGCATTGCTTTAGCTGCAACTGTGCTCATGGGAAGGTGATGCTTTCGGGAAATACCGCAAGGTTTGCCACTATAAACCAGTCTTGATTTCGTTGCAGCAACAGGTTGTGCATCGTGCGCGCTTCGACGGCATTGTGTGGCAAAACGGACAGAACCCTGTTGTAGCGGCGCCTAGAATGGGGCCATGAACCCAACGAACCTTGCCGGGATTGACTTTCATGCACCAGCGGAGGTGGTCGCGCGCCAGCTGATCGGCGTCACCGTGCTGGTCGACGGCGTCGGCGGCCGTATCGTCGAGACCGAAGCCTACGACCGCGAGGACCCGGCCTCGCACGCGTATTCCGGTCCCACCGCGCGCAACTTCACCATGTTCGGCCCGCCCGCCCATGCCTACGTGTATCGCTCCTACGGCATCCACTGGTGCCTGAACTTCGTCTGCCGCGAGGAAGGCCACGGCGCCGGGGTCCTGATCCGCGCGATCGAGCCGCTCGCGGGCCTGGACATCATGCGCGCCCGGCGCGATGCCGAGGACGTGCAGCTGCTCTGTTCCGGGCCCGGCAAGCTGTGCCAGGCCCTGAACGTCACGCGCGACTTCAACGGCGCGTCGCTGGCGGCGCCGCCGTTCGCGCTCGAAGCCGCGCCGCCAGGGCTGGAGGTGGTCACCGGCCCGCGCATCGGGATCTCGAAGGCGGTCGACGTGCCCTGGCGCTTCGGTCTACGCGGCTCGCGCTTCGTCAGCCGTCCGTTCCGCTGATCCGGCTCTCGCGCTCCTGCCGCTTGCCACGGCTGGCGTCGGGCAAAGCGCGGGGAGCACGGCCGCGCATCGGGCTGTCCGGCGCGCGGCGGTCGAGCGGGTCGTGGAAGCCATGCGTCGCGTCCGTGTCGAGCCCGGCCTCGGTGTCGAGCGGCGCGACGCCCTCGATCTTGAAGATCGAGACCGCGCGCGCCAGGTTGACGGTCTGCTCGTGCAGGCTTTCCGCCGCGGCAGCCGCCTGCTCGACCAGGGCCGCGTTCTGCTGGGTCATGTCGTCCATCTGGCCGACTGCCCGGTTGACCTCGGCGATGCCGTCGGCCTGCTCGGTGCTGGCCACGCTGATGCGGCCGATGATGTCGTTCACCTGCTGCACCGAGGCGACGATGTGGCCCATGCTGCTGCCGGCCGCGTTGACCGAGGCGCTGCCGCCGTCGATGATCGCCACCGAATCGGCGATCAGGGCCTTGATTTCCTTGGCCGCCGCGGCCGAGCGCTGCGCCAGCGTGCGCACCTCGGAGGCCACCACCGCGAAGCCGCGTCCCTGTTCGCCGGCGCGCGCCGCTTCCACCGCCGCGTTCAGGGCCAGGATGTTCGTCTGGAACGAGATGCCGTCGATGACGCCGATGATCTCGACGATCTTGCGCGAACTGGCCTTGATCGATTCCATGGTCGTCACCGCGCGCTCGACGGCCTGGCCGCCGTCGCCGGCCAGGCGCGCCGCTTGCGCCGCCAGGTCGGTCGCCAGGCGCGCGTTGTTGGCGTTGTCCTTCACCGCCACCGTCAGCGTTTCCATCGCGCTGGCGGTCTGCTCGAGCGAGCCGGCCTGCTTCTCGGTGCGGGTCGACAGGTCGAGGTTGCCGGTGGCGATTTCTTTTGATGCGGTGTCGATCGAGCGCACCGAGGTCAGGATCGCGTGCAGCGTCGTGTTCAGGTTGGCGATGGTGTGGTCGAGCGCGCGCGAGGTGTCGGCGATTTCGTCGCGGCCCGTGCTGCCGACCGGCGGCGCCAGGCGGCCTTCCGACAGCTCGGCGACCACGTCGGAAATCTTGCGGATGTCGGCCAGCATGGCGCGCCGCACCAGCATCGTGACCAGCAGCGACAGCGCGATCGACAGGACCACCAGCACCGCCATGGTGATGCCGAGCGAGCGGAACTCGGCGCCGGCGGCGGCGTAGGCGCGCTCGCTGAGGGTCGTTTCCAGCGCGGCCAGCCGGGCCAGCTGGGTATTCAGGATGTTGAACTCCTTTTCCGCCTTCTGCATCGAATTGGTTGCGATCGACTGGTCGACCTGGGCCATCTCGATGGTTTCCAGGACCGACTTGCGATAGGCCTTCAGCGCGGCGCCCGAGGTGTCGACCAGCTTGCGCTCTTCAGGATCGGCGACCTTCGCCAGGGCCGCCAGCTGTTCCCCGATCGCCGCGTGCCGGCCGTTGATTTCCTTGACCAGCGCATCGAGCCGCTCCTTGGCGAAGCTGCCGCTGACCCAGGCCAGCAACTGGTAGATGTTCGCGTGGGCGTACTTGGCCTCGCCGGCGACGTCGGCGGCATCCTGCAGGCGCGCCGCGCGCACCTGCACCATGTTCTCGAGCGAAGCGTGCTGGCGCACCATGCCGTAATAGGCGGCGCCGGAGAGCAGCGTCAGCAGCACCAGCACCAATCCCGGCGCCAGCAGCAGCTTCGGGCCGATCCGCAGTTTCTTCAACATGCTTCACCTCCTGGACAAAAGAAAAGGGCGGCCGCGGCCGCCCCGTGATGCAAGGTCTTACTTCTTGTAGATGCCCGCTTCCAGCACCACGTCGTCCACGCGCAGGATGTAGGTGGTCTTCGGCTCGATCTTGCCCGAGGTCGGGTTCTTGTACTGGTAGTCGACCCAGCCCTTGCCCTTGGCGGCGGCGAGCTCGATGATCTCGCGGCGGTACTTCTTGCCGTTCGCATCGGGCACGTCGGTCAGGTCCTTGCCGACGATCGACGGGTTGTACGGGTGCGCCAGCACGATGCCGGTCTTGATGTCGCGCATGTCGACATACAGTTCGCCCTGGACGAAGTCGGGATCCTTGGCATTGATCTTCTTCATTATTTCGGCCTTGCCTTTGGCCTTGATCACGGCAGCTCCGCGTTCGGCCATGGCGATCGCGTCTTTCTCGGTCGGTTCGAAAGCCAGCGCGCTGGACGAGGCCAGGGCGAGACACAGGGCGGTGGCGGTAGCGAGCAGCTTCATGGTGCGGTCCTTTCGAAGTGGTGCGGTCGGTACATCTCTCTTGGGAAACCTCGATCAATCCCGTGCTTTCCCTGCGCCGCGATTTTTCTCGGGTCCCATTAAATGCCATTAGGAAATGTACGCGTCACTTCCTATGGGTAATTTGCGAATGCGCAAAGGCTTACGCCGAGTGTGGCGCCGCCATCGTTTGCCTTGCCGCATGGAATTGTTCTTCCGGGAAATCTTCTTTTGATTCAATTGATTGCCGGCAATTCGACCTGCATAGACGATTCCTAAGATGCGCTTTCGCCGGCAATTTCTTACTTCAAGAATTGACCGCCGTTCCCCACCATCTTTCCTCTTCAGGAGCATGCCGTGACCACCACCGAATCGACGCCCGCCAAGTTCAAGCCATACACGCGCCAGACCATCGCGCTCGCGCGCCAATGGCAATGGATGAGCCCCGACCTGCAGGAAGCCGTGCAGGTGGTCTCGCACGTGCTGCCGTTTCGCGTCAACGAGTATGTGCTCGACCAGTTGATCGACTGGGACCGCATCCCGGACGACCCGATTTTCCGCCTGACCTTCCCGCACCGCGACATGCTGCCCGCGCGCGAATACGAGCAGCTGCGCGACCTGGTGCTGTACAAGAAGGATCAGGCGGCAACCAGCAAACTGGTGCACCAGATCCGCATGCGCATGAACCCGCACCCGGCCGGCCAGATGACCCACAACGTGCCGCGCGTGAACGATGCCCCGCTCAAGGGCCTGCAGCACAAGTACAAGGAAACCGTGCTGTTCTTCCCGAGCTCCGGCCAGACCTGCCACGCCTACTGCACCTTCTGCTTCCGCTGGCCGCAGTTCGTCGGCATGGACGACATGAAGTTCGACGCGCGCGAATGCGGCGAGCTGGTCTCCTACGTGGCCACCCACCCCGACGTGACCGACGTATTGATCACCGGCGGCGACCCGATGATCATGAATACGCGCTCGCTGGCCGAGTTCCTGGAGCCGCTGCTGGCGCCCGAGCTGGCCCACATCCAGAACATCCGCATCGGCACCAAGTCGGTGGCCTACTGGCCGCAGCGCTACGTCTCGGACAAGGATTCCGACGACCTGATGCGCCTGTTCGAGCGCGTCGTCAAGGCCGGCAAGAACCTCGCCATCATGGGCCATTACAACCACGCGGTCGAGCTGCGCCACCCCATCGCGCAAGCCGCGGTAAAGCGCATCGTCGGCACCGGCGCCACGCTGCGCATGCAGGGCCCGCTGATCCGCCACATCAACGAAGACCCGAAGAGCTGGGCCGAGCTGTGGACCACCGGCGTGCGCCTGGGCGCGATCCCGTATTACATGTTCGTCGAGCGCGACACCGGCCCGCGCGACTACTTCGCGCTGCCGCTGGCGCGCGCCCACGAGATCTTCCAGTCGGCCTATTCGATGGTCTCGGGCCTGTCGCGCACCGTGCGCGGTCCCTCGATGAGCGCCTTCCCCGGCAAGGTCGTGATCGACGGCGTGGTGACGATCAACGGCGAAAAGCTGTTCGCGCTGCAGTTCCTGCAGGCCCGCAATCCGGAGTGGGTGAGGAAGCCCTTCTTCGCCAAGTACGATCCGGACGCCACCTGGCTCGACCACCTGAAGCCGGCCTTCGGGCGCAAGAAGTTCTTCTTCGAGGAGGAATCCGGAGACGCCGGCTACGCTGGCGCAGCCGGCCGCGTGATCCCGATCGCGCCGGCGCGCAGCCACGACGGCCGCGCCAGCGACAGCCAGCCGAGCGCCGCATAAATTCCCGGCCGCCATGGGCGTCGATCCGCATCCGCCACGCCTGTCCGGCGTGGCGGTTTTCTGCTACGTGTTCCTGCCTTTCGCGCTCGGACACTATCTCTCCTCCCTGCTGCGCAACGTGAATGCGGTGCTGGCGCCGGACCTGCTTCGGACGCTGGCGCTGACGCCCGGCCAGCTCGGCCTGCTGACCAGCGCCTTCTTCTTCGCGTTCGCGCTGGTGCAGCTGCCGGTCGGGATCGCGCTCGACCGCTACGGCCCGCGCAAGGTGCAGCTGGCGCTGATGCTGGTCGCCGCGCTGGGCGCGCTGCTGTTCGCGCGCGGCCAGGGCTTCGGCCAGCTGGTGCTGGCGCGCGCCATCCTCGGCTGCGGCTTGGGCGGCTGCTTCATGTCGGCGGTCAAGGCGATCTCGACCTGGATCGCGCCGAGCAAGCTGCCCTCGGTGCACGGCTACCTGATCGCCGTCGGCGGCCTGGGCGCGGCGTCCAGCACCATGCCGGTGCGCATGGCGCTCGAATACACCGACTGGCGCGGTTTGTTCCTCATCCTGGGCGCCCTGATCACCGCCACCGGCGCGGCGATCTGGCTGCTGGCTCCGCCAAGCGGCAAGCCGGCCGGCGCGCGCCCGCCGGTGCTGCAGTCGCTGCGCGAGGTGGTGCGCACGCCGACCTTCCGCACCACGATCGCGCTGGTGCTGATCCCGCACGCGGTGTTCTTCGGCATCCAGGGCCTGTGGATCGGGCGCTGGCTGGCGGACGTGGCGCGCTTCCCGAACGACGCCGTGGCCTACCTGCTGTACATGGGGATGGCGGCGGTGATCTTCGGGGCGATCGCGGTCGGCATGATCACCGAGTGGGCGGGGCGGCGCGGCATCCGGCCGCTCGACGTGGCCGGCTTCGGCGTCGCGTTGTTCGTGCTGGTGCAGGCGGCCTTCGTGGTCGGCTATGCGCCGAGCTACCAGCTGCTGTCGGTGCTGTTCACGCTGGTGGGCACGATCACCGGCATCGAGTACGCGATCGTCGCCCAGAGCATGCCGCGCGAACTGACCGGGCGCGCGGCCACCTGCCTGAACCTCCTGATCTTCGTCGGCGCCTTCCTGGTGCAGGCCGGCTTCGGCCTCCTGATCGGGCTCTGGCCGCCGGACGCGGCCGGCCATTACCCGGCGCTGGCCTACCGCGTCGCCTTCGGCATCCTGGTGCTGCTGCAGTTGCCGGGCTTGCTGGCGCACCTGCGGCGCCGGCATGCGGCACGGGGCGCGCCGGCCGCGCTGGCGGCCGCGCTGGCAGCCGAGGAGGCGGTCGAGGAGGCGATCGAGGAGGCAGGCCGGCCGGCGTGAGCCCGCGGCAGCGGGCGGCATGGGTTTCTCGTTGGTATCGAGCGGAACGGCATGGTCGTTTTCGCTAGAATCGGCCACGGCCGTTCCGTCCGATCCAGGAGAAACCCATGCGCCGCCCAACCCTCGCCATCCTCGCCGCCGCTCCCGCGTTGCTCACGCTCGCCGGCTGCGGCGACAGGTCCACCTTACCGGTCAATGCCGACGTCGGTCCTTCCCCGCAACTGCCGGCGCCCAGGAAAACCCTGATCCCGACCGTCGACATCGCGCCGGCCAGGGGCTGGCCGCAAGGCGGCAAGCCGCAGGCGGCGCCGGGACTGGAAGTGAACGCCCTGGCGACCGGCCTGGACCATCCGCGCTGGCTCCACGTGCTGCCCAACGGCGACGTGCTGGTGGCGGAATCGAACAAGCCGCAGACGCCGGAAACGAAGAAGGCCGGCCTGCGCACCTGGGTGATGAACAAGGTGATGGCCAAGGCGGGGGCGGGCGTGCCGAGCGCCGACCGCATCACCCTGCTGCGCGACACCGATGGCGACGGCGTCGCCGAAACCCGCACCGTGTTCCTGCAGGGCCTGCATTCGCCCTTCGGCATGGCGCTGGTGGGCGACACGCTCTACATCGCCAACGCCGACGCCATCGTGCGCGTGCCCTACCGGGAAGGCGCGACCGCCATCACCGCCACCCCGCAACAGCTCGCCCCGCTGCCGGCCGGGCTGAACCACCACTGGACCAAGAACATCGTCGCCAGCCGCGACGGCGGCAAGCTGTACGCGAGCGTCGGCTCGAACAGCAACGTCGGCGAAAACGGCATGAAGAACGAGGTCAACCGCGCCGCCATCCTCGAGGTCGACGTCAGGACCGGCGGCACGCGCCTGTTCGCCTCCGGCCTGCGCAATCCGAACGGCATGGCCTGGGAACCGCAGACCGGCGTGCTGTGGACGGTGGTGAACGAGCGCGACGAGATCGGCAGCGACCTGGTGCCCGACTATCTCACCTCGGTAAAGGAGGGCGCCTTCTACGGCTGGCCGTACAGTTACTATGGCCAGCACGTCGACGAACGCGCCAGGCCGCAGCGTTCGGAGCTGGTGGCAAAGGCGATCGCGCCCGACTACGCGCTCGGCGCGCACGTCGCCGCGCTCGGCCTCGCCTTCTCCCAGGGCGCGCAACTGGGTCCGGCCTACGCCAGCGGCGCCTTCATCGGCCAGCACGGCTCCTGGAACCGCAAGCCGCTGTCGGGCTACAACGTGGTCTACGTGCCTTTCGAAAACGGCAAGCCGAGCGGCATGCCGGTCGAGGTCCTGCGTGGTTTCGTCGACCGGGACGGCAATGCGATGGGGCGCCCGGTGGGCGTGGCGATCGACAAGCGCGGCGCCTTGCTGGTGGCGGACGACGTCGGCAACGTGGTGTGGCGCGTGCGCGCGGCGGCGAACTAATCGGCCCCGGCCGGTTCCGTTACCGGCATCCCTGGATGAACCACATCGGCACCGAGGTCCACAGTATGCCGACGAAGGCCAGCACCGCCGTCCCGCCCGCCGCCCAGTCGAGCAGCGCGGTGCGCTCGTCGGCGTGGCGCAGGGTGTTCATCCACTTCCAGCCCAGCAGGGCGCAGGCCGCCAGCGCCGCCGCCGTGACCAGCGCCAGCGGCAGGCGCTGCGGATAGCCGGGCGCGTAGCCCGCCGGGCTGCACTGGGCGGCGACGAATACGTAGCAGGCGGCGAAGTGCGCTGCCCAGACCAGCAGCGGCAGGGTGCCGCGCAACAGCTTGCGTAGGAAGTGTTCGCGCATCGTCAATCCATCAGCAGGGGTACAATGTGCACGATCAGCGCCGCGGCGATGCCCTGCAGCGTGGCGTAGTGCCAGATCAGTGCCGAGTTGTCGAGGGTGGCGCGGCTGTGCGCCGTCAGGCGTCCGCTCCAGCCGCGTGCGGCCAGGTAGAGGCCGACGATCGCCAGCAGCACCACGTGCAGGCCCTGGTAGGTCAGCATCGCCGCGATGGTCGCGCTCCAGGCCAGACGGCGCGGCGCCAGGCCGGCGAGTTGGTAGCCGTGGAAGTCGGCCAGGAAGGCCAGCACCACGCAGGCCGTGGCCGCCAGCGCCAGCCAGGGCAGGCGCCGCTTGCCGAGCGAACGCGTGGCCCAGAACATCAATGCCGAACCGCTGAGCAGCAGGGCGCCCGAGAGCAGCTGCCAGAGCGGGTCGGGCAGCCCGGCCGTGGGCGGCGGGCACACCACCAGGCGCATCGAGATGTGGATGTAGGCAAAAGCCAGCGAGGCGAAGATGATGGCGTCGACCACCAGCATGATGACCGTTCCCCACCACGAGTGCGAACGCACGCCCTTCGCGCCCACCGGCAGCACCAGGTCGTCCGACACCCGTGCCTCGACGATCGGCGGCTTGCGGTCCGACTGCCACAGCCAGGCGACGACGGCGCCGACCGCCGTGAGGCCGCAGGCCCAGGCCAGCCACATCAGCTTCACCGTCATCAGCAGGAAGAAACCGGCGGTGCCGGCGGCGGCGATCAGGGGCAGCCAGCTGTCTGCGGGCAGGATCATCAGGTAGGTCGGGCGCGCCGCGATCGGGCTGGTGGCGATCGTCTCGCGCAGGCCGCTGGCGCTGCCGGGCAGGTAGTGCTGGCCGGCCTCGACCTCCTTCGCCAGGTTCGGCTGGTCCCACAGCGGGTCGGCCGAGTGGACCTGCGGAATGCTGCGCGTGGCGTAGTCGCCGGAGGGCAGCCATTCGAGCGTCGAGGCGTTCCATGGATTGCCCGGATCGCGCGACGGGCGGCGCTGGCTGCGCACCAGGTCGACGGCGAACACCAGCACGCCCAGCGCGAAGACGAAGGCGCCGACGGTGGAGAGCATGTTCAGCGTGCCCCACTCCATCTCGGCCGGATAGGTATAGACCCGGCGCGGCATGCCGAACAGGCCGCTGATGTGCATCGGGAAGAAGGCAAGGTTGAAGCCGCCGAACATCAGCCAGAAGGCCCAGCGCGCAACGCGCTCGGACATGCGCTGGCCCTTGACCAGCGGGATCCAGTAGTACATGCCGGCGAACACCGGGAACACCATGCCGCCGATCAGCACGTAGTGGAAGTGGGCGACGATGAAATACGTGTCGTGCACCTGCCAGTCGAAGGGCAGCAGGGCCACCATCACGCCGGTCAGGCCGCCGAGCACGAAGATGAACATGAAGCCGGCCAGGAACAGCGCCGGCGCCGTCATGGCGACCTTGCCGCGCCACAGCGTGGCGATCCAGGCGAATACCTGGATCGCGGTCGGCACCGCGACCGCCATGCTGGCCGCCGACACGAAGCTCATCGTCATGATCCCCAGGCCGGCCGTGAACATGTGGTGCGCCCACAGCGCGAAGCTGAAGAAGCAGACCGCCACCAGCGCCACGATGATGGCGCGCCGGCCCACCAGCGGGTTGCCGGCAATGGTCGGGATCATGGTCGAGACCATGCCGGCCGCCGGCAGGAAGATGATGTAGACCTCGGGGTGGCCGAAGAACCAGAACAGGTGCTGCCACAGGACCGGGTCGCCGCCGCGCTCGGCGTTGAAGAAGGGCCAGTCGAAGGCGCGTTCCATTTCCAGCAGCGCGGTGCCGGCGATCACGGCCGGGAAGGCGAACACGATCATGATGCCGACCACCAGCATGGCCCAGGCATACACCGGCATGCGCGACAGCGACATGCCCGGCGCGCGCGTGAACAGGATGCCGACGATCAGCTCGATCGCGCCGGCGATCGCCGAGATCTCGATGAAGCCGATCCCGAGCAGCCAGAAGTCGGCGTTCAGGCCGGGGGAATACTCCTTGCTGGTGAGCGGCGGGTACATGAACCAGCCGCCGTCCGGCGCCAGGCCGACGAACAGGGTGCAGAAGAAGGCCAGGCCGCCGATCGCGTAGGCCCAGAAGGCGTAGGCGGACAGGCGCGGGAAGGGCAGGTCGCGCGCGCCGAGCATGTTGGGCAGCAGGTAGACGGCGAGCGCCTCGACGATCGGGATCGCGAACAGGAACATCATCACGCTGCCGTGCATCGTGAAGACCTGGTTGTAGGTCGAGGGCGAGAGCAGCTCGTTGTCCGGCACCGCGAGCTGGGCCCGCATCAACAGGCCCAGCACCCCGGCCAGCAGGAAGAACAGCAGGGCGGTGCCGATGTAGAACAGGCCGATGTTGGTGTTGTTGACGGTGGTGAGGAAGCGCCAGCCCCTGGGCGTGTCCCAGGCTTTTTCCAGCCGCGGGAATTCCTGCGCCGGGCGGGGCAGGGAACTGGGCAATGCGTCGGGCGAACTGGTCTGGGTATCGGTCATTTCAACTGCTCGAGGTAAGCGGCGAGGGCATGCAGGGTTTCGCCGTCGAGGTCGGCGGCGGCCGGCATGCGTGCGCCCGGCTTGATCGCCTGCGGATCGGCGATCCAGCCGGCCAGCGTGCCGCGGTGGTTGCGCAGCGTGCCGGCGGCGATGTGCAGGCGGCTGCCGACGTGGGTCAGGTCGGGGCCGAGACGGGCGTTGCCGGTCACGCCGCGGATCGTATGGCAGGCCTGGCAGCGCTGTTCCAGGAAGGCGGCGCGCCCGCGCTCGGCCAGCGCATTGTTCGGCACGGTGGCCGGCTGGGCTTCGCGGGCCAGCCAGCGGTCGAATTCCTCGGGCGGCATCGCCACCACGTGCAGCGCCATGCGCGCGTGCTGCTCGCCGCAGTACTCGGCGCACTGGCCGCGGTAGACGCCCGGCTTGTCGGCGCGCAGGGTCAGGCCGGTGACGCGGCCCGGCACGGTGTCCATCTTGCCGTTCAGGGCCGGCACCCACAGGCTATGGATCACGTCGGTCGAGCTCAAGCCCAGGTAGACCGGGCGCCCGACCGGAATCCGGATCTCGTTGGCGCTGGCGATCTCGCGTCCGCTGGCCGGGTCGTGGTAGCGCACTTCCCACCACCACATCTTGGCGGTGACGCCAATGCTCAAGGCGCCTTTCGAGGTCTGCGGCGTCAGCTCGGCGCTGCGCCAGGTGCTCCAGATCAGCAGGGCGCTGAGGACCACCACTGGGAAGGCGAAACCGGCGCCGAAGATCCACCAGCGCGGCGTGACCGGCCGCGCGCCGCGGCGCAGGCTGAGCACCATCAGCGCCATCACCGCCACGAAGATGACCGCGCCGCCGGCGAACAGCACCCAGGCGAACTGCGAGATGATGCCGGCGTCGGGGCCGGCGGGGTGCAGGACCGACTGCAGCGGCGCGCTCATCGCGGCGCTCATTGCAGTGAATACAGGTAGGCGGCCATGTGGCGCGCTTCCGCCGGGGACACGCCCACGTCCGGCATCGGGCTGCCGGGCTTGAGCGCCTGCGGATTGTCGAGCCAGCGGACCAGTTCGTCCGGCACGTTGGGGATGCCGCCGGCGATGTAGCTGCGGCGGCCGAAGCCTTCGAGCGGCGGGCCGGCATTGCCGTGCGCGCCCGGCACCTCGGGGATCTGGTGGCAGGCCGCGCACTGGTACTGCGCCATCAGGCGCCGGCCCTGCTCCGGATCGCCGCCGGAGACGCGCGGCGTGGGTTCCTCGCCCTTGCCGCAGCCGGCCAGCGCCAGCGCGCACAGGAGCAGGGCGCAGGGACGGCAAGGGAGCTGAAATCGAGGTAAATACATGCGCACGGTTCGATCCGACGGAAAACTGGTGTCTCTTTATAATACAAGAAAGACAACTTCTAATTTTCAACCGTGTGCACCCCCAGCCCCAGGAACCGATGCCTTCAAACCGCCAGCGCCTGATCCTGAAAACCGCCGCCGCGACCCTGGTCGTGGCCGGGCTGGCGGCCGCGGCCGCCGGTGCGGTGGTGCTGCGCGCGGGCTGGTACGACATCAGCGCCACCTCCCTGCACCTGCAACCGGTCTATACCCTGCTCGAATCGGGCATGCATTACTCGGTGCGGCGCCATGCGCGCGAGATCGCGGCGCCGCAGCTGGGCGACGCGCGCCAGGTGGCGCTGGGCGCGGCGCTGTACCGCGACAATTGCGTGCAGTGCCACGGCGCGCCGGGTGTCGCCCAGTCGCCGATCGGGCAGAGCATGCAGCCGCTGCCCGGCCCCCTGGTCGACGCCAGCAAGCGCTGGAAGCCGCAGGAGCTGTACTGGATCACCCGCCACGGCATCAAGATGAGCGGCATGCCGGCCTGGGAGTTTCACATGAACGAAGACGAACTGTGGGCCGTGGTGGCCTTCGTGCAGACGCTGCCGCGCCTGTCCGCGCGCGGCTATGCCGAGGCGACGGCAGCGCCGCCGCGGGAGGCCGCGCGATGAGGCGCGTCCTGTTCGCCACGCCGTTGCTGGCGCTGCTGGCGCTGCTGGCCGGCTGCGGCGACAAGCCGGCGCCGGCCGGCGTGCAGGGTGACCCCGAGCGCGGGCGCATCGCGTTGTCGCAATACGCCTGCCGCGCCTGCCACATGATCCCCGGCGTGACCGGTTCCGAGGTCTACGTCGGCCGCACGCTGGAAGACCTGGGCGACCGCCAGTACATCGGCGGCAAGCTGCCGAACAACCAGGCCAACCTGGTGCGCTGGATCCGCGACCCGCAATCGATCGACCCCGGCACCGCGATGCCGGCGATGGGCGTGAGCGAGCGCGATGCGATCGACATGAGCGCCTACCTGCTGACCCTCAAAAAATAACTCAGGTATCATGCGGCGCTTTGGCGCGCTGCGGTTGGCGCGCGCACGAACCACAGGAGATTGAGTATGAGATTGGTGCGCTATGGCCGCCCGGGCAAGGAAAAGCCGGGCCTGTTCGACGAAGAAGGGCGCCTGCGCGACCTGTCCGGCGTGATCCAGGATATCGACGCTTCGGTGTTGAACGACAGGGCGCTGCGCAAGCTGGCCAAGGTCGACTGGAAGACCCTGCCGCTGGTACGCGGCAACCCGCGCCTGGGCGTGCCGGTGGCCGGCGTCGGCAAGTTCATCGGCGTCGGCATGAACTACGCCGACCATGCGGCGGAGACCGGCGCGGCGGTGCCGAAGGAGCCGGTGTTCTTCACCAAGGCCACCAGCTGCCTGAACGGCCCGGATGATCCGATCCAGCTGCCGAAAGGCTCGAAGAAGACCGACTGGGAAGTCGAGCTGGGCGTCGTGATCGGCACCCGCGCGCAGTACGTGAGCGAAGAAGATGCGCTGAAGTACGTGGCCGGCTACTGCGTGGTGAACGACGTCACCGAGCGCGCCTACCAGTTCGAGATGGGCTCGCAGTGGGACAAGGGCAAGGGCTGCGACACCTTCGGCCCGGTCGGCCCCTTCCTGGTCACGCGCGACGAGATCTTCGACGTGCAGGACCTCGACCTCTACCTGGAACTGAACGGCAAGCGCATGCAGACCGGGAATACGGCGAACATGGTGTTCACGGTGGCGCAGATCGTCAGCTACGTCTCACGCTTCATGACGCTCGAACCGGGCGACATCATCACCACCGGCACCCCGCCGGGCGTCGGCATGGGCCGCACGCCGCAGCGCTTCCTCAAGAAGGGCGACAAGCTGCGCCTGGGGATCGCGGGCCTGGGCGAGCAGCAGGCGGAAGTGGTGGCGTTTCCGAAGTAAGGCGGGTTGGATCTACCCGTAGGGTGGACGGGTCCCCCGTCCACGCGTCGATACACGCTGGGTGTGTATCCGTAAACGTACCGGTATCCGTTTTGTTTTTGGGTTCGCTTGCTTGCGTGGCTCGCGCCTGTCAACTATCGCCGCGTGGACGGCAGAGCCGTCCACCCTACGTACCTGCTGCAAGCGATGTGGTCACGCCACCAGCGCCGCGTCCACGGCCTCGGCCAGCCGCGCCACGATCTCCGACAAATCCGACGCGCTGACGATGAACGGCGGCGCCAGCAGGATGTGGTCGCCGCGCTGGCCGTCGATGGTCCCGCCCATCGGATACACCATCAGCCCGCGCGCCATCGCCTCGTTCTTGATCGCCGCGTGCAGCCGGCGCTGCGGCGCGAACGCTTCCTTGGTCGCCCGGTCGCGCACCAGCTCGATCCCGACGAACAGCCCGCGTCCGCGGATGTCGCCGACGTGTTCGTGCTGGCCGAAGACGTCGCCCAGCATGCGCTTGAGCGTGGCGCCGCGCCGCTGCACCTGCTGCAGCAGGCCGTCGCGCTCGATCACTTCCTGCACCGCCAGCGCGGCCGCCGCCGCCACCGGATGGCCGATGTAGGTGTGCCCGTGCAGGAAGCTGCCGCTGCCGTGGCGCAGGCGCTCGACGATGGCGCCTTGCGCCAGCACCGCGCCGATCGGCTGGTAGCCGGCGCCCAGCCCCTTGGCCACCGCGATGATGTCCGGCGCGACGCCGTCCTGCTCGATCGCGAACATGGTGCCGGTGCGGCCCATCCCGCACATCACCTCGTCGGCGATGAACAGGATGCCGTGGCGGTCGCAGATCTCGCGCACGCCCTTGAAATAGCCGGGCGTCGGCGGGATCGCGCCGCCGGTCGCGCCCACCACGGGTTCGGCCACGAAACCGATTACCCTGTCCGGGCCGGCCTTGATGATGGCGGTTTCCAGCTCGTCGAGCAGGCTGGCGGTGTACTCGGCCTGGGTCTGGCGCTCGCTGCGGTCGCGGTACTCGTAGCAGGGCGCGACGCGCGGCACCTCCATCAGGAGCGGCGCGAAGGGTTTGCGGCGCCACTCGTTGCCGCCGACCGCCAGCGCACCCAGCGTGTTGCCGTGGTAGCTCTGGCGGCGCGCGATGAACAGGCTGCGGCGCTCTTCTCCGCCCTCGACGAAGTACTGGCGCGCCAGCTTCAGCGCCGTTTCCATCGCCTCCGAGCCGCCCGAGACCAGGTAGACCGACTTGATGCCGGCGGGCGCCTGCGCCACCAGTCTGGCCGCCAGCTCCTCGGCCGGCTCGGTGGTGAAGAAGGCCGTGTGCGCATAGGCGCACTGGTCGATCTGGCGGTGCATCGCCGCGATCACGTGCGGGTGGCCGTGCCCGAGCGAGGACACCGCCGCGCCGCCGCTGGCGTCGATGTAGGTCTTGCCGCTGCTGTCGCGGATGGTCACGCCGCTGGCCGCCACCGCCACCGGCGGTGTCTGGCGCAAGCTGCGATGGATGATGTGGCTCATGACTGCCCCCTTCGAGGAAGAATTGACGTTTGACAATAAGCGCGAAGGGGAGGGTTTCCTTTGATCTTTGCCGGAAGCTGTGCGAATATTTTTCCGTTTAGACACTTCCGCCACGCCGACCATGAGCGACCGACTTCGCCCGATCCCGCCCGACCAGATGACCGAAGCGCAGCGCCGCGCCGCCCAGGCCGTGATCGCGGGGCCGCGCGGCGCGCTGTACGGCCCTTTCGTACCGCTGCTGCGCAGTCCCGAGCTGCTGGAAAATGCACAGCGCATGGGCGAGTACCTGCGCTACCGCAGCGCGATCGGCATCCGCCTGTCGGAGCTGGCGATCCTGGTCACGGCGCGCCAATGGAACCAGCAGGTCGAGTGGGCGATCCACGCGCCGATCGCCGCGCAGGTGGGCATTCCGCCGGCCGTGATCAACGCGATCGCCGAGCGCCGGCGCCCGGACAACATGCTGGTCGACGAATCAGTGGTGCACGACTTCTGCATCGAGCTGCACCAGAACAAGCGCGTGTCGGACCGGGTCTACGCCGACGCGCTGGCGCTGTTCGGCGAGCAGGGCGTGGTCGACCTGATGGGGCTGAACGGGTACTACACTTTCCTGGCGATGGTGATGAATACCGCGCAGACCGAGGTGCCGGTGTCGAGTGCGGCCAGGCTGCCGGATTGATGGGGATGTTGGGGGCTGTAGGCGCGTAGGGTGGGTTCTCGAACCCACCGTCGCCGGTCGTTGGTATCAATGCTCTGCCCGCGAGACAGCGTGGGTTCAAGAACCCACCCTACGACTTAAAAGGAGCAATCGAAACGCATCCGTGATACCGCGTGGGTTCGAGAACCCACCCTACGACATCAGGCCAGCGCTTCCTTCGCCGCCTCTTCCGGGCTCAAGCCGTCGTAGAACAGGTCCGTGAACCACTCGACCTGTTCCTCGATATGGTCCTGCGCCTGCTTCTGCGTCGCGCCGCCGGCGACGAGAAAGCTTTCCACTTCGATGCACCAGTTAATCAGCGCCATCGTTTCTTCGTCGAGCTGTTCTTTCTTGGCCATGTCGGACCTCCAAAAATGAAAAACGGGAGCCGCGGCTCCCGTGGATATGAGGCTTAAGCCAGTACTTTTTTCAGCCAGGCCGAGATGTCCTGGACTTCCTCGAAGCACAGCGAATGCTGCATCTGGTACTCGTGCCATTCGACCTGGTAGCCCAGGCCTTTCAGCACGTCGCGCGACTGCTCGGCGCGCAGGACGGGGACCACGTGGTCCTGGCGGCCGTGGGCCATGAAGACCGGGGTGTCGATGCTCTCTTCGGTGCGCTCGTGCGCCACCTTGTCGGCCAGCGGCAGGTAGCCCGACAGGCAGAGCATGCCGGCCAGCTTTTCCGGATGGCGCAGGCCGGTCTGCAGGGTCATCGCGCAGCCTTGCGAGAAGCCGGCCAGGATGATCTTCGAGGCCGGGATGCCGCGCGCCTTTTCGCGTGCGATCAGGGCTTCGACGTCGCGCTGCGAGTTGCGCAGGCCCGTCTCATCTTCGCGGCGCGTCAGCTCGGCGCCGGTGATGTCGTACCAGGCGCGCATGACGTAGCCGCCGTTGATGGTGACGGGGATGGTCTTCGCATGCGGGAATACGAAGCGGATGCCCGGCAGGCCCTTCAGGTCGAGTTCGCGCACCAGGGGCACGAAGTCGTTGCCGTCGGCGCCCAGGCCGTGCAGCCAGATGATCGCGACGGTGGGATTCGGCGCGGTTTCGATTTCGATGTTTTGCAACAGTTCGTTCATGCCTGGTCCTGGAGTGGGGCGGTGGCGGTGGCGGGACGCTGGGCGTTCTTCGGACGCCAGGCCCTGGTGATGGCCGGATCGGTTTCCATGTACGGTCCGCCGATCAGGTCGATGCAATACGGGACGGCGGCAAAGATGCCGCCAACGAGAACGTTGCCGTCAGCGTCCTTCAACCCTTCGAGGGTTTCCTTGATCGCCTTCGGCTGGCCGGGCAGGTTCATGATCAGGGCGGCGTGGTCCTGCGTCTCGCGGATCACGGCGACCTGGCGCGACAGGATCGCGGTCGGCACGAACCGCAGGCTGATCTGGCGCATCTGCTCGCCGAAACCCGGCATTTCCTTGGTGCCGACGGCGAGCGTCGCCTCGGGCGTGACGTCGCGCCGCGCGGGGCCGGTGCCGCCGGTGGTCAGCACCAGGTGGCAGCCCTGCGCGTCGACCAGCTCGACCAGGGTCTTCTCGATCTGTTCGCGCTCGTCGGGGATCAGGCGCGGCTCGATCCGGAAGGGCGTGGTGATGGCGGACGCCAGCCAGTCCTGCAGGGCGGGAATGCCCTTGTCCTCGTAGACGCCGCCGCTGGCGCGGTCCGAGACCGACACCAGGCCGATCACCAGTTCCACTTCCTTACTCGTCATCAGGCTCGTCGTCATCGGATTCCTCGTCGCTGGAAGCCTGCTTGTCCTGCTTGCCCAGCTCCTTCAGGATCTGGAACAGTTCGCGGTAGGCTTTCGGCGGCTTGTTCTCCGCCT
The DNA here is from genome assembly GCF_032106685.1 of Massilia sp. Classification (GTDB taxonomy): domain Bacteria; phylum Pseudomonadota; class Gammaproteobacteria; order Burkholderiales; family Burkholderiaceae_D; genus Telluria. The sequence continues at coordinate 21,871 of NZ_DAMCPG010000031.1, forward strand.
GCTCCTTGCGCGCGTTGCGGATCAGGGTGCGCAGGTGCTGCACGTCCAGTTCCGGGTGCTCGGAGAGCAGCTCGGTCAGCGCCTTGTCGTCGGCGAGCAGCTTTTCGCGGCGGCGCTCCAGCGCGTGCAGGGCGGCCGTCTCGGCCTTCGAGGCGCCTTTCCAGCTGTCGATGGTGCGCTGGATGACGGCCACTTCCTCGTCCGAGAGGGTGCGCATCATCTTGCCGACGTACTGCAGCTGGCGGCGCCGGCCCTCGTGGTTGGTGATGGTCTGGCACATCAGGATGGCGTCCTTCACCTCGTCGGGCATCGGCACGCGCTTGACGCGGTCGCGCGGCTCGGCAACGAGTTGGGCTCCCAGCTTCTGTAACTCTTCCATCTGGCGCTTGAGTTCAGACTTGGAGGGACGTTCGTATTCTTGCTCGAACTCGTTGGACTGGAAGCCCACCGAGCCACGATTTGCATTAGGCATGATATGGATGATCCGATTGGCGCTGGGCCGATCAGTGAAAACAGTAAACGGCTGCTATGATAACTGTTTTAGGGCTCGCTACGAAAAACACGACATGAACGACTCCGTTTTTACCCACACCCAGGACCAGTTGAAGGAGCTGGCGCGCAATGTGCTCGCTTTTGCCCGCGAACAGGGCGCCACCGACGCTGCGGTGGAGATCAGCGAGGGTAGCGGGTTGTCGGTGTCGGTACGTCGCGGCAAGATCGAGACCATCGAGCAGAACCGGGACAAGGGCATCGGCGTCACCGTCTACAGCGGCCAGCGCCGCGGCAACGCCAGCACCTCGGACTTTTCCGAAGCCTCGCTGAAGGCGACCGTGGAAGCGGCCTGGAACATCGCCCGCTTCACCGCCGAGGACGATGCCGCCGGCCTGCCCGACGCCGACATGCTGGAAATGAACCCGCGCGACCTGCGCCTGTGCTACCCGTGGCAGATCTCCACCGAAGAGGCGGTCGAACTGGCCCAGCGCTGTGAGAACGCCGCTTTCGAGGTCGACCCGCGCATCACCAACAGCGAAGGCGCCAGCGTCTACGTGCAGCAATCGCATTTTGTCGCGGCCAATACCCGCGGCTTCATCGGCGGCTACCCGTTCTCGCGCCACACCATGTCGGTGGCGCCGATCGCCGGCAAGGGCAATAAAATGCAGCGCGACGACTGGTACACCTCGGCGCGCGACCCGAAGAAGCTGGCCAGGCCGGAGGCTGTCGGCCGCTACGCCGCCGAGCGCGCGCTGGCGCGCCTGAACGCGCGCAAGCTCGACACCCGCACCTGCCCGGTGCTGTTCGAGGCGCCGCTGGCCGCCGGCCTGCTGGGCGCATTCGTGCAGGCGGTGTCGGGCGGCTCGCTCTACCGCAAGTCGAGCTTCCTGCTCGATACGCTCGGCAAACCGGTCTTCCCGGCCCACATCCAGGTTGTCGAAGACCCGCACCTGATCGGCGAAGTCGGCTCTTCTCCCTTTGATGAAGAGGGCGTGCGCACCGTGCGCCGCAAGGTCGTCAAGGACGGCGTGCTGCAGGGTTACTTCCTGTCCACGTACTCGGCGCGCAAGCTCGGCATGCAAACCACCGGCAACGCCGGCGGCTCGCACAACCTCACGATCACGTCGGACGACACGAAGCTGGCCGACACCTTCGAAGGCATGCTGCGCAAGATGGGCACCGGCCTGCTCGTCACCGAGCTGATGGGACAGGGCGTGAACTACGTCACCGGCGACTATTCGCGCGGCGCTTCCGGCTATTGGGTGGAGAATGGCGTCATCCAGTACCCGGTCGAGGAGATCACGATCGCCGGCAACATGCGCGAGATGTTCCAGCAGATCGTCGGCGTCGGCAACGACGTACTGCAGCGCGGCAATAAATCGACCGGGTCGATCCTGATCGAAAAGATGGTCGTGGCGGGTAACTAAGTTCAGGAGAAAGCCATGGGCAAATTCGTTCGCATCGACAAGGAAAACAATCCGAAAAAGGCGGTCCTGCTGAACCTCGACCTGGTGGCGTCCGTCGAGCTTTCGCCCCAGTCCGACCTGCTCAGCTCGAGCGACGAGAAACGCGTCTATGCCAGCTGCCTGGCGCACGACAAGACGGTGATCGCCACCGTGCACTTCGACAGCATCGAGGATGCCCACGCCTGGGTCAAGCAGCACCTGGGCGTGCAGCTCTGAAGCCGTCGCCTCCCTGAGCCGGGACACCGGCGGCGCCAGGAAGGCTCAGGCGGCGCCCATGCCGGCGGTACGCTCGCCTTTGCCCTTGTCCTTGCCCTTGTCCAGCGCCCGCTCCACGCTCGCCGCCAGCTCGGCCAGCTGGAAGGGCTTACGCAGCACCATCTCTTCCTCGACCACCTTTTCGATCGCGCGCATGTCGGCGTAGCCGGTGGCGATCATCATCGGCACCTCCGGGAAGCTGACGCGCGCCCGCTGCACCAGCTCGGCGCCGGTCATGCCCGGCATCAGGTAATCCGTGATGAGCAGGTCGGGCCGCGCGCGCCGCAGTTCGCGCAGGCCGGCTTCGCCGTCGGCCGCCTGGGCCACCGTGTGGCCGAGCGCTTCGAGCGACTCCACCATCGACTGGCGTACGGAATCGTCGTCCTCCACCACCAGGATGCGGGCCCGGCGCCGGTCGGCCGCCAGGCGCGCCGCGGGCTGCGCCGCCGCGTCCCGCGTGTCGCCCGCGGCGGGCAGCCAGATCTCGACCGTGGTGCCGACGCCCGCTTCGCTCAGGATGCGCGCGGCGCCGCCCGACTGTTGCGCCATGCCGTAGACCTGGCTCAAGCCCAGGCCCGTACCCTTGCCCACGCCCTTGGTGGTGAAGAAGGGCTCGAACACGCGCGCCGCGATCTCGGGCGGCATGCCTTCGCCGCAGTCGGCGACGGCGATGCGGACGTAGTCGCCGCCGGGCAGCAGGTCCGGGGGCGGACTGGCGGCGCCGGCCGTGAAGCGCAGCTCGCCGCCGCCCGGCATCGCGTCGCGCGCATTGATCGCCAGGTTCAGGAGCGACATCTCCATCTGGTTGGTATCGGCCAGCACCCGCGTGCCCGGCGCATCGATCTCGAAATGCAGGCCGATGGACGCGCCGAGCGAGGTGGACACCAGTTCGCGCACGCCCTCGAACAGGACGCCGACGTCGAGCGGACGCAGGTCCAGGCTCTGGTTGCGCGAGAAGGCGAGCAGCTGGCTGGTGAGCTTGCCGCCGCGCTGGCAGGCGCGGCGCGCGACCTCGGCGCGCTTTCTCGCGACCTCGTCCTTCGACGCCAGCAGGATCAGGTCCATGCTGCCCTGGACCACGTTGAGCAGGTTGTTGAAATCGTGGGCGATGCCGCCGGTGAGGCGGCCGACGGCTTCCATCTTCTGGAACTGGACCAGCGCCTGCTGCACCCGCTCGCGCTCGATCACTTCGTTCATCAGGCGGTCGTTGGCCTGGGCCAGGGCGCGCGTGCGTTCCTCGATGCGCGCTTCCAGCGTCTCGTTCAGTTCGACCAGCGCTTGCTGGCTTTGCAGCAGGCTGGCGGCGGTGCGTTCGCGGTCGGCCAGCACGGCGCGCGCCTGGTACTGGCGGCGCCGCGCGCGCAGGGCCGAGCCTGCCGCGCTGCGCAGGGTCTGCGTGTTCAGGGGCCGTTCGAGCAGCACCACGTTGCCGAGTTGCGCAATGAGCGCGCGTGCGGCGTCCGGCGCCGGGCCGACGAGCTTGCTCAGCAAGACCACGAAGGGAAAGTCGGACCAGGCCGCCTGCTGGCCGAGCCAGGCGCGCAGGCGCGCAAGGTCGGCGCCGGCCAGCGCTTCCTCGGCCACGATGGCGGCGCCGGCGCCGGCCGCGATGCAATCGGCGAGGGCATCGACCCCGGCCACGGGCTCGCACCCGACACCGTCGGCCGCGAGCACCGAGCACATGACCTCGGCGTCGCGGCCGCGCGGGGCGCAGATCAGGACGCGCTCTTCGGCGCCGCTAGCGGTCATCGGCATCGCCCGACATCATCGGCGTCTTGCCGCGGTAGCTGGGCAGTCCGGTCAGCACGCCCTCGAAGCCTTCGAGCGGCTCGCCGATGCGGATACCCTCCGCACCGAGCTGCAGTTCGTGGATGGTCAGCGCATGGCTCGCGGTGCGGCTCTTGATCACCGTGAGCGCACGGCGCAGGCGCCCGTTCGACTCGAAGAAGCGCATCAGCACGGTGGTGTCGGACAGGTAGCTCAGGTCGACGTCGGTGCGCACTTCGCCGATCAGGCCATGCTGGCCGAGCACCAGCACCGTGGTCACGCCCTGCTGGTTCAGGTAGGACAGCAGTTCGTGCATCTGCAGCGTCAGGTACTGCTCGCCCGGCATCGCCTGCAGGTAGGCGTTCAGGCTGTCGATGACGATGAAGCCGATCCCGTGCAGTTCGACCGCGTCGCGCAGCATCTGGGCGAATTCGCCCGGCGACAGTTCGGCCGGATCGATGTGGGTAATGCGCAGCTGGCCGTTCTCGACGTAGCGACGCAGGTCCATGCCCAGCGCGGCGCTGCGCGCGAAGAAGGTGCCCAGCCCCTCGTCGAACAGGTAGTACGAAGCCCTGTCGCCGCGTTCGAGCGCCGCCAGCAGGCAGCGTACCGAAAGGGTGGTCTTGCCGATGCCCGAGGGGCCGACCATCAGGGTATTCGTGCCGCGCACCAGGCCGCCGCCCAGCAGGCGGTCGAAGCCGATCGTGCCGCTGGAGCTGATCGACGGCGTGAAGTCGCTGAGATGCTCGGCCGCCACCAGGCGCGGGTACACGACGATGCCGCCGGTGTCGAGGTTGTAGTCGTGGAAGCCGCCGCGGAAGCGAATGCCGCGCATCTTGACGATGTTCACGCGCCGGCGCTCCTTGCCGAATTCCTTGGCGAGCTGTTCGAGGCTGACGACGCCGTGGGCGATGCTGTGCAGGTGCTGGTCCGAGGCGCTGGATTTGTCGTCGAGCAGCAGCACGGTGCAGCCTCTGGCCGCGAAGAACTGCTTGAGCGCGAGGATCTGGCGCCGGTAGCGCAGCGGATTCTGCGCCAGCAGGCGCATCTCGGACATGCTGTCGAAGACCACGCGCACCGGCTTCAGGCAGTCGACTTCATCCATCACCCTGCGCGTGGTCTCGCCCAGTTCGACTTCGGACGGGTGGAACACCGACTGCTGGGAGTCGAGGTCGAGCGCTTCGTCGCCGGCCAGCTCGTGGATCGCCAGCGCGTCGAGCGACCAGCCATGGCTGGCGGCCACCGCCCGCAATTCGTCGGCCGTTTCCGACAGGGTGATGTACAGGCCGCTCTCGCCGCGTGCCGCGCCGTCGAGCAGGAATTGCAGGCCCAGCGTGGTCTTGCCGGTCCCCGGCGTCCCCTCGACCAGGTAGACCCGCTGCGGCGTCAGGCCGCCGCCGAGGATGTCGTCGAGGCCCGGGATGCCGGTCGACATGCGTGGGGGCAAGGTTTGCGGAGAAGATGCGGTATGCATGAAGCGGCCTATGGATGGGACGGGCAGACTGCTGCGCCGCCAGCGGCGTGACGCCGTCGCATGCCCGACCGGTTATGGTGGCGCCGGCGCTGGCCGGCGCTGGCCGGCGTTGTTTTCCATGCATTATAGAGCGCTTCGCGCGAGGGACGCGTGGCGCACGCGTTGCCTGAATTCCACAAGCCGCATCGTTCACGCGGCTTCGATGCGGCTCAGGCGCTGGCCATAGATGCCCCAGGTAACGTCGACGCCGTCGACCGTGCCGCGCAGGGCCCAGCCGGTGCCGATCTTCTCGACCGTGATGGCGGTCTCGAGTTCTTTTTCGACTTTCTCGGCCCAACCCCGGGCAGCGCCCTGGCCCTTGAAGAGTTCCTGGCCGTTATAGATGACGGTGGCGTCGAAGACGGGTGCGGCGAAAACGGACATGATGTGCTGGTCTCAAGGATGAAAAAGAAAAATGCCCCGGCAGGCGGGGCATCGTCGGATGGTTCGATCTTACTCGATCGCGCGGACCGATTGCAGCACCGGTTGCAGCACCGCCGCGCCGAGGCGGGCGCTGCGCGCGCCGTCCCAGCCGACCTGCGGGTCCGGGTCGTTGGCGTTGTCCTTGAACGGCAGTTCCAGGGTCAGCGACAGGCAGCCGAAGGCGTGGGTGATGTGCGGCGAACCCATGGTCAGGGTTTCCTCGCTATACGGCGACTCGCCGTAGCCGTGCACGTCCTGGAAGTCCGGGCTGGCGATCTTGAAGTCGGCGATGAAGCGCTTCTGGGCGGCATCCTGCTCGGGCGTGAAGTTCGGCAGGGATTCGCTGCCGGCCACGAACACGTAGGGCAGGCCTTCGTCGCCGTGCACGTCCAGGCAGAGGTCGACGCCCGTTTCGTGCATCTTCTGCTTGACCAAGAACACTTCCGGGCTGCGTTCCATGGTCGGGTTCAGCCATTCGCGGTTCAGGTTGGCGCCGGCGGCATTCGTGCGCAGGTTGCCGCGGACGGAACCGTCCGGATTCATGTTCGGGACCACGTAGAACACGGTCTCGTTCAGCAGCTGGCGCCCGAACGGGTGGGATGGGTCGAGCAGGGCGTCGAGCATGCCCTCGACGAACCACTCGGCCATGGTTTCGCCCGGGTGCTGGCGCGCGATGACCCAGACCTTCTTCTTCTCGGGCGCCGGTTCGCCGATGACCAGCATGTTCAGGTCGCGGCCGTCGACGGTCGAACCCAGGTCGACCATGCGCACGTGTTCGCTCATCTGGGCGCGGTCGAGCAGCTCCAGGTGGCGTTCCCACGAGTAGGGCTCGAAGTAGGCGTAGTAGACGCTGTCCATGCCCGGGGTGTGCTCGATCATCATGACCTGGCCGTCGAACGAGGTCGGCACGCGGAACCAGTTGACGCGGTCGTAGCTCGCCATCGCGTTGTAGTCTTCCCAGCCCTTCGGATATGCGGCCTGGCCGGCGTTCAGGAAGCGGATCGTGCAGGCCTGGCCTTGCGCGCCCTGCAGGCGGAAGTAGAACCACTGGGTGATGTCGGCGTGCGAATCCTTGCGGATGTTCAGGTCGATGGCGTTCGCGCTCGTGGCGTTCACGACCTCGATGGCGCCAGCGTCGAACTGGCTGCTGATCTTGATAGACATGGTGTGTCCCGGATGAATGGCGTAAAGCCGAGATGATACTCGGTTTCGTGGGGTGCGAAAGGGGGCGGATCAGGTTTCAGGGCGCCGATGACGCGACCGGTGCCCACTCTACAAGAACCCGGCTGTGCGAACGGTGGCGACATGATCGAAGGGAGTAGGGTGGACTCCCGAGTCCACGCTGTCTCACAGGGTGATCATTGGCGCCACTGTCGGAGCCGGTGGGTTCGAGAACCCACCCTACAAAAAAACGATCGGAGTGGCGTAGGGTGGGTTCTCGAACCCACCGATTCGAACGCCCGATCAGGCGCGCAAGCCGCCAAAGCGCTGATAAAACGCCGCATCGGCCGCCGGCGCCGCCTCATCCTCGCGCCGCAGCACCGCATCGACGTGCACCTCGGCCTGCGCATACACCAGGAGGTAGACCGCGCGCGCCACCGCGTAGGCATCCGACCCCGGCCAGGGCTCGGGCAGCAGCTCGATCGGCAGCAGCGGATCGTGCAACTGCAGGCGGCGGTAGGCGTGGATCAAGAGCGAGCGGATCGCGAACGCGGCGTCCGGCGCCACTTCTCCCTCGTCGCGCAGCAGGGCCAGCAGCGGCGTGAAGCGGGCGACGAAGTCGCGGTAGCCCTGCGCCACCGTGGAGAGGTCCCAGCCTTCGCCCACGAGTTCGCGCAGCGGCCGCGAGCCCGCATCCGGCAATTCGCCGGCGCTCACGACGAACACCTTGCCCTGCGCCCCGGTGCGCATCAAGGCATCGGCCAGGCCCTCGACGTCCGCCGCCGGATGCGCCAGCAAGCCCGGCCCCAGCATCGCATAGCCTTCCCACTGCAATTCCTTGCGCACCGCCGTGCGCAGCTCGCCGTCGATGCTGCCGTTGGGCGCCAGCACCAGGGTCCAGCGGCCGTCCCAGTGCAGGCCGGGCGGGGCGTAGATGCGGCGGTCGGCGCGCTGGAAGCGCGGCAGCGACTTGGGATCGAAGGCGTAGCGGCTGCGCCGGCCCTCGCGGCTGGCCGTGAGCCAGCCTTCCTGCACCAGGCGGAACACGCTGGTGCGCACCAGGCGGTCGGTCACGCCCAGCGGCCCGAGCAGTTCGATCAGGCTGCCCAGCCAGGCCGCGCCGCCGTGCGGCGCGATGGCGTCGCCCATCACTGTCATGACCAGGGATTTCGAGCGTGGCGGATCGATTGCGAGGCAGTGGGCAATCCACTCGGTGCTGTTCATTTGCTTCATGGAATCCTGTCGTCGTTCCTGCTCTGTTGCTTCTCAATATGATTCAAAATTTTGGTGTACATCTCGTTTTTTGTATCGTATTATCCTTTCACGATGTTTGCAATGGGAGACAGACCATGTACGCGCAGATGGTGGAAACGGGCCTGAAAATGGTCCAGACGCAAGAAGACATGAGTGCCGAGGAACAAGCATTCCAGGCCCGCATCGATGCCGGTGTAAAAATCGAGCCGAAGGACTGGATGCCCGAGGCTTACCGCAAGACCCTGATCCGCCAGATCTCCCAGCACGCGCACTCCGAGATCGTCGGCCAGCTGCCGGAAGGCAACTGGGTGACCCGCGCTCCGACGCTCAAGCGCAAGTCGGTGCTGCTGGCCAAGATCCAGGACGAAGCCGGCCACGGCTTGTACCTGTATAGCGCCGCCGAAACCCTGGGCGTCTCGCGCGACGAACTGCTCGCCGCCCTGCATTCGGGCAAGGCCAAGTACTCGAGCATTTTCAACTACCCGACCCTGAGCTGGGCCGACATGGGCGCGATCGGCTGGCTGGTCGACGGCTCGGCCATCATCAACCAGATCCCGCTCTGCCGCTGCTCCTACGGCCCATACTCGCGCGCCATGATCCGCGTCTGCAAGGAAGAATCCTTCCACGCGCGCCAGGGCTACGACATCATGATGAGCCTGGCCAAGGGCACGCCCGAGCAGAAGGCGATGGCGCAGGATGCGCTGAACCGCTGGTGGTGGCCGTCCTTGATGATGTTCGGCCCATCGGATGCCGAATCGGTCAACAGCGCGCAGTCGACCAAGTGGCGCATCAAGCTGTTCTCGAACGACGAGCTGCGCCAGCGCATGGTCGACCAGACCGTGCCGCAAGCCGAATACCTGGGCCTGACCATTCCCGATCCCGATCTGAAGTGGAACGAGGAAACCGGCCACTACGACTTCGGCGAGATCGACTGGAGCGAATTCCACAACGTCCTGAAGGGCAACGGCCCCTGCAACCGCGAGCGCCTGCGCACCCGCGTGAAAGCCTACGAGGACGGCGAATGGTTCCGCGACGCCCTGGTCGCCCACGCCGAGAAAAAAGCCGCTCGCAAAGCTGCAGCGTAACGTGGGGTGGGCGGATTCTCCGCCCACGCGTTCAACGAACGCACGCAAACCAATACGGCTCACGAAGCCGAAAACATCCTGGAACACCGGAGACACACCATGAGCAAAGAATGGCCCCTGTGGGAAGTTTTCATCCGCAGCCAGCACGGCCTCGCCCACAAGCACGTCGGCAGCCTGCACGCCCCTGACGCCGAGATGGCGATCAACAACGCACGCGACGTCTACACCCGCCGCAACGAAGGCGTCTCGATCTGGGTCGTGCGCGCCGCCGACATCGTCGCTTCCAGCCCGTCCGATAAAGAGGCGCTGTTCGAGCCGGCCAACAGCAAGGTCTACCGCCACCCGACCTTCTTCCCGATGCCGGAAGAAGTGAAGAACCTGTGAGCGCGGCCATGGATGCAAAGTTCGAATATCTGCTGCGCCAGGGCGACAACGCCCTGATCCTCTCGCAGCAGCTCTCCCAGCTCTGCGGCAAGGGTCCAGCCCTGGAAGAAGACATGGCCCTGACCAACGTCGCCCTCGACCTGCTGGGCCAGACGCGCATGTGGCTGACCTATGCCGGCGAACTGGAAGGCAAGGGCCGCGACGAAGACCGCATGGCCTTCCACCGCGACGCCCACGACTACCGCAACGTCCTGCTAGTCGAGCAGCCCAACGGCAGCTACGCCGACACGATGATGCGCCAGTTCTTCTTCGACACCTGGCACTACTTCCTGATGCAGGGCCTGCTGAAGTCCAGCGACCAGCGCATCGCCGAGATCGCGGAAAAATCGCTGAAGGAAGTGACCTACCACCTGCGCCGCAGCGGCGATCTGGTGGTGCGCCTGGGCGACGGCACCGACGTCAGCCACGCCAAGATGCAGGCGGCGGCCGACGAACTGTGGATGTACACCGGCGAAGTGTTTATCTACGACGAGATCGACAACACGATGGTCGAGCAGGGCATCGCCCCGCCGGTCGAAGGCTTGCGCGCCGCCTTCCTCGAGCACGTGAGCGAGATCTTCGCCGAAGCCACCTTGACCATGCCTGCACCGGACGCCTGGATGCAGCGCGGCGGCAAGCAGGGCCGGCACAGCGAGCACCTCGGCTACATCCTGGCCGAGATGCAGTTCCTGCAGCGCGCCTATCCGGGAGCGGAGTGGTAATGACTGCCCAAGGCGTCACGGTCGAGCAGGTCTGGACCTGGCTCGGCGAAGTGCCCGACCCCGAGATCCCGGTGATCTCGGTGGTGGACCTGGGCATCGTGCGCGGCGTCGCCTTCGAGGATGACGAGTGCGTGGTGACGATTACGCCGACCTATTCGGGCTGCCCGGCGATGCAGGTCATTGCCGACGCCGTGAACGAGGCCCTGCACGCACGCGGCATCGAGAAGCTGCGCATCGTGACCCGGTTGTCGCCCGCCTGGACCACCGACTGGATGAGCGAATCCGGCAAGGCCGCGCTGAAGGGCTACGGCATCGCGCCGCCGGTGCAGCAGGCCATCGACATCAGCGGCCTGCGCGGCGGCCTGAGTGCCATTAAGCGCTCTGCCTTCGTCGAGCCCGAAGTCGCCTGCCCGCATTGCGGCTCGAAGCACACCCAGCTCACCAGCCAGTTCGGCTCGACCCCGTGCAAGGCCTTGTACAAATGCCTGGATTGCCGCGAGCCTTTCGATTACTTCAAGTGCCATTAAAAGACGCACCATGAGCAAATTCTATCCACTGACCGTCGCCAAGGTGAAGCACGAGACGCGCGATGCGATCGCGGTCACCTTCGCCGTGCCGCCGGAACTGAAACAAACCTTCGCCTACCAGCAGGGCCAGCACCTGACCCTGCGCGCCCTGATCGAGGGCGAAGACGTGCGCCGCTCGTATTCGATCTGCTCGGCGGTGCAGGACGAGCAGCTGCGCGTGGCGATCAAGCGCACCCCGGGCGGCCTGTTCTCGAGCTGGGCCAACGAACACCTGCAAGCTGGCGCCACGCTGGAAGTGATGCCGCCGATGGGCCACTTCAACGTGCCGCTCGATCCCGAGAGCGAACGCCACTACCTGGCCTTCGCCGCCGGCAGCGGCATCACGCCCATCCTCTCGATCATCAAGACCACCCTGCAGGCCGAGCCGAAGAGCCGCTTCACCCTGGTCTACGGCAACCGCGCCTCCTCGTCCGTGATCTTCCGCGACGAGCTGACCGACCTGAAGGACCGCTACATGGGCCGCCTGAAGCTGGTCTACGTGATGAGCCGCGAGCCGCAGGACATCGAACTCTTCAACGGCCGCATCACCGGCGAGAAGTGCAGCGCCTTCCTCAAGCACTGGATCGACATCAACGACATCGACGTCGCCTTCATCTGCGGTCCGGAAGACATGATGCACGGCGTCTCGAAGTCGCTGCAGGACGCGGGCATGGCGAAGGAGAAGATCCGCATCGAGCTGTTCGCCGCCAGCATCCCGAAACACGAACATAAACCGCGCAAGATCGAGGTCGGCGCCGCGCACCAGACCGAAGTCACCGTGATCATGGACGGCAGCGCCGCCAGCTTCACGATGGACAAGGACAAGGAATCGATCCTCGACGCCGGCCTGCGCGCGGGCATCGACATGCGCTACTCCTGCAAGGGCGGCGTCTGCTCGACCTGCCGCTGCAAGGTCGTCGAGGGCAATGTCGAGATGGACGTGAACTATGCGCTGGAAGACTACGAAGTGGCGCGCGGTTTTGTCCTGTCCTGCCAGTCCTTCCCGATCACCGACAAGGTCATCGTCGATTTCGACCAGCACGAATAACCGGTGGCTCGATAAACCTACTGCGCGTCGGATTTTTGACCTGCGATGCTCGCTGTACTACTCGTACAGCTGCGCTTCTCGGCCAAAACTCCTTCCGCTCGCTACGGTTTCTCGAGTCACCTAACAAAAACTGGAGGAGACACATGAGCTACGAATCGATTCAATTCAAGATCGAGGACGGCGTCGCCGTCCTGACCCTGAATCGCCCCGACCGCCTGAACAGTTTTACCCAGGCCATGCACCTGGAAGTGCGCAACGCGCTCGATAAGCTGCAAGCCGACAAGTCGGTGCGCGTGCTGGTGCTGACCGGCGCCGGCCGGGGTTTTTGCGCCGGCCAGGACCTCGCCGACCGCGCGGTCGCTCCCGGCGCGCCGGGCGTGGACCTGGGTGAATCGGTGGAAAAATTCTACGCGCCGCTGGTGATGACCCTGCGCTCGCTGCCGATGCCGGTGATCTGCGCCGTCAACGGCGTGGCCGCCGGCGCCGGCGCCAACCTGGCGCTGGCCTGCGACATCGTGCTGGCCGCGAAGTCCGCCAGCTTCATCGAAGCCTTCTGCAAGCTCGGCCTGATCCCCGACACCGGCGGCACCTGGCACCTGCCGCGCCTGATCGGCCACGCCCGCGCCACGGGCCTGGCCATGCTGGGCGAGAAGCTGACGGCCGAGAAGGCCGAGGAATGGGGCCTGATCTGGCGCTGCGTGCCGGACGAGGCGCTGATGGACGAGGCCATGGCCATGGCCGATCACTTCGCCAGCGCGCCAACAAAGGGCCTGGCCTTCACCAAGAAGGCGCTGCAGGCCAGCTACGCCAACACCCTGCCGGAACAACTGAAACTGGAAGGCGAGATGATGCGCGAGCTGGGCTACAGCCACGACTACCGCGAAGGCGTCGCCGCCTTCATCGCCAAGCGTCCGGCCCAGTTCAAGGGAGAGTAAGGATGGAGGCATTAGCCAAGGGGAGTGTCGTTGCCGTCATCGGCAGCGGCGCGATGGGCTCCGGCATTGCCCAGATCGCCGCCGCCAGCGGCCACGAGGTGCGCCTGTTCGACACGCGGCCTGACGCGGCAGCGAAGGCCATCATTGATATCGGCAAGGTCTACGACAAGCTGGTCGAGAAGGGCCGGATGGGCGCCGCTGAAGCGGACCTGGCGCGCGAGCGCTTGACGACGGTCGACACGCTGGCCCAGGTGGCCGGCGCCTCGCTCGTCATCGAAGCCATCGTCGAGAACCTGGACGCCAAGCGCAAGCTCTTCACCGACCTGGAAGGCATCGTCGACGAACGCTGCATCCTCGCGACCAACACGTCCTCGATCTCGGTGACGGCGATCGCCGCGCCGCTGCGCCATCCCGAGCGCCTGGTCGGCATGCACTTCTTTAACCCGGTGCCGCTGATGGCGCTGGTAGAGGTGATCAGCGGCCTTGCCACCAGTCGTGAGGTGGCCGACACCATCCATGCCACCGCCGAAGCCTGGGGCAAGGACCCGGTGCACGCGAAGTCCACGCCCGGCTTCATCGTCAACCGCGTCGCGCGGCCCTACTATGCCGAGGCGCTGCGCCTGCTGCTGGTGCGCGCCGCCGACCCGGCCACGCTGGACGCGGTCATGCGCGACTGCGGCGGTTTCCGCATGGGTCCCTTCGAACTGATGGACCTGATCGGCCACGACGTCAACTTCTCGGTCACGCAATCGGTGCACGCCGCCTATTACGGCGACCAGCGCTACACGCCCTCGATCCTGCAGCAGGAGCTGGTGAACGCCGGCTTCCTCGGCCGCAAGACGGGCCGCGGCTTCTACCGCTACGGCACGGACGCCGCGAAACCGGCGCCCCGGATCGAACCGGCGCAGGAACGGCCGAGCACGGTCGGCATCAGCGTGCGCCGCGAGATCACCAACAGCATCGTCAGCCCGATGGAAGCGCGCCTGGCGAATGCCGGCTTCAGCGTGACCCACCGCGAACCGCTGGCCGGCGCCGAGAAGCACGAAGCGCCCGCCTTCCACTGCAACGGCGCCGCGATCTTCCTCACCGACGGGCGCAGCGCCACCGAGCGCGCGGCCGCCAACAAGCATCCGAACACGGTGGTCTACGATTTGCTGCTGGATCACGCCAAGGCGACCCGCATCGCGCTGGCGCGCGCCGACCAGTGCAGCGACGAAGCCTACTACTCGGTGGTCGGCATGTTCCAGGCCGCCGGTTTCGAGGTCACGCGCATCGACGACGTGCCCGGCATGGCCGTGATGCGTACCGTCGCCATGCTGGCCAACGAAGCCGCCGATGCCGTCAACCAGGGCGTGTGCAGCGCGATCGCGGTCGACATCGCGATGCAGAAAGGCGTGAACTATCCGCGCGGGCCGCTGGCCTGGGCCGACAGCGTCGGCATCGGGCACGTGGTGACGGTCCTGGCGAACCTGGCCGCCACCTATGGCGAAGACCGCTACCGCGTCTCGCCGCTGCTGCGCCGCAAGCTCGCCGCCAACCCGACCGGAGCCCGTTTCCATGCATAGCGACCAGCACGGCAATCAACTGCACGACCCGCAGGCGCTGGCCGAACTGGCCGGCAAGACGATGTACGAACGCGACCCGGCCAGCCAGGCGCTGGGCATGGCCCTCGATGCCATCCGCCCCGGCTATGCGCGCATGAGCATGCGCGTGCGCGCCGACATGCTCAACGGTCATGCGACCTGCCACGGCGGCTTCATCTTCATGCTGGCCGACAGCGCCTTCGCCTTCGCCTGCAACTCGCACAATTTCAATACGGTCGGCGCCGGCTGCACCATCGATTACCTGTCCCCGGGACGCGAAGGCGACCTGTTGACGGCCGAAGCGGTGGAGCAGGCGCTGGCTGGCAAGACCGGCGTCTACGACGTCACCGTGACCAATGCCGAAGGCAAGACGATCGCGCTCTTTCGCGGCAAGTCGCACCGCGTGAGCGGGATGGTGGCCGAGGTGAACGCGTAGTTCGACATTTGATAGGCGCCGCCTGAAACACAGCTGAGAAGGAGACACAGATGGTCCAACGCATTCCCTCGCCCGGCGAGCTGGAACCGATCGAACGCGCCAGCCGCGACGAACTGCAGGCGCTGCAGCTCGAACGCCTGAAATGGTCCTTGAAGCACGCCTACGAGAACGTGCCGCACTACCGCAAGGCCTTCGACGAGGCAGGCGTGCATCCCGAGGACCTGAAAACCCTCGCCGACCTGGCGAAGTTCCCGTTCACCGAGAAGAAGACCCTGCGCGACAACTACCCCTTCGGCCTGTTCGCCGTGCCGCGCGAGCAGGTGGTGCGCGTGCACGCGTCCTCCGGCACCACGGGGCGCCCGACGGTGGTCGGCTACACGCAGCGCGACATCGACACCTGGGCCGACGTCGTCGCGCGCTCGATCCGCGCGGCCGGCGGCCGTCCGGGCGACATGGTGCACGTGGCCTACGGCTATGGCCTGTTCACGGGCGGCCTGGGCGCCCACTACGGCGCCGAGCGCCTGGGCTGCACGGTTGTGCCGATGTCGGGCGGGCAGACCGAGAAGCAGGTCCAGCTGATCTGCGACTTCCAGCCCTCGATCATCATGGTCACGCCTTCCTACATGCTGAACATCGTCGAGGAGTTCCAGCGCCAGGGGCTGGACCCGGCCAAGTCCCCGCTGAAGGTCGGCATCTTCGGCGCCGAGCCCTGGACCAACGCCATGCGCGCCGAGATCGAGCAGAAGGCCGGCATCGACGCGGTCGACATCTACGGCCTGTCGGAAGTGATGGGCCCGGGCGTGGCCAGCGAATGCATCGAGAGCAAGGACGGCCCCGTGATCTGGGAAGACCATTTCTACCCCGAGATCATCGACCCCGAGACCGGTGAAGTGCTGCCCGACGGCGAAGAGGGCGAGCTGGTGTTTACTTCGCTGTCGAAGGAAGCGTTGCCCATCATCCGCTACCGCACGCGCGACCTGACCCGCTTGCTGCCGCCGACTTCGCGCTCGATGCGCCGCATGGGCCGCATCACCGGCCGCTCGGACGACATGCTGATCATCCGCGGCGTGAACGTGTTCCCGAGCCAGATCGAGGAACTGGTGCTCAAGATGCCGGCGCTGGCGCCGCAGTACCAGCTGGTCGTCGCCAAGGACGGCCACCTGGACACGCTGGAAGTGTTCGGCGAACTGCGCGAGGCCGGCATGGCGGCGGAGATCGTCGAGGCCCTGTGCCGCGAGCTGCAGCACTGCATCAAGACCTATGTCGGCGTCACCACGAAAGTGACCCTGACCCCGCCGATGGGCATCGAGCGCACCATGACCGGCAAGGCCCGGCGCGTGCTCGACAAGCGCCCGAAGAACACCTGAACACGAGGAGACATTCAATGATCGACGCATTCATCTGCGACGCCATCCGCACCCCCTTCGGCCGCTACGGCGGCGCGCTCGCCTCGGTGCGCGCCGACGACCTGGCGGCGCTGCCGATCGCCGCCCTCATCGAGCGCAACAAGGGCGTGGACTGGACCATGGTCGACGACCTGTACTGGGGCTGCGCCAACCAGGCGGGCGAGGACAACCGCAACGTCGGCCACATGGCGGGCCTGCTGGCCGGCCTACCGCCCGAGGTGCCCGGCAACACCATCAACCGCCTGTGCGGCTCCAGCCTGGACGCGGTCGGCATCGGCGCGCGCGCCATCCTGTCGGGCCAGGCCAACCTGATCATCGCCGGCGGCTCCGAGAGCATGACCCGCGCGCCCTTCGTGATGGGCAAGGCCGACAGCGCCTTTTCGCGCGCGGCCAGGATCGAGGACACCACCATCGGCTGGCGCTTCGTCAATCCGCTCATGAAAGCCAAGTACGGCATCGACTCGATGCCTGAGACGGCCGAGAACGTGGCGAAGGATTTCAACGTCAACCGGCTTGATCAGGACGCGTTCGCGATCCGCAGCCAGCAGCGCTGGGCGCGCGCGCATGCCGCCGGCGTGTTCAAGGACGAGATCGTGCCGGTGACGATCCACAGCAAGAAGGGCGACTCGCGCGTGTTCGACACCGACGAACACCCGCGCCCGGACACCAGCATCGAAGCGCTGGCGAAACTGAAGGGCGTGGTGACGCCCGACGGCACCGTCACCGCCGGTAACGCCTCGGGCGTGAACGACGGCGCCTGCGCCCTCTTGATCGCATCGGGCAGCGCCGCCGAACGCTTCGGCCTGACCCCGCGCGCCCGCATCATCGGCATGGCCACCGCCGGCCTGGCGCCGCGCATCATGGGCTTCGGCCCGTCGCCGGCGACCAGGAAGGTGCTGGCCCAGACCGGTCTCACCATCGAGCAGATGGACGTGATCGAGCTGAACGAAGCCTTTGCCTCGCAGAGCCTGGCCGTGCTGCGCGACCTCGGCCTGGCCGACGACGCCGAACACGTGAACCCGAACGGCGGCGCGATCGCGCTGGGCCACCCGCTGGGCGCATCCGGCGCGCGCCTGGTCACGGCCGCCGTCTACCAGCTGCACCGCACCGGCGGGCGCTACGCGCTGTGCACGATGTGCATCGGCGTCGGCCAGGGCATCGCCCTGATCATCGAAAGGGTCTGACATGGTCAAGGTCTACGAGATCGACGGCGTGCGCCCGGTGGTGCACCCGAGCGCCTACGTGCACCCGACGGCCGTGCTGATCGGCGACGTGATCGTCGGCCCGCGCTGCTACATCGGCCCACTGGCATCCTTGCGCGGCGACTTCGGCCGCCTGGTCCTGGAAGAGGGCGCCAACGTCCAGGACACCTGCGTGATGCACGGCGTCGAGGACGGCGAGACCGTGATCGAGGTCGACGGCCACATCGGCCACGGCGCCGTGCTGCACGGCTGCCGCGTGGGCCGCAACGCCATGGTCGGCATGAACGCGGTCGTGATGGACGGCGCGGTCGTGGGCGAGGAATCGATTGTCGCCGCGATGAGCTTCGTGAAGGCGAAGATGATCATCCCGCCGCGCAGCATGGTGATGGGCACGCCCGCGCGCGTGATGCGCGAGCTCAAGCCCGAGGAGATCGCCTGGAAGAGCTTCGGCACCCGCCAGTACCACCAGCTGACCGAACGCTCAATGAAAACGATGCGCGAAGTCGAGGCCTACACCGAGATCGAACCGAACCGCCCCGTCTTCGACTTTTCCAACAACGGCGGCCACGTACCCAAGACGTAGGGTGGGCGCGGCCGGCGTAGGCACCTGTGCCCACGCGGATTCAGGCTGTCGATCAGCCCGAACGCACGAGACAGCGACGTAGGGTGGGGACTCGTCCCCACCCGAACGCGCCCCACGATCATCCCGGCCGCCTGCAAAAATGACGGTCATCCCGAGGAGACACCAAACATGCACACCCCAAGCACCCTGCAAAGCTGGATCGGCGGCCGCTGGATCGGCCAGGAAGCCGCCACCCCCCTGCACAGCGCCCTCGACGGCCAGCTGGTCTACCACACCCACGCCGAGAAGATCGACTTCGACGAGGCGGTGACTTACGCCCGCAAGCAAGGCGTCCCCGGCCTGATGAAGCTCGACTTCCAGACCCGCGCCCAGCGCCTGAAAGCCCTGGCCCTCTACCTGATGGAGCGCAAGGAAGAACTCTACGAAATCTCGCACCTGACCGGCGCCACCCGCCCGGACAGCTGGGTCGACGTCGAAGGCGGCATCGGCACCCTGTTCGCCTACGCCAGCATGGGCTCGCGCGAGCTGCCTTCGTCGAACGTGCTGCACGAAGGCCCGGCAATGAACCTCGGCAAGCGCGGCGGCTTCGCCGGCACCCACATCCTGGTCCCGAAGGGCGGCCTGGCGGTGCACATCAACGCCTTCAACTTCCCGATCTGGGGCCTGCTCGAAAAATTCGCGCCCAGCTTCCTGGCCGCCATGCCTTGCATCGGCAAGCCGGCCACCGCGACCAGCTACCTGACCCATGCGGTTGTCAAGATGATGCATGAATCCGGCCTGCTGCCGGAGGGCGCGCTGCAGCTCGTGATCGGCTCGACCGGCGACCTGCTGGACCGCCTGACGGGTTTTGATGCCGTCACCTTCACCGGCTCGGCCGACACCGCCGCCAAACTGCGCGCCAACGCGAATCTCATCAAGGAATCGGTCCCGTTTACGGCCGAAGCCGATTCGCTGAACGCCGCCATCCTGGCGCCGGACGTCACCCCGGACGATCCCGAATTCGACCTGTTCGTAAAAGAAGTCGCGCGCGAGATGACGGGTAAAGCCGGCCAGAAGTGCACGGCGATCCGCCGCATCATCGTCCCCGAGCAGCACGTCGATGCGCTCGGCGAGCGCCTGCGCGATCGCTTATCCAAAATTGTGGTCGGCAATCCGAAGCTGGAAGGCGTGCGCATGGGCGCGCTGGCCTCCATGGACCAGCACCGCGACGTCAGCGAGCGCGTCGAGATGCTCGCGCGCGGCAACGAGGTGATCTTCGGCGCCCATCACGGTTTCAACCCGGTGGGCGAAGGCTGCGCCAACGGCGCCTTCTTCTCGCCGACCCTGCTCCTGTGCCGCAACGCGGCCATCAACGCCGCCGTCCACGACATCGAAGCCTTCGGCCCGGTCAGCACCATGATGACCTACCGCGACATCGACGAGGCGCTCGATCTCGCCGCACGCGGCCGCGGCAGCCTGGTGACGACGCTGGCGACGAAGGACCCGGCGATCGCCGCGCACGCGGTGCCAATCGCGGCCGCTTCGCACGGCCGTGTGCACATCCTCGACCGCGAGTCGGCCGTGGACAGCACGGGTCACGGCTCGCCGCTGCCGCAGCTCAAGCACGGCGGTCCGGGCCGCGCCGGCGGCGGCGAAGAGCTGGGCGGCATCCGCGCGGTAAAACACTTCCTGCAGCGCGCGGCGGTGCAGGGCTCGCCGACCATGCTAACGGCCGTCACCGGCGAATACGTGCGCGGCGGCGCGGTCAAGGAATCCGAGATCCATCCTTTCCGCCGCTGGTTCGAGGACCTGGAGATCGGCCATTCTCTCTTGACGCACCGCCGCACCGTGAGCGAAGCCGACATCGTCAACTTCGGCGGCATCTCGGGCGACTACTTCTACATGCACTTCGACGAGATCGCGGCCAAGGACACCCAGTTCGGCAAGCGCATCGCCCACGGCTACTTCGTGCTGTCGGCCGCGGCGGGCCTGTTCGTCTCGCCGGCGCCGGGGCCGGTGCTGGCCAACTACGGCCTGGACAACCTGCGCTTCGTGGCGCCGGTGGCGATCGGCGACACCATCCGCGCGCGCTTGACGTGCAAGCGCAAGGTCGACCGCAACCGTACCGACGAACAGGGCCGTGGCCAGGGCGTGGTGGCCTGGGACGTGCAGGTCACCAACCAGAACGACGAACTGGTGGCAAGTTACGATATCCTGACGCTGGTGCAGAAGCGCGGCTGAGAGGAGGCCATCCGGCCAGGTCAGCCGCGTCAACTCAATCCTTTAAGGAGCAAGCATGTCGCGGCTAGACCTAAGCATTATTCCCGTGCTGACCGGCACCAAGTATCCGGACCCATTCGCCGAAGCCGTCAGCGGACGCAGCCGCCAGGCGCTGGGAGAGGCCGGCGGCCTGACCCAGTTCGGCGTCAACCTGGTCGAGCTGAAACCCGGCGCGGCTTCCTCGCAGCGCCACTGGCATAGTCATGAAGACGAGTTCGTCATGGTGGTGTCGGGCGAACTGACCCTCGTCACCGACGAGGGCGAGACCCTGATGCGCGCCGGCGACTGCGCCGCCTTCCCGGCCGGCAAGCCGAACGGCCACCACCTGGTCAACCGCAGCTGGGGCAATGCCCTGTTCCTGGCGGTCGGGCCGAACATTCCCGCCGACCGTGCTACCTATCCGGACATCGACCTGGTGTACGACGGCGCGACCGACAGCTATACGCACAAGGATGGGACGCCGTATCCGAAGCGCGATGGGGCGGCGCAGTCCATGGGCACCGTGGCGCCGGCTCCGCCGCTGGAAGAGCATACGCTCGAGCCGCGGACCTATCGGCATGACTGACGACGCTTGCTGTAGCGATTGCGCGCGCGATTAAGTGGAGACATATACGAACTTTTCCTCATGCTACGTTCACGGCCTTGCCATGGCTGAGGTATTTGGCCGTCCAAACCCACTTTAGGTTGATAAAACAGCGGGAAACCATGCCTGATAAACTGATGGAAAAGTTGCATCATCTACAGCAAGCTCAGGTCTGACATCAATCGAAGCTCGGCCTGACCTTGCTAGCCGTACGCATGCTCTTACAACTTGCTTGGCGGAGGTGCCTCCTCAGGTCCAGCATCATCATTCTTGAGGTAACGTGGGTCGACCCGAAATTCTTACGTCACAATGCTGATTTGATCAGGTCTTAGTAGCTTGTTGTCGATAAGCTCTAAACGAGCCTTTACGGGATCCGTGGTAAACAGTAGAACACGCAGATCCTCCTTCGCGCGTGAAAATGCGACATAGGCGAGTTTCTGAGTCAGGGAGCGCTGTCGTTCAGTGGGTTCTCCAGCGGTAAGTGGCGTCAAAACTTTGTTAAAGCTGTATTGGTTCCACGCGGCCTCGACATCGTCATAGATGACCATAACTTTTTCATATTCTTCACCCTTTACGCCGTGTTGCGTGCTATAAGCCGTATTGTTAGCAATATAGTCGGCGTAGCGGGCAACCGGCTCGGTTGGCATTTGAAATAGGGAGTCGGCAAGCCACTCGGCCTTATCCAGTCCATGAATATCTTCATCGAACGCTTCAATACGTGGAGGGCGGCCAAGATGCTCACACAGCTTCTCAGAAGGCTGGATTATCTGCTTCTCGATACAAAAGCGCAGGATGGCACCAACTTTCTCAGTGCTCCACAAAGCCTGCAGCTGGCCAACTAATGAGTTCGAGGTCTCGATCATCGACTTTAGCGACTTTTCAGCATTTAATCCGTCGACTGAGAAGGCTGGACTTTCACGTCGCAGTAAATTGATAATTTTGCGATCGTCTCCCTGCTTTTGTGCGGTAATTAAAGGGCAAATAGTCGAAAGGAATGGTTTGAGAAGAAAATGCTCGCCAGCCTCGAATGCATCTTGCGCGCGGGATGAAGCATACTCACCTGTGAAGAGTCGGTTGAGTTCGGCAAAGCCCATTCGCCGTGCGATCATTTGCCTAGCAAGGAAGAGTTTCACGACATCACCCCGGTCGGTCCAACCCCAGTGTGCGACTGCTTCGTCCATCTTCCGTAGGGCGCGCTCAATCTGGTCCTCGGAATAACGCTTTCGGGGCTCGGTTGGTTCTTCCGCTTTGATCAGCCGGAATTCGACACTGCCTTCGCACTCCTTATTGTCGCCTGCGGCGTATTGCTCGACGTCTCTGCGATAGGCATTAAGAAGCCGGATGACACTCTTCGAACAGCGGAAATTTTCGGCCTTCGCAATGATTTCCCCACCCTGAGGCGGCGCAAAATTTCCGGCACTCCTGTCGTAGATTTGCTGCCATGGGTCACCAAAGTAGCCGATCATAGGTAAGCCAATGTCGGCACACACGAGATTGAGTCCAGTAACGATACCCTCGAACGTGTCCTGTGCTTCATCCACAAAAATATAAGGAAAACGTAATCCCGTGATCCGTCTAAAAGTGGGATTTTGTTCAAACAGATAAGTTGCAATCTCAATTATGTCATCGTGACCGATGTGGCCCTTGCCGTAGTCACTGAAGCTAGTGTCTTCATATTTGAAGAATCTGACCGAAGCGAGATTGGAAAGTTCTGCAGCCAATCGTACGATTTTGGCGCGGGCCTTTTGGGCCTTCTTGCTATTGCCACCGTTGTCGTCACCCTTAGCCTTTTCGATAAGGGCTGGAATGCGGCTCTCACGTAGCGCCTCACGGATATCGTCGTGGAAACGGCTAATCTGACCCCATAAAAAACCGTGAAGAGTCGAAACCAAATAGAGGTCGTCGAACCCTAGCCTTGTTTTTATTACCTCGACTGCCCGGTTAGTGAAGGTTATACAGGCAATACGCTGTCCATGCTTTCGGAGGGCTCCTCCCTCTTGATCTCGAATTCGACTAAGAGCATCGACGAGTGAACTAGTCTTGCCTGAGCCTGCGCCGGCAATCATCGCAAAGTTGCGACGGTCATCTAAGCATTTGCGGACCAGAGCATCTGCCTTGCTTTCAACCCTAGCGTCCATGCTATGTTCCCGTCGCGACCGCAACTGCTGCCGCCGTTGCTGAACTACTCGGTGGGCACAAGCGCTTTTCAAGCCAACGCAGGCCCTCGGCAATGTAGTTAGGAACAATCCACTTCTCGGTGCAGGCTAAGATGTCCATAGCGAAATCTGTTTTTTTGAAACTGTCCGACCTAATTCGATTGTAGATACTTTCATACGCATCATTTAGAAGATCCGGAATTGTGATATCGATTGACAAGGTACCAGACCGAAGTAGCCAAAAATTCTCATAGGCGATCGCTTCCTCGAGCGTCCTAGGACGAAGCGTCGCAGTGGCAGTGCCATCAGTCACTAGAATATCTATTTGAAAAGCAATGCACCGGTCCCTTTCGGTGTGTTGTTTTTCTGTCGGGGTCAGAGCCATCAGATCGGCGACAGTGTTCTTTCCGCACAGTTTCTTGAGAGATGCGTTGGATGTTCGTGCGCCCACAACGTCTGCCCGACAGGCACTTGGATAGCCCGTAGGAACTACCGAATCGAGATCGGTGATGACAAGGTAGGGAATGTGAAGAAAGCTTAGTAATCCCTCGAAACGGTGGGCATAGGCGCCGCCCACCTCCAACACAGTGATATATGTGGTTCGTAGACGCGCTGCGGCGCTTTCGATCATCGCTGGCATGAGAAGCTTTTCGACAGCGCCTTCAACAAGAATGGCCGCATCTGCGAAGAATAGGTCACAGTGCGTTAGGCGTAGATAGCGTTTGAGAAAGGCCAAAGATTCTGAGGGAGACACAAGCTTGCCCTCGATTGTCTCTGCGTCCGCGTGGAAAGCACGGAGGCTACGGACGACAGATGCGTTACGGATGCCAGACGCGGCTGTCTCGCCATTGATGTGGCAGCGCTGGAAATAGCGCACCTTTTCGAATTCGACGGCCTCCATGATGTGAGAAGAGTGGGTGGTAACTACGAGCTGCGGTAGGAGCTCAGGTTCACCTGATGCCACGGCGGACTGATTGATCACCTCCCATATGTTTGAGATGAAGGTCTGCTGCACCTGAGCGTGTAGATGAACCTCCGGCTCTTCGATGAAGATCATCAAGCATAGCGACCGGTTTTCAGCTGTCATTACCCACTGGGAATGAAAGTGCCGGGCCTGAATGGCCATGTAGATGAGGTTCTTGAAGCCGAGGCCGTTGTAAAGCTCCGGTAATTCATGCTGGCGATTAGGATCAACGTAGAGTAGTTCAGTACTCCCACGCAGCGCAGTTTCAGGACTAAGCGACGAAATAATACGCAGCTCTCGATCATTAATCGATGGGACGCCAAGGTGCTTGATCAGTTTGATTAGCGGGTCGAACTGCTTGGCGTAGTGATCAGTTAGCTGTTTGTTATTCTCATCGATCACATTATGTGCTTCAGCAGCATGACCGATCTGCTCGAGATTCTTCTGGTAAAAGGCAGCAAATGCCGACGAAAGCCGATTGCTGCGACTGTTATCATCGTCGTTGATGTTGCGCTGCGCGTCGACGAACTCCACCCGTATTAGGTGTTTCAAGAGACGCTTGCCTTCGTCAGACTCGAGCTCGCTTGTCACGATCTCAGGTGGAGCCCCGTCATGTGATTTCTCGTCTAATGAGAAATAGCGAACCGCGCAGTGGCGCGCAAGATTTCCATCAAGAGCTAAATATTGAGACAGCGCCTTTGCACGCGTCCCGTCAGCTTGCGCGGGATAGGCAGCGTCATAATGCTCGCGCAGTTTCTTCGCGTCCTCGATTTCATAGGAAAGTCTAATGCCGACACGCGTAAAATCTGAAAGCTTTGGTAACAGCGTGAATACTCTGCCGAAGGCGATGCTTTCAGGATCGATGGTGAACCAGAGATCTAGACTAATTTTGGGGAGCTTATCTGCATCTTCGCTAGCGATAAAGGCGTCAAAATCAGCCATGCGGGCGACAGAGAAATCATGAATCTTGAATTCACGTCCTCCAAGAAAACAACGGAAAATAGCAGTGGCTGATGTCTTGCCGCTGTTGTTAGGCCCAACGAAAATTGACTCCCGCTCTTCGATGTCGATCTGAACATTCTCCAACCGCCGGAAATTCCGGATGGCGACCCCGCTGACTCGCATAAATAAGTTACTCCATGTTCAATGAAAGAGGGGTCAATTTCACTACCCGCCGTCCAGCAACTGATCTTTTACCGTTTCGTCCTAATAGGACTGCCAGAGTCAAGCAGGCCACTTAGGCACTTGGCCTACTGTGCCAATATCTACTCTTAGTCGAGTGTCCGATTCGGAACGACTCAGTATATTTCGGTTTTTATCATTGTGGCAAGCTAAGGGTTTATGGAGGTTTGTAAATTTATAATGGAATTAGAGCGCATTTGCCGGCACGCCGAGCCATGCTTTGATCGCGTCGACCAACGCCTGCGGCTGCTCCAGCGGCAGCATATGGCCTGACTGTTCGATCACATCCAGCGTCGCCCCGGGAATGGCCTCGGCCAGTTCCCGCGTTTCCTGCGCGCTGCGCAGCGGATCCTGCTCCGCGCCGATCACCAGCGTCGGGCAGGTCAGCGACGCCGCCGCAATCCCATCGCGCTGCAGCCCCGACTGCAGCACCAGCGCACCGTAGCCCAGGCGGCTTCCCATTTCCCTGATCCGCGTCACCAGCTCCCTGTCGCCGCGCCGGTCCGGATGCAGCGACTGCGCGATCGCCCCCATGCTCAGGCCGCGGAAAGTGGAAGGGTCGAGCGCCCTGATCGCATCCTGTTTCGCTTTGGCCCGCTCTGCGCTGTCGACCTCGAGCGAACTGGCTACCAGCACCAGCGCCGCCACCCGCTCCGGATATAACTCCGCTACTTTGCGCGCGATGTAGCCGCCCAGCGAAAAGCCGACCAGCACGAAACGCTCCGGCGCCGCCTGCGCCACGCTGTGCGCAATCTCTTCCGTCGTAGCGCCCGGCCCAAGCGGCAGGCGGTAAATCGGCGCCGCCCACTGCAACAACGGCACGACCTCATCCCACAGGGACGCGTCCAGCATATAGCCCGGCAGCAGGACCAGGGGCAAGGAAACGGCGGGAATCTTCATTTCATCATCCAACTCAAACATGGTTTTCATGCCGCAGGCATGAGCGGGCGGCACTACTGTTTTCGATATTCGAAAATTTCGATGATATATCTGCAAATTCTCCGTTTTTCATTTCAATTTTAGCCACGCATAATGACTCCATCGCAGCAAACACGGGGCGATACAGAGCGGCAGGTAGCTCGGCAAATGGTCGAGACGGTCGATGGTAATGCGAACGTATCGGCTTCAAGAACCCAACAGAACGAGGAGCGCACCATGGTCTACCTGATTTCTCTCGGCGCCGGCGTCCTGGCCGGCGTGCTCTACGGCCTGATCAACGTGCGTTCGCCGGCGCCGCCCGCCATCGCCCTGGTCGGCCTGCTGGGCATGCTGGTCGGCGAACAGGTCGTGCCGGTGGCCAAGCGCGTGATCGAGGGCGTGCCCCTGACCCGGGCCTGGTTCGCCGGCGAGTGCCAGAGCAAGATCACCGGCGTCGCAGCAGATGCCAACAACGAAGCCGCCGACGCATCCCGTCAAGGCTGACCGATTTCAAACCCGCCGCGGCAAGGCCCGGCAACGACAATACCAAAGGAGAACACCATGAACAATGCCAAACTCGAAGTCCTGACCCCGGAAAACTCGCAGCTGATCATCATCGATCACCAGCCGCAGATGGCTTTCGGCGTGCAATCGATCGACCGCCAGACCCTGAAGAACAACGTGGTCGGGCTGGCCAAGGCAGCCAAGGTCTTCGGCATCCCGACCATCATCACGGCGGTGGAGACCGAGTCCTTCTCGGGCCGCACCTACCCGGAGATCCTGGACGTGTTCCCGGATCACCCTATCCTCGAGCGTACCTCGATGAATTCCTGGGACGACCAGAAGGTGCGCGACGCCCTGAAAGCCAACGGTCGCAAGAAGGTGATCGTCGCCGGCCTGTGGACCGAAGTGTGCAACACCACCTTCGCCCTGTGCGCCATGCTGGAAGGCGAGTACGAGATCTACATGGTGGCCGATGCCTCGGGCGGCACCACCAAGGAAGCGCACGACTTCGCGATGCAGCGCATGGTGCAGGCCGGCGTGGTCCCGGTGACCTGGCAGCAGGTGTTGCTCGAATGGCAGCGCGACTGGGCGCACCGCGACACCTATGACGCCGTGATCAGGATCGTCACCGAGCACTCGGGCGCCTACGGCATGGGTGTCGACTACGCCTACACGATGGTGCACAAGGCGCCGGCGCGCAACGGGGGCAAGAACGAGGTGCTGGCGCCCGTCCCGGCGCAGGTTCGCTAGGAACCTGAGCAGCAACCGAAGCGGTCCGCGACAAAGGCTGACCGCAAGCCACTCACCATCGCATGCCGGCAGCGCCCGGCGAACCACGGAGTAGCACCATGCAAGCACAGTCCACCAGCACATCCACCGCCAGCGCCGCGCCCCTCATCCTCGTCAACGGCCGTTTCGCCACCCTCGACCGCAAGCGCCCGCAGGCCAGCGCGGTCGCCATCCAGGATGGCCGTTTCCTGGCCGTCGGCGATGCCGAACACGTGATGCGCTTCCGTCAGGCGGGCAGCCAGGTCATCGACCTGAACGGCCGCACGGCGATTCCCGGCCTGAACGATTCGCACCTGCACCTGATCCGCGGTGGACTGAACTACAACCTGGAACTGCGCTGGGAAGGCGTGCCCTCGCTCGCCGACGCGCTGCGCATGCTGAAGGAGCAGGCCGCCCGCACCCCGCATCCGCAATGGGTGCGCGTGGTCGGCGGCTGGAACGAATTCCAGTTCGCCGAGCGCCGCATGCCGACCCTGGCCGAGATCAACGCCGCCGCGCCCGACACCCCGGTGTTCATCCTGCACCTGTACGACCGCGCGCTGCTCAACCGCGCCGCCCTGCGCGCCGTCGGCTACACGAAAGACACGCCGAACCCGCCGGGCGGCGAGATCCAGCGCGATGCCGCCGGCAACCCGACCGGCATGCTGATCGCCCGTCCCAACGCGATGATCCTGTACGCGACCCTGGCGAAAGGGCCGAAGCTGCCCTACGACCTGCAGGTCAATTCTACGCGCCAGTTCATGCGCGAGCTGAACCGCCTGGGTATCACCAGCGCGATCGACGCCGGCGGCGGCTTCCAGAACTACCCCGAGGATTACTCGGTCGTCGAGGAGCTCGACCGCAACGACCAGCTGACCATTCGCATCGCCTACAACCTGTTCACCCAGAACAAGGGCGCCGAGCTGGAAGACTTCCAGCGCTGGACCGGCATGGTCACGCCGGGGCAGGGCAGCGACTACTACCGCCACAACGGCGCCGGCGAGATGCTGGTGTTCTCGGCGGCCGACTTCGAGGATTTCCTGGAGCCGCGCCCGGAGCTGGCGGCCGGCATGGAGGACGAGTTGGAGAAAGTGGTGCGACATCTGGTAGAACAGCGCTGGCCGTTCCGCCTGCATGCCACCTACGAGGAATCGATCACGCGCATGCTCGATGTGTTCGAGAAGGTCAACCGCGAGACTCCCTTCGATGGCCTGCACTGGATGTTCGACCATTGCGAGACCATCAGCGAGCGCAGTATTGAGCGCGTCAAAGCGCTGGGCGGTGGTATCGCCATCCAGCACCGCATGGCCTTCCAGGGCGAATATTTCGTCGACCGCTACGGCGCGGATGCGGCGAAAGCAACGCCGCCGGTCAAGCGCATGCTGGAGAGCGGCGTGCCGGTCGGCGCCGGCACCGACGCCACCCGCGTGGCCAGCTACAACCCATGGACGGCGCTGTACTGGCTGGTGACCGGGCGCACCGTCGGCGGGCTGCCGCTGTACGGCGACAACGGGCTCCTGCCGCGCGAGACCGCGCTCGAACTGTGGACCGCGGGCAGCGCCTGGTTCTCGAACGAGCAGGGCCGCAAGGGCCGCATCCAGGAGGGCATGCTGGCCGATATTGCCGTCCTGTCGGACGACTTCTTCACCGTGCCGGAAGAGGACATCAAGGCGATCGAGTCGGTGCTGACGGTCGTCGGCGGCAAGGTCGTGTACGGCGCGGCCGAGTTCACCGACCTTGGCCCGGCGCCGATCCCGGTGCTGCCGGAATGGTCGCCGGTGCAGAAGGTGCTGGGCCACTGGCGCCGCGCAGCCCCGCAGCCGCAGGCGAGAGTCGCCATGCCGCACCAGTGCAGCGGCCCTTGCGGTGTGCACGCCCATGCACACGACCGCGCCCGCAAGTCGAACGTCCCGGTGTCCGACTTCGGCGGCTTCTGGGGAGCGTTCGGTTGCAGCTGCTTCGCGTTCTGAAGGCCGGCCATGCAGAGCGCACAATTCCAGCGTGTCCAGGGCGTGGGTATGGGCTTCCTGGCCGGCTACGTCGACACCTTCGGTTTCATCGCCTTGTTCGGGTTGTTCACCGCCCACGTCACCGGCAACTTCGTGCTGATCGCGGTGTCGCTGGCCGACCCGACGCAGACGCCATCGCTCCTGAAGCTGCTGGCCTTCCCGGCCTTCATCCTCGGCGTGGCCGCCGCCCGGCTGCTGGTGGCGCATTGCGAGCGGCGCGGCAAGCCGGCCACGCGGCCGGTGTATGTCCTGCAGCTGGTGCTGCTGCTGGGCTTCATGGTGTTCGGCATGCTGGCCGAGCCGGTGGGCCGCCATGTGGGCGCGCTGGCGATGGCGGCGGGCCTGCTGGGTACGGCCGCGATGGGCGCGCACAGCGCCGCCAGCAAGCTGCTGCTGGGCCACCTGGCGCCGACCTCGATGATGACCGGGAACGTGACCCAGCTCGTGATCGACACCGTCGACCGCCTGCGCGGCGCGGCCGACGCGGCTACCCGCGCGCGCTGCGCCAAGTTCTTCTGGCCGGTGCTGGCCTTTGCCCTGGGCTGCGGCGCGGCGGCCTTTGCCTTCGTCGCCTTCGGCTTCGTGGCGCTGGTCGTGCCGCTGGCGATCCTGGCGCTGCACCTGTGGCTGCCGGAACCGGAGGCGGCGTGAGCACGATGCGACCGACCATGGGCAAGGGCAGGCTCGAGGCCTTCAGCGACGGCGTGATCGCGATCATCATCACGATCATGGTGCTGGAACTGCAGCCGCCGCACGGCACCCAAGCCGCCGACCTGGCGGGCGTGCTGCCCGGCTGGCTGCGCTACGCGCTCAGCTTCGTCTACGTGGGCATCTATTGGGTCAACCACCATGCCCTGTTCGACCGGGTGGCGAAGGTGGACGGCGCCGCCCTGTGGGCCAACCTGCACCTGCTGTTCTGGATGTCGCTGATTCCCTGGGTAACCGCCTGGGCCGGGGAAAACCCGCTGGCGCCGCTGCCGGTGGCGCTGTACGGCGCGGTACTGCTGCTGTGCTCGATCTCCTTCATGCTGCTGTCGTGGCGCCTGGACGTGGAAGCGGGCGTACACCCGATGGCCTGGGGCAGCCGCAAGAACCGGGGCTCGATCCTGCTGTATGCGGCGGCGGTCCTGCTGTCGCTGTGGTACGCGCCGCTGGGCGCCGCGGTCCACGTGGTGCTGGCGCTGTTCTGGATCATGCCGGAAGCGGGGCAGGGCGGCTCGTAGGGTGGGCACCCTGTGCCCACGCGTTTCGGTCGTCTCGCCCGGACTCGTGGAAGGAAACGTCGCTCGCACGATATCACTGTGCAGGGTTCACAAGATCATCCATTGGGTGCTGACTGCCGGATGCTTCACGGGCG
Source organism: Massilia sp. (assembly GCF_032106685.1). Taxonomy (GTDB): domain Bacteria; phylum Pseudomonadota; class Gammaproteobacteria; order Burkholderiales; family Burkholderiaceae_D; genus Telluria. The sequence continues at coordinate 52,891 of NZ_DAMCPG010000031.1, forward strand.
ACATGCCGCGATTACGGGCCACCAGAGACGTGCGTAACGCGTGGGCACGGGGTGCCCACCCTACAAGGCCGTGTCGCTTCAGCCGCGCTTGCGCAGCACGCGCAGGCCGTCCGGCCCGGCCTCGGCGCGCAGGTCGGCGTAGTCGAGCACGGCCGGCACGGTGATCTCCAGCGGATGCGTGTGGGTGACGGTGACGACGATGCTGTCCATGCCGGCGCTGGCGGCCGACTTCAGGCCGGTCAGCGTGTCCTCGAACACCAGGCAGTCGGCCGGCGCCGCGCCGAGCTTGCGCGCGCCCAGCAGGAAGGGATCGGGCGCCGGCTTGCCGTGCTCGACGTCCTCGGCCGCCACCAGCAGCCGGTGCGAAGGCAGGCCGGCGGCGTTCAGGCGCGCCATGGCCAGCGCGCGCGGCGCCGAGGTGACGATGCCCCAGCACTCCGGCGGCAGGCTGGCGATAAAGGCGGCCGCGCCCTCGATGGCCTCGATGTCGGCCACGTCCTCGATCTCGGCCGCCGTGATCCAGGCGGCTTCCGCGATCGGATCGACCCCGGGCAGGCCGAGCTGGCGGATGGTGTCGTGGGTGCGCTTGCCGTGCAGGGTCGGCAGGAAGGTCTCGACGTCGAGACCGTGGCGCCGCGCCCAGGTGCTCCAGACGCGCTCGGCGGAGCGGATCGAGGTGAGCAGGGTGCCGTCCATGTCGAACAGGAAGGCGGCGTAGGCGCGGTCGGGGAGGGTAGTCTTGTTCACTTGCTGGGCTTTCTCGATAGGCGGATCAGCCGGCTAGTGTAGCCGCCCGGCGCAGATCGTGGCGGACGCCTCCGGCCCTAGGGAAGCACTGATTTATTCATGGCAGCGGCCTCGGCCACGAGAAAATGCGTCCTGCTGCGTTGTAAATCCTCGCGATACCCCGGTATCGCTCCGGTTTACGCCTTGCCGGCTACATTTTTCGCGCCCGATTCCTGCGCGCCAGAATAAATCAGTGCTTCCCTAGTTCAGCTTGCGTGCGTAGCGCTCGCGCACCACCTGGCTGATGTAGGTCGACAGGCCGCTGCCCAGCGTTGCCAGGCGCTGCATTTCGGTAATGTTTTCGGCGCCGGCGCTCTGGTCGGTGTAGAGGTAGCGGTCGCCATCCCTGAACTCGACCGTGATCGAGCGCGCGGCGATGTCATAGGCGACGACGCCGGATTCGCCGTTGCGGTTCTTGTAGCGCTGCATGTGCTTCCCCTGCGATATGGCTTACACGGGAGTCTAGCCCCATTGCAGGCGGTCTTCTGTTGGCGGTTCAACTTACAGCGCCTGCGCCACGAAGACGATCAGCATGGCCGAGGGCACGAACAGGAGTTGCGCCAGCAAGGTGCCGCCCAGGCGGCTGCCGACCAGCCAGACGATGGCCCCACGAAACTCCGCCTCGCTGAGCCGTCCTTCGACGACGTCGTCGGTCATGCCCGACAGGTGCGGGTCGATGAACACCGCCATCATGATGGTTGCTCCGCCGTTGATGATCGACGACAGGGTACTGGAAGTCACGCGCACCGCCGGGTCGAGCGCGCCGGCATACAAGGCGGCGAATACGCCCACGGTCCAGAGCGCGCTGGCGCCGACGTTGAGCAGGGTGATCGACCACGACACGCTGCGCGTACTGCGCAGGTTACCCACGTGCGCGGCTGCCGGGAGCGTGGCGGCGTCCTTCACGAAGGACAGGCCGCCCTTGAAGAAACCGTGCAGGATCAGCTTCGGCACCGAGCGGTGGACCTGGAAGTGCTCGACGGCGCGGCAGAAGACGCGCTGGAACGTCGGGATGAGCAGGGCGCCGGCGACGGTTGCCAGCGAGGCGGAGATCAACAGCCAGCGGAAGTCGGACAGCAGGTCGGTGCTGACCGTGCCGGCCAGGTTCGATTCCACGCGCTTGGCGAGAAAGGGACCGAGGAAGGAGTTCGAGGTACGCGAAACCAGCACCAGGATGCTGAACAGGGCAAACGAGACGGCGATGCGCCGGGTCCGTACCCCGGCGATGCGCACCGAATAGGCCAGCGTGCCGATCAGGTGGATGACGAAGGTCAGGAAACAGATCAGCCAGAGCTGGATGTCCATGTGGGGGCGGTGTCGTTGTCGAGCATGCATGCTGACATCGAACGGGCGACGCGGCAACCAGAAACGCTTCGACCGGAAAGACGCAGGCATCTTGACGTTCCGGCAATGCCTCGCCAGAATGGGGGCTCTTTCACACGACCCGGGAGACGACGCATGAACCAGCCTGATACCGTCCTCCGGTCGGCCGCCTGACCCGCTCCCACACCGCTCGTTCATCACGACGATGTCGCGGGCGCGTTAGCGCCGACCTTCCATTCTTCGACACGCTGCGCTTTTGACGCACAGCCGCCTGCGCACGCCCGTTGCGCTCATCGAACTGGAAAACTCGTCATGATCGACATCGACTTCCCGACCCTGCAGGGGATCGGATTCAAGCAGCATTTCGTTTCACAACTCACGTCCAGCCCGCCGGGGCAGCGCCTGGCCCGCGTCACCGCCGTCCAGCGCGACTGGATGACCCTGACCGATGGCCACACATCGTTCAGCGCGCGCCATCTTCGCTATTCCGAGCCCGCCGTCGTCGGCGACTGGGTGCTCGTCACGGATAACGGCGGCGAGCACTGGATCGCTACCATCCTCGAACCCTTCGCCAGGCTGACGCGCCGCACGCCCGCGGGCCGGCAGGTCCTGGCGAGCAACGTCGATACGGCGCTCCTGCTGATGGGGCTCGACAACGACTTCAACCCGCGCCGCATGGAACGCTACATCGCGCTGGTGCGTGCCTGCGGGGTGGCGCCGGTGATGGTGCTGACCAAGGAGGACATCGGCGCCGACGCCGCGGACAAGTTCGCCCAGCTGCGCCAGCGGATTCCGGCCGACGTCCCGGTGCTGGTCCTGCATCCGGCCGGGCAGCGCGACAGCGGCGTGCTGGCGCCCTGGCTGGGCGCCGGACAGACCCTGGTGCTGCTGGGTTCTTCGGGCGTCGGCAAGTCGACGCTGACCAACGCGCTCACCGGCAGCGCGCAGGCGACGGGCGGCACCCGCCACGGCGACGACCGCGGCCGCCATACGACCACGGCGCGCTCGCTGCACCGCTGCCCGGGCGGCGCCTGCATCATCGACACGCCGGGCTTGCGCGCCTGGCAGCCGGATGCGGACGAAGACGCTTTGGCGCTGTCCTTCGACGATATCGCTCTTCTCGCCGGGCGCTGCCAGTTCCGCGATTGTAGCCACGAGAGCGAACCGGGATGTGCCGTGCGGGGACAGGTCGATGCCGACCGCCTGCGCAACTACCGCAAGCTGCTGCGCGAGTCGCGCCGCGCCGAGCAGACGCCGCTGGAGCGGATTGCCGCGCGCGGGAAGTGGAAGACGCTGATGAAGGAGGCCAGGCAGCGCGGGCGGGACAAGCGCGGCGGGTAAGAGCGCAGGGCGAAAAAAAAGCGGCATGGCGGGCGTTGCCGCCCGTCATGCCGCCCTATCGTCGAAATATTATTCCGCGAGTTGTCCGCGCACGCGCTCGATCGCGCGGCGCACCTGGTTCGGCGCGGTGCCGCCGACGTGGTCGCGCGCGGCGACGGAGCCTTCCAGGGTCAGCACGGCGAACACGTCCTCTTCGATCAGCGGCGAGAACCCGCGCAGGGTCTCGAGCGACATGTCGGCCAGGTCGCATTTGGCGTCGTCGCAGGCGCGCACGGCGTGCGCCACGGCTTCGTGGGCGTCGCGGAAGGGCAGGCCCTTCTTGACCAGGTAGTCGGCCAGGTCGGTCGCGGTGGCGTAGCCCTGCAGGGCGGCGGCGCGCATGTTGTCCGGCTTGACCGTGATGCCGGCGGCCATGTCGGTGAAGATGCGCAGGGTGTCGAGCACGGTGTCGACGGTGTCGAACAGCGGTTCCTTGTCTTCCTGGTTGTCCTTGTTGTAGGCCAGCGGCTGGCCTTTCATCAGGGTCAGCAGGGACGCCAGGTGGCCGTACACGCGGCCGGTCTTGCCGCGCGCCAGTTCCGGCACGTCCGGGTTCTTCTTTTGCGGCATGATCGACGAGCCGGTGCAGAAGCGGTCGGCGATGTCGATGAAGCCGACGCGCGGGCTCATCCACATGACCAGCTCTTCCGACATGCGCGAGACGTGCATCATGATGAGGGAAGCGGCGGCGGTGAACTCGATCGCGAAGTCGCGGTCGGAAACGGCGTCCAGCGAATTGTGGCAGACGTCCTCGAAGCCCAGGGTCTTGGCCACGCGCAGGCGGTCGATCGGGAAGGTGGTGCCGGCCAGCGCGGCGGCGCCCAGCGGCAGGCGGTTCACGCGGCGGCGCGCGTCGATCATGCGTTCGGCATCGCGGCCGAACATCTCCACGTAGGCCAGCATGTGGTGGCCAAACGTGATGGGTTGGGCCACCTGCAGGTGGGTAAAGCCCGGCATGATGGTGTCGAAGTGGCGTTCCGCCAGGTCCGTCAGGGCGCCGCGCAGGCCGTTCAAGAGGGCGACAATGTCGTCGATCGCGGCGCGCACGTAGAGGCGGATGTCGGTTGCGACCTGGTCGTTGCGCGAGCGGCCCGTGTGCAGGCGCTTGCCGGCGTCGCCGACCAGTTCGGTCAGTCGCTTCTCGATGTTCAGGTGTACGTCTTCCAGGTCGAGCAGCCACTCGAAGCTGCCGGCCTCGATCTCGCCCTTGATCTGGGCCATGCCGCGCTCGATCTCGGCGCGGTCTTCCTGGCTGATGATGCCTTGCGCGGCCAGCATCTCGGCGTGGGCGAGCGAGCCCTGGATGTCGAACAGGGCCAGGCGTTTATCGAAGAACACCGAGGCGGTGTAGCGTTTGACGAGGTCGGAAACGGGTTCGGAGAAGCGTGCCGACCAGGCTTCGGCTTTCTTGGAGAGTTGTGCGGTCATGGGGGAAGTTCCGGTGTGATTTCTTCGATTATAAACCGCGACGCGGGCCTGCCGCCGGCGCCGGGGGCGGATGACAAGCCGGCCGAAATCGCTGATGATGCGATTGTTAACGCATCGCCCAGGAGAAAGACATGATCGCACGTTGCTTCCCGCTCGCCTTTGCCGCCCTGTGCGCGAGCGCCACCGCCGCCCAGCACCAGCCGCCGGTCCAGGTCCCGGCCACGGCGCTGGCCCAGCCGGCGGCGGTGAAGGAAGCCGACGGCGCCTCGGTCGATGCCACGGTGAGCGCGCTGTACGAGGTCATCTCCGGTCCGGCCGGCGCGCCGCGCAACTGGAACCGCATGCGCGCCCTGTTCGCGCCCGACGCCAAGCTGTCGACCATCGTCCCGCAACCGGGCGGCGGCTTCGCGCTGCGCACGATGACGGTCGAGGATTACATCAGCCGCAACATGAGCGCCTTCAACACGAACGGTTTCTACGAGCGCGAGATCGCGCGCAGCACCGAGGCCTTCGGCCAGCTGGTGCACGTGTTCAGCACCTATGAATTGCTGCGCGCGCCGCACGACGCCAAACCTTTCATGCGCGGCATCAACAGCATCCAGCTCTACCACGACGGCAGGCGCTGGTGGATCGCCAATCTCGTCTGGCGCGCCGAAGACGCCGGCCTGGCCCTGCCGGAGCGTTACCTGCAAAACCGCTGATCCAGGGCTGTTGCGTCAAGGCCGGAGGGCGCGCGCAATCGGAACTTATCGAATGTGCAAACGGCGCTAGAATTGGTTTTTTTGCCAGCTTCTCCAGGCACATGACTACCAACGACTCCAGTTTCGAGGTCAGTACCGACCAGTCGCGGCTCGACATTCCGATGATTTACCGGTTTCTCAGCGAGCAGTCGGGCTGGGCGGTCGGCATCGCGCGCCCGCTGGTCGAGCGGGCCATCGAGAATTCGCTCTGTTTCGGCGCCTACCTCGATGGACGCCAGGTCGGTTTCGCCCGCGTCGTCACCGATTTCGCCACCTATGCCCACCTGGCCGACGTGTTCGTCGTGCACGAGTACCGCGGCCATGGCTACGGCAAGCAGCTGGTGGCGGCGGTGCTGCGCCATCCGAGCCTGCAGCGCCTGCGCCGGTTCACGCTCGCCACCACCGATGCGCACAGCCTCTACGAGCGTTTCGGTTTCACCACACCGCGTCAGCCCGAGAACTTGATGGAGCGATATTTCCCCAACATTTACCTCTCCTGAGCGGTCTCAACATGGCGACATCCTTCTCGAATCAGGCTTACGCTTGTCCTGTCCGAGAAGGAGCGCCGCATGTCCCGGTTCGCTGTTTCCGTCGTCCTGGCTGCCGCCATGCTGGCGGGTATGCACGTGCACGCCGCCGAGGCGGCGCCCAAGGGCTCGCTGGTCATCATCGGCGGCGCGCTGCGTCCGGATAACGCGGCCGTCTGGGAGCGCATCGTCCAGCTAGCCGGAGGGCAGGGCGCCCGCATCGCGGTCTTCGCTTCCGCTTCCGCCAATCCCGAAAAAGCCGGCGCCAGCCTGGTCGAGCGCCTCAACAAGTACGGCGCGAACGCCTTCTTCGTCCCAGTGGCGGTGCGCCTGACCGGCACCGACTACCAGGCCGCCGCCGACAACCCCGACATCGCAGCGGCCGTACGGTCCGCGGGCGGCGCCTACTTCGCCGGCGGCGACCAGGCCCGCATCACCCGCGCGCTGCGCCGCGCCGACGGCGCCAACACCCTGGTGCTCGACGCCCTGTGGGACATGTACCGGCGCGGCGGCGTGATCGCCGGCACCAGCGCCGGCGCTGCCATCATGAGCAGCACCATGTTCGGCCACCCGAAACCGGTATTGGCCACCCTGAAGCTGGGCCTGACCGACGGCCAGGAAATCACGCCGGGACTGGGTTTCATCGGCGACGACGTGTTCGTCGACCAGCACCTGCTGGTGCGCGGACGCTTCGCGCGCATGCTGCCGGCGATGCTGCAGAAGGGCTACAAGCTGGGCCTGGGCATCGACGAGAACACGGCGATGGTGGTGAGCCCGAACCGCGACGTCGAAGTGCTGGGCTACAAGGGCGCGCTGGTGGTCGACCTGTCGGCGGCCAACGCCCAGAAGGGACCGTTCAACGTCAGCAATGTGCGCCTGAGCTACCTCGACAACGGCGACCGCTTCAACATCGCCAGCCACACCTTCACGCCGGCCCAGGACAAGGCCGACGGCCGCCTCGACCCGGCCCGGCCGTATTACCGCGAGCCGCTGTTCTCGGCCGACATCCTCGGCAACAGCACCGTGGTCGACCTGATGGGCAAGCTGATCGACAGCGACCAGCCCGAGGCCATCGGCCTCACCCTCGACAGCCCGCACGGCGTGCAACCCGATCTGGGCTTCGAGTTCAAGTTCTCGCGTACCGGCGAGAGCGTGGGCTACATGTCGGCGGCGACCGAGGCGTATTCGATCTATAACGTGCGGCTGGATATCCGGCCGATCGTGGTCAGGAGGCCGCTGTACCAGTACCGGTGATCACGGGCCGGGAAGTAAAATCGACAACAAGAATTTCTAAATGTCTACATATAGTGACAATTGGATAGTTTCCTAAAAAAAATATCTGCCATACTGCCCAGTCAGCCGAAATGCGAACGCGTGAACTGGGCGGCGTATCGATATCCTTACCTAGACGTCCCCACGTGGTTTTGCGGCGCCGGCCATATAACCAAAAACTGGGGAAAACATGCGAACAGCAAAAACTCGGATGCGAGGCCTTATCCTCGCGGTGATGACATGTGTGTATTCGGTCGGCGCGCTGGCGCAGGAGTCCGCCTACGCCGACCTCGATGCGTGCACGAAGGATGAGCAGATCCGCCTGACGGCAAAGGGCGCGGCGATCGGCCTGGTCACCGGACTCGGCGGTGCTTTATTTTCAGGCAAGAAGGACAAGGCCCTGAAGGCCGCCGCTATCGGCGCCGCTGCCGGCGGCGTGGCCGGTTTCGCCACCGCTTATTACACCGCGATCGACAACTGCAACAAGAAGAATCCGCAGTGGATCACCGAATCGAGCCTGGTGCGCGACCCCTCCAAGAGCTACCAGCAAGTCAAGAAGGAACATGGCTACCAGGCGCGCGAAGGCATCAAGGTGCACCTGAACGACGTGAAGGTGCCGGCCTCCGTCCAGCCGGGCGAGCGCTTTGCCATCGATACCATCTTCGATGTCATGACACCCACTGACGCCGAGACCGAAGTGGTATTCCAGCGCAAGCTGTTTGTCACGACCGATGGGAAGGAAGCGGAAATGCCGTTCCCGTCGGCCAGTTCGGCGACGCGCGTCGTCGAGGCCGGGCGTTCGAAGGAAACCATCCAGCTGCCGACGCCGCCGGATGCGGCCAAAGGCACGACCTACCGCATCGAAATCAGCGCCGCGGCCGGTGGCAAGCCGCCGACGATGCTGTCGCGCAGCGTCAACGTCATCTAATCCAACACCAGCGCGCCGGCCGGCATCCGGTCCGCGTCAGCCGTTCTGACCGGCTGCGTGGGCGGGGCGCTGGCGCGCGCCGGCAATGACTCCATTTTCCATGATCCAGATGCTCATCCGCACCCTGGCGGTGCTGTCGGTGTTGCTGCTCGGTGGCTGTGCCGCCAGCCAGATGCACGGCTACGAACCTACCTATTATTCGTACAAGGTCCCGCAGCCTTTGCTGGATACCATCGCGCTCAAGCTGCGCCAGAATGGCTTGGTGAATGCGCGCCTGACCCGTGACAGCGTCGGCCGCGTGCGCCTGGCCGGCAGCTATGCCAACGAGGACGAGGTCGACCGCGCCTTTGTCATCGTGCAGTCGATCGTCGGGCTGAAGTCGACCTCGCCGTTCTACCCCGAAAACGTCAGCGTGACGCGCTGGGAAACCGAAGCGCGCCAGGCCCTGGCGGCGAACGCGCAAGCACAGCGCACCAATGCGCGCCCGGGCCGCCGCATCGCATTTGTGGTCGGTATCAACACCTTCAGGGACAGCAAGCACTTCAGGCCTGTGCCGGGCGAGGACGATGCGCTGGTCGTCAAGCGCTCGGCCGAAAAGGCCGGCTACAACGTGACTTCCCTGCTGGGACGCCAGGCCACCAAGGCCGCGATCGAGGCCGCGCTGGCCCGTATCGAGAGCGAGCTGCTGCCCCAGGACAGCTTGTTCATCTATATCTCGACGCATGGAACCGCCCCGTTGCCGACACCGCAAGGCGGCGACAGCCGCAGGATGTCGATCATCGCCTGGGATTCGGGCGATGCCGCGATCGACAACAGCACCGACTATTACCTCAACCTGCAGCGCACCGCGGTCTCGGACACGCTGGTCCAGCGCCTGGCGAAGAAGCCGACCAGGAACACCCGCATCCTGATCGATACCTGCTACAGCGGGGAGATGCTCCGGGGCTTGCCGGACGCCAGTGCCGGCTATATAGCCCGCGCCAACAATGGCGTGCCGGAACGCGCGGGCATTTCGCTGGCGTCGTGGACCGGTCCTGCCTATACCTCGAAAGGCATTCGCCAGACGTTCGATGGCGGCGTGCAGCCTGGCGCGGGAAGCGCCGCTCGCGGCACGCTCGCCGACGACCTCGGCACCGAGCGCGCCTACACGATCATCACCGCCACCAGCGAAGGCGAGGAATCGCTGGCGCCGGGCAATCCCGACAGCATCTTCCAGCTCGACGGCCGCCAACTCAAGGGCTCGTTCTTCACGCAGGCATTCTTTGCCTATCTCGACGAAGCCCAGGGGCACGTCGAACCGGCGTTCGAAAAGGCGCGTGAATTCACCAGCAGGAAGGCCGTCGAAGTCACGCGCGGCAAGCAGACCCAGGTCCCGCGTCACTTCGCAACGAAATCGGCGGACCGCAATTCGCTCTGACCGCCGCTCTCTATTCATCCATCAGGACAGCACATGAAAAAAGCAATCACCCTAGCGTCCCTCCTGCTCATGTCGGGCGCTGCCTGTGCCGAACAGGCCTACAGCGCCAAGTCGCTGTTTTTCGGCGAAGACGGCGCGGTCGTTTCAGCCTCGACCGGGAAAAAGTCAGCCGCTGCCAGCCCGGCGCCGGTGCTGGCAAAAAACGACGCCAAACCCAAGCAGAAAAAGACCCTGGCCGCGCAACGGGTCGGCGCCAGCTATTTCATCCGCCTCAAGAACGCGGATGGTTCGACGCGCGACGTGCTGGCCAACCGTACTTTCAAGAGCGGCGACCGCTTCCAGCTGGGCGTGAAGGTCAGCCGGCCTTCCTACGTCTACGTGCTGAACCAGGATCCAGACGGCAATCTGGCGCAGATCTTCCCGGTCGCGGGGCAGGACAACTACGTCAATGCCATGGGAACGGTGTTCCTGCCGTCGCGCGGCGCATTCGAATTCGACGCCAAGCCGGGCGCTGAGCAATTGCTGGTATTCCTGTCCCCGACGCCCATGAAGGGCGGCGTCGCCGGGATCGTCGGCAAGGACCAGCCCGACCTGGTCGCCGGACTGAGCAACGGCGGCATGTGCGGCGTCGACCGCATGGCATCGGCATCGGCGCCCCTCGACGGTCCCGCCTTCGCGTCGAAAGCCATTACTTTCAAGGAAGACGCGCCCGCCGATTGCAAGGACGGGCAACCGGCCTATGCGTCGAAGGCCATCGTGTTCAGCGACGATCCGGAACCGGGCGAGGGCGGCCAGGTCGCCTCCTACGTCGTGAAGAAAGCCAGTGCCAAGAAAGACACGAACCTGCTCCTGAAAATTAATCTCGCTCATGAGTAATGCGCGGGCGTGCCGGGCGCGCCACTGACGACACAAGAAACCAAGGCAACCATGTCAAACAATCACCTCATCATCGGCCTGGGCGGCAGCGGCGGCAAGATCATCCGCCAGATCCGCAAGACCATCGAGCGCAACAAGGATGCGCAGGACCCGCACCGTTCGGCGGCGCGTTTCGGCTACCTCTACATCGACACTTCCACGGACGAGCTGGACAAGAAGGAAGAGTGGAAAGTGCTCGGCAAGGATGTCGGCCTGAACCGTAGCGAATACCTGATCAACACGGCGAGCAATGTCCGCCCCGTCCTCGACGATCCGGCGTCCTTCCCGGGACTGAAGGACTGGATCGAGCCGCGCAGCATTTTCGACTTCGTCAAGCCGGGTATCGCCGGTGCGGCACAGCGCCGCAAACTGGGCCGCCTGGTGTTCGCGCAGAATGCGGCCAGCTTCGTGAAGGCAGTCGAGGGCCGCGTCTCCGAGCTCGAGGCCAGCCCCGGCAAGGTGGGGGCCACCATTCACGTGGTGTGCGGTCTGGCAGGCGGTACCGGCAGCGGTTCGGTGGTCGACGCGGTCGCGCAGATCCGCCACAAGTATCCGAACGATGATCAGTACCGGATCCTGGTGTATGCGCTGCTGCCGGAAAAGAATTCCAAGCGCGTCAAGGATGTCGCCGGGTTCTCGAACTACTACGCGAACGGTTACGCGGCGCTTGCCGAACTGAACGCTATGGCGGTCGGCAAATATCACCCGGTCAATCTGCTCGATGGGCAGCCGCTGCACCACGACACCTATTTCAACGGTTGCTACCTGGTCAATAACGTCAACGAACACAACATCCAGTTCGAAGTCGAATCCGAGGTGCCGAAGATCGTTGCCGAGTTCATCTACCAGAAGACGCTGAACAAGGAATGGGAAGGCCTGGGCCGCGCCGAGAAGGGCGAGAACGACATCAAGAACTTCGAAAGCGACGAGGACATCGGCAAGGCCCGTGCCAAGCTGTTCCTGACCTTCGGCATCAAGCGCGTCGTGGTTCCCGAGCAGGAAATCAAGGAATACCTTGCCTACGGCTTTGCTGAGCAGGCAGCCCGACAATTGATGTTCAATAACTTCCGCCAGGGCGAAGGCTATGCCGACGAAGCGGTCGAGAAGGACTGGGGCTTCGAGGCGCGCAAGCCCGAAACCGCCCAGTCCCTCCTGCTGAGCGACGCCCACCTGCTGCTCGAGACCGGCATCCTGGAGGACGATGCCCGCAACAGCAGCTGGAAGCCCGCCAGCGAATACTGGAAGCAGATCGTCAGCCGACTGGTGCCCGAGATCAAGGCCGATACCGCGCTGGAACAGACCTCCTGGGTCCCGGCCCTGAACACCCGCCTGGCGAAGGTGTTCGACGACACCTATCGGACCATGGGCGGCGTGCGCAAGTTCTACGAGGTCAAGACCAATGCGCGCGTCGAAATGGCGCGCCATATCGGCCGCCACATCGAAAAGGAGTTCTTCGGCCGCTGGAGGGCGGGCAGCGCCTCCCTGATCCAGTTGCGGCAGTTGACCGACGCCCTCATCGCCATGCTCGAAGAGCGCCTGGCCGGTTACGCCGACCGTATCGCGAAGATGCCCGCTGCCGAGCAGGCGGTGCAATTGCGCACCCGCGAACTGAACGAACAGTTCAACAAGGTCGGCTTCTTCGGCAAGCACCTGACCGACAAGCGTAGCGCGCTGTTCTCGGATATCGCGACGCAGTACCAGGAACTGTATGTCTTGCGTACCACGCTCGAAGGCCTCAAGTTCGCGGCCGGCCTGGTCCCGTTCGTGAAGGAACAGCTGAACCACCTGCGCGCCCGCATCGACGAGCTGCACCAGAACCTGGCCGAGTCCACCAAGCGTTTCGGCAACGAGCGCTCGAACCGCCTGCAGCCGCACGATGCGGCCTACCAGAAGCGGGTCTTCGACCAGGACGCCATCGCCAGCATCATGAAGGCGATCACGGTGGACGAGGCAGCCCAGGCTGCCCGTACCCAGCGCGTGCGCCAGGCGATCATCGACCTGGGCGGCACCGACGTCGGCTCCTTCGACCAGCTCCTGCAAAGCCTGAGCCTGGGCAGCATCATCGGCTGCCTGTCCCAGGAGTCGGCCCAGATCGTCGAGTTGGCGCATGCCGAGATCGCGGCCAACCTGCCGCCGGTGCTGCGTGTGAACATCGTCGAGCGCCTGCAGAAGAAATACGACGCCAACGCCGAGGGCTTGCGCGACTTCGTCCGCGAACTCTACGACGAGGCCGGCGGCATGCTGACCTACAACAAAACCGAAGTCGACCGGACCGTGGCCAACAATGCCGGCGGCTCGCAGGGGCGCACGCAGACGGTCGGTGTGTTCGTGCCGGAGTGCGCCCACCAGGCGCCGTTCCGCGCCGCGCTGGCGCAGGTGTTCGAAGACCAGAAAGATCCGGTGTCGGACACCAAGGTCGCCACCGGCCACCTGCCGAACCAGATCGTGATCATGAAGATCGCCTCGATGATGCCGGTGCGCTTCGTCGAAACCCTCGCCGAACTCAAGCGCCATTACGACGGCCTGCTCAAGGATCACAACGAGTCCTTCCTGCTGCACGGCGCGGGCAACGGCGAGCGCCTGCCGTCGCTGTACGCGCGGTCGTCGGCCGAGCTGCAGGCGCAGGCGCGGCGCAAGCCGATGCTGCTGGTGGCGCGCCTGATGGGCATGCTCAAGGAGCGCCAGTGCCGCAGCACGGGCTTGCCGGAGTGGGCTTTCGTCTATCAGGACGACGGCATGCCGGCATCGAAGGTGCTGGCCGGCCGCAGCTGGGAAGAAGTGCTGCACGGCGACCAGTCGGCCGAGCTGGAACGGCACGTCGAGCGCGAAGTCGGCCGGCGCATCGAGGCCGAGTTCAAGCACATCGACCGCAAGAACGAATTGCTGACAGCCTACAAGCAGTTTGCGACCGAGCGTTTCGTTGCCGCCGGCGAGGACGACAGGGATCCAGGCTACGTGTTCCTGCACAGCATGAGCGGCCAGGTACGTTCGATCATCGGCCTGGCGGCTTGACCATTGCACGGCGGTCGGCGAGGGCCGGCCGCCGAACCATCAGATCAACAAGGAAAGAATCCACATCATGGCGAAGTACCAATGCCCCACGCTCGGCGATTGCGAGCGTGCCAATACCGGCGAAGTGTTTGAACGCGAGCCCGGCGAAGACCTGAAGTGCCCCGGCTGCTCGACGCTGCTGGAGCCGAAAATCACGGCCGGCCGCCAGGGGCCGCGCTTTGGCGCGGTGCCGCTGGCCATCGCGGCGGTCCTGGTCGTTCTCGCCGCCGGGGGCGGTTACGCCTATTACCAGGGGGGCGCGCAGGAAACGGTCGTGGCCGCCCAGGCTTCCGGCGAGCCTGCGCAAGCCGTGGCGGCGCCGGCCCCTGCGGCAGGCGAGCGCCAGGTCGGCATCGCGCCCTCGGCCGACGAAACGGCCGTGCTGCGCCGCGAAGGAGAGGCCCATCTTGTCGACGGCAAGGCGGCGCAAGCCGAGGCGGCGGGCAGCAAGGCCGCTGCCAATGAGATGCTGAAGGTCGCCATCGCCAAGATGGCCCAAGGCAAGCTGGACGATGCCGAGAAGGAACTCGCCGCGGCGCGTGAACGTGCTCCCGAGCAGCCGCTGGTGTATTACAACACGGCCGTCCTGCGCCTCAAGCAGGCTCGCACGGAAGAGGCGCTGCAGCAGTTCGAAGCCGCGTTCATGGCCGGTTTCACGCATTTCAAGGAGATGGACGCCGATACCGACCTGGATGCATTGCGCGCCGACCCGCGCTTCGCCGAGCTGGTCAAGAAATTCCGCCCGGCGGGCGCCTAAGCCATGCGCTTGCGTGATTGCGCAATGGCCATCGTTGCGCTGACGATGGCGCTGCTGCTCCAGGGCTGTGCGAAACAGGACGGCAGCCGCATCATCGGACACTGGCGCGCCGAGCGCTTCGAGCTGATGGGCCTGAAGCTGCCGCTCGGTCCCGAGCTCGAGATCACGCGCACCATGCTTGCCACCGGTGAAGCCGGCGTCCAGGTGCCGCTCATCGGCCTGTCCGAAGACGATGACGAGGTGACGCTGGAGACCGAAGCGAACATCGGCCTCAGCTTCCATTTCGTCGAAGCGGACCGCATGTACGTCGAGGTACCTTTCTTCGACCGCATCTACTATCGCCGTGTGGCGGCGGCGCCTGCGCACGGCGCGCCGGGGCCCGCGGCGGTTGCGCCGCCCCCTGCCGCGCCGCCCGCGCC
>NZ_DAMCPG010000032.1:0-65274 GCF_032106685.1 Massilia sp.
ACATGGAATACAAGCAGGTGCCGCCGCACGTCATCGCGCGCGTGCTCGACGCGCCCGCCCTGCGCCGCCTGCCCAGCCCGCAGCAGGCGGTGTCCGAAGCGCTGACGCCCTCCCGGCCTGCCGCGGCGCTGCCAAAACCGCACGAGGAAGAATAAAGGCCGCCACTCAGGCGGCGGCCGCGCCCAGCAATCCCTTGAGCGTGTCCAGCGTATCGGCATCCTCGACCGTCTTGTCGTCGCGCCGGCGCAGGATGCGCGGGAAGCGCACCGCGATGCCCGCCTTGTGACGGCTCGACAAGGCGATGCCCTCGAAGCCGATCTCGAACACCATGGTCGGCTTTACCGAGCGCACCGGGCCGAACTTCTCGACCGTGGTCTTGCGGATCGCGTTGTCGACCTGGGCGATCTCGGCGTCGGTCAGGCCGGAATAGGCTTTCGCGAACGGCACCAGCCTGCGCTCGCCCTCCTCGCCGTCCCAGACCGCGAAGGTGTAGTCGGTGTAGAGCGAAGCGCGGCGGCCATGGCCGGCCTGGGCATAGATCAGCACCGCGTCGACCGTGTACGGGTCGATTTTCCACTTCCACCAGGTGCCGACGTCCTTGGTGCGCCCGACCCCGTACTGGGCGCTCTTCGCCTTGACCATCATGCCCTCGACGCCGCGTGCACGCGACTCGGCGCGCAGCTCGGCCAGCGCTTCCCAGGAATCGGCATGCACCAGCGGCGACAGCCTGATCTGCGGCAGGTCCAGCCGGGCGACCTGGGTTTCGAGCAGCGCGCGACGCTCGTGCTGGGGCAGCGCGCGCAAATCGACGCCGTCGAGCTCCAGCAGGTCGTAGCAGACCAGCACCGCCGGCAGCTCGGCCAGCAGCTTGGCCGACAGGGTCTTGCGGCCGATGCGGCGCTGCAGCTCGGCGAACGGGGCCGGCACGTCGTGCAGGTGGTCCCAGACCAGCACTTCGCCGTCGAGCACGGTCCCTTCCGGCAGGTGCGCATTGCACAGCTCAGGGAAGCGCTCGGAGATCAGGTCCTCGCCGCGCGACCACAGGTAGTTCTGGCCGCCGCGCCGCACCAGCTGGGCGCGGATGCCGTCGTACTTCCACTCGACCTGCCAGCCGGCCAGCTCGCCCAGCGCCGCCGGATCGCCCTGCAACTGGTGGGCGAGGAAGAAAGGGTAAGGCTGGCCGCCGCGCCGCTTGTGCTCTTCGTCGGACGGGGCCGCGATCAGCTGCAAGAAGCCGGCGGCCGTCGGGCGCACGCTGCCGTCGGTCCAGCCCATCAGGCGCTGGGCGATCAGCTTGCTGTCCACCGCCGCGATGTTCGCCAGCGCGCGCGTTACCAGGAGCTTCGAGACGCCGACGCGAAAGCCGCCGCCGATCAGTTTGCAGAACAGGAACCGCTCGCGCGAATCGAGCTCGTTCCAGTAGTCGAACAGGGCTTCGCGGATGGCGCCCGGATCGGCGCCGCGCAAGGGACCGATACGCTCCTCCATCCAGACGGCCAGGCCGACGTCGCTGCGTTTTTCCGGGGGCGGCAGGATGTGGGCGATGGTCTCGGCCAGGTCGCCGACCGCGTGATAGGACTCGTCGAACAGCCACTCGTCGAGCACCGCGTATTCGATGGCGTACTGGCGCAGCAGCTTGGTCGGCACGGCCTGGCGCGGCTTGCCGCCGGCCAGGAAATACACGGCCCAGGCGGCGTTCTCGGGCGCGGCATTGGCGAAGTAGTTCTGCAGGGCCTCGAGCTTGCGGTTGGTGGCGGTGGTTTCGTCGAGTTCGGCGTACAGGCGGGCGAATTCACGCATCGCTCGCCTCCTGCTCCGGCGGATTGGCCGCTTCGGCCGGCTGGGGCGGGATGGCGACGTCGTCATCGTCGTCGCCGTATTCCGTGTCGAAGCCGGCCGCATCCAGCCCCTGCTGGCAGAGCCAGCGCACCAGCACGGGGATCGAGCCGTGGGTGACGATGACGCGCCCGGCGCCGGTGGCGCCGATCGCCGACATCAGGCCAGGCCAGTCGGCGTGGTCCGACAGTACGAAGCCGCGGTCGACGCCGCGCCGCCGGCGCGCGCCGCGCAGCTGCATCCAGCCGCTGGCGAAGGCGTCGCTGTAGTCGCCGAAGCGCTTCATCCAGGGCGAGCCCGACGCGGACGGCGGCGCGACCACGATGGCGCGCTTCAAGTCGGTTTTGCTGACGTCGCTGACCATCAGCGTCGGCGGCAGGGCGATGCCGCCCTCGCGGTAGACCCGGTTCAGCGGTTCGACCGCGCCGTGGCAGACGATCGGCCCGATCGCCGGATCGAGCCCGGACAGGATGCGCTGGGCCTTGCCGAAGGAGTAGCCGAAGATCACGCTGCAGCGCCCCTCGTCGGCGTTCTTGCGCCACCAGCGGTTGATGTCGTCGAAGATGCTTTGCTCGGGCTCCCAGCGGTAGATCGGCAGCCCGAAGGTCGATTCGGTGATGAAGGTGTGGCAGGGCACCGGCTCGAAGGGCGCGCAGGTTTTATCGGGCTCGACCTTGTAGTCGCCCGACGCGACCCAGACTTCGCCGCCGCATTCCATGCGCACCTGGGCTGAGCCGAGCACGTGGCCGGCCGGGTGCAGCGAGATGGTCACGCCGTTGTGGACGATGCGCTCGCCATACTCCAGCCCGTCGACCGTGATCTCGCCCAGGCGCGAGCGCAGCACGTGCACGCCGGGTGCGGCCGTCAGGTAGCGCCCGTGGCCGTAGCGCGCGTGGTCGCCGTGCGCGTGCGTGATCACGGCCCGCTCCACCGGCCGCCATGGATCGATGTAGAACTGGCCGGGAACGCAGTACAGGCCCTCCTTGCGCACTACCACCATATCGCCCATG
The DNA here is from genome assembly GCF_032106685.1 of Massilia sp. Taxonomy (GTDB): domain Bacteria; phylum Pseudomonadota; class Gammaproteobacteria; order Burkholderiales; family Burkholderiaceae_D; genus Telluria. The sequence goes on from NZ_DAMCPG010000032.1 coordinate 2,847, forward strand.
CCGCCCCTTTTCGTTATGCAGGTGAGACAAAGTCTGCCATGAAACTGCGGTGCTCGCCGTCCGGGAAGTCGATGCCGACCTGGTCGCCGGCGACGCTGGTCACGACACCCTCGCCGTACTTCGCCACCTTGACGCGCGCTCCCGCCTCGAACTGCGGACCGTCCGGCGCGGGTTCGGGCTCGTGGTCGAACTCGTCGTCGCGGATCTCGATGTCTTCGAGCGCCAGCGCCGGCGGGTTCAGGCAGTTGTCGCAGCGGCAGCACTTCTCGAAACCCTCGACCTCATCGCCGAAATAGTCGAGCAGCAGCTTCCAGCGGCAGAAGCCGCTCACCGCATAGCTCACCATCTTCTCCAGCGCCTCGCGGTCGTGTTCCTGCTTCTGCACGTAGACCTCGGCCAGTTGCTCGAAGGTGGCGGCCTTCGGTTCAAGGTGCGTGAGGACGAATTCGAGCTTGCGGTTCTGGCGCGCCAGCTTGCCGTCCTTGAGCAGCTTCAGGCAAACCTTGACCTTGGCTTCGTTCAGGTCGCCGAGCTTGTCCTCGATGCGCTCGCTGGTGACCGGGCCGTCTTGCGCCAGTTCCTTCGCGGCCTCGTAGACCGAGCGGATCTCCGCCGCGTCGGGGTAATGCTTCACCAGGAAGAACTGCTGCACCCGCTTGTCGTCCTGCAGGAACAGCAGCGTGCACTTGGCCTCCTGGCCGTCGCGCCCGGCCCGGCCCGACTCCTGGTAATAGGACTCGAGGTTGGCCGGGATCTGCAGGTGGACCACGAAGCGCGTGTCGGGCTTGTCGATGCCCATGCCGAAGGCATTCGTCGCCACCATCACGCGCCGTTCGTCGTTCATGAACAGGTCCTGGTTGGCGCGGCGCTCGGCGGCCGGCAACTTGCCGTGGTAGAGCGTCACCGACTCGCCCGCCTCTTCCAGGATGCGGTGCATTTCCTCGGCCGCCTTGACGGTGGCGGCGTAGACGATGCCGACGCCCCCGGTCTCGGCCACCAGGCGGCGCGCCTCGGCGAACTTCTCGTCCAGGCTCGTCACCTGCAGCACGCTGTAGTGCAGGTTGGGCCGGTAGATGCCGGTATTGATGACCTTCATGCGCGGCCGGTTCAACTGGCGGCCGATGTCCTCGATCACCTCGTCGGTGGCGGTGGCGGTCAGCGCCAGCACGGTCGGGCTGCCCAGGGCCGCGATCGCCGCCGCCATCTCGATGTAGGCCGGGCGGAAGTCGTGGCCCCATTGCGAAATGCAGTGGGCCTCGTCGATGGCGACCAGGCGCACGTCGGCGCCCTTCAGGATGGCGATGAATTCCGGCGAGGCCAGGCGTTCGGGCGTGCAGAACACGATCTCGCAGGTTCCGTTGCTGAGCGACTCCAGCGCAACGTGTTCTTCTTCGCTGGACAGGCTGCTGTTGACCTGGCAGGCGCGCACGCCGAGCTCCTCGAGCTTGCCGAGCTGGTCTTTCATTAGCGAGATCAGGGGCGAGACCACGACCGTGGTGCCGCCCAGCATGCGGGCCGGGATCTGGTAGCACAGCGACTTGCCGCCGCCGGTGGGCATGATCGCCAGCGTGTCCTTGCCGTCCAGGACGCTGTCGATCACGCCTTGCTGCCCTTCGCGCAGGTGTTGTATGCCGAACACGGAGCGCAGCAGCTTGCGGATGGTATTGCGGCGCACCGCGAGGAGGCCGTTATGGAGGAGTTTGGGTTCGTGTCGGGTCATGATGGCCCTACTCTAGGTCGCGCGCGCGAACCCGGCTATAGGAGCCAACCCCTGGAAGATGTAGGAGCGCCGCTGTCGGCGCCGCCGTTCACCCGTGCCCGCCAACGTTGAGACAGGGGCACAAGGCTTTTTCCTACACAACGGCGGAGTCCGCGCCGATGCCCGGGAAACGCAAGTGTGTCTAAGATGGCACTGTACACAACAAAAACAACGAACGACACACCGCCCCGGAGAACGATCATGATGCGCTCAATCCCCACCACCCTGACCGCACTGCAACTTGCCCTCGCCAGCGCCGCCGCCTGGCTGCTGTACGAAACGAATGCTTTGCAGGGCGCGGCCCTGATGATGTTCCACTGATTTCGGGCCGAATACTTGCCTGCGAGGCAAGTTCGATAGCCCATTCTAATGCAGCCGCGGCCTGACGCCGCGCACGATAAGGGAAGCGCCGTACCACTGACGTGGCATGGCGCTTTTTGTTGGCCGGTGTCTAGGGTGGGCACTATGCCCACGCGGTCTCGCGGGTGGATACGACGCGTCGAAACGCAAAGTCCATCTCCGCGCCTACCGCTTTTTTCTTCAAAAGTCGATACAAAGCAAGCGCCGTACCGCGTGGACACAGGTGTCCACCCTACAAAAAACGCCATCGCGACAATGTCGGGATGGCGTTTTTGTCCTTGCTTACCGCATGCGGCCTGCGGGCCGCACGGTCTTACGCCGCCTTGGCGTCCAGCGCCTTTTGTTCGCGGGTGTCGTAGGGTGGGCACCTGTGCCCACGCGGTCTCGCGGGTGGATACGACGCGTCGAAACGCGAAGCCCATCTCCGCGCCTACCGCTTTTTTCTTCAAAAGTCGATACAACGCAAGCGCCGTACCGCGTGGACACAGGTGTCCACCCTACGAAAAACGCCATCGCGACAATGTCGGGATGGCGTTTCTGTTCTTGCTTGCTGCATGCGGCGCGCGGGCCGCACGGTCTTACGCTGCCTTGGCGTCCAGCGCCTCGGTCTCTTCCGTCGGCAGGCGCATCAGGTAGTCGAAGGATGCCAGCGATGCCTTGGCGCCCTCGCCCACGGCGATGACGATCTGCTTGAACGGCACGGTGGTCACGTCGCCGGCCGCGAACACGCCCGGCAGCGAGGTTTCGCCGCGCACGTCGACTTCGATTTCGCCGTACGGCGACAGCTCGATCGTGCCCTTCAGCCATTCGGCGTTCGGGACCAGGCCGATCTGGACGAAGACGCCGGCCAGTTCGATGCGATGGATCTCGCCGCTGTTGCGGTCCTTGTACGACAGGGCCGTCACCTTCTTGCCATCGCCATGGATTTCCGTGGTTTGGGCGCTCTTGATCACGTTCACGTTCTTCAGGCTGTAGAGCTTGCGCTGCAGGACCGCGTCGGCGCGCAGTTCCGCGCCGTATTCGATCAGGGTCACGTGCTCGACGATGCCGGCCAGGTCGATCGCCGCTTCCACGCCCGAGTTGCCGCCGCCGATCACCGACACGCGCTTGCCCTTGAACAGCGGACCGTCGCAGTGCGGGCAGTAGGCCACGCCATGGTTCTTGTACTCTTTTTCGCCCGGCACGTTAATTTCGCGCCAGCGGGCGCCGGTCGAGATGATCACCGACTTCGACTTCAGCACGGCGCCGGACTCGGTCGTCACTTCGTACAGCTTGGCGTCCTCGTTGCGTTCGAGCTTGGCGGCGCGCTGCAGGTTCATGATGTCGACTTCGTAATGCTTGACGTGTTCTTCCAGCGCCACGGCGAACTTCGGTCCTTCGGTTTCCTTGACCGAGACAAAGTTCTCGATCGCCAGGGTGTCCATCACCTGGCCGCCGAAGCGGTCGGCGACGACGCCGGTACGGATGCCTTTGCGGGCCGAGTAGATCGCCGCCGCCGCGCCGGCGGGACCGCCGCCGACGATCAGCACGTCGAACGGGTCTTTCTGGCTCAGCTCGGCTGCCTTGGCGGCGCCGGCGCCGGTGTCGAGCTTGGCGAGGATTTCCTCGGCGCTCATGCGGCCCTGGCCAAAGTGCTCGCCGTTCAGGAACATCATCGGCACGGCCAGGATCTGGCGCGACTCGACCTCATCCTTGAACAGGCCGCCGTCGATGGTGGTGACCTTGATGCGCGGATTGATGATCGACATCGAGTTCAGCGCCTGCACCACTTCCGGGCAGTTGTGGCAGGACAGCGAGATGAAGGCTTCGAAGACGAAGTCGCCCTTCAGGTTCTTGATCTGCTCGATGACAGGGGCATCGAACTTGATCGGGTGTCCGCCGACTTGCAGCAGGGCCAGCACCAGCGAGGTGAATTCGTGCCCCAGCGGAATCGCGGCGAATTCGATGCCGATGTCGGTGCCGACGCGGTTGATCGCGAAGGACGGCTTGCGGGCCGCAGTGCCGCCATCGCGATAAGTAATCTTGTCGCTCAGGGAAGTGATTTCCTTGAGCAGTTCTTCCATTTCTCGCGCTTTCGGCGAGTCATCAAGCGACGCAACGATCTCAATCGGCTGCACCACTTTTTCCAAATAGGCTTGTAACTGCTTCTTGAGGGTTGCTTCGAGCATGGTTCTTCCTTTTATTCAGTGATGGACACCCGCCAGAGAGCGAGTGTCCGTACTACGAGGTATTACTGGGGTATTACTAGGGTCTTACTGTGCTACTCGTTGGCGTATCGGGACCTCGAGAAACCGTAGCGAGCGGAAGGAGTCTTGTCCGAGAAGCGCAGCCGTACGAGGAGTACGGCGAGCATCGCAGGACAAGAATCCGACGCGCAGTAGGTTTATCGAGGTCCTACCACCTTAGATCTTGCCGACGAGATCGAGCGACGGGGTCAGGGTCTCGGCGCCTTCGGTCCACTTGGCCGGGCAAACCTGGCCCGGGTGAGCGGCGACGTACTGGGCTGCCTTGACTTTGCGCATCAGTTCCGACGCGTCGCGGCCGATGCCGTTGTCGTGCACTTCCATCACTTTGATCTGGCCTTCCGGATTGATCACGAAGGTGCCGCGCAGCGCCAGGCCTTCTTCTTCGATCATGACTTCGAAGTTACGTGCCAGGGTGCCGGTCGGGTCGCCGATCAGCGGGTAGTTGACCTTCTTGATGGCGTCCGAGGTGTCGTGCCATGCCTTGTGGGCGAAGTGGGTGTCGGTCGACACGCCGTAGACTTTTACGCCCATCTTTTCGAATTCCGGCTGGAAGTCAGCCAGGTCTTCCAGTTCGGTCGGGCAGACGAAGGTGAAGTCGGCCGGGTAGAACATCAGGACGGACCAGGTGCCTTTGAACTGCTCTTCGGTCAGATCGATGAATTTGCCGTTGTGGTAAGCAGTTGCCTTGAACGGTTTGATCTCGGTATTGATAAGGGACATGGAATCTCCTGTTGGTGGGTCAAAAGTTGATAAGAGAGAGTGTAGACTCTTGCTGATGCTTTGTAAAATTAATTGATCGGATGCTGTCGATTAATTTTAGCTATCGTGCAGAGGTGACAATACCTGCATGGGCAGTGATGTCGGTCTCGCAAGAGACCTGTCAGTGTGAGGGAAACGGGCGGTCTTTGCAACCACCGCCCGAATCGGGACGCTGCCTAGGCAGGCACTTCAGCGCAGGAAACGACCTCGTTGCAAGGCAGCGAAAGGCTGAAGGTCGAGCCCTGGCCGGGGATGCTGCGCACCGTCAGCTCGCCGCCGTGGGCCATCGCCAGCTGGCGCGAGATGTACAGGCCCAGGCCCAGGCCCTTCGGCTCGCCGTTGCGGGTGCCGCGCTCGAAGGGCTGGAAGATGCGCTCGATGTCCTCGGGCGAGATGCCCTTGCCCTGGTCGGCCACGTCGATGCGCGCGCAGCCGCCCTCGACGTGCACGCTGACCTCCACGTTGCAGCCGCCGCCGTAGCGCAGAGCATTGGTCAGCAGGTTGACGATTACCTGCTCGATGCGGAATTCGTCCCAGTGACCGGACACCGGCACGTGCGGCGCGAGCGTGATGGCGCAGCCGCTGGCCGCCGCCTGCAGCGACAGGTCGGCCACCACCCGCTCGAGCATGCCCATCAGCTCGACCTGGGCCGGGCGCACCGAGAGCGTGCCGTTCTTCATGCGGCTAACGTCGAGCATGTCGTCGATCAGGCGGATCATGGCCTTGATCTGGCGCTCATCGCGCTTGATCATCGCCCCCATCTGTTCGGCGTTGAAGGCCTGCAGGTTGCCGCGCTTCAGGTGCAGGGTGCGCATCTGGGTTTCCAGGAACAGCGTGTTCAGGGGCGTCCTCAGCTCGTGGGCGACGAGCGACATGAACTCGTCGCGCATGCGCAGCGAGCGCTGCAGTTCAAGCTGGGTCGCGTTCAGCTCCTGCACCAGGAGTTCCTGCTCGCGCCGGCTGCGCTCGAGCGCCTCGACCTGGCGCTGGGTCTCGCGGCGCTGCTGGTCGAGCGCGACGAAGACGTTGACCTTGCCGCGCACCGCGTCCGGATCGAGCGGCTTGTAGAGGAAGTCGACGGCGCCCGTTTCGTAGCCCTTGAAGGCGTAGTTCAGCTCGCGCCCGGCGGCCGAGACGAACACGATCGGGATGTGGCGGGTACGCTCGGTGCCGCGCATCAGCTCGGCCAGCTCGAAGCCGTCCATGCCCGGCATCTGCACGTCGAGGATGGCCAGCGCGAACTCGTGCTCGAGCAGCAGCGCCAGCGCTTCCTCCCCGGAGTGGGCATGGAACACGAGGCGGCGCTCGTCGCGGATCAGGGCGTCGAGGGCGCGCAGGTTGTCCGGCAGGTCGTCGACGATTAACAGTTTGCTTGGCTCTTGGACGCTCATGATGTTGTTGTCTCCAGCAGGGGCAGCAAGGCCCGGATGTCGGCCAGCGGCAGGACCAGGTGCGGCGCGCTCAGGCGGATCGCCTGCTCGGGCATGGTGGCTGCCTGCGCTTCGCCCGGGTCCTGCACCACGGTCAGGCCGCCGCGCTGCCTGATCCTTTGCATGCCCTCGGCGCCGTCGGCATTGGCGCCGGTGAGCAGGATGCCGGCCAGGGCCGGGCCATAGGCGTCGGCGGCCGACTCCATCAGCACGTCGATGGCTGGGCGCGCATAATGCACCGCCGGCTCGCAGCTGAGTGAAAATACCCGGTCTTCCTCGATCGACAGGTGGTAGCCGGCGCCGGCGAAATACACGGTGCCCGGTTGCACCGGCTCCTTGTCCATCGCCTCGCGCACCGGCAGCGCTAGGCGCGCGTCGAACAGCTCGGCCAGGCGGCTGTCGCGGTCGCTCGGCACGTGCAGGATGCACACCGTCGCCAGCTTCGAATCGGGCGCCAGCGCTGGCAGCAGCCCGACCAGCGCGTCGACGCCGCCGGCCGAGGCGCCGATCACCAGCGCCTCGATCCGCCGCCCGGCCAGCACCGGACCGAACCTGTCGGCCGTTGCCATCATTCGGCCGCCTTGCGGAACAGGCGCTCGCGCCGCGCCAGCGGCTCGAAGCGGGTCGCGTAGGTGGAGAAGTCGATGCTCTCCTTGCTGCCCAGGCCAAGGAAACCGCGGTGGCACAGCGACTCGTGGAACAGGCCCAGCACGCGGTCCTGCAGGCGCCGGTTAAAGTAGATCATCACGTTGCGGCAGCTGATGAAATGGGTTTCCGAGAACACGCTGTCGGTGGACAGCGAATGGTCGGCGAAGGTCACGTTCTCGACCAGGAAGCGCTCGAACAGCGCGCCGCCATAGGCCGCCGTATAGTAATCCGAAAAGGCGCGGCGGCCACCCGATTTCTGGTAGTTCTCGGTGAACAGACGCATCCGGTCGAGCGGAAACACGCCGCGCCGCGCCGCGTCCAGCGACTCCGGGTTGATGTCGGTCGCGTAGATCGTGGTGCGTTCGAGCAAGCCTTCCTCGTGCAGCAGGATCGCCAGCGAATACACCTCCTCGCCGGTGCTGCAGCCGGCCACCCACACCTTCAGCGAAGGATAGGTGCGCAGGTGCGGCACGACCTGGCTGCGGATCGCCGCGAAATACTCCGGGTCGCGGAACATCTCGGTGACGGGAATGGTCAGGTATTGCAGCAGCCGCGAGAAAGCCTCCGGCTGGTGCAGCACCCTGGCCTGCAGTTCCGACACGGTGGCGCAGTCCATTTCGCGCATGGCCACCAGCACGCGGCGCTTCTGGGAAGCGCCCGTGTAGTCGCGGAAGTCGTAGTTGTACTTGAGGTAGACCGCCTCAACCAGCATCCGCAGTTCGATGTCGATGTCGTCCGGACGATTCTTCAAACGCGCTCCATCGTGGGCATCCAGACCCGCAGCAGCGAGTACAGGCGGGCCAGGTCGATCGGCTTGGCCAGATAATCGTTGGCGCCGGCGGCCAGGCATTGCTCCTGGTCATCCTTCATCGCCTTGGCGGTGATGGCGATGATCGGCAGGCGGTCGAAGCGGCCGTCCTTGCGGATGCGGCGCGTCGCTTCCAGGCCGTCCATGCCCGGCATCATCACGTCCATCAGCACCAGGTCGATGCCCGGCTCCTCGTCCAGCTTCGAGATGGCCTCGAAGCCATTGCGTCCGACCACGACATTCGCGCCGCGCTGTTCCAGCGCGGAGGTCAGCGCGAACACGTTGCGCACGTCGTCGTCGACCAGCAGGATTGTACGCCCTTCGAACACACGGTCGCGTCCGCGCACGGCTTTCAGCATGTGCTGGCGCTCGGTCGAGAGCTGGGACTCGACCTTGTGCAGGAACAGGGTCACCTCGTCGAGCAGGCGCTCCGGCGAGCGCGCGCCCTTGATGATGATCGAGCGCGAATACTTCATCAGCTCGGCTTCCTCGTCGCGCGTCAGGTTACGGCCCGTGTAGACGATCACCGGCGGGAAGGAGCACAGCTCTTCCTGCGACATGCGTTGCAGCAGCTCGTTGCCCTGCATGTCGGGCAGCTTCAGGTCGATGATCATGCAGTCGAAGATCTCGTCGTGCAGCAGGGCCAGCGCCTCCTCGCCCGAGCCGACCGCGGCGATCCGCACGTCCTCGTCGGCGATCAGCTGCACCACGCTGTCGCGCTGGCGCTCGTCGTCCTCGACCAGCAGCACGCGCTTGATCTGCTGCGCCGATTTCTCCTGCAGCTTGCGGAATACCTGCTCGAGCTGCTCGCGCGTGGTGGGCTTCAGGGCATAGCCGATCGCGCCCAGGTGCAGGGCCTCGCCGCCGTTGTCCATGCTCGACACCACGTGCACCGGGATGTGGCGCGTGGCCGGGTTGTCCTTCAGCTGCTGCAGCACCGACAGGCCGGAACCGTCCGGCAGGCGGATGTCGAGCAGGATCGCGTCCGGGCCTTGCGACGCGGCCAGTTCCAGGCCCTCGCCGGCGGTCAGCGCCACCAGGCAGCGGTAGTCGAGGTCGTGCGCCAGGTCGTACAGGATGCGCGCGAAGTCGGGTTCGTCCTCGACCACCAGCACGGTGCGCACGCCCTCGCCGCTCTGCTCGCGGTCGTCCGGGAAGCGCGCGGCCTGCGCCTCGTCGCCGGCTTGCGCGGGCGCGGGCGCCGGCGCCGCAACCGGAACCGGAGCAAGCGGACGCGGCGCGCGCGGCGCCGCCTGCGGGCGCGGCGCCGGCGGCGTGGCCGAGACCGCGCCGCTCTTCGGCAGGCTCAGGGTGAAGGTGCTGCCCTCGCCCGGCGTGCTGGCCACCACCAGGGTGCCGCCCAGCAGGCCGGTGAGGTCGCGCGAGATCGACAGGCCCAGGCCGGTGCCGCCGAAGCGGCGGCTGGTGGTGCCGTCGGCCTGGTGGAAGGCCTCGAAGATGCGTTCCTGCTGCTCGGGCGCGATGCCGATGCCCGAGTCGCTCACGCTGAACTGGACCCAGCCCTCGTCGGTCGCGCCGACGTGCAGGCTGACCGCGCCCTGCTCGGTGAACTTGACCGCGTTCGACAGCAGGTTCTTCAGCACCTGCTCGAGGCGCTGGCGGTCGGTATGGATCGAGGCGGGCACGTTCGGCTCGACCGTCACGCTGAAGGACAGGTTCTTCTGCTTGGCCAGCGGCTCGAAGGTGCGGCCCAGGCCCTCGACGGTGCGGCGCAGCGGCAGGTCTTCCGGCAGCAGTTCGAGCTTGCCGGCCTCGACCTTCGAGATGTCGAGGATGTCGTTGATCAGGTGCAGCAGGTCGTTGCCGGCCGAATAGATGGTCTGGGCAAAACGGACCTGCTCGTCGTTCAGGTTGCCCGGCACGTTGTCGGCCAGCAGTTTCGCCAGGATCAGCGAGCTGTTCAGCGGCGTGCGCAGCTCGTGCGACATGTTGGCCAGGAATTCGGACTTGTAGCGGCTGGCGCGCTCCAGCTCCAGGGCGCGCGCGCGCAGCTGTTCCTGGGCCTCGGTCAGGGCCGCGTTCTTCATGTCCAGGTTCAGGGCCTGCTCGGCCAGCTGGTCGTTGGTCTGCTCCAGTTCGGCCTGCTGGTTTTCCAGGCTGGTCTGCGATTCCTCCAGCGCGCGCGACTGCTCTTCCAGTTCCTCGTTGGCGGTGCGCAGTTCTTCCTGCTGGACCTGCAGTTCCTCGTTCAGGGCCTGGGTTTCGGACAGCGCGTCCTGCAGGCGCTGGCGATAGACCACGGCAGCGACCGAGGCGCCGACGGCGGGATTGATCAGTTTCAGGAATTCGATGTCGCGCTCGCGCACGCCGTGCAGGAAGCCGATCTCGAGCACGCCCTTGACCTTGCCGAAGTTCGCGAACGGCGCGATCACCACTTCGCGCGGGGCGGTTTCGCCCAGGCTCGATGCGATCTTGAGATAGTCCTCCGGCAGTTCCTTCACCGTGATCAGGCGGTTTTCGTTGGCCGCCTGGCTGGCCAGGGAAGCGCCCGGCGCAATCACCTTCGCACGCTCCTCGTCGTTCGAGAAGCCGAAGGCGCCGATGCGGCGCAGCACGCCGTCGTCGCTGCGCACATACATGGCCGCCACGGTGCCGCCGAGGTAGTTCACCACCTGGTCGAGCACGGCCGGGGCCAGTCCTTCGAGCGTGTGCAGGCCGGCGCTCTTCGCGGCCAGCTCGGCCTGGCCGATGCGCAGCCAGCCCTGGTGGCGCAGCTCGGCGTTGTGATCGGCCTCGTGCGCCAGCACCTCGGCATAGGAATCGGACAGGCGCACCAGCTCGCGGCGGCCGAAGGCGGCCAGGGTGCCGCCCACGATCAGGGTGAACAACAGGTAGAACCCGACCGACCAGGTCGTGACCGAGCGCGCATCCTCGTTGCGCGCCTGCAGCATGGCCGTCTCGTTGGCGATGAAGGCATTGAACTGGCCGCGCATGTCGTCGGTCAGGATCTTGCCGCGCCCGCTACGCACCGACTCCGTCACGTCCTGCCCGGTGCGGCGGCGCTCGATCATCTCCTCGGTGAACTTGACCCATTCGGCGTGGGCGCGCCGCACCCGCGTCAGGCGGTCGGCCTGGGCCGGATTGTCGTCGACCAGCTTGATGAGCGAATCGAGTTCGGCCTCGACCTTGGGCTTGGAGACCACGTAGGGACCGAGGAAGCTTTCGTCGCCGGCGATCAGGTAGCCCCGCATGCCGGTTTCCATCTCGGACACCAGCTTGCTGACTTCGGTGGCGCTGCCGATCACGCGCTGCGAATGCTCGACCCAGCTCAGCACGTTGATCAGGTAAGCGATGATCGCAACGAACACGCCGGCGCTGAGCACGCTCAAGCCAAGCGGCAACGCGACGTTGCGCGTCAAGATGCGGCGAAACTGGGAATTATCGATGGAAGAGCCGGTCATTCGTTGCGATTATCTTAAGAAAAATATCCTAAGTTTAACGCAATTGTGAAATCATTGGTCGGCTCAACCGTGCGCAGGCTCCGGCTTCACACTTGTACTTACAACTGTAAATATGGCCTCAGGTAAGGCGCGGTCCTGCTGGCGCGTTTTGCCGCAACCAGCTCGGGCGGCCCTGCCGCGACCACGGTCCCGCCCTCGTCGCCGGCGCCGGGCCCGATGTCGATCACCCAGTCGCAGGCGGCGACCACGCGCATGGTGTGCTCGACCACCACCACCGTGTTGCCGGCATCGACCAGGCGCTGCAGCTGGACAATCAGGCGGTCGACGTCGGACGGGTGCAGGCCGGTGGTCGGTTCGTCCAGCACATACAGGGTATTGCCGCGGCCGGTGCGTTGCAGCTCGGTGGCCAGCTTGATGCGCTGGGCCTCGCCGCCGGACAGTTCGGTGGCCGGCTGGCCCAGGCGCAGGTAGCCCAGCCCGACCTCGCGCAGCACTTGCAGCGAGCGCTCGACCAGGGGCTCGCCGGCGAAGAATTGCGCCGCCGCGTCCACCGTCATGCCCAGCACCTCGGCGATGTTGCGCTCCTTCCAGGTCACTTCCAGGGTCTTCGCGTTGTAGCGCGCGCCGTTGCAGACCGGGCAAGGCGCATACACGCTGGGCAGGAACAGCAGCTCGACCATCACCGAGCCTTCGCCGGCGCAGTTCTCGCAGCGCCCCTTGGCGACGTTGAAGGAAAAGCGGCCGGCGTCGTAGCGCCGCGCCTTCGCCGTCTTCGTCGCGGCGAAGAGCTTGCGCACCTGGTCGAACAGGCCGGTGTAGGTCGCCAGGTTCGAGCGCGGCGTGCGCCCGATCGGCTTCTGGTCGACCCGCACCATGCGCCGCACCGCGTCCATGCCGGCGACGATGCGGCCTTCGAGCGGCAGCGCCGCCTCCTGTTCCAGCTCGTCCCCCTCTTCAAGCTCCGCCGCTGGCGCGCCCTGCCCCAGCTCTTGCGCCACCAGCTCGACCAGCACCTGGCTGACCAGGCTCGACTTGCCGGAACCGGAGACGCCGGTCACGGCCGTCAAGACGCCGAGCGGGAAGTCGACGTCCAGCCGGTCCAGGTTGTTGCGGGTCACGCCCGCCAGGCGCAGCCAGCCGGCGGGCGCGCGCCGGGTGCGCGCCTCAAGCCGCGCCGTGTCGAACAGATAGCGGCGCGTCTGCGAAGCCTCGACCTTCTTCAATCCTTCCGGCGGGCCGCTATAGAGCACCTCGCCGCCGCGCTCGCCGGCCGCCGGACCGACGTCGACGATCCAGTCGGCGCGCCGGATCACGTCCAGCGCATGCTCGACCACGAACAGCGAATTGCCCGAGGCTTTCAACTGGTCCAGCGCCGTGAGCAGGGCCTCGGTATCGGCCGGGTGCAGGCCGGCCGAGGGTTCGTCGAGCACGTAGACCACGCCGAACAGGTTGGAGCGCACCTGGGTCGCCAGGCGCAGGCGCTGCAGTTCACCGGGCGAGAGCGCCGGCGTGCTGCGCTCCAGCGCCAGGTAGCCCAGGCCCAGGGCGAGGAGCACGTCCAGGCGCGCGACCAGGTCCTCGGCGATGCGGCGCGTGACGATCAGCTGCTCGGGATGCAGCTTCGCCTGGCGTGCATTCCTTGGCGCTTCGCCAGCGGCATAGGGCAGCAGCAGCGCGTGCAGGCGCGCCAGCGGCATGCGCGAGATGTCGGCGATGTCGACGCCGGCGAAGGTCACCGACAGCGCTTCCTGGCGCAGGCGCTTGCCGCGGCACAGCGGGCATTCGGCACTGACCATGTAGCGCGCCACGCGCTTCTTCATCGAGGCGCTCTCGGTGTTCGCGAAGGTCTGCAGCACGTAGCGCTTGGCGCCCGTGAAGGTGCCCTGGTAGCTCGGCGTGTCCTTGCGCTTCAGGGCCTGCTTCGTTTCCTCGGGCGTCAGGCCGGCGTAGACCGGGACGGTGGGCGTCTCGTCGGTGAACAGGATCCAGTCGCGGTCCTTCTTCGGCAAGTCGCGCCAGGGCGTGTCGACGTCATAACCCATGGTGACCAGGATGTCGCGCAGGTTCTGGCCATGCCAGGCCGGCGGCCAGGCCGCCACCGCCCGCTCGCGGATGGTCAGCGAGTCGTCCGGCACCATCGACTGCTCGGTGACCTCGTACACCCGGCCCAGGCCCGAGCACTCGGGACAGGCGCCTTCCGGCGTGTTCGGCGAGAAGGATTCGGCGTAGAGCAGCTCCTGGCCCGGCGGATAATCGCCGGCGCGCGAATACAGCATGCGCAGGGAGTTCGACAGCGTGCTGACGCTGCCGACCGAGGAGCGCGTGGTCGGCGAGCCGCGCTGCTGCTGCAGCGCGACCGCCGGCGGCAGGCCGTCGATCTCGTCGACCTCCGGCACCGGCATCTGGTGGAACAGGCGGCGCGCGTAGGGCGAGACCGATTCCAGGTAGCGCCGCTGGGCTTCCGCGTACAGGGTGCCGAAGGCGAGCGAGGACTTGCCCGAGCCGGAGACGCCGGTGAACACGACCAGGGCGTCGCGCGGGATCTCGAGATCGACGTTCTTCAGGTTGTGCTCGCGCGCGCCGCGCACGCGCACGTAGCCGGGGCGGCTTTGGCCACCCTGGGCGGGCTTGCTGGCGTTGTCCTCGGTTTTTCGGCGCATCGTTGTTCCAGATACCTTTGTTATCGTCATTAAAACGTGCCCGGCCGGGGGAAGACGGTGCGCTGACACACGCAGCGCTGTCGTAGGGTGGGTTCTCGAACCCACGCGGTACGACATATGCGCTGCGTGGACGCATGCATGCAATCGATACGCCCATGCCGAGGGCGTCGTGCGAGATCGCCGCTGCGCCGCCGGTGAGACCGCGTGGGCTCGAGAGCCCACCCTACCAGGGCGCGGCCAACATACCTGTAGGGTGGGCGGCTGCACCCGGACGCTTGTAGATCGACGGCGTCGATGCCGCCCACGCGTTCGACGCACGGCTGCGCTGTCGCGGCGGTTCACGAGGTAATTGGACGCGTGGGCGGGGAACCCGCCGCCCTACGCGGCAGCCAGGTTTTCGAGCGCGGTCACCACCGCATCCATGCCCGGATCGCTTCCGAAATGCTGCGCCACCGTCCGGCAGCGCCCGCGCAGGCGCTCGTCGTCGAGCAGCTTGCCCAGGCAGCGCAGCAGTCGGGCGCTGCTGACGCGGGTGGCCGGCAGGCTGTGCCCCACCCCGAGCGCCTCGACCCGGGCGCCGTTGTCGAACTGGTCGTGCGCGAGCGGCACCACCAGTTGCGGCGTGCCCGCCTGCAGGGCTTCGGCCGTGGTGCCGATGCCGCCATGGTGCACCAGCGCCGACACCTGCGGCAGCAGCGCGCGCAGCGGCACGTAGTCCTGCCACAGGACGTGGCGCGGCAAGGGGTCGGGCAGCTGGTCGCGGTGCGGCGTCAGGAACACGGCGCGCTCGCCGAGCAGGCGCGTCGCCTCGGCCGCATGCGCGAAGTAGCTGCGCGCCTGGCGGTTGCCGGTGCCGGGCGTGAACGCCAGCGGGCGAGCGCCCTGGCGCAGGAAGTGACGCAGTTCCTCGGACAAGGGCGCGTCGGGGTCCGGGTCGTACAGCGGAAAGCTGCTGCGCACCAGCGGCCGCGGCCAGTCCGGCTGGGTCGGCGCGAACCAGTCGGGGAACAGCGCGACCGACAGGTCGGCCACCCGCGGAATGTAGTCGACCAGGGAGGCGACCGGCGCCAGGCCGGCCCGGCTGCGCGCGGCGTTCACGTCGGGCAGCGCCACCGGGTCCAGCAGGCGCGCGCCGAGGCCGCGCCAGAGCCGGCGCCGCAGGCCGTGCGGCACCCAGCGCGGCACCCGCCAGGGCCCCAGCATCAGCGGGTCGTGCACGGTCGGCAGGTTCGACGGCGCGAGGTAGGCGGCGGCGATGCGCAGGCCGGGCCGCGCGGCGCGGCACAGGTCGGCCTCGGGCAAGGCCAGCGGATGGACCAGCATGGCGCACTTCTCGCCCGGCGGCAGTGTCTCCATGAAGGCCGGGACCCGGGCCATGGCCGGACGCGTCGCGCGCCAGACCACGCCCAGGCCGCGGGTCGGATGCCACAGGTCGGGATGGTCGAGCACGGCCTCGTCCGCCGGCAGGCCATGGAAAGGCAGGCCGGCGGCATCGACGAAGGGCCCGTGCTGCTCCGGCCCGAGGAAGCTGACGCGGTGACCGGCCGCGCGCAGCGCCAGCGCCATGCGCAGGAAGGGAAACAGGTCGCCGGCCGAGCCGATCGTCACCAGCACGACGTGAAGAGAGGTGCGGGCGATGTCCATGGCCAGCCTCCCTTCGAACGCCGTTTATGGAATGAGCCGCTCGGCGCGCAGGCGCGCGAACAGGTCGAAGAAGGAGTCGTCGGTGGCTTGGTACGCACTGAAGCCGAGACGGCGGCTGTTGGCCATGTCGGTCATGACTTCGAGCGGACGGCCGAGGTCGAGGTCCGTGTGCCAGGCCGAGGCGAGGCGGTCGAGGTCCGGCTCGGCCAGGCCGTGGCGGGTGGCGATCTCGCGCCAGACCTCGCGGTCGTTCGCCATCGCCGCCTCCAGCGGCTGGACCTGCCCGTTGTAGCCGGCCGCCTGCACGCCGAACCAGCCGGCCAGCTTCGGCCACAGCCAGCTCCAGCGGAACACGTCGCCGTTGACGATGTTGAAGGCTTCGTTCTTCGCCGCGTCGGTATCGGCGGCCCAGGCCAGCTGCCTGGCCAGCATGCGCGCATCGGTCACGTCGGACAGGCCTTTCCACTGCGCCTCCGAGCCGGGGAACTGGAACGGGCGCCCGGTCTCCTTGCAGATGCTGGCGTACACCGCCAGCGTGGTGCCGAGGTTCATGGCGTTGCCGACGGCCAGGCCGATGATGGTGTGCGGACGGTGGATCGACCAGGTGAAGCGGTCGCGTTCGGCGGCGGCATACACCTCGTCTTCCTGGGCATAATAAAAATTCTCCAGCGGCAGGCGCGGCTGGCTTTCGCGCAGCGGCGTGTCGGGCAGCGTGCCCGAGCTGGCATAGGCCTCGAAGGGGCCGAGGTAGTGCTTCAGGCCGGTGACCAGGGCCACGTGGCGCACGCTCTTTTGCGGCGACAGCGCGTCCAGCAGGTTGCGCACCAGGGCGGCGTTGACGCGGATGTTCTCGCTTTCCGTGTCCTGGCGCATCCAGGTGGTGATGAAGACGTGGGTCGGGGCGACGTCCGCCAACGCGCGGCCGAGCGTGACAGGGTCCATCAGGTCGGCCGCGACGTGGCGCACGCCCGGCAAATCCTTCGGCGCGCGGCGCGACAGGCCGACCACTTCCCAGCCGTTTGCCAGCAGTTCGCGTGCGAGATGATTACCGCCGATGCCGGTCACGCCCGCGATCAATGCTGTCCGTTTCATGAAGCCCCCATCTGTTCAAAAGTGGGCTCATTCTACTGGTTAGGCGAAAATCGCGTGCACGGGTGCCCACGATGCGAACGGCCGGGCCGTCGCATCGTGGGCACCGCCATCTCACCTCGCCTCAGGCGGTGACGC
The DNA here is from genome assembly GCF_032106685.1 of Massilia sp. Taxonomy (GTDB): domain Bacteria; phylum Pseudomonadota; class Gammaproteobacteria; order Burkholderiales; family Burkholderiaceae_D; genus Telluria. The sequence goes on from NZ_DAMCPG010000032.1 coordinate 19,810, forward strand.
GGCTGACGACGCCGTAGCGGTTCGGACGCGGCTCCTGGGCCAGGAACACGATCAGGATGATCCAGCCGACGATGGGAACGAACCAGATCAGCTGCCACCAGCCGCTGCGGTCGGTGTCGTGCAGGCGGCGCGTGGCCGCGGCGATGCTCGGGATGAGCGTGGCGATCAAGAACAACATCGACAGGCCATCGCTGATCAGGCTGAGCCCGAAGTTGCCGACGATAATAAACAGAAAGAACCACCAGTACTCGGAACGCGAGGCGGTTCCGTCGAAGGTGGCGTATTTCTTGAAGCATTGCTCGATCGATTCGGTAAAGGTCATCAAACGCTCCGTACAGTGATGGTTAATTGCTAATCATCAAGAGTATGGCATCGCGCAAACCTTTACGCTATATCAAAGGAGAAATTACCCTGCACGCATAACTCACGTTCAGTCAGAGCGTCAATCGGCCTTCGATCGAATCGTCCAGGGTCTTGCCGATGGCCGCGCCGACCAGCATCTTGGCGCCGGCCACCGCCTGGCCATGCTTGTTGTCCCAGTAATAGCCTTCGCGCGGCGTCACCTTGATGAGGGTGATGCGCGGATCGTCCTCGCCTTCCGTGAACCAGGTTTTCAGCATGAAGTCCCAGAGTTCCTTGATCTTCGCCTTGTCCGTGGAAATCGTTGCGACGCCGTCGAGCTGGAGGAAGCCCGCGTGCTTGCTTTCCTGGAAAAACAGGATGACGGCGGGGTTGGCGGCCAGTTCCTGGTTCTTGTGGCTGTCGCTGGCGCTCATGAACCACAGGTTGCCGGCCTCGTCCGCCTGCAGCACGCTCATCGGGCGCACGCCGCGGCTGGGGCCAGTGTTTCCGCCTGTGCAGAAGAAACAGGTCTTGGCCGCATCGGCCGTCTCGCGGATGCGCGCGATGGCATCGGCGCCGCTCAGGTCGCGGCGGTTGGTTTCCGGCTGTTGCTGGTTGATCGAATCCATGGGGCCTCCTGGCCAAGTGAGGGTGAGCCCCGACTCTAGCGCCCGCGCCCGGCCGCGTATGTGCTGTGCTTCACCCAGCCGGTCGCAAGCCCGGCCGCAGCTCAGCCCTGGCCCTCCGAACGCGTGCGTGGATACGCCGGCAAGCCGTCGCTCATGCACATCCAGGGCAGCCGGTATTGCACGAAGGTATGGTCGCCGGGCGGCATGCGGGCCGGATCGTCGAGGGTGGCGCTGGCGATGTCGATCTCGTCGGGATAGCGGTTGTCCTGGAAGGTCAGGGGCGTGCCGCAAGTGCCGCAGAAGCTGCGCAGGATGTGCTCGCTCGAACGGAAGGTGGCGGCATTGCCCTGAGAGAAGCGGAAATGCGCCATCGCGCTGCTGAACCAGGCCACGGCCGGCGCGCCGGCGATGCGCCGGCAATCGCTGCAATGGCAGAGGGTGCTGTTGAAGGTGTCGCCGTCGACCACGTAGCGCACTGCGCCGCAGTAACATCCGCCTTGCAAGATCATCGCTGTCTCCATTCGCCTGTGCTGGCGTTCAGGATAAGCGAGGCGGCAGGCGCATTCAAGGGTGCATGGTGGGCACAGGGGCGCCCACCCTACGTTTGTCGAATATGTCGGTGGGCGTCCGGCGCCAACCATGCTTTGTCGCATTCGTAGGGTGGGCGCCCCGTGCCCACCGGAAGCGCGCGACTTGTTGGCGCCGAAAAAAAACCTTACAGGAACCGATCCAGGATCTTCCGGCTACCCTTGTCGATTTTAAACATGTCGCGCACCAGGAAGTTGATGCCGTGGCTGTCCGCGATCAGGAGCGAAGCCTCGCCCACGCGGCGGATGTCCTCGTCCACTTTCAGCACGAACTCGGTGTCGCCGCGGTCGGTCGTCACGAACCAGGTGCAGGGCGTGGCGAAGCTCGACACGTTCTTGATGGTAAGGATCTCGGGAATGAATTCGCGCCCTTCGAGTTCCTCGGTGACGAGGCGACGAATCTCCTCCGGCACGGCAGCCAGGTCGTCGATCCAGGCGACTTCCTTGCCGCCGTCGCGCACCAGCGAGATGCCGCGCGTCGGCGCCTGGATCGGGAAGGCGCGCACCGGCGTGATGCCGACCACTTCTTCTCCATCAAGGCTGGTGAAGACCAGTTTGCCGAAGCTGTCGCGGCGCAGTTGAAACGGGGTAGTCATTCTTAATCGTCCTTGTTGGCGTCCATGTCCTGGTCCACGTTGCGCGCCTGCGCTTCGTAGAGTCGGTGGTAGGCGCCCTCGCGCGCCATCAGTTCATCGTGGCTGCCCTCTTCCACCACCACGCCGCGATCCAGGACCACCAAGCGATCCGCGCGGTGCAGGGTCGACAGGCGGTGGGCGATGGCGATCGTGGTGCGGCCCTGCACCAGGTTGTCGAGCGCCTTCTGGATTTCCTTCTCGGTCTCCGAGTCCACCGACGAGGTCGCCTCGTCCAGGATCAGGATCGGCGGGTCGATCAAGAGCGCGCGCGCGATCGAGATGCGCTGGCGCTCGCCGCCCGACAGGCCCTGGCCGCGCTCGCCCACCATCGAGTCGTAGCCCTGGGGCAGGCGCAGGATGAATTCGTGGGCGTGGGCGGCGCGCGCGGCGGCGATGATTTCCTCGCGCGTCGCGCTCGGCTTGCCGTAGGCGATGTTCTCTGCAATCGTGCCGAAGAACAGGAAAGGCTCCTGCAGCACCAGGCCGATGTTGCGGCGGTAGTCGGCGACCGCAAACGAGCGAATGTCCTTGCCGTCGAGCAGGATCGCGCCCTCGGCCACGTCGTAGAAACGGCAGATCAGATTGACCAGGGTACTCTTGCCCGAGCCGGAATGGCCCACCAGGCCGACCATCTCGCCGGCCTTGATGTCGAGCGAGATGCCGCGGTTCACCGCGCGGTTGCCGTAGCGGAAACCGACTTCGCGCAGCGCGATATTGCCCTGCACCTTGTCCACCTTGATCGGATTCACCGGGTCCGGCACGCTCGATACGTGGTCGAGGATGTCGAAGATGCGCTTGGCGGCCGAGGCCGACTTCTGCGTCACCGAGACGATGCGGCTCATGGAATCGAGCTTCACGTAGAAGCGGCCACTGTAGGCGATGAAGGCCGTCAGGGTTCCGACGGTGATGTCGCCGCGCGAGACCTGCCAGATGCCGAAGCACCAGATCACCAGCAGGCCGAGTTCGGTAAGAAAAGAAACCGTCGGCGAGAACAGCGACCACACCTTGTTCAATTTATCGTTGACGGCCAGGTTGTGCTTGTTCGCCTCGCGGAAGCGCGCGGCTTCGCGCTTTTCCTGGGCAAACGCCTTCACGACACGGATGCCGGGGATGGTATCGGCCAGCACGTTGGTCACTTCGCCCCACACGCGGTCGATCTTCTCGAAGCCGGTGCGCAGCCGGTCGCGCACCACGTGGATCATCCAGGCGATGAAAGGCAGCGGCACCAGCGTGACCAGGGCCAGCCAGGGGTTCATGGAGAACAGGATCACGCCCGTCATGATGATCAGGAGGACATCCGACAGGAAGTCGAGCAGGTGCAGCGACAGGAACACGCTGATCCGGTCCGAGCCGCTGCCGATGCGCGACATCAGGTCGCCGGTGCGCTTGCCGCCGAAGTATTCCAGCGACAGGCGCAGCAGGTGCTCGTAGGTGGTCGAGCGCAGGTCGGCGCTGATGCGCTCGGAAGCCAGCGCCAGCACGTAGGTCTTGCCCCAGCCCAGCGCCCAGGCCAGCAGCGCCGCCCCGAACAGGCCGCCCATGTACAAGAAGACGAGCGAGGTGTCGATGATCTGGCCGTTCTGGTACGGGATCAGGACATTGTCCATCAGCGGCTTGGTCAGGTACGGCGGGATCATGTGGGCGCCGGTCGAGCCGAGCATCAGCAGGAAGCCGAGCATCAGCTGGCCCTTGTAGGGCCTGGCGAAACGCCACAAACGCAGCAGGGTCCAGGTCGAGGGCGGCGTGTGCAGCACCTTGGTGCAGATCGGGCAATCCTCCTGGTCCGGTTCCAGCGGCGCCTTGCAGCTCGGGCAGGTGTGCTGTTCCGGCGGCTGCACGGCAATGCCGGTGGCGACGCTTTTCACCTGGTCGTTGAAGCCGTCCACCACCCGGATCGCGTGCAGGTTCTGGCCCAGGGTGAAACGCCAGGCCGCCAGCAGGCCCTGCTGGTCGACCAGTTCGATGTGGCCGACGCCGGCATGGTCGTGGTGGCGCAGCGCCAGGCCGGGCCGGTAAGACCAGTCGCGCCAGGCGGTCTCGCCCGGCGCGCGCGCCAGCAACCGGTTTGTCGTAACGACAATTATTCCTTTGACGAAACGTAATTTCGCGTCGAGGTCAACCTCCACGCTGTTTAAAACGTTTTCCCCTGGTGCAAGCTGTTTCCGCACCTCATCCTGCCACGCATCGGGCAGGAAACTGGCGGCGAGCGCCAGCGCGGTCGGAGAAGCAAGTTGTTGAGTTGTCATTATGTGATGCCGCCCTTGACGGGCTAGTCCTGAATAGAGGGGTAACGCGGTGACCGGCTCGGCGGTTTACTTGAAAGGTGGAATTATTTTGCCGGGGTTGACACCTTGGCACGTCGCTGCGAGTGCCGGAAAACCGGCGACGAAAGCGAATTGGCAGAATCCGGCGCGCCGCTGTAAGCTTCGCGCCGGCAAAAGTATACAGCATGCGTACCGCATCGACCCGCATCGACCCGTTTGGGTGCGGTAACGCACAGGCAGAAAAACATAGGCAACGCCATCATGGTGCACGAGCGGACCGTGGCGGCAAGACATCGATACATGACAAAGAAGAATGACATCAAGTTTCTCCGTGTGACTCACCTGCGCGGCCCGAACATCTGGACCTACCGTCCGGTGATCGAGGCATGGCTCGACATCGGCGAGCTGGAAGACTTCCCCTCGAATAAACTGCCTGGCTTTACCGAACGCCTCACCAGCTGGCTGCCGGGCCTGGTCGAACACCGCTGCGGCGTCGGCGAGCGCGGCGGCTTCATCGAACGCCTGCACGGCGGCACCTGGGCCGGCCACATCCTCGAACACATCGTGCTCGAGCTGCAGAACATGGCCGGCATGAAGACCGGCTTCGGCAAGACCCGCTCGACCGGCGAACACGGCGTCTACAAGATGGCCTTCCGCACCCGCGACGCCGTTGTCGGCCGCGCCGCGCTGGAGGCCGGTCATCGCCTGATGATGGCCGCCATCAATGACGAAGCCTTCGACCTGCCGGCCACCGTGAAGCAGCTGACCGAGCTGGTGGACCGCTACTGCCTGGGCCCCTCGACCGCCAACATCGTCGACGCCGCCACCGATCGTCGCATTCCCTCGATCCGCCTGACCGAAGGCAACCTGGTGCAGCTCGGCCACGGCGCCGCCCAGCGCCGCATCTGGACCGCCGAGACCGACCGCACCAGCGCCATCGGCGAAGGCATCGCCAGCGACAAGGACCTGACCAAGAGCCTGCTCGCCTCGTGCGGTGTGCCGGTGCCGGAAGGCGCCCTGGTACGCAGCGCGGACGAGGCCTGGGAAGAAGCCCAGGACATCGGCCTGCCGGTGGTGGTCAAACCCGTCGACGGCAACCATGGCCGCGGCGTGACCCTGAACCTGATGCTGGAAGCCGACGTGCGCGCCGCCTATGCGATCGCGGCGAAGGAAGGCGACAGCAGCGCGGTGCTGGTCGAGCGCTTCATTCCGGGCAACGAGCACCGCCTGCTGGTGGTCGGCAGGAAGGTCGTGGCCGCCGCGCGCGGCGAAGCGCTGTGGGTGACGGGCGACGGCAAGTCCAGCGTGAGCGCGCTGTGCGACAGCCAGATCAACATCGACCCGCGCCGCGGCGACAGCGAAGAATTCCCGCTCGGCCGCGTCGATCCGAAGGACCCGGTGATCCTGCTCGACCTGCAGCGCCAGAACCTGACGCCCGACGCGATTCCGCAGGACGGCCAGCGCGTACTGATCCAGCCGAACGGCAACGTCGCCGACGACGTCACCGATATCGTGCATCCGGACGTGGCCCATGCCGCCGCCCTGGCCGCGCGCGTGGTGGGACTCGACATCGCCGGCATCGACCTGGTCTGCGAAGACATCACGCGTCCGCTGCAGGAGCAGCGCGGCGCCATCATCGAAGTCAATTCGAGCCCGGGCCTGCTGGCCCACATCAAGCCGGCCAGCGGCGAGCCGCGCAACGTCGGCAAAGCCATCGTCGAACACCTGTTCGCGGACGGCGAGACCGGCCGCATCCCGCTGGTGGGCGTCACCGGCACGCTCGGGACCAGCCTGATCGCGCGCCTGCTCGGCTGCCTGCTCAACGCCGCCGGCAAGCATGCGGGCGTGGCCAACGGCGAGGGCCTCTACCTGGACGGCCGCGAAGTGCAGAAAGGTGACTGCACCGGCTTCGCCGCGGGCGAGCGCCTGCTCATCAACCGCAACATGGAAGCGGCCGTGTTCGAATCGAACGCGCGCAGCATCCTGGCGGAGGGCCTGCCCTACGACCGCTGCACGGTGGGCGTGGTGACCGACATGGGCAAGCTCGACGACGTGGCGGAGTACCACATCCGCGACGGGGAAGCGCTGGCCAACGTGGTGCGCAGCCAGGTCGACGTCATCCTGTCCGAAGGCGCGGCCGTGCTGAACGCGGCCGATCCGGAAGTGGTCAAGCTGGCCGAACTGTCCGACGGGCGCGTGATCTTCTACGCGATGGACGAACAGGGCGACGCCATGCAGGCCCACCGCGCCGCCGGCGAGCGCGTCGTCTTCGCGCGCAACAACCACATCATGCTGGCCGAAGGCGCGGTCGAGACCGCCCTGCTCGACCTCGGCAAGATCAAGCCGGCCACCGTCAAGCACCCGGCCAGCATCCTCGCGGCCGTCGCCGCCGCCTGGGCGCTGGACCTGCCGCACGACCTGATCTGCGGCGGCCTGCGCGCTTTCGATGCCACGCCGAAGAAAACGATTTATTGAACACACGGCCCGGTGCGCCGGAGCCGAAGAACACGACGCCGCCGCTGCCCGCCTCCGGGCATGGGCCGGCTGTCCCTACAAGGATTGAAGGTTTATGGAAGTATCACGCGTACGGGCCCTGCGTGGCCCCAACCTCTGGAGCCACCACACCTCGGTCGAGGCGATCGTCGCCTGCACGCCGGAGGAAGAATCGATCGGCGCCCTGGCCGGCTTCGAGACGCGCCTGCGCGCCCGCTTCCCCCAGCTCGGCCAGCTGCAGCCCTTCGGCCACGACGACACCGTCCCGCTGGCCCACGTGCTCGAAATCGCCGCGCTCGAACTGCAGGCCCAGGCCGGCTGCCCGGTCACCTTCTCGCGCACCACGGCCACCGTCGAAACCGGCATCTACCAGGTGGTGGTCGAGTACTCCGAGGAAGACGTCGGCCGCCTGGCCCTGGAACTGGCCCGGCAACTGATCGAGGCCGCGCGCACCGACGCGCCCTTCGACCTGCAGGCCGCGCTGACCCAGCTGCGCGACCTCGACGAGGACGTGCGCCTCGGCCCGTCGACCGGTTCCATCGTGCAGGCCGCCGTGGCCCGCAACATCCCCTTCCGCCGCCTGACCGAGGGCAGCCTGGTCATGTTCGGCTGGGGCAGCAAGCAGCGCCGCATCCAGGCCGCCGAGATCGACGCCACCGGCGCGATCGCCGAGACCATCGCCCAGGACAAGGAGCTGACCAAGAAGCTGCTCGACGCCGCCGGCGTGCCGGTGCCGCTCGGCCGCACCGTGAGCGACCCGGACGACGCATGGGCCGCGGCCCAGGAGATCGGCCTGCCGGTCGTGATCAAGCCGAAGGACGGCAACCAGGGCAAGGGCGTGACGGTCAACATCACCACCCGCGAACAGATCGTGGCCGGCTTCAACGCCGCTTCCGAATTCCGCGACGACATCATGGTCGAGCGCTACCTGCCGGGCCACGACTACCGCCTGCTGGTCATCGGCGACAAGCTGGTGGCCGCCGCGCGCCGCGATCCGCCCAGCGTGGTCGGCGACGGCGTGCACACCGTGCGCCAGCTGGTCGACACCGTCAACCTCGACCCGCGCCGCGGCAGCGGCCACTCCACTTCGCTGACCAGGATCCGTTTCGACGACATCGCCCTGGCCAGCCTGGCCAAGCAGGGCATGAACGCCGATTCGGTGCCGCCGAAAGGCCAGCGCGTCATCCTGCGCAACAACGCCAACCTCTCGACCGGCGGCTCGGCCACCGACGTCACCGACGACGTGCACCCGGAAGTGGCGGCGCGCGCGATCGCGGCGGCGCACATGGTCGGGCTGGACATCTGCGGCGTCGACCTGGTCTGCGACAGCGTCCTGAAACCGATCGAGGAGCAGCGCGGCGGCATCGTCGAAGTGAACGCCGCGCCGGGCCTGCGCATGCACCTGGCGCCCTCCTTCGGCAAGCCGCGCGCGATCGGCGAGGCGATCGTCGACATGCTGTACGAGGAAGGCGACGACGGCCGCATCCCGGTGGTCGCCGTCACCGGCACCAACGGCAAGACCACCACCGTGCGCCTGATCGCCCACATGCTCGGCACCTCGGGCCTGCGCACCGGCATGACCAACACCGACGGCGTCTACATCGAAGGGCGCCGCATCGACAGCGGCGACTGCAGCGGACCGCGCAGCGCGCGCAACGTGCTGCTGCACCCGGACGTCGACGCGGCCGTGTTCGAGACCGCGCGCGGCGGCCTGCTGCGCGAAGGGCTGGCCTTCGACCGCTGCCAGGTGGCGGTGGTGACCAACGTCGGCGCCGGCGACCATCTCGGCCTGAACTACATCACCACCCTGGAAGACCTGGCGGTGCTCAAGCGCGTGATCGTGCAGAACGTCGCCGAGGGCGGCATGGCGGTGCTGAACGCCGCCGACCCGATCGTCGCCGACATGGCCGATTTCACCCGCGGCGACGTCACCTTCTTCGCCCAGGACGGCACCCTGCCGCTGATGGCCATGCACCGCGCGCAAGGCCGCCGCGCCGTCTTCGTCGAGGACGGGCAGCTGGTCTGCGCCCAGGGCAAGTTCGAGCACCGCATCCCGCTGGCCGAGGTGCCGATCACCCGCGGCGGCGTGGTCGGCTTCCAGGTCGAGAACGTGATGGCCTCCGTCGCCGCGGCCTGGGGCGTCGGCGTTTCCTGGGACAAGATCGCGCTCGGCCTGAAGACGTTTGTTGGCGAGAGCGACAATGCGCCGGGCCGCTTCAACGTCTTCGATTACAAGGGCGCGACCCTGATCGCCGACTACGGCCACAACCCGGACGCGATTTCCGCCCTGGTGTCGGCGGTGGAGAACATGCCGGCCAAGCGCCGTTCGGTCGTGATCAGCGGCGCCGGCGACCGCCGCGACCAGGACATCACCCAGCAGACCCAGATCCTGGGCGCGGCCTTCGACGAGGTCCTGCTGTACGAAGACCAGTGCCAGCGCGGCCGCGCCGACGGCGAGGTGGTGGCGCTGCTGCGCCGCGGCCTGGAAAACGCGGCGCGCACCGGCCACGTCGAGGAGATCCAGGGCGAATTCGTCGCCATCGACCGCGCCCTGGCGCGCCTGTCCGAGGGCGACCTGTGCCTGATCCTGATCGACCAGGTCGACGAGGCGCTGGCGCATATCGCGAAGCGCGTCGCGGAGGCGTGATTCGCGGGGTGCGTCATCGATTGCCAAATGCATCGCTGACGCACGATAATCGATCAACGTAGGGTGGGCGCCCCGTGCCCACGCGTGACGTTTGCGTCGTGTTGGCGTTCATGAAGCGCAGCGTCTGCTCATCGTTCACGCGTGGGCACGTTCGTTATTGAGGCCCCCGGCCTCAACAACCCCACCCTACGCCCTTCGGTTCATAACACAATTTATCCGCCATGCTCGCACCCGAACAATTCCTGGGCTTCCTGCTCGCCGCCGTCCTGATCACCGCCTCTCCCGGCCCCGACAACCTGATGGTGCTGGGCCTGGGCATGTCCAAGGGCCGCAAGCAAGGCATGGTGTTTGGCCTGGGCTGCGCACTCGGCTGCCTGAGCCACACCCTGCTCGCCGTGCTCGGGGTGAGCGCGCTGATCGCCGCCTCGCCGGTCGCCTTCACGGCGCTGCGCGTGGGCGGCGGCCTGTATCTCGTCTGGCTGGGCTGGAACGCGCTGCGCAGCCAGGGCGGCAGCCGGGCCTCCGACAGCGCGCAGGCGCCGCAGACGCTGCGCAGCCTGTTCGCCAAAGGCCTGGTCGCGAACGCGATCAACCCGAAGGTGGTGCTGTTCTTCCTCTCGCTGCTGCCGCAGTTCGTGATCCCGGCCAACGGCCAGGTGCCGGGCCAGATGCTGGCCCTGGGCGTGACCTTCACGGTCCAGGCGGCGATCCTGTTCGGCCTGCTCGGCTACTTCGCCGGGGCGATCGGCGCCTGGCTGAACCGCAAGCCGGGCGCCGGCAAGTGGCTCGACCGCATCGCCGGCACCGTGTTCGTCGCGTTGGGCGTGAAGCTCATCGTGGCGCGTTAAGACGCCTTGCGCACTGCGCGCATTCCCAGCAGGCCCAGTCCCAGCAGCGCCAGCGAGGCCGGCTCCGGCACCGGCGCCGGCGGGTCGGTCTCGACATCCAGCCGCGCTGAGTAGAATTCCAGCGGGTCGCCCGGGAAGAAATCCTGGATCAGCAAGGTCCAGCGTCCATGCACGTCCATGCCGTCGAAGGCGGACAGCGCGCCGGCCGGGCGGAAGCTGCCCGTGGCGAGATGCGGGCCGGCGGCCTGCTCGGCCTCGTCGTCGAAGACCAGGCGCACCCGTCCCGCGCCATCGTTCCCCGCGGCGTAGGTGTCGTAGGCGCGCACCAGGTCGACCGTGGTGCCGTCCGGCGCCATCAGCGCCAGCGAGAATTCGTCCTCGTAGGGCGCGCCCTGGCCGCGGCAGGCGCCGCCTTGCGGCCCGAGCGGCGGGTCGTCGCATTTCGACAGGGTGACGATGAGGTTCAGGTCGAGGATGCTGCCGTGGTGGCTGACGTTGAACGTGCGCGTTCCTTCGCTGCCGTCGAACACGCCGTAGCGCGTGTTGCTGGCGATGACGGTGGCCCCGGCGCTGGCCGAGAACAGGCAGGCAATCAGCGGGACGGCGGCGAGATAGTGCTTGGCTTTGCTCATGACGCTCCTTTCATATGAACGAAAGGAGGAAGCAAGTTCCGCACCACGGCCGTCAGCCTATGCAGAATCAATAACTTAGGGGATTATTGTTAAATATCCCATTCGGCAATGTAAAGATTATCGTCACTGCCGGGACGAACCGGTTGGGGTGCGAAATCACATCGGGCCGGGCGGCGGCGTCGGGATCGCGATCGGGCCGGGAAACGAACAGTCCCGGAACACTGGTTCGTTTGCGGGCACGGCCGCCGCTCAGACGTGCGCCCCCGGGTGCGCCGCCGTGCGCGCCAGGATCGCCGCCACCTGTTCCGGCATCGCCGGCTTGAGCAGGTGCGCGTCGAAGCCGGCCTCGCGCGAGCGCCGCCGGTCGTCCTCGGCGCCCCAGCCGGTCACGGCGACCAGGGGCACCTCCGCCAGCTCCGGCAGGCCGCGGATCGCGCGCGCGGCTTGGTAGCCGTCCATGCGCGGCATGCCGATGTCGAGGAAGACCAGTTCCGGCTGCATGGCGCCGGCCAGTTCGACCGCCCCCTGGCCGTCGTGCGCCACGCGGACCTGGTGGCCGCCCAGTTCGAGCAGCGCGCGCAGCGATTGCGCGGCGTCGACGTTGTCGTCCGCCACCAGCACCCGCAAGGAGCGGATGGGCACGGCCGGCATTGGTGCGGCCGCCGCGTCGCTGGCCACGGCTGGCGCCGTGCCCAGTGGCAAGCGCACGGTGAAACTGCTGCCCAGGCCGGGGCCGGGACTGGCCGCGGTGACGCTACCGCCGTGCAACTGCACCAGGTGGCGCACCAGGGCCAGGCCGATGCCCAGGCCGCCGCGCGACCGGTCGATGCTGCGCGCGACCTGGGTGAACATGTCGAAGACCGCCGGCAGCGACTCGGCGGCGATGCCGATGCCGGTGTCGCTCACGGCGATCACGGCCTGCCCGTCCTCGACCCGCGCCTCGACCGCGATGCGTCCGCCGCGCGGCGTGTACTTGGCCGCGTTCGACAGCAGGTTGCTCAGCACCTGGCTGATGCGTATCCGGTCGACCTCGAGCGGCACCGGCGTCTCGGGCAGGCGCACCGACAACGCGTGCCCGGCCGCCTCGACCAGCGGCAGGCTGGTCTCGACCGCGCCTGCCACCACCGCCTCGAGCGTGACAGGCTCCGTCTTCAGCACCAGCTTGCCGCTGGAAACGCGCGCGATGTCGAGCAGGTCGTTGATCAGGTGGACCATGTGGCCGACCTGGCGCTCCATCATGGCGCGCACGGTGGCCTGGGTCTCCGGCTTGTTCGCCGCCAGGCGCAGCAGTTCGAGGCCGTTGCGGATCGGCGCCAGCGGGTTGCGCAGCTCGTGCGCCAGCGTCGCCAGGAATTCCGACTTGCGGCGGTCGGCCTCGCGCAGCGCCTCGGTCGAGCGTACCCGCTCAATGTGGGCCCAGCAGCGCTCGACCACGGCCTCGACCAGCGCCACTTCGCCCTCGGTCCAGGCGCGCGGATGGCGCTGGTGCACCGCCATCATCGCCACCAGCCGGCCCTGCTTGACCAGCGGGCAGCAGATGATGGCCTTGATGCCGATCCGGTTGAACATCTCGAAGCCGTCGCCGGCGGACAGCTCGCTATCGACGTCGTCGATCAGGAGCGTGCGCCCGACACGCAGGTTGGAGGTGGCGCGCGAGCCGAACAGGTCGAGCGAATACACGCCGGCGCTGCTCGCCGCGCCTGCTTCGCGCCAGTCGTGGCGGATGGTGAAGCGGTCGTTGTCCGGCTCGACGTCGGCATAGGCGACGCGGGTGACGCCCAGGTGCTCGCCAAGCAGGCGCGTGGCCTCCTCCATGATCGCGGCCGGTTCGGCGGCGATGCGGGTGGCCTCGCCGATCTCGTCGAGCAGGCGCAGCCGCTCCTCGACGCGGCGGCGCTCGGTGATGTCGAGCGTGGTGCCGATCAGGCGCAAGGCCCGCCCGGCCGCGTCGCGGATCATGCGGCCGCGCACGCTGATCCAGCGCTCGCGGCCGTCGAGCCGGCCGATGGTGCGGAACTCGTCGGCATACACGCCCTCCAGCGCTGCGCCGGGCGGCGCCAGGAGCGCCCGGAAACGCGTACCGACGCGCTCGCGGTCCTTCGGATGCAGCGCCTCGTTCAGGGTGTAGACCGTCGGCATGGCGTCGGGCGGCAAGCCGTAGTGCTCGCGGGTGCGTGGGCTCCAGACCACCTCGCCGGTCTGCATGCCGAATTCGAACATGCCCAACTGGGCGGCATCGGCGGCGATCTCCAGCTTTTCCTTGCTCGCCGCCAGCTCCGCCAGCGCGGCGTCGCGTTCGGCCTGGGACGCGACCTTGGCCGTCGTCTCGGTGCAGGCGCAGAACACCCCGGCGATGGCGCCGCGCTCGTCGCGCACCGCGCTCAGGGACAGGCTGGCGTACATCTGCTCGGGGTAGCCGTTGCGCATCAGGACGAAAGGATGGTCCTCGACCTGGAAGGGCTCGCCGCGCCGCGCCGCCGCCAGCATCGGCTCGATGGTTTCCCAGATGTCGGCCCAGACCGCGCGGAAGGGCTGGCCGAGGATGCGTTCCGGGTGCAGGGCGCGCGCGCCGAGGATCTGACGGTAGGCGTCGTTGTAGAGCAGGCACAGCTGCGGTCCCCAGGCGACGTACATCGGCTGGCTCGATCCCAGCATGATGCCCACCGCCGTGCGCAGCGGCTGCGGCCAGCCGGCGAGCGGTCCGAGCGGGCTGGCGCGCCAGTCCAGGCCGCGCAGCACCGCGCCCATCTCGCCGCCGTCGGAAGCAAAGGCAAGGTCGCCGGCGTGCGGGTCGGATAAATGGGCTGGCAGGTGGTTCATCAAGGGAGCTGGACGGAATTCCGAGGTGTGAAAAATGTTTGAGCGTTGGCACAATAACACTTCCGCACCGGCGCCGCACGGCGGACGCCGCCGCCATGGTCGAATTGTTATAATTTCCGATGGGGTCGGACCGTCATTGACCTTGAATCGATCAGACGACAAGGGAGACAGGCAGATGACCACCGGCGGCACGAAGGAAGAACGCGAACACATGCCCACCGAGCAGGAAGGCGGCGGCCAGAGCCAGGGCGTGCCCGCGCTCGGGCAGTTGGAGGGCAACAGCTACCATCCGCTGGGCGACGTGGGCATCCGCCACTGGCAGGCCAGCCAGGTGTCGCGCCCGGGCCTGGAAGACCGCGGCAATGTCTTCTTCGCCGCCATCGAGATGACCCGCATGCCGATGGTCCTGACCGACCCGAACCAGCCGGACAACCCGATCGTTTTCGTGAACCGCGCCTTCCTCGACCTGACCCTGTACCGGGAAGAAGAGGTCCTGGGGCGCAACTGCCGCCTGCTGCAGGGCGAGCAGACCGACCCCGCCACCGTGGCCGAGCTGCGCGCCGCGATGGAGGAGCAGCGCGCGGTGGCTGTCGACATCCTGAACTACAAGGCCGACGGCCGGCCGTTCTGGAACGGCCTGTTCTGCGGCCCGGTGTTCGACGCCGACGGCAAGCTGCTGTACTGGTTCGCCTCGCAGATGGACATCACCCGGCGCCGCGTTTCCGAGCAGTCTTACCTGCAGGCGCAGAAGATGGAAGCGATCGGCCAGCTCACCGCCGGCCTCGCGCACGACTTCAACAACCTGCTGCAGGTGGTGGCCGGCAACCTGGAGGTGGCCGGCAGCTCGGTGCACGACCCGGTGGCGACGCTGCAGTCGATCGAACGCGCGCGCCTGGCCAGCGACAAGGCCAGCAAGCTGACCCAGCAACTGCTCACCTTCGCGCGCAAGCAGCGCCTGGAGCCGAAGCGCCTGAACCTGAATTCGCTGGTGGTCGAGTTCAGCGAAATGCTGGTGCGTACGCTCGGCGACAAGGTCGACCTGCACCTGGACCTGAAGCCCGGCCTGCCCTCGTGCACGCTGGACGCCACCCACATGGAGATGGCGCTGCTGAACGTCCTGATCAACGCGCGCGACGCCATGCCGAAAGGCGGGCGCGTCACCATCGCCACCTCGACCATGGCCGACAGCGAACGGCTGGAACGCCACGGGCTGGCGCCGGGCACCTACGTCGTCATCTGCGTCATCGACCAGGGCGAAGGCATGCCGCCGGAAGTCGCCCAGCGCGCGACCGAACCCTTCTTCACCACCAAGGGCCCGGGCACCGGCCTCGGACTGGCGATGGTGCACGGCTTCGTCCAGCAGTCGCACGGCCGGCTCGAGATCGACAGCGTGCCGCACCAGGGCACCACGATCCGCATGATCTTCCCGCTGGCCCAGCAGTCGGGCATGGAGATCATGGCCGACCGGGTGGGGAACAAGGGCATGAACTGGAGCCCGGAAGCGATCCTCGGCCGGCGCACCATCCTGGTGGTCGACGACAGCCACGACGTGCGCGAACTGGCGGAAAACCACTTGCGCGACCTCGGCTACCGGGTGCTGGCGGCCCAGAGCGGCGAGGAAGCGATGGAACTGGTCGAACGCTACGGCGACATCGACCTGCTGTTCAGCGACATCATCATGCCCGGCGGGATGAACGGCATCCGCCTGGCCGAACTCGTGCGCGAGCGCCAGCCCGACGTGCCGGTGATCCTCGCCACCGGCTACATGAGCGAACTGCCGGTCACGGCCAACGCCGGCCCGACCTGGACGACCATGGCCAAGCCCTACCGCCTTGCCGACCTCGCCGAGCGCATCCGCATCTCGCTGAAGGTCGATGCCCGCAAGGGCTCGGCATCCGGCTTCCAGCACGAAGGATAAGTCTTGAAACGCATCCTGCTGGTCGAGGACGACCCGGCCGTCAGCTACATCCTCCAGCGCTACCTCGAGGCCGCCGGCTTTGCCGTGCTGGCGGCCGGCGGCGGCAAGGAGGCGCTCGGCCTGTTCGCATCCGCGTCCATCGACCTCGTCGTCACCGATTTCCGCATGCCGGGCATGAACGGCGAGGAACTGCTGCTCGAACTGCGCGCCCGGCGCCCCACCCTGCCGGCGCTGATCGTGTCCGCCTATGGCCACGAACTGTCGATCCGGATTCCGGGCGTGCCGGTGCTGTCCAAGCCGGTCGATCCGGGCATGCTGGTGGAACTGGTGAACAACCTGCTGCTGGATGCGGAGACGGTGGCGATGAACAAGGCGGACAGCGCCGGTTGACGAACCGGCGCGGGCGCATGCCCCTAGCCTGGCCGATGCATGGGCACGACACGCTGCTCAGCCGCGCACGGGCAATCCGGACGACGGCGCCGGCACGTCCGGATTCGCGGCCACCCATGCCATGAACAACTGGTAGCCCACGGTGAGCAGGACCGCGCCCACGAACATCCCCATGATGCCGGCGCTCGCCAGGCCGCCCAGCGCGCCGATCAGGATGACCGGCATGGGCGCATGGACGCCCCGCCCCAGCAGGAGCGGCTTGAGCACGTTGTCGAGCATGCCGGCGACGAGCAGCAGCACGGTGTAGGCGATGGCCGGCGTGGTGGCGTAGTCGCCGCTCGCCCAGAGGTAGACGATGACCGGCAGGGTCACCAGCGCTGCCGGGACCTGGGCGATGCCCAGCACCAGGACCAGCAAGGCGAGCACGCCGGCAAACGGTATGCGGGCAGTGACCATCACCAGACCGACGACGATGGCCTGCATCAACGCCACCCCGAGGTCGTGCTACCCGCATGCTGTCGAGGTCTGGTTCTGGCCGCTGCCATGAGGTAGCTTTCGTCATACGTCCAATGACATCAGCAATGAAGCTGCTATCACTTGCAGTCTCAGTCTTTTCCCTCGTACTCTCGGCTCAAGCCGCCGAGCAGCGCATCGAGTGCCCGGCTCGGTATCCCGCGGAAGACATCCCGCTACGCGAAACAGGAGACTGGGATACCGGCCTTGTACCGGCGGACATTCCGCTGGAAGGTGGAGGAATGTTTACCGGCCCGCTTGTACGGCGGGCTGAACTGCGCGGCAGCGAGCGGCGCATCAGAGGCGGCTACATCACCAATTTCGGATTCAACCGCGATCAGGACCCGCCAGAGAAGTGGTTTGTTTGCCATTACGGGCACGTGCAGCTTGCCCGCCGCATCGCCGACACCACCACAGCATGCGAGCTGACGCATAAAGAAAGAAAATTCCCAAAGGAGTCGGACGTACGTCTCATCTGTCGGTAGACTCACCTGTCCGGCTCGGCATTCCAACACCTCGCAGCCCAGCCGATGCGGTTAAAATGACGGTCTTGGCAAGTCAATGCCCCTGCCTCACCGAATACGACCGACATGACCACCGTTTCATCCGACATCAACGCCGCCGCAGTCAAGAGCAGTCCGGCAGAAAAAGTCACACCCATGATGCAGCAATACCTGCGCATCAAGGCCGACTACCCCACCATGCTGGTGTTCTACCGCATGGGCGACTTCTACGAACTCTTCTTCGAAGACGCCGAAAAGGCCGCGCGTATCCTCGGCATCACGCTGACCGCGCGCGGTTCCTCGGGCGGCAATCCGATCAAGATGGCGGGCGTGCCCTTCCATTCGCTCGATCCCTACCTGGCCAAGCTGGTGAAACTCGGCGAATCCTGCGCGATCTGCGAGCAGATCGGCGACCCGGCCCTCTCGAAAGGCCCGGTCGAGCGCAAGGTGGTGCGCGTGGTCACGCCCGGCACCCTGACCGATTCCGACTTGCTGCCCGAAAAGGCCGAGCGGCCGCTGCTGGCGGTCTGCACGCTGGCGCAACGTAAAAATGTGACCGTCGGCCTGGCCTGGATGTCGCTGGCCAGCGGCGCGCTGCGCCTGATGGAATTCTCCGGCGACGAGCGCACCGTCAACACCCGCCTGGCCCAGGAACTGGAACGCATCGCGCCGGCCGAGATCCTGCGCGCCGACGACGGCGACCTGTTCGAGGACAGCCCGGTCGCCCACACCCAGCGCGTGCCCGAGTGGCATTTCGACGTGGTCAAGGGTCACAAGGCGCTGGTCGACCAGCTGGCGGTGGCGACGCTGACCGGCTTCGGCGCCGACGGCCTGGGCGCCGCCTTCGGCGCGGCCGGCGCGCTGCTGCGCTACGCGCACTCGACCCAGGGCCGCGGCCTGCAGCACGTGAACAGCCTGACGGTCGAGAGCGAAAACGAATTCATCGGCCTGGACGCTGCCACCCGCCGCAACCTGGAGCTGACCGAGACCATCCGCGGCCAGGAGTCGCCTACGTTATTTTCGCTGCTCGACGGCTGCCGCACCGCGATGGGTTCGCGCCTGCTGCGCCACTGGCTGCACCACGCGCGCCGCGACCAGTCGGTGGCGCGCTCGCGCCATGAAGCGATCGAGGCGCTGGCCCAGGCCGACGCGAGCGGTGACCTGTCGTCGACCCTGGCCCAGGTGCCCGACATCGAGCGCATCACCACGCGCATCGCGCTGCTGTCGGCGCGTCCGCGCGACCTGGCCAGCCTGCGCGACGGCCTGAAACAACTCCCGGCCCTGCGTGCGCAGGTGGCGCGCTGCTTAATCCCGGGCGACTCCTGCCTGCTGCGCGAGGTCCACGACGCCCTGGCGCCGCCCGAAGCCTGCCTGGATTTGCTGGTGCGGGCGGTGGCCGAGGAGCCGGCGGCAATGGTGCGCGACGGCGGCGTGTTCGCGCGCGGCTTCGACGCCGAGCTGGACGAGCTGCGCGCCCTGTCCGAGAACGCCGGCCAGTTCCTGGTCGACCTCGAGACGCGCGAGCGCGAGCGCACCGGGATCGCCAACCTGCGCGTCGAGTACAACCGGGTGCACGGCTTCTACATCGAGGTCACCAACGGTCAGGCCGACAAGGTGCCCGACGATTACCGGCGCCGCCAGACGCTGAAGAACTGCGAGCGCTACATCACGCCGGAACTGAAGGCCTTCGAAGACAAGGCCTTGTCCGCCCAGGACCGCGCCCTGTCGCGCGAAAAAGTGCTGTACGACGAGCTGCTGGCCTGCCTGGCGCCGCACATCGGCCAGCTGCAGACGGTGGCGCAAGGCCTGGCCCAGATCGACACCCTGGTGGCGCTGACCCGCCACGCGCTGCAGAACAACTGGTGCGCACCGCAACTGGTGGCCGAGCCTTGCCTGACCATCGTCGAGGGCCGCCATCCGGTGGTCGAGCAGCAGATCGAGCGCTTCATCGCCAACGACTGCAAGCTGTCCAACGAACGGCGCCTGTTGCTCATCACCGGCCCGAACATGGGCGGTAAATCGACCTTCATGCGCCAGACCGCGCTGATCGTGCTGCTGGCGTACATCGGCAGCTACGTGCCTGCCACCAGCGCGACGATCGGCCCGATCGACCGCATCTTCACCCGCATCGGCGCCAACGACGATCTTGCCGGCGGACGCTCGACCTTCATGGTCGAGATGACCGAATCGGCCGCGATCCTGAACGGCGCGACCGAGCACTCGCTGGTGCTGATGGACGAGGTCGGGCGCGGCACTTCCACATTCGACGGCCTGGCGCTGGCCTGGGCGATCGCGCGCCACCTGATCGACTCCAGCCGCAGCTTCACCCTGTTCGCGACCCACTATTTCGAGCTGACCCAGCTGCCGGAAGCCCACCCGAGCGCGGCCAACGTGCACCTGTCGGCGGTCGAGCACAAGGACAGCATCGTATTCCTGCACGCGGTGCAGGACGGTCCGGCCTCCCAGAGCTACGGCTTGCAGGTGGCGCAACTGGCGGGCGTGCCGCCGGCCGTGATCAAGGCCGCGCGCAAGCACCTGGCGCGCCTGGAATCGCAGGCCCTCGACACCACGCCCCAGCTCGACCTGTTCGCCCTGCCCTGCGACGAGCCGGAGCAGGCGGAACAGGCACCGGAGATGGCTGTTCCTGCCGTATCCTCCGCCCTCCTCGACGCCCTCGATGCGCTCGACCCGGATGCGCTCACCCCGCGTGAAGCCCTCGAGCGTCTGTACGAGCTCAAGCGTCTCGCCGCCTGATGCGCCGCCTGCGTCCCACCGCCCTGCTGGCCGCCGCCCTGTGCGCGGCCCTGTGCCTGCCGGCCGCGGCGGCCGGACGCAAGGACGATGGCGACGCCCACCGCTTCGGCGTCATCGGCCACAGCTTCGATGCCAAGAACGACAAGCGCTTCAGGCAGGCGCTGGCCGACACCACGGAAAAGGCCAACGCCTTTGTCGTCGTCACCGGCATCAAGCACGCGGCCGAGCCTTGCGGCGACCGCCTCTACCAGGAGCGGCGCGACCTGGTCGAACGCTTCAAGCGGCCGATCATCGTGCTGCCAGCCGGCAGCGACTGGACCGGCTGCCGCAACTCGGCGGGCCGCACCAACGCCATCGAGCGCCTGAACCGCCTGCGCGAACTGTTCCATGGCGAGCCGCACTCGCTCGGCAAAGCCACGCTGCCCCTCACGCGGTTGTCGATGAGCCCGCGCTTTCGCAGCTATGCCGAGAACGCCCACTGGACGGTGGGCAAGGTGCTCTACGCCAGCGTCAACCTGCCGGCGAATAACAACCACTACCTGGCCGCGGCCGGCCGCAACAGCGAATACGAGGACCGGCTGGTCGCCAATCGCTTCTGGCTGAACCGTCTATTTACCCTGGCGAAGGGCGACAAGGTCGATGCGATCGTCCTGTTCTCCGAAGGCGACCTGAAGCCTTTCGCGGAACCGGAAGCGCGCACCCTGCTGCGTCGCAATACCGGCGTGTTCGACGGCTTCGGCTTCACACGCAGGCAGGTGCAGGCCCTGGCGAAAAAGTTCGACGGCAAGGTGCTGCTGGTCGACAGCGGGACCCTGGCCAAGGGCAAACAGCCGGAGATCGAATGGCATGGCAACCTGGGGCACCTGTCGGTCGATGCGCAGGCGGTGGAGGTCGAGGTGAAGCCAGGGACGAAGTCGCTGTTCGTGGTGAAGGATGCGGCGGATTGAGTCAGGCCGCAGGCTGATCGGTTGGACGCGCTGGCAGCCGGCGGCTTCAGCGTGAACGAAACGGAGCTGACACGGCCGCGCGTTCCGCGTGGGCACGGGGTGCCCACCCTACGATCGACAATCGCTGAGTACCTGTGACATTTGCAGCATGGTGGCGGTGACCGTAGGGTGGGCACACTGTGCCCACGCGAACGCGCGCACCGTGACTGCGCTGGCGGGCGCCAACGGCATGCCGAAACGCCGACCGGACGAGCCCGCAGCGCACATCGCCCGACACCCACAAATAAAAACCGGGACATTGCGTCCCGGTCTACATGCAACGATCAGTGCAGCGGCTGGCTGCGGAACTGGTCGCCCGGCTCGCTGTCGTCGTCGCCTTCGTCTTCACCGTGGTGGTGACCGTGGGCGCCGTGCACGTGGCCGTGGGCGACTTCTTCTTCGGTGGCGGCGCGCACGTCGATCACCGACAGCTCGAAACGCAGGGCCATGCCGGCCAGCGGGTGGTTACCGTCCAGCACAACCTTGTCGTCGGCGATTTCGGTGACGGTGAAGATGGTCGGCTCGTCGTCCGGCGCGCCATCGGCCATGCCTTCGAACTGCATGCCGACTTCGAGCGGCTCCGGCAGGCGCGAACGGTCTTCGACCTTGACCAGCTCGGCGTCGTAGTCACCGAATGCGTCTTCCGGCTCGATCTGCAGGGTCGACGAATAGCCGACTTCCTTGCCGTCGAGATGCTCTTCGATCTTCGGCAGGGTGTTCTCGTAGCCGCCGTGCAGGTAGACCATCGGCTGCACACCTTCCTCGATCAGGTTGTTCTGCGCATCCGACAGTTTATAGTTGACCGACACGACCGTATTCTTGGCAATCTTCATCGCACATCCTTTCTGTGTAAGGTGCGGATTATACCCCGCTGACCGCTGCCGCCCCTTGTGCGGCTGGTTATAATGACGCATGAAAAAATTACAGCTCCTTGGGAATATTACTCCCGCCCAGTTTCTCCGTGATTACTGGCACAAGAAACCGCTCCTGATCCGCGGCGCCATCCCCGGCTTCAAGCCCCTGCTCAAGTTCGAGCGCCTGGCCGACCTGGCCACCAAGAACTTCGTCGAATCGCGCCTCGTCACGCAGATCGACGGCGAATGGAACATGCAGCATGGCCCGCTGACCGAGCTGCCGCCCCGTACCCAGCCGAACTGGACCATGCTGGTGCAGGGCGTCAACCTCTACGACGAAAAGGCCGACGATTTGCTGCGCCAGTTCCGCTTCCTGCCGGACGCCCGCCTGGACGACCTGATGATCAGCTACGCCACCGACGGCGCCGGCGTCGGCCCCCACTTCGATTCGTACGACGTGTTCCTGCTGCAAGCCCACGGCAAACGCCGCTGGAAGATCAGCGCGCAGCAGGACCTGTCGCTGGTCGACGGCCTGCCGCTGAAGATCCTGTCGAACTTTACCCCGGAAGAGGAATTCGTGCTCGAGCCGGGCGACATGCTGTACCTGCCTCCGCACTATGCCCACGACGGCATTGCCGAGGGCGAGTGCATGACTTATTCGATCGGTTTCCGCTCGCCTTCGTTCCAGGAACTGGGCGAAGCCTTCCTGCAATTCATGGCCGACTCGATCGACCTGCCCGGCCGCTACGCCGACCCGGACCAGCAGCCGGCGAAGAATCCGGCCGAGATCCCGCGCGAGATGCTCTCGACCATCACCGAGGAACTCAACAAGGTGCGCTGGGACGAGGAGGACGTGACGATCTTCTTCGGCGAATACATGTCCGAGCCGAAGCACAACGTGTTCTTCACCGGTCCGGCCAAGCCGCTCACCGTCGGCCGTTTCATGGAAACCGCCGCGAAGAAGGGCCTGAAGCTATCCGCCAAGACCCTGATGCTCTACCGCGGCAAGCACGTCTTCATCAACGGCGAGTCGTTCGCCGTGAGCCGTGCCGACAAGGTGGTGCTGGACGTGCTGGCCAACGAGCGCCGGCTCGACGGTGCGGCGCTGGAGCAGGCATCGGATGACGTGCTCGAGGCGCTGTACACCTGGTACCAGGACGGCTGGATCGAGCTCGGCCAAGCCAGCTGACGATGAGCGAGCCGGCGATCCGCTTCGACACCCGGCGCGACTGCGAGACGCAGTGGCGCGCGGTGCTGGAACGCGCGCGCCGGCGGCTCGACATGTTCGACCCGGATTTCGCCGTCTTCCCGCTCGGCTCGCTCGATGTCGACGCCCGGCTGCGCGCCTTCCTGGGCGACGGCGGACAGCTGCGCCTCGCCATGCACGACAGCACGCACGTCGAGCGCCACTATCCGCGCTTCCTGCGCCTGCTGCGCGACTACGGCCACCTGGTCGAATGCCGCCAGACCCCGCGTTCGCTGCGCCAGCTCACCGATTCCTTCTGCATCGCCGATGGCCTGCATCTGCTGCGCCGTTTTCACAGCGACCACATGCGCGGCGAGGCCGCTTTCGAGGCGCCCGAGGCGGTCGAGCTGCCGGCGCACCGCTTCGCCGCGATCTGGGAAGAATCGCGTCCCGTCCTCGCGCCCACGGTCACCGGCCTGTAGTTTTTGTCCCGCATTTTTACTTGTTCAGGGCCGTCTTCGCGCCTGTTGCATCTTGTAACAAAATGAACCTTAACAAGTAACAAAATACTTACATTTTGGCATGTGTTTTCTATTGCGAATGAGTAAATTTGGCTATAATATCGGGTTAGGAAGGTTCCGTTGTATATGCGTCACTGTTACATTTGTGCAAGTACACGAGAATTCCAGCGAGCGATAATTACCGGTAATTATTCATCGTAACAACAAGAAGTACTCCACTTTTGAATTAAAAGGAAAATCATGAAAAAGTCCCTGCTGATCGTTTCCCTGATGGCTGTTGCCCTGGCTGCCTGCTCGAAGAAAGAAGAAGCACCGGCAACCCCGGCTGCTGTCGAAGCTCCTGCTGCTGACACCACCACCACCACCACCACCGACGCTGCTGCTCCGGCAACCACCGACGCTGCTGCAACCCCGGCTGCTGACGCTGCCGCTGCTGCCGCTACCGCTTCGGCTGCTGCTTCGGAAGCCGCTTCGGCTGCTTCGACCGCTGCTGACGCTGCTGCTGACGCTGCTGCTACCAAGTAATCAGATTTTTTCTGATTCAAGACCGGCCTGCGGGCCGGTTTTTTTTCGTCCAAAGGTTTGTGTCCGACTTCGGTAAAGCCGCAATCGGTGGGTACGAGTACCCACCCTACGATACTGTGGATTCGGTGACGCCGCACCCATGCATGCCGCACAACCGACCACGCCAACCGCCGGGTGCACGCCAATAAAAAAGCCGGCCACACGGGCCGGCTCTCTGGCTGGAACTAGCAGCGCTATTACTTCAGCTCGTCATTCAGCAGCGACAGGATCTTGGCCGCGGTCGGCGACGCATCCGCCTTGCCCTCGTTGTCCTGGACGGTGACGACGCTGGCGTTGCCGCTCTCGAGACCCTTGACCAGCACGCGGTAGCGCTGGGCTTCCTTGGCCTTCTCGTCTTCGCCGAAGGTGAACAGGCGCTTGAAGAAGCCGTCCTTGCTCTTGGCGTCGAGGTCGACGTAGCGCACGAAGTACACGCCCTGCACGCGGTCGCGGTCTTCGACGGTGAAGCCGACGCGGTCGAGCGCCAGGCCGACGCGGCGCCATGCGCGGTCGAAACCTTCGTCGACTTCGACGTGGTCGCCCACCAGCTTGGCGCGCTGCGGCGCCGGTGCGGCGTTCTCGACCTTGGCCTGCGCGGCCTGCACCTGCTCGGGCGCGGTGGCGCCGGTCAGGCGCGCCACCAGGCGGCCCAGGAACTGGGCTTCCAGCGCCGGGTCGTTCGGACGCACGGTCCAGACCGTGGTTTCCTTCTGGGCGCCGGTCAGCACCTCTTCCGCGCCGCGGTGGCTGATGTAGATCTCGGTCGAGCCGTCCGGCAGGCGCTCGAGGCGGGTGCGGTACTTGTCGCGCTCGCCGGTCGAATAGGCGCGGTCGAACACCTTGCCGAGCGTGTTGCGCAGGAAGTCCTGCGGGATCTTCGAGCGGTTCTCGGCCCACTCGGTTTCCATCACGCCGGTTGCCGGCGATTCGCTGGCCAGGCCGAAGCCGGCGTCTTCCCAGAACTGGCGCACCTGCGGCCACAGTTGCTCGGGCGTCTGCTTGACCACCAGCCAGCGCTGGTCGCCGGCGCGTTCGACGCGCACGGCCTCGGTCGAGACCGGGCCGATGGAGCCGCTTACCGCCGGCCCGCCGGCGGCGACAGGGGCGCCTTGGTTTCCATTCGCCTGCGCCTGCTGGAAGCCGGAGGCGGTGGCGACGCCGCTCTTGTCCGGCGTTGCGTAACGATTGTCCTTCTGGAGCTGGGTCAGGTCGGGCGGCACGTCCAGCGGCGGCGCCTTCTTCGACGACTTGTAGTCCACCTTGTCCGACTCGAATACGGTGGTGCACGCCGCCATGTTCAGGGCCAGTGCGGAAAGCACCAGCACGCGTGCGGCGGTCGGGGCGGAAACGCGGGTCGCGAGGGTCTTCTTGTTGCGAGTAGTCATATCGTTACGAGTTCAGATCTGTAAACCAACACCCTTGCGGGACTCAGGATTGCGGCAGGAGGCCCGCCTCGCGCAGCGCAACGCGCACGGTGTCGTGGAACGGCGCCGACAGCGGCGCCAGCGGCAGGCGCAGGCCCGCCGGCATCTTGCCCATTTCCGCCAGCGCCCACTTGACCGGCACCGGGTTGGGCTCGACGAACAACTTGGCATGCAGTTGCAGCACGCTGTTGTTGATCTCGATGGCGCGCGCAATATTGCCCGCGATCGCCGCCTCGCACAGTTCGTGCATGGCGCGCGGCGCCACGTTGGCGGTCACCGAGATGTTGCCGGCGCCGCCGCAGAACATCAGCGCCATGGCGGTCGGATCGTCGCCCGAGTAGACGGCGAAGGACTTGTCGACCATCTTCAGCAGCTCGATGCCGCGGCCGATATTGCCGGTTGCATCTTTCACGCCGACGATGTTGTCGATCGGCGCCAGGCGCGCGATGGTCTCGTTGCTCATGTCGGCAACGGTGCGGCCCGGCACGTTGTACAGGATCACCGGCAGGTCCACCGCTTCGGCGATGGCCTTGAAGTGGCGGTACATGCCTTCCTGGGTCGGACGATTGTAGTAAGGAACGACCTGCAGGGAGGCGTCGGCGCCGACTTCCCGGGCATGGCGCGTCAGCGCGATCGCTTCGGCGGTCGAGTTGCCGCCGGTGCCGGCGATGACGGGAATGCGGCCGGCCACATGGTCGACGGCCAGCTTGACCAGCTCGCAGTGCTCTTCCGGGCTGACGGTCGCCGACTCGCCGGTGGTGCCGACGATGACGATGCCGTCGGTGCCTTCGGCCACGTGCCAGTCGATCAGTTTGCGCAGGCTGTCCTTGTCGAGACTGCCATCCTCAAACATCGGCGTGACGATTGCTACTATGCTGCCCTTAATCATAATCTCTGGTACGTGTCGGGAAATAAAAATCTGATTGTAGCGGATAGCCCGGTGCTATGGTTCATTAACCGCAGATAAATGGTCGAGCCGGGCCTCGGTTTGGAGGAAGCCGGCGCCGGCCGCGCACAGGCGCTGCACCCGCGCCGGCTTGGGCTCCCGCACTACACCGTCCTCGTAGGCCAGCACGCGCAAGCCGGCGCCGGCGGCCAGCTCCAGCAGCTCGCCCGGACGCAGCAGGAAGGCCGGGTTCGAGGGCTTGCCGTAGGCTTCGTTGCCCAGCGCGAAAGTTTCGTAGATCAGCACGCCGTCCGGCGCCAGGCTCGCGGCCAGGTCCGCCATCAGCGGGCGATGCAGGTAGTTGGTGACGACGATGACGGCGAAGCGGCCCGCCGCGAAAGGCCAGCGGGCGCCATCCGCTTCCAGGTCATGCGCCAGCGTGACGATGCCGGGGCCGGCGGCGGCCTCCAGTGCCGCCGGGTCGCGGTCGACCGCCAGCACCGGGTGGCCGAGCTGCGCGAACAGGCGCGCGTGGCGGCCGCTGCCGCAGGCCAGGTCCAGGACCTCCCCGTGCGGCACCAATGGCGCAAAGCGGCGTACCCAGGGCGATGGAGGAAGGGTCGGCGCGTGCATCACATCAGCAGGAAAGTCAGCGGCGAAGCGATCAGCTTGACCGCCTGCGCGCCCAGCCACATCACCGGCTGCACCCAGAACGCGAGCAGGTTGAAGTACAGCAGCGCCAGCAGGATGAAGAAGCCGTAGGGCTCGATGCGCGCGAACTTGAAGGCGAGCCGGTGCGGCAGCATGCTGGTCAGCACGCGCCCGCCGTCCAGCGGCGGCAGCGGGAACAGGTTGAAAGCAAAGATCAGCAGGTTCGTCACCAGGCCGGCCTGGGCCATCTTGTTCGGGAACTCCTCGTCGACCCCGAACGCGGTCAGCAGTACCCCGAACACCAGCCACAGCAGCGCCATCAGCAAATTCGCACCGGGGCCGGCCAGGGCCACCCAGGCCATGTCGCGCTTCGGGTTGCGCAGGTTACCGAACTGCACCGGCACCGGCTTCGCATAGCCGAACACGAAGCCGCTCGTCAGGTACAGCACGATCGGAATGATGATGGTGCCGAACAGGTCGATGTGCACCAGCGGATTGAGGGTCATGCGGCCCTGGGCATAGGCCGTGTTGTCGCCCAGGCGGCGGGCGGCGTAGGCGTGGGCCGCCTCGTGGAGGGTGATCGCAAACAGCACGGGCAGCGCGAACACCAGGATGTTTCGGAAATTTTCAACCATGGGGGGCGATTTTAGCAGAGCCTGGCGTGGCAGGCGGCAAGCGGCCGGCCGGGCCGCTTGCCGATGGATTCCCGTGGCCGGGACGGCGATCGGTCAGAGGCCGAAGGCAGCCGGATCGCCCCTGCCCTCGCGCAGCAGCACGGGTTCGGGGCCGGTGAGGTCGACGATGGTGGTCGCTTCCAGGGTGCCGGCGCCGCCGTCGACGACCAGCTCGATCTGCTTCTCGAGGCGCTCGCGCACTTCGATCGGGTCGGACAGCATGTGGTCGTCGCCCGGCAATTGCAGCGTGGTGCCGATCAGCGGTTCGCCCAGTTCCTCGAGCAGGGCCAGCGTGATCTTGTTTTCCGGTACGCGCAGGCCGATGGTCTTGCGCGAGGGGTGGGACAGGCGGCGCGGCACCTCCTTGGTCGCTTCCAGGATCACGGTGTAGGGGCCGGGCGTGGTCGCCTTCAACAGCCGGTACTGGGCATTGTCGACGCGCGCGTACTGGGCGATTTCCGACAGGTCGCGGCACAGCAGCGTCAGGTGGTGCTTGTCGTCGATGCCGCGCACCCGGCGCAGCTTTTCGACCGCGTTCTTGTCGTCCAACTGGCACACCAGCGCATAGGCCGAATCGGTCGGCAACGCGACCACCCCGCCGGAGCGGAGGATCTGCGCCGCCTGCTTGATGAGGCGCGCTTGGGGATTTTCTGGATGAATCTGGAAGAATTGGGTCATCGGGTTCCTTTCGGGTCAGCGCAGCGCCTGCAGGGCAGCGATGCGCTCTTCCATCGGCGGGTGGGTCGAGAACAGCGCGCCCCAGCCGCCGCCGCTGCCGGAAATGCCCGACGCGCTCATCGACGAAGGCAAGGCGCCCGGCTGCAGGCCGCCCAGGCGGGCCAGCGCATGCTGCATCGGCACGGTGCTGCCCAGCAGCTTGGCCGAGCCGGCGTCGGCGCGGAATTCGCGCTGGCGCGAGAACCAGGCCACGATGATCGAGGCCACCAGGCCGAACAGGATTTCGCAGACGAAGACGGTGACCATGTAGCCGATGCCGGGGCCGCGGTCGTCGTTGCCGCGCAGGAGCACCTTGTCGACGAAGAAGCCGACCACGCGCGCCAGGAACACGACGAAGGTGTTGACCACGCCCTGGATCAGGGTCAGCGTGACCATGTCGCCGTTGGCGATGTGGGCGACCTCGTGGCCGAGCACGGCCTCGACCTCGTCTTCGGTCATGCCCTGCAGCAGGCCGGTGGACACGGCCACCAGCGCGGAATTCTTGAAGGCGCCGGTCGCGAAGGCGTTCGGTTCGCCATCGTAGACGGCCACTTCCGGCATGCCGATGCCGGCACGGTCGGCCAGTTTACGGACCGTGTTGACGAGCCACAGTTCGGTCGAGTTCTGCGGCTGCTCGATGACGCGCGCGCCGGTCGACCACTTGGCCATCGGCTTGCTCATCAGGAGCGAAATGATCGAGCCGGTGAAGCCGACCACGAGGGAGAAGACCGCCAGGGCGCCGACGTTGATGCCCTCGGCCGACACCGCGCGCCCGACACCCAGCAGGTTCAGGACAACGGTGAGCACCAGCACAACCGCGAGGTTGGTGGCGAGGAACAAGACGATGCGCTTCATGGAAAAACCCTCGACGGAATGTCATTAACAGGCTGCCAAGATAAGGCTGGGCCCGGGAAAATTCAAGGGTACTGGCTTATGGCGGGCTTAAACGGAAGACCGTAGGGTGGGCGGCTGCACCGGTTGGTTGAATACCGGTTGACGCTAACGCCGCCCACGCGTTCAACCGGTCGTGAAAAACCTCGCGTCGGTTCCGACATATGTTGAACGCGTGGGCGGCGCAATGGCCGCGCATGTTTCCACCACCGGGTGGGAGCCGCCCACCCTACGTCTCGCCCGGCCTTGGCCTCAGAACCAATCGTGCCAGACCGGCGTCACGCTGGCAGGCAGCGGCGGCAAGGCATCGAACTCGACCCGCGCCTCGCCCGGCGCATGGAAATCCGTCCCGCGCGAAGCCAGGAAGCCGTAGCGGCGCGCCACCTCGGCATAGGTTGCGTATTGATCCGGCGTGTGGCTGCCGGTCACGACTTCGATCGCATTCCCGCCACGCTGGCGGAATTCGTCGAACAGCGCCCCTTCCGCGGTGGCGTCGAACTTGTAGCGGCCCGGGTGCGCGATCACGGGAATGCCGCCGGCGCTGCGGATCCAGCCCATCGCATGCTCCAGGGTGGCCCAGCGGTGCGGCACATAGCCGGGCTTGCCTTCGGTCAGGAATTTGCGGAACACCTCGGGGGTGGTGCCGCACAGGCCGGTCTCGACGATGTAGCGCGCGAAGTGCGTGCGCGACAGCAGGTCCGGGTTGCCGACGTATTTCAGCGCGCCCTCGTAGGCGCCGGGGATGCCGGCCGCTTCCAGTTGCGCGGCGATCTCGCGCCCGCGCGCGTCGCGGCCCTGGCGCGTTGCGGCCAGGCCCGCCAGCAGTTCGGGGTTGTCCTCGTCCACGTGCAGGCCGACCAGGTGTACGGTCTGGTTGGCCCAGGTGACGGAAATCTCGACACCCGAAACGAAGCGCATGCCCACTTCCTTCGCCGCCGCGCGCGCCGCCTTGATGCCGCCGACCTCGTCGTGGTCGGTCAGCGCCCAGGCGTCGACGCCGCCCTTGCGCGCATAGACCGCCACGGCGGCGGGCGCGAGGACGCCGTCGGAAACGTTGGAATGGCAGTGCAGGTCGACTTTCAGCATGGTGCGGCGCGCTTGCGGATACTGGACGGAGCGGACATTGTACGCCGCAATCGTCCCGCGGTGCGGCGCGGCCGGGCGGCCTCTTCCTTTCGAGCGCCTGACAACACCTCCATGGCTGCTGCGTTGCATCGTCTCGTCGTACCCGCGTACTGTCGTCGACGCTGCGCCTTGCCCTGGAGGTGTTGTGAGGCGCTCTTTCTTAGGTGCTCCGACAATGCTAGAGTTGCCGTTTTCACATCCATGACGACCGAGATGAAGACCTACCACGGCAGCTGCCACTGCGGCGCGCTGCGCTACGAAGCGGACATCGACCTGGCCGCGGGCACCATCAAATGCAACTGCACGATCTGCACCAAGATGCGCTTCTGGGCAGCGGTGGTGCCGCCATCGCAATTTCGCCTGCTGGAAGGCGCGCAGGCGCTGGGCGAATACCGCTTCCACACGCGGCGCGACGGCCATTATTTTTGCCGCAACTGCGGCATCAACGTGTTCTCGACCGGCGAATCGCCGGCCATGGGACCGTTCGTGGCGGTGACGGTGGCGAGCCTGGACGATGCGCCCGTCGAGGAATTAATCGCGGCGCCGGTGCGCTACTTCGATGGGCGCAACGATAACTGGACGACGCCGCCGGCGGAGGTGCGGCATTTATAAGCTGCGTGCAAAGAATATTTGCATGTCAGCCGTTCCATGCAAATTTCGTTTGCAGTCATTGGAGGCCGCTTGAACGCGTGGACGGCAGAGCCGTCCACCCTACGTCCCGTTGGCGCCGCCGTGGGGTTGTCCACCCGCGACCTGTCCCGTAGGGTGGGCACTCGTGCCCACGCGGATCAGGAACGCCACGAACGGCACAGGCAACAGCCCCACGAACGCCGAACGCCGCACACCGCCAAATCAACGCGCCAAAAACGCCTCGATCAACGTCGCCAGCACCGCCGGCTGATCATGGTGCACCATATGCCCCGCCTCCGGCACGATATGGGCTTCGACCGACGCCATGTGCGCCAGCCGCCGGTCCACTTCCGCCCGCATCTCTTCCTGCGGCCCCATCCAGCGCCACATCTCCGTCTCCGCCGCCTCGATCCACAGCACCGGCGCGGCGATCTTCTTCCAGACCGCGATCATCTCGTCCAGGTGATACAGCAGCGGCCCGTTCATCTTGTGCGCCGGGTCGCCCAGGATCTCGTACTCGCCCGCCTCGTTGCGCGCCGACCAGTGCCCGGCCAGGAAGGCCGCGCGCTCATCAAGCAGGCGCGGGTTGGTCTTCTGCAGCCGCGCCGCCACCTCTTCCAGGCTGGCGTAGCCTTTCATGACAGGCGGATTCTTCAGCTCGTCCAGCCACTTCGCCATGCGCTTGGGCGCCTGCTGGGGCACGCTGCCCATCAGGCCGATGCCTTCCAGGTTGATCAGTTTCTTGACCCGGTGCGGCCGCACGCCCGCGTACAGGCTGACGACGTTGCCGCCCATGCTGTGGCCGAGCAGGTTCACCGGTTCGCTTGGCGAGTAATGGTCGAGCAGGAAGTCGAGGTCGGCCACGTAGTCGGGGAACCAGTAGGTGTCCGAGTGGCTGCGCTCCGAGAGGCCGAAGCCGCGCCAGTCGTGGGCGATGACGTGCCAGTCGCCTTCCAGGCAGTCGACAATGAACTGGAACGAGGCCGACACGTCCATCCAGCCATGGGCCATGAAGATCTTCGGCGCGCCTTCGCGGCCCCAGTGGCGCACGTGGGTGCGCAGGCCGCGCACGGTGAGGAATTCAGAACGGGAAGGTTTCATGGTGGCTGGGTCGACGGTTAAAAAAAGAACGATCGTTCAATTATACGCAAGCCGTTGAATTTTTGCCGGTCATCTTCATATGGGGCCAATCGGGCGAAAAGCGGTCGCGAGGGCGTAAAATAGCAGTACTTCAAGCTTCCGCGAGGCAATCCATGGCGATTTACCAGCTGGGCGAGCATGCGCCCGAGATCGATGCGTCGGCCTACGTGGCCGATTCGGCCAACCTGATCGGCAAAGTGACGATCGAGGCGAATGCCTCGGTGTGGTTCGGCGTCACGATCCGCGGCGACAACGAGCGGATCACGATCGGCGAGAACAGCAACGTGCAGGAAGGCACGGTGATGCATACCGACATGGGCTACCCGCTCACGCTCGGCAAAGGCGTCACCGTCGGCCACCAGGCGATGCTGCACGGGTGCACGGTGGGCGACGGCTCGCTGATCGGCATCCAGGCCGTGATCCTGAACGGCGCAAAGATCGGCAAGGGTTGCCTGGTCGGTGCCGGAGCACTGGTTACCGAGGGCAAGGAATTTCCCGACAACTCGCTCATCATCGGTACGCCGGCGAAAGCGGTGCGTACCCTCACGGAAGAAGACCTGCTGCGCCTGCAGGCCAATGCCGACAGTTATGTCGCGCGCGGCCAGCTGTTCAAGGCGCAGCTCAAGCAAATCGGATAGACAATGACGACAGTAGACACCAAGGACACCCTGCAGAAATTTATCTTCGACAACGCCGCCGTGCGCGGCGAGCTGGTCGAGATTTCCGACACCTGGCGCGAGATCCAGGCACGTCACGGCTACCCCAAGGCCGTGCGCGCCATGCTGGGCGAAATGGTGGCGGCAAGCGCGCTGCTGTCGGCCAACCTGAAGTTCGACGGCGCGATCGTGATGCAGATCCACGGCGACGGCCCGGTGCGCCTGCTGGTGGTCGAGTGCGACGCCAGCCTGCGCATCCGCGCCACGGCAAAACTGGCGCCGGACGCCGAAGTGGCGGACGACGCCAGCCTGACCGACCTGCTCAACGCGAATGGCAAGGGGCGTTTCGTGATCACCCTCGATCCGGCCGACAAGGTGCCGGGCCAGCAGCCCTACCAGGGCATCGTGCCGCTGCACGGCGAGAACATGGCGACCGTCATCGAGAACTACATGCTGCGCTCGGAACAGATGGACACCAAGCTGTGGCTGGCGGCCGACGACCAGGTCTCGCGCGGCCTGCTGCTGCAAAAGCTCCCGCGTCACACCGGCAAGGACGACCAGGTGAAGCAGGCGACCGAAGAGGAAGACCTGGAAACCTGGAACCGCGCCGTGATGCTGGGCAGCACCCTGAAGCAGGAAGAGCTGCTCACGACCGACATCCAGACCCTGCTGACCCGCCTGTTCTGGGAAGAGACGATCCGCGTGTTCGACCCGCAGCACCCGCAGTTCCACTGCAGCTGCACCCGCGAAAAGGTCGGCAACATGCTCAAGATGCTGGGCCAGGAGGAAGTCGAGTCGGCGCTGGCCGACCTGGGCGAACTGGGCATCAACTGCGACTTCTGCGGCAAGCACTACGCCTTCGACAAGGTCGACTGCGCCCAGCTGTTCGCGGCCCCGCTCGCGGCGGATGCGATGACGCCGGCCGAAGACACGAAGCACTAAGCGAAGCACCAAGCGAAGGAACCCCCGACGATGCGCGACACGCCCCGCTCCGCCTTTCCCCACATGGTCGCCCTGCCGACCCGCTGGATGGACAACGACAGCTACGGGCATGTCAACAACGTCAACTACTACAGTTTCTTCGACACCGCGGTCAATCGTTACCTGATCGACCGCGGCGTGCTCGACATCCACAAGGACGACATCGTCGGATTCGTCGTCGAGACCGGCTGTTCCTACTTCAGCTCCATTTCCTTCCCCGACCTCATCCACGTCGGCGTGCGCGTGGCCAAGCTCGGCAATTCCAGCGTGCGCTACGAGATCGCCCTGTACCGCAACGACGACCCCTTGCCGGCCGCCGCCGGGCATTTCGTGCACGTCTACGTCGACCGGCGCAGCAACAAGCCGGTGCCGATTCCGGATGCCGTCCGTGCGATCCTGCAAACGCTGCTCCCGGCCTGATGTGCTGGCCATGTCCCGGCATTGAACCGGGTTATCGTACCGCATGGTTTTCGCGCCGGTGCTAAGCTGTGATTTGTTAACAGTGCTACAACTTCCCAAGCACTGATACTTGACCACAGGAGAATCGCAATGCACATGGATACCGGCATCAACACCGAGGACCGCGCGAAGATCGTCGAGTCGCTCTCGACCGTCCTGGCGGACGCCTACATGCTCTACCTGAAGACCCATAACTTCCACTGGAACGTCACCGGGCCGATGTTCTCGACCCTGCACGTGATGTTCGAGGAGCAGTACACCGAGCAGTGGAATGCGCTCGATGAAATCGCCGAGCGCATTCGTTCGCTGGGCCATTTCGCCCCGGCCACGTCGAAACGCTATGCCGAACTGTCGAGCATCAAGGAAGAACCGGAAGTACTCTCGGCCAAGGAAATGATCCGCCAACTGGTCGACGGCAACGAAATCATCGTCCGCACCATGCGCGAAGGCGTGAAGGTCGCCGACGAGCTGGACGACTTCCCGACCGCCGACATGCTGACCGCACGCATGGACGTACACGAGAAGAATGCCTGGATGCTGCGCTCCTTCCTGGAGCAAGGCGCCGGCGCGACGCAGGGCGAAGCCTCGTCGGATTAAGATGATGCGGCGGGCAGCACATGCCCGCCTGTCCCTTCCTGCTTTCCTGCCGGCTCAGGCCTCGGGCAGGACGTAGTCGAATTCGTAGAAATGCTGGCGCTCCTCGATGCGGATGCGCATCGTGCCGGCAATCCCCGCCAGCTCCCCGGTGCCCGAATCGGGCACGACCGTGATCGACAGCGCCTGCGCCCCGCGCGCCATGGTGCCGCTGTGCTGGACCACGAAGCTGCCGCTCCTGCCATCGAGCTTGCCGCTCACGCGCTCGATCGCCACGTAGCCGGCCGAGCCTTCGGTCGCCGTCATCGCCGACAGCATCTCGCCCACCCCGCTGCCTTCCAGCGCGCCGTGATAGCGCTTGTCGATCGTCATGCGTCCGGTCGTCACGCCGTCGCCGACCTCGGGCTGGCCTTGCGGGGTGACGGTCACGTCGAACGGTCCTGCGGCATGTTGCTGGCTCATGATGCGCTCGCTTTCCAGTGAAGAGATAGCGAGCATTCTAGGGCAAAGCGGGCGCCTTGCGTGCGTCAAGCGTAGGGTGGGCGCCCCCGTGCCCACGCGTGAAGCCGGCGTCGTGTTGGCGTCTACAACACGCTGCGTCTGCTCATCGTTCACGCGTGGGCACGGGGCGCCCACCCTACGGGACTGCGTCTGCTCATCGTTCACGCGTGGGCACGGAGTGCCCACCCTACGGGGCTGGGTGAACGCGTGGGCGGCGTCACCGCTGCGGGAAACCATAGTGCCGGGTGCAGCCGCCCACCCTACGGGTCGGACGATAGCGCCCGTAGGGTGGGCGGCTATACCCGTCGTCGTGCACATCGATGGCGTATCCGCCGCCCACGCGTTCAACGCACGGTTGAAACATCGCGGCACACCATCGGATCGACATGGGATCGCCTAGTGCGCCTCGCCCGGCAGATGCAAGTCGATCACCTTCATGATCGCCAGCGTCGCATCCAGGCTCAGCTCGCCGCTGGCGAAGGCGGCGCGCAATGCGGCTTGCGGCAGGCCGGCGGCGGCGGCGAGATGGGTCGTGCCCTCGGCGCGCGCG
Organism: Massilia sp.; assembly: GCF_032106685.1. Lineage (GTDB taxonomy): Bacteria > Pseudomonadota > Gammaproteobacteria > Burkholderiales > Burkholderiaceae_D > Telluria. The sequence goes on from NZ_DAMCPG010000032.1 coordinate 55,775, forward strand.
GCGACGGCCAGCGCCTCGACCAGCACGGCGGTGTCGCCGGATTCGAAAGCGGCGGCAAGCCAGGCGGCCAGCGCTTCGAGCGTGGCCAGGGACGCGGCGTCGCCCGATGCGCCACCGGGAATGGTCGGGGAAGTCATGGTATTCAGTGTGTCGGGCCGGGGACGGTGCTCTTGGCCTCTTTCGGCGGCGGCGGAGGCGGCGGCACGGTCATCGATTCGACCGGCTGCTCGTCCTTGCGCAGCACCTGCACGAAGATTTCGTTCTGCTTGATCATGCCCAGCTCCAGGCGCGCGCGTTCCTCGACGGCGCCCAGGCCTTCGCGCAGGTCGCGCACTTCGGAGTCGAGCTTGGCGTTGCGCGCCTTCAGCCCATCGGTATGCGCCTGGGCCAGCGCGACCTGGTCGCGCAGGTCGGCGACGGCGAGCATGCCGCCCTTTCCCAACCACAGCGGGTACTGGATCAGCAACAGCAAGGCGGCGAGGGCGAGCGAAATCAGGCGCATGGCGGAAAATGATACGCCGGCCGATCATTGCAATCGGCCGGCGGTGGTGGAACGATGTTGATTTACTTCAGGCTTACTTCAAATTATAGAAGGCGTCACGGCCCGGGTAGCTGGCCACGTCGCCCAGGTCTTCCTCGATACGCAGGAGCTGGTTGTACTTGGCCATGCGGTCCGAACGCGACATCGAGCCGGTCTTGATCTGCAGGGCGTTCAGGCCGACGGCGATGTCGGCGATGGTCGAGTCCTCGGTCTCGCCCGAACGGTGCGAGATCACGGCGGTGTAGCCGGCGCGCTTGGCCATCTCGATGGCGGCGAAGGTCTCGGTCAGGGTGCCGATCTGGTTGATCTTGATGAGGATCGAGTTGGCGATGCCCTTCTGGATGCCTTCTTTCAGGATCTTGGTGTTGGTGACGAACAGGTCGTCGCCCACCAGCTGCACCTTCTTGCCCAGGGCTTGGGTCAGGGTCGCCCAGCCTTCCCAGTCGCCCTCATGCATGGCGTCCTCGATCGAGATGATCGGGTACTTGTCGCACCAGGTGGCCAGCATGTTGGTGAAGTCGGTGCTGGACAAGGTCAGGCCCTCGCCTTCCAGCACGTACTTGCCGTCCTTGTAGAACTCGCTGGCGGCGCAGTCCAGGCCGATGGCGATGTCGCTGCCCGCCTGGTAGCCCGCGTCCTCGATCGCCTGCATGATCAGCTTGATCGCTTCCTCGTGGTTGGCCACGTTCGGCGCGAAACCGCCTTCGTCGCCGACCGAGGTCGCCAGGCCCTTGGCGTGCAGGATCTTCTTCAGGGTGTGGAACACCTCGGCGCCGTAGCGCATGGCTTCCTTGAACGACGGCGCGCCGACCGGGATGATCATGAATTCCTGGATGTCCAGGTTGTTGTCGGCGTGGGCGCCGCCGTTGATGACGTTCATCATCGGCACCGGCATCTGCATCGCGCCCGAGCCGCCGAAGTAGCGGTACAGCGGCAGGCCGGCTTCCTCGGCCGCTGCCTTGGCGACGGCCATCGACACGGCCAGCATCGCGTTCGCACCCAGGCGGCTCTTGTTATCGGTGCCGTCCAGGTCGATCAGGGTACGGTCGAGGAAGGCCTGCTCGTTGGCGTCCAGGCCCATGATTGCTTCGCTGATTTCGGTGTTGATGTTCTCGCAGGCCTGCAGCACACCCTTGCCGAAGTAACGCTTCGGGTCGCCGTCGCGCAGTTCGATCGCTTCGCGCGAACCGGTCGACGCGCCCGAGGGCACGGCGGCGCGGCCCATCACGCCCGATTCGAGCAGCACGTCGCATTCGACGGTCGGATTGCCGCGCGAGTCGATGATCTCGCGGCCGATGATGTCAACGATTGCACTCATGGTTTCAGTCTCCAGAAAGAAAAAATCGTGTCGCACATGCAAGTCGAGGCGCCGGTGAAGGCGCCTCGACTTGCAAGCTATTTAAGAATTACGCTTTGAAGCTGTTCTCGAGGAAGCCCGCTTTCTTGACCACGCGGTCGAGCTCGACCAGGGTCGTGAGCAGTTCCTTCATGCGGCCCAGCGGGACGGCGTTCGGTCCGTCCGACAGCGCATTGGCCGGGTCGGGGTGGGTTTCCATGAACAGGCCGGCGACACCGGCCGCCACCGCGGCGCGCGACAGCACGGGAACGTGCTCGCGCTGGCCGCCCGAGGACGTGCCCTGCCCGCCCGGCAGCTGCACCGAGTGGGTGGCGTCGAACACCACCGGGCAGTTCGATTCGCGCATGATGGCGAGCGAACGCATGTCCGAGACCAGGTTGTTGTAGCCGAACGAGGCGCCGCGCTCGCAGGCCATGAAGTTGTCTTCGTTCAGGCCCGCTTCGCGCGCGGCGGCGCGTGCCTTGTCGATCACGTTCTTCATGTCGCCCGGGGCCAGGAACTGGCCCTTCTTGATGTTGACCGGCTTGCCCGAACGCGCGCAGGCATTGATGAAGTCGGTCTGGCGGCACAGGAAGGCCGGGGTCTGCAGCACGTCGACCACGCTCGCCACTTCGGCGATCATCGCTTCGTCGTGGACGTCGGTGAGCACCGGCACGCCCAGCTCCTTGCGCACGTCGGCCAGGATCTCGAGGCCCTTCTCGCGGCCCGGGCCGCGGAACGACTTGCCCGACGAGCGGTTGGCCTTGTCGAACGACGATTTATAGATGAAGGGGATGCCCAGCGCGCTGGTGATTTCCTTCAGGGTGCCGGCCGTGTCGAGCGCCATCTGGCGCGACTCGATCACGCAGGTGCCGGCGATCAGGAAGATCGGGTGCTCCTGGCCTACGTCGAAACCACACAGTTTCATGCTACATCTCCTTGCAAAGCTTGTTCGTTCGCCGCCACCTTCGGGTTGGCCGCCTGGTGCTTCAGGGCCGCCTGGATGAAGGAGGTGAACAGCGGATGGCCGCTGCGCGGGGTCGACTTGAATTCGGGGTGGAACTGGACGCCCATGTACCACGGGTGGGAGTTTTCACCACTACGCGGCAGTTCCATGATCTCGCACAGGTCCTCGTTCGGGGTGCGCGCCGCGACCACCATGCCCGCCGCTTCCACCTTCGGCAGGTAGTAGTTGTTGGCTTCGTAGCGGTGACGGTGACGCTCGGTGACGACGCTGCCGTAGATCTCGGCGGCCAGCGTGCCCGGCTTCACCGCGCAGGTCTGGGCGCCCAGGCGCATCGTACCACCCAGGTCCGAGTTCTCGTCGCGCTTTTCGACCTTGCCGTCGTGGTTCTGCCATTCGTTGATCAGGGCCACGACCGGCTGGTCGGTGTCCAGGTCGAACTCGGTCGAGTTGGCGTTCGGCAGGCCGGCCATGTGGCGCGCGTATTCGATCAGCGCGACCTGCATGCCCAGGCAGATGCCGAGGTAAGGGATCTTGTTCTCGCGGGCATAGCGCGCCGCCATGATCTTGCCTTCCACGCCGCGCTTGCCGAAGCCGCCCGGCACCAGGATGGCGTCGTACTTGGCCAGGTGATCGCAGCCCTTGGTCTCGATTTCTTCCGAGTCCAGGTATTCGATGTTGACGCGGCTTTCGGTATGGATGCCGGCATGGCGCAGCGCCTCGGTCAGCGACTTGTACGATTCGATCAGGTCGACGTACTTGCCGACCATGCCGATGGTCACTTCGTGCTTCGGGTTCTCCAGCGTATGAATCAGCTTGGTCCACATCGACAGGTCGGCCGGCGGCGCTTCGAGGCCGAGCGCTTCCAGGATGATGTCGTCCAGGCCCTGGTCGTTCAGCACCTGCGGCACTTTATAGATGGTGTCGACATCCCACACCGAAATGACCGCCTGCTCTTCGACGTTGGCGAACAGCGAGATCTTGGCGCGCTCGTCGTCCGGGATGCGGCGGTCGGCGCGGCACAGCAGCGCGTTCGGCGAAATGCCGATCTCGCGCAGTTTCTGCACCGAGTGCTGGGTCGGCTTGGTCTTGAGTTCGCCGGCCGAGCTGATGTAAGGCACCAGGGTCAGGTGGACGAAAGCGGCGCCCTTGCGGCCCACGCGCAGCGACAGCTGGCGCGCGGCTTCCAGGAAGGGCAGCGACTCGATGTCGCCGACGGTGCCGCCGATCTCGACCAGCGCCACGTCGACGCCTTCGGCGCCGCGGCGGATGTAGTCCTGGATCTCGTTGGTGATGTGCGGGATCACCTGCACGGTCTTGCCGAGATACTCGCCGCGGCGTTCCTTGCGGATCACGGATTCGTAGATCTGGCCGGTGGTGAAGTTATTCACCTTTTTCATGCGGGTGCTGATGAAGCGCTCGTAGTGGCCGAGGTCGAGGTCGGTCTCTGCGCCGTCGTCGGTAACGAAGACTTCACCGTGCTGGGTCGGGCTCATCGTGCCCGGATCCACGTTGATGTAGGGATCGAGCTTGAGCATGGTGACTTTGAGACCGCGCGATTCGAGGATCGCGGCGAGGGAAGCGGCCGCGATCCCCTTGCCCAGGGAAGACACGACGCCGCCAGTGACGAATACAAATTTGGTCATTGTGCTGAAGGTGCCGAACGGCACGCGCGGGAAATAGAAATTATACCTTAAACAGGCAAACACTTCTTCATCGGGAGGGAAAGGCCGGGTTGACGCGCCGGTTTCCGGCTTGCGGCATGCGCGCTGGCCGGGCGCCTGTTTCGTAAAGACAACAGTAAACTGCCTCCTTGCGCCACTTCAAGTAAGTATTTTCCGCTATGCAATAGACATTGATATTCATCAATGTAATATGAAGTTCCCGCCATCGTTATATCTGACCACCATGGGTTTCTTCAACAATCTGAACATCGGAAAACGTCTCGCCGCCGGCTTCGGCCTGACGCTCGTTATTTCCCTCCTGATCGCCGCCGTCGGCATCCAGCGGCTGGACGCCACCGCCGAGCGCAGCGAAGCGATCCTCGCCGGTCCCCTCGCCAAGGAGCGCCTGATCACCGAGTGGTACTCCCAGATTTTCGCCGCCGTACGCCGCACGGCCGCCATCGTCAAGAGCGCCGATCCTGCGCTGGGTGCCTATTTCAAGGAAGATGCCGCCAGGACGGGCGCGCGCTCGGCCGAGCTGATCAAGCAGATCGAGCCCCTGATCGCGCAAGGCGCCGAGCAAGCCCTGTTCGGGCAGATCAGCGAGCAGCGCAAGGCCTATACGAAGGCGCGCGACGAAGCGGTCAAGGCCAAGGCCGCGGGCGACGAGGCGCTCGCCGCGCAGATCCTCGACCAGCAGTTCACCCCTGCCGCGACCGCCTACCAGGAAGTGGTGCAGCAGCTGGTGGCCATGCAGCACGCGAACATCGCCGCCGCCGCCCAGGCCAACCAGGAAAGCGCCGCCGCCAGCCGGAGGCTGATCGGCGCGCTCGCGGCGCTGGCGGTGCTGCTCGGCGCCGTGTCGTCCTGGCTGCTCGCGCGCGGCATCGTGCGTCCGATCCGCGAAGCGGTGCGACTGGCCGAGACCGTCGCCAGCGGCGACCTGACCCGCCGCATCGAGGCCAACGGCCGCGACGAGACCGGCGCCCTGCTGCGCGCGCTGCGCCACATGAACGACAGCCTGGTGGCGATCGTCACCGAGGTCCGCGCCAGCACCGACACCATCTCCGACGCGTCCGGCGAAATCGCCGCCGGCAACCTCGATCTATCGAGCCGTACCGAGCAGCAGGCCTCCGCGCTCGAACAGACCGCTGCCTCGATGGAGCAGCTGACCGGCACCGTGCGCCAGAACGCGGACAACGCGCGCCAGGCCAACCAGCTGGCGATCACCGCCTCCAACGTGGCCGTCGACGGCGGCGCCGTGGTCGGCCAGGTGATCGCCACCATGGGCTCGATCAACGAATCCTCGCGCAAGATCGTCGACATCATCGGCGTCATCGACGGCATCGCCTTCCAGACCAACATCCTCGCGCTGAACGCGGCGGTGGAGGCGGCGCGCGCCGGCGAACAGGGCCGCGGCTTCGCGGTCGTGGCATCCGAAGTGCGCACCCTGGCCCAGCGTTCGGCCGCCGCGGCCAAGGAAATCAAGCTTCTCATCGGCGACTCGGTGGACAAGGTCGACATCGGGGCCAAGCTGGTCGACCAGGCCGGCGAGACCATGGAACAGGTGGTCGAATCGATCCGCCGCGTCACCGACATCATGGCCGAGATCACCCACGCCAGCCAGGAACAGACCGGCGGCATCGAGCAGGTCAACGCGGCGATCGGCCAGATGGACGAGTCGACCCAGCAGAACGCGGCCCTGGTCGAGGAATCGGCCGCCGCCGCCGGCGCCATGCAGGAGCAGGCGACGAAACTGGCCGAGGTTGTGAGCGTGTTCAAGCTCGACGCGCAAGCGGTCGCGCCGGTGGCTCCCGCAACAGCACGAACGCTGGTGGCGCCGGCCAGGCCGGCCGCGCGTGCGTCGAAAGCGAAACCGGCGGCGCCGGCCGCTGCGTCAAGGACCACGGCAAAGCAGGCTGCCGAGGAATGGGAAGAATTCTGATCGCCCTGCCGCGACGACACAGGACGCCCGGTTCGCCGGGCGCTTTTTTTGGTGCAGTGTAAAGGCGCGGATGTCCAGACGGTGAGACCGCGTGGACTCGGGAGTCCACCCTACGGTACTTCGCTGTTGTAGGGTGGACTCCCGAGTCCACGCTGTCACGGCGTATGCGTCATCGTCGCCCCGTCCAGAAACAACAACGCCGGCATGACGCCGGCGTTATCGTTACTACCCGCCCCGGCTCGCGGGGCGCAAACTACATTACTTCTGGCCCGGCTTCAGCAGGTCCAGCAGGATCGCGGTTTCGGCCGCGATGAACGAACGCACGGTCGGCTTGAAGTCCGGCGCCCACTGCGGCGAGTGGGTGCCCGGCGGGTACTTGCCGGCGGCGCGCGCGGCGGCCAGCTTGCCCGGCTCGACGGCGCCGACGTGCAGCAGGATGGCCTTGACGCCGGCCTGGCCGTAGTTGGCGAAGTCTTCCGAGGTCATCTTGGCCGGCATCTCGACCACCTTGTCGGCGCCCAGCGCGCCCTGGATCGCGGTGACGGCGCGCGCGGTCAGCTCGGGATCGTTGTAGACCGAATCGGCGCCCGCCTTGATTTCCACCAGCGGCTCCTTCGGCATGCCGGCGGCCATCGCCTCGCCCTTCACTTCGCGCTGGATGCTGGCCAGGACGCGCTGGCGCACTTCCGGCTTGAAGGTGCGCACGGTCAGCTGCAGCTTGACCTGGTCCGGCACGATGTTGGCCTGGGTGCCGCCGTGGATGCTGCCGACGGTGATGACGACCGGGTCGGCCGGGTTGTTCTCGCGCGAGATCAGGGTCTGCAGCGCCATCACGACGCGTGCCGACAGCACGACCGGGTCGCGGGTTTCCTGCGGCGTGGCGCCGTGGCCGCCCTGGCCGAACAGGGTGATGGTGACGGTGTCGGCCGAGGCGCGGAAGTGGCCGGCGTGGTAGCCGACGGTGCCTGCCGGCAGGGTGCCTTCGTCATGCATCGACAGCGCGTAGTCCGGCTTCGGAAAGCGGGTGAACAGGCCGTCCTTGAGCATCGCGGCCGAGCCGGTCAGCGGCTCTTCGGCCGGCTGGCCGACCAGCATCAGGGTGCCGCTCCACAGCTTGCGGTTTTCGGCCATCAGCTTGGCGGTGGCGTACCAGGCCGACATGTGGACGTCGTGACCGCAGGCGTGCATGGTCGCGACGGTCTCCCCGGCGGCGTTCTTGACGGTCTTGGTGCTGGCGAACGGCAGGCCGGTCTTTTCCTGCACCGGCAGGCCGTCGATCTCGGTACGCAGCATCGCGGTCGGGCCGGCGCCGTTCTTCAGGATGGCGACGACGCCGGTGCCGCCGACGCCGGTGGTCACTTCGAAGCCGAGGGCCTTGACGCGCTCGGCCAGGGTCTTGGCGGTTTCGTGTTCGGCAAAGGCCAGTTCAGGGTTGCGGTGCAGGTGCTGGTACAGGGCTTCGACGGCCGGGTAGTCCTTGTCGAGCTGGGCGGCGACCTGCGGCGGCAGGGCCGCGGCATGGGCGGCGCCGGCGAAGCTGGCGGCGGCCAGGAACAGGTGTTGAAGGAGGCGGGTCGATGATTTCATGAGCTTCTTCTGTGAAAGCGCGCTAACGGCGCGGAGGGGTGAGACAAAACTTATTGCAAACTTGCGAGGGCCGCGAGCGTAACAAAGGGATTTCCGTAAAGCAATATTTAACAATCAACAGTGTATGCGCTTTAACTAAAAGTGTCGTAAAAATTTCCTTACGTCTCTTTTTGTTGGCTATAAGTATTATTTCTTCGTAGAATCCCTACCCCTGCAAGGCCTTTGCCGTGCATCGTCCGGCAGCCCTTCCGGCTTCAGGCGAGCGGTCACGACGCCTCCAATCTCTCCCACCAATACCAGAAGGAATGCTGTAATGGGTTTCATCTCCAACATCAAGATCGGCAAACGCCTGGGTCTCGGCTTCGCGCTGATCCTGGCCATGACCGTGCTCATCGCCTGTGCCGGCGTGTGGCGCCTGAACGAAGTGGCCGACGCCACCCGGACAATGATGTCCGCACCGCTGACCAAGGAGCGCCTGATCACCGACTGGTATACCCTGAACTTCGCCTCGATCCGCCGCACCGCCGCCATCGTCAAGAGCAGCGATCCGTCGCTCGGCCCCTACTTCAAGGAAGACTCGGCCGCCTCGGTGAAGAAGGCCGCCGAACTGCTCAAGCAGATCGAACCGCTGATCGAGGGCGAGCAGGAAAAGGCCCAGTTCGCGAAGATCCTCGAGCAGCGCAAACTGTACAGCGCGTCGCGCGACGGCGCCGTCAAGGCCAAGGCCGACGGCAACGAGGAAGAAGCGGCGCGCCTGCTCGACAAGAGTTTCACCCCGGCCGCCCAGCACTACCAGGAACTGCTGCAGGAACTGGTCGTCATGCAGCGCGCCAACATCGATGCGACCGCCAAGGCGATCGACGCCAAGGCCGGCATCAGCCAGACCGTGATCGGCGCCCTCACCGCCTGCGCGGTCCTGCTCGGCGCCGCGCTGTCCTGGCTGCTGACCACCGGCATCACCCGTCCGATCCGCACCGCCGTCGAAGCGGCCGAAACCGTCGCCAGCGGCGACCTGACCCGCCGCATCGACGCCAGCAGCAAGGACGAAACCGGCGCCCTGCTGCGCGCCCTGCGCCACATGAACGACAGCCTGGTGCGCATCGTCAGCGAAGTACGCACCGGCACCGACACCATCGCCACCGGCTCGACCGAGATCTCGGCCGGCAACCTGGACCTCTCGAGCCGCACCGAGCAGCAGGCTTCCGCGCTGGAAGAAACTGCCGCCTCGATGGAAGAACTGACCACCACCGTGCGCCAGAACGCGCACAATGCACGCCAGGCCAACCAGCTCTCGATCGCGGCCTCGGAAATCGCGGTCCAGGGCGGCGCCGTGGTCGGCGAAGTCATCACCACGATGGGCTCGATCAACGAATCCTCGCGCAAGATCGTCGACATCATCGGCGTCATTGACGGCATCGCCTTCCAGACCAACATCCTCGCGCTGAACGCGGCGGTGGAGGCGG
>NZ_DAMCPG010000033.1:0-48787 GCF_032106685.1 Massilia sp.
ATGGTGCCGACGTTGACGTGCGGCTTGGTCCGTTCGAATTTACCTTTTGCCATTTGAGACTCCTAACGATATTTTGAGAATTACCAGGCACACCTGACGGACGAGTACAACGGACTGCCGCGCTAAATTCTGGTGCCCTTGACGTGGATTGAACACGTGGCCTCTCCCTTACCAAGGGAGTGCTCTACCACTGAGCTACAAGGGCTGATTTGTTTGCGATACACAGCTTGCATCGCAATAACTGGAGCGGGTGAAGGGAATCGAACCCTCGTCGTAAGCTTGGAAGGCTTCAGCTCTACCATTGAGCTACACCCGCGAGGTACAACTTCAATTCGACTTCACGACTTCTTCTTTTTGGTGGTGGGGGCTGGATTCGAACCAGCGTACTCAGAGAGGGCAGATTTACAGTCTGCTGCCTTTAACCACTCGGCCACCCCACCGCGAAGAACCGCAGAGTATGAAGCAAGCTCAACATGCTGTCAACTATTTTTGCCATCACTACCAACCTGGCTCAATAGCAGCGTTGCTTCGGGGCGTGATTGTAACCGTAGCTTATGCAAACCTGCAAGGGTTCTTTTTACATGCTGTGCGCTGCGGCCCGACGCGCTGCGATACTGTATGCCTCATGGGTATGTAAAGACGGGGCAGATGGACATCAAGAAGCCTGGGTATCCCCGCTGGGGTTGGCGGCAGCTGCTGCTGGCCAACCTGGCGATCGTCGCGGTCCACCTGGCCACGCGGCTGGCGGCGAACGCCCTGGCGTTGGGCGAGAACTACGTGCTGCCGCTGTTCCCGCCGGCCGGCGTGGCGCTGGCCCTGGCCACGATCGGCGGCGCACGGGTGCTGCCCGGCGTTGCGATCGGGGTCGCGGTCGTCAACCTGCCCTGGTACCTGAGCAACACCGGGCTGGCGCCCGCGATGGCCGTGCTGACCACCGCGGCGACCACGCTCGGAGCGGTGCTGCAGGCCTGGCTCGGCTCGCGCCAGTTCCGGCGCTGGCTGCGGCCGGCCATCGATTCCGGCCAGGACGTCATTGCCTTTCTCGTGCTCACGCCGCTGATCTGCCTCATCAGCCCCAGCATTGGCGTACCGGCGCTGCACGCGCTGGGTGCGGTGGACGATCCCGAGCCGCTACGCAGCTGGCTGGGCTGGTGGGCCGGCGACACCATTGGCGTCCTGCTGGCCGCGCCCTTGTGCTGGATCGCCTGCGGCGAGCCGCGCCGCCTGTGGCGCCAGCGCGCCACGATCGTCGGACTGCCCCTGGTGCTGGCCAGCGCGGCGGTGCTGACCGTCTACCGGCTCACCGTCGGCTGGGAACACGAGCAGCACCTGCAGCCCTTTCGCCTGAAGGCGCAGCAGACCGCCGACATGCTGCAGGCCGAATTCAACGAACACGTGCGCTTCGTCGGCACCTTCGCGCGCACGCTCGCCGACACCGAGCACATCCTGGCGCGCGACAAGTTCCTGCACATCGCCAGCGGCTATGTCGACGGCCGCCCCGAGATCCAGGGCGTGAACTGGGCGGTGCCGGTCACGGGCGGCGAGCGCGCCGGCTTCGAGGACTGGGTGCGGCGCACGCTCGACGCTTCCTTTCCCGGCATCCAGGATGTCGCGGCCGGCCGGCGCCTGTCTCCCGCCAGCGAGCGCGAGCGCTACCTGCCGATCCTCTATACCTGGCCGCCATCGAATGCCATGCTACGGGGGATCGATTTCCTCACCGCCCCGGGACGCGCCGCGGTGGCAGCCCAGTCGCTCACTGCGCGCACGCCGATCGCCACCGAGCCCTTCCCACTGATGACGACCGGCGACATGGGCATCAGCCTGTTCCGCTCGGTGGGCGATCCGCAGCTGCCGACCGCCGGCGTGGTCGTGTTCGTGCTCAATGCCGACGTCCTGCTCGAGCAGACCATCGCACGCGCCGGCTTCGACGGTTTCCAGGCCTCCCTGATCGATGTCACCGACGGCGCCGCGCTGCCGGTAGTGGGCATGCTCGGCACACCCCACCCCGACGAGCACCGCATCGGCCTGTTCTTCGCCGGCCGCAGCTACCTGGTCGCCTTCCGCCCCACCGCCGCCTTCATCGCCGCCGAGCGCGGCGTGGCCAGCTGGACCGTGCTGTCGGCCGGCCTGCTGCTCACCGGCCTGCTGGGCGCCCTGCTGCTGCTGGTCAGCGGCGAGCGCGCCGCCATCGAGGTGCAGGTGCGCGACCGCACCGCGCGCCTGCGCGACCGCGAGGCGCGCCTCGAAGCCATCCTCGACAACGCGGCCGACGCCATCCTCACGGTCGATGCGGAAGGCGTGGTGGTCTCGGCGAATGCCGCCACCGCGCGCCTGTTCGACTATCCGGCCCAGCACCTGGTCGGATTGCTGTTCGGCTCGCTGGTGCCGGCCGGCGTCGACGGCGACGCCCGTGCCCAGCTCACGCGCCTGTCGCAGTCCGGCCCCGACGACTGCGTGCTGGAGGGACGCAACGCGCGTAACGAGGTGTTCCCGTTGTCGATCTCGGTGGCGCCGGTGCGGATCGGGAGCGACCAGCTGTTCGTCTGCATCCTGCGCGACCTCACGGAACAGCAGCGCTCGCAGGAACGCATCTACCGCCTGGCCCACCACGACGTGCTCACCGGCCTGGAGAACCGGGTCGCGCTGAACGCCCGGCTCGAGCAGCAGCTGGCCAGCGCGCGCCGCCACAAGGAGCCGGCGGCGGTGCTGTTCATCGACCTCGACCACTTCAAGAAGATCAACGATTCGCTCGGCCATGCGGCCGGCGACAGGCTGCTGGTCGGCGCGGCCGAGCGCATGAAGGACCTGCTGCGCGACGTCGACACCCTGGCGCGCCTGGGCGGCGACGAGTTCATCATCGTGCTGGCCGGCCCGCTCACGCCCGACAGCGTGAGCGGCGTCGCGGTGCGCCTGGTCGAGTCGCTGTCGCAGCCCTACCAGTTGAACGGGCACACGGCGCACAGCGGCGCCAGCGTCGGCGTGGCCCTGTTCCCGGACGACGGCGAGGACGCCGGCACCCTGCTGCGCCACGCCGACATGGCGATGTACGCGGCCAAGCGCGAGGGCCGCAACAACTTCCAGTTCTTCTCGCCGGCGATGAACGCGGCCACGCACGAACACCTGCTGCTGGAAAACCGCATGTGGAGCGCCCTGAGCGCCGAGGGTTTCGAGCTGCACCTGCAGGCCCAGGTCGCGCTCGACACCGGACGCGTGATCGGCGCCGAGGTGCTGCTGCGCTGGCACGACAGCGAACTGGGAGCGGTCGAGCCGAGCCGCTTCATCCCGGTGGCCGAGGAAAGCGGGATGATCGTGCCGCTGGGCGACTGGGTGCTGGCGCGCACCATGGCCCTGCTGGCCGAGTGGCAGCGCGAGGGGCTGGACCACCTGCGGCTGGCGGTGAACCTGTCGGCGCGCCAGTTCTCGGGCGGCTCGCTGATCGAGCGCCTGGACGAGCTGGTGGCGCACTACGGCATCGACCCGGCCCTGCTGGAACTGGAGATCACGGAATCGGCCGCGATGCGCGACCCGGAGAACACGCGCCAGCTGCTGCGCCAGCTGCGCACGCGCGGCTTCAAGCTGGCGATCGACGACTTCGGCACCGGCTACTCGTCGCTGGCCTACCTCAAGTTGTTCGCGATCGACCGCATCAAGATCGACCGCGGCTTCGTGAAGGACATCGAGCACAACCCGAACGACGCGGTGATCGTCGCGGCCACCATCGGCCTGGCGCATTCGCTGGGCCTGACGGTGGTGGCCGAGGGGGTGGAAACCCAGGCGCAGTGGGGTTTTCTGCGCGACAAGCACGGCGACGAAGCCCAGGGCTTCCTGTTCGCGCGGCCGATGCCGGCCGCCGAGTTCCGCGAATTCATCCGGCGGCAAGCGCAGCCAGTACCTGGCGCTTGAGGGCGCGGATCAGCGCGGTCTCGTCGGGCGCCACGCCTTCCGGCGCGGCGAGCGCGCGGTCGGCGTAGAAGAAGCCCAGCCGGGCCTTGCCGACCACCAGCGGCAGCACGATGAAACTCTTCGCATCCGGCAGCAGCGCGCGGTGCCAGGCCGGCAGCAGCTCGCGGATCTTCGGGCTGGCGGCGTCGGAAATCATCAGGTCGGCATCGTTGTCCAGCGCCAGCAGGAACAGGTCGCGCCCCGGGCCATTGTCCATGACAGGAAAGCTGAAGCCGGCCTGCACGCGCGCATGCTCCTCGCCGAACGAGACGCGGGCGCGGTACCCGTTCTGGCGCGCGTCCTTCAGGCACACGGTGGCGAAGCGAAAGCCCAGCGCGCGGTACAGGGTCTCGAGCACCGCCAGGATCACGTCGTTCAGGCGCGCCGCTCCGCCGGCGCGCAGCTGGGTCACGTCCTGCACGCCGGCCAGCAGCAGTGCGCGCGCGTTCTTCGGCTTGCCGCTCGGGTGCGTGCCCTCGTCGCTGTCGCCGGCGTCGAGCGTGGCCAGCAGCAGCACGTTGGGCAGGCCGCCGCCCTCCTCCAGTTCGGGCGGCGCCAGCGGCTGCAGGTTCATGCTTTCCATCAGGGCCTGCATGCCGCCCGCGACGTTCGCAAACAGGGCCTCCAGCCGGGCCGCATCGAGCTCGAAGGCGGCGCCGTAGCGTTCCAGCAGCGCGCGCGCCTCGGGCGAGCCGCTCGGCTCGGGCTGGCGTGCCAGCAGGCGCGCCACTTCCAGGCTGAACGAGGCCACCTGGCGCATCCACTCGCCGCGGTTGGCGGCAGGCTTCAGGACGCCCGGCGGCAGCGCGGCCTGGGCGCGCACGATCACGTCGGGGATCTTCCATTCGGCCAGCACCGCCGCCGACAGGGTGTCGTAGCTGCAGCCGAGGATCAGCTGGGAGGCCTGCGCCGGCGTATGCCTGCCGCCGGCAACCAGCTGCCGGATCTCGCGGTAGCGTTCGTGCGCGTGCGAGGCCACCAGCAGCGCGCCCAGGTTCTTGAACAGCGCCCCGATCGCCGCCTCCTCGGCGCCCTGGTAGAACGACAGGCGCGCCATTTCGCGCCCGACCAGGCTGGCGCACAGCGCCGCTTCCAGCTCGACGCGCACGCTGCCGGCGTGGGCGCCGTTGTCCAGGGTGTCGACCAGCAGCATCGCCAGGGCGGTGGTCTTGACGTTGTCGAAGCCGAGCAGCGCGATGGCGCGCGAGACGGTGGTGACCACGGTGCCGGCCATGGTGCGGTACTGCACCGTGTTCGACAGGCGCAGAATGCGCTGGGTGAGGGCCACGTCGGACAGCACGAAGTAGGCGAGGTCGTGCGTGCCCTGGTCGTCCGAGGAGGCCAGTTCGACCACGCGCGCGATCGCGGCGCCGAGGGCGAACATCTCCTCGTCGCCGTTCACCTTCTGCATCAGGGCCGCGCGCACGCGGCGCGTCGCCTGCTCGTCCGGCTGCGGCGAACCCGGCGCCATGTTTCCCGCTGCTGCCATCGCTTATCCGGCTTTCCTGGCGCGTGCGCCCTTGTCGTATTTTTTCAGGACTGCCTGGTGCAGCGCGGTGAGCGCCGGCAGCTTGGGGTTGCGCGGATCGAGCCGGCGCACCGCCGCCAGGTGGACCAGGGCCTGCTGGCCCAGCTTCTCGTCCCAGCCGGTGTGCTCCAGGCAGCGCAGCAGCGCCAGCGCGGCATTGAAGGCCACCTGCGGATTGCCCGGCATGCGCTGCGCCGCTTCCTGCATCAGGGCGACGGCGCCGTGGTAGTCGCCGCTGCGGGCGCGCTCGGCGCCGCCGGCGACCAGGTCGACCACGTGCTGGCGCGCTTCCTGGGCGAGCGTCGCGCCCAGTTCGGCCTGGCCGGCCTGGGCCATCACGCTCATCGCGCGGTCCATGCTCGAAGCGTCGCTGGCGTTGCGCATCACCTCGCGCACGATGCTGGCGGCGCCCTCGGCCATGTCGTGATCGAGGCAGCTGCGCGCCAGCTCGAGCTTGAGGTCGGCCGACATCGCCGGGATGTCGCGGCTGGCCGCCACCGCCGCGTTCAGGGCCTCGGCCAGGCGCTCGCCGTTGCCGGTGTATTCGTGCAGCAGGGCCGAGGAGATCGCGCTGCAGGCGTCGGCATGCTGGCGCCCGCCCATCGAGCGGTCCAGTTCGCGGATCACGGCGGCGGCGGCCACCGGATCGCCCCTTTTGACCAGGGTGCGCACCAGTTTCACGTGGTCCTCGGGGTCGCGGAACTCCGAATACTTGGCCTTCGCCACCACCTGCTTGAACGCCTTTTCGGCGGTATCGCTGTCGCCGGCCTCGAAGGCGACTTCGCCCAGGGTGCGCAGGCGCCGCACTGCGTGCGGCGACACCGCCACCGCCTTGGCCAGCACCGCCTGCGACCGGTCCAGCTCGCCCATCGCGGCATGGGTGCGCGCCAGCCAGTCGTAGGCATCGACGAAGTTGGTGTTGGCCTGCACCAGCTCGGTGAGCAGGGTCTCGGCCTGGTCGTACTGCTCGCGCAGATAAAGGGTCTTGGCCAGGCCCAGGCGCGCCCAGGCGATGGCGCGGGTTTCGGACAGGCGCCGGTAGATGGGCTCGGCCTGTTCGGCTTCGCCGAGGAACAGGTGCAGTTCGGCGCGCAGGCGCAGGAAGTCGACCGCGTAGCGCGGATGCGCGGCCTCGCCCTCGATGCAGGCCTGGATCGCCTCGTGCTGGGCGCCGGCCTCCATCAGCCGGTACACCGGCAGCAGCACGCTGCGCCGCTCCAGCGCACGCGCGATGCGCTCCAGCAGGCGGTCGGCGGTGAAGGGCTTCAGGATGTAGTCGGTCGGGGCCAGTTCGGCGGCGCTGACGACCTTGCCGTAGTCGCCCTCGGCGGTCACCATGAAGAACATGGTCGAGAGGTTGACCAGCTTGTGGTGGCGCAGGTCTTCCAGCAACTGCTGGCCATCCTGCCCGCCCTCCAGGTCGTATTCGCACAGCACCAGGTCGAACGCCTTGAGGCCGAGTTGCTTGACGGCCTGGTTGGCGCTGCTGGCGTGGTCGATGCGGGTCAGGCCGCACAAGGTGAGCATGCCGTGGATGTTCGCCCGCATCCCGGCATGGGGCTCGATGAGCAATGCGGTCAGACCGTCTAGTTCGTTCATGGCGATTTTTTTCCGTGGGCCGCAAGGGCAGCCTGCCTGCCGGCGGCTACGTTGGCCGCTGCTCGGTTCAGTATATTACGGCGAGGAAAAAAAATTACTTAAATTGAATACCTGGCTTGCGCGGAAACGGCAGGCCGATGGCAAAAAGCGACAGACGAATTAAAAATTGGCGCCAGCCTGGCGCAGCGGGGCGGCATTTGCGCAGGCGGCGCGCGCCGCTTCGGTGACGACGTTCTGGTAACGCACTTCGTAGCGCCCCGCCGCCAGCTGGTCGATCGTCAGGGTGGCATGCGCCTCGACGTAGGCGTGGCGCACGTTCGAGCGGCGGTCGAGGTCGTAGATCTTGACGAACACCGGCGCCTCGTTAGCGCCGTTGTCCACCACCACGGACATCTCCTTGCCCAGGTTACCGACAGGATAGCCGGCGATGTAGCCGGAATCGGCCGGCCAGGGTTCGCCGTTCGGCGCGGCCGGGGTCGCCATGTCGGTGGCGCACTCGGGTTTGCGCGGCGGGACCACCAACTGGGTGACGGCCAGCGCCTTGACCTGGCTGGCCGGGATGCGGGCGCCGTCCAGGCCGGCCCAGACGTCGGGCTCGGCATCCTGCACCGGCGTCGGCGTCTCGGTTTTCGCGGCGGCGGGCTTGCCGTTGAAGGCCAGCGCGGCCGGCAGGATCTTCGGCGGCTGGATCAGGAGCACCGCGGCCGCTGCCCCGACCGTCACGCCGCCGAGGATGCCCAGCCACCATTTCGGGTCGCGCAGCAGGCTCGGACGCGGCAGGGCCGGCGCCGGCGGCGCTTCCCAGCCGCCTTCGCCGCGGGGGCGCGCTCCCTCCTCGCCGCTGCTCTCCAGCCACTCGACTTCCCACTCCTCGGCCGCGATCCACTCGTCGTGCTCCTTGCGGCGCACCGGATCGGACAGGGCGTTGTAGGCGGTGTTGACGATCGCCATGATGCGGGCGGCCTTTTCGTCGCCCGGGTTCTTGTCGGGGTGATACTTCTGGCTCAGAGCCTTGTAGGCCGCACGAATGACTTCCTGCGGCGCTCCGCGCGCCACCTTCAGGTTGTCATAATGGGTGTGGATCTTGGCCATGGTTGTTGTCAGCGGGAGTCGCTCATTCTGGCGCCTGTCTCGTTGCGGATGGCAGCCGATCCCGCAAGCCCGCCGAGCGGTGCAATCGGTACAGCATAGCCGGGTTTGTATCCACAGCGCAAGATGTCAATCTTATAATCGATGACTGCGGTCCGCGCGCACGATTGCTTCCGGCAACTCGACTTCCCGCCCCACCGCCAGCACCTTGAACAGCTCGCCCATCTCGGCCGGGGACACCAGCTTTTGCACCGCCTTCGACTGCGGCAGGTAGCGCATCGCGTCTTCCGGATCCGTCCGCAACAGCAGTTCGCCGATGCCGCAGCCGAGCAGGAAGCTGGCCTGGTTCATGTAGCCCAGCACGTCCAGCCCGGCATCCTGGGCGGCCAGCGCCATCGCCGTGAAGTCGACGTGGGCGGTGATGTCCTGCAGGCCCGGCAAGTAGAAGGGCTCGGGGTGCGCATGGTGGCGGTAGTGGCACATCAACGTGCCGCCCACGCGCTGGTCGACATAGTATTCGTGGGCCGGGAAGCCGTAGTCGAACAGGAAGGCGGCGCCTTTTCCGTTCTCGAACATGCGCGCCAGCGAGGCCATGAAGCCGCAGGCGACCGGGTGGATCTCGGTCAGGTAGCCCTCGGGCAGCGTGTCGGCTGCGGGAACCTGGCGCGCCAGCTGTTGCGCCAGCGCCGCATCCAACTCCTGCTGGACGTAGGTAAAACGGCCGTCCTCGACGGTCACCATCTGGCGCCGCCAGCCGGCCGCGGTTTTCAGCACCAGCTCGATCGGCATGGCGTCGAGCACCTCGTTGGCGAGCACCACGCCGCTGTACGAGTCCGGGAAACCGTCGACCCAGCGTACCTGCGGAAAATCCTGCAAGGCTTCCTGCTGGCGCGCGCGCAATTCGCCCGACAGTTCGATGATGGTGTAGCTGTCGACCTGCACGCCCTGCTCCGCCAGCGCAGTCAGGACGTCGCGCGCCAGCTTGCCGGTGCCGGCGCCGAATTCGATGATGTTGGGCGCGCTTTGGGCGATAATAGCGGCTGCCGCGCGCGCCAGCGCTTGCCCGAACAGGGGCGTGATCTCGGGCGCGGTGGTGAAGTCGCCGTCGCTGCCCAGCTTGGCCGCGCCGCCGCTGTAGTAGCCGAGCCGCGGCGCATACAGCGCCAGCTC
This sequence comes from Massilia sp., assembly GCF_032106685.1. GTDB lineage: Bacteria > Pseudomonadota > Gammaproteobacteria > Burkholderiales > Burkholderiaceae_D > Telluria. The sequence goes on from NZ_DAMCPG010000033.1 coordinate 9,329, forward strand.
CATGAAACGCGAAAACGCAATCGCGCCGCCCTGTTGTTCGATTTCGGCGGCAATCAATTGCTGCAAGGCTTGGGACGCGGCCAGCGCGTCGCTGTCGGGAAGGGGTAGGGACATCCCGGCATTGTAGCCAGATCGGCAGGGATCAACAATTTCAGGCAACCCACATTCTGTTATGACGCAAGACATACCGCCGCATGACGCGCCACGCGTCGCGCTCGTCACCGGCGCCGGACGCCGCATCGGCCGCGCGATCGCGCTCGGCCTGGCGCAGGCCGGCTGGGACGTCGCGGTCCATTACCGCCATTCCGAACGCGAGGCCGAAGAAACCGCCGAGGCCATCCGCGCGCTGGGCCGGCGCGCCGCCTTGCTCGCCTGCGACCTCGCCGACGAAGCGGCGGTGCGCGCCCTGCCCGGCCGCGCAGCCGAGGCCCTGGGCCGCGTGACTTGCATCGTCAACAACGCTTCGTTGTTCGAATACGACAACGCGACCACGTTTTCCCCGACGCTGTTAAGTGCCCACATGAGCGCCAACCTGGCCGCGCCCCTGCTGCTGGCCCAGGCCCTTCACGCGGCCACGCCGGAAAACAGCCAGGCGGTGGTGATCAACCTGCTGGACCAGAAACTGTACAATCTCAACCCGGATTTTTTGTCGTACACGCTGTCGAAAGCGGCGCTCGATACCGCCACCACGATGCTGGCCCAGGCGCTGGCGCCGCAGTTGCGCATCGTCGGCGTGGCGCCCGGCATCACCATGGTGTCGGGCGACCAGAGCGAGGAAGGTTTCCAGCAGGCGCACACGGTGACCCCGCTGGGGCGCTCCTCGACACCGCAGGATATTGCCGATGCCGTCGTGTACGCGGCCTCGGCGCGCGCGCTCACCGGCACCACGCTGGTGGTCGACGGCGGCCAGCACCTGGTGCCGCTGGCGCGCGACGTGATGTTCCTTACCAAATAACTTATTAAGGCTTGTTATGCTGTCCGCCCTGTCCCACCCGAGCTTGCGCGATTGCCGCCGGCTGTTCCTGCGCAATTACGAAGTGATGATCAACATCGGCGTCCACGACTTCGAGAAGAAGGGCGAGCAGCGCGTGCTGATCAACGTCGACCTCTACATCCCGCTGGCCGAATCGACCCCGAAGGCCGACCAGCTCGACGAAGTGGTCGACTACGATTTCATGCGCGAGACCATCGCGCGCCGCATGGCCCAAGGCCACGTGCACCTGCAGGAAACCCTGTGCGACGACGTCGTGCGCGCCATGCTGGCGCATCCGCGCGTGCGCGCCGCCTGCGTGTCGACGATGAAGCCGGACGTGTACCCCGACTGCGAAGGCGTCGGCGTGGAAGTATTCCAGATCAAGGATCAAGCATGAGTGCAGTAATGAACGAGGTCTCCGCAGAAGCAACGGATGCCAAAAAATTGGAAAAGATCGCGCACGAGAACAACAAGCTGCACAAGCGCTTGTGCCGCCTGGTGGGCCAGGCGATCGGCGATTTCAACATGATCGAAGATGGCGACAAGGTGATGGTCTGCCTGTCCGGCGGCAAGGACAGTTATGCCCTGCTCGACATCCTGATGACGCTGCGCGAGCGCGCGCCGATCCATTTCGATATCGTCGCGGTCAATCTCGACCAGAAGCAGCCGAACTTCCCGGCCGAGGTGCTGCCGGCCTACCTGGATAAACTGGGTATTCAGTACCACATCGAGAACCAGGACACCTACAGCATCGTCAAGCGCCTGATCCCGGAAGGCAAGACCACCTGCTCGCTCTGTTCCAGGCTGCGGCGCGGCATCCTGTACCGCGTCGCCGACGAACTCGGCTGCAACAAGATCGCCCTCGGCCACCACCGCGACGACATCCTCGAGACCTTCTTCCTGAACATGTTCTTCGGCGCGAAGATCAAGGGCATGCCGGCGAAGCTCGTGTCGGACGACGGCAAGCACATGGTGATCCGCCCGCTGGCCTACGTGAAGGAAGCCGACACCGAGCGCTACGCGGAAGTCAAAGGCTTCCCGATCATCCCGTGCGATTTGTGCGGCTCGCAGGAAAACCTGCAGCGCAAGCAGATCAAGGCCATGCTGCGCGACTGGGAAAAGAAACACCCGGGCCGCGTGGAGAACATCTTCTCCTCGCTCACGACCGTCGTGCCCTCGCACCTGATGGACCGCGACCTGTTCGGTTTCAAGGACCTGAAAACGGACGGCGTGCCGAACCCGAACGGCGACATCGCCTTCGACGAGGAGCCGTGCTCCACGCCCGTAGCGAACACGATCTCGCTGACCCAGCTGTAATCAGGCAGAGGCGCGCTCAAGGGGGCGCTGGCGCGAAGCCAGCAGCGCCCCGATGAACAGCGCCAGCGCCGAAAACACCAGGCCCCGCTGCAAGCCCCCGGGGCCATCGGCGATCCAGCCGATCACCGACGGCCCGACGATCTGGCCCAGCGCAAACACCGTCGTGAAGGCGCTGATGCCGGCGGACCAGGCGTGCTGGGGCAGGTTGTGGCGCACCAGGGCGGTGGTCGAGGCCACCACCGACAGGAAAATCCCCCCGAACAGCAGGCCCGACACGAACATCAGCGGCGGCGCGGCCGTCAGGGCCGGCAGGATCGTCGCCACGCCCAACAAGGCGTTCAGGATGGCCAACGACTGGCCGCCCCTGAAGCGGTCCAGCATGCGCGCCCAGATCCGCGACGAGGCCATCACGGCCAGGCCCAGCGCCGTGTAGAACAGCGTGACGGTGGCGCCATCCATCCCCTGCTCGCGCAGCAGGGCGATCACGAAGGTCATGTAGCCGATATAGCCGACGCCGAACATCAGGTAGCCCAACAAGCCGAAGGCGAAGGCACGGGTCTTGAAACCGCCCTGCCCGTTCGCGTTGGAGGCGGCGCCATCGACCTGGCGCGCCGGCAGCACCATCGCCAGCGTCGCCAGCAGGCACAGCGCCCCGAGCGCGATCCACGCCCATTGCCAGCCGTGCGCCGCAGCGTGGGCGTCAGCCGCATCCAGGACCAGCGGCACCAGCAAGGCGGAGGCGGCGATCCCCAGGCCCGTGCCGCCATAATAAATCCCGAGCAGCAGGCCGGAACGCTCGGGATGCAGCAGGCCCAGGCGGGCCGCCAGCAAGCCGCCGGAAATGAAGATGAAGGCGCTGGCAATGCCGGCCAGGACGCGCTGGCCGATCAGCAGATCGGCATCGGTCACGAAACCGGACAGCATCATGAACAAGCCGGCCAGCAGCGCCCCGCCGACCAGGGCGGCATGCGCGCCGTAGCGGCGCATCAGGGCCGGCGTCGCCAGGGCGCCAATAAAGTAGCCCAGGGCGTTCCCGGTGTTCATCGCGCCGGACAGGAAATAGGACCAGCCCAGGTCGGCGCGCATCGGCGGCAGCAGCAGCGCATAGGAAAAGCGCGTCAGCCCCAGCGAGATGGCGGCGCCGAGCGAGAGGGCGAATGCGGTAAGAAAAGGGCGCCGCTCGGCCAGGGAGCGCAGGCCCGGCAGGCTGGCCGGCGCGGCTTTCGCATGATTGTCCATCCCTGCCCCTAGGGAAGCACTGATTTATTCATGGCGGCGGTCTCGACCACGAGAAATGCGTCCTGCTGCGTTGTAAATCCTCGCGATACCCCGGTATCGCTCCGGTTTACGCCTTGCCGGCCACATTTCTCGTGTCCGATTCCTGCGCGCCAGACTAAATCAGTGCTTCCCCAGGCGAACGCGCTGGCGAACAGCGCCAGGTCGCGGGTGTGCCCGGTGGGGAGGACGATCGTCGGCGCGCTGGCGGATAAATGGGCGGTCACGGAGCTTCCTTGCGATGGCTGGTGAGCTGTAGTTTACGTCAAGCCTTAGCATTGTGATACTTTTGCATCCAGGCCCGCCGGGCCATCCGCCGCTCCCCTGACGAAAGACCACGATGCCCCTGCTGCCACGCCTGTCCGCCGCCTTTGCCCTCGTCCTCGCTATGCTTACGCCCTGCGCCGCCCTCGCCGATCCCGCCATGGTCTACCTTGTACGCCATGGCGAGAAGGAAACGATAGGCAAGGACCCCGCCCTGACCGCCGATGGCCTCCAGCGCGCCCGCAACATCGCGGCGATGCTGGGCAAGGCCGGCATCGGCCACGTCTTCGCCACCCCGACCGTGCGCGCCCGGCAGACCGCGCAGCCGCTGGCCGAACGCAGCGGGCTGCAGGTCGAACTCTACGATCCGCGCTCGCCGCAGGCGCTGGTGGCGAAGGTGAAGGATTTATCCGGGCCGGTGCTGGTGGTCGGGCATTCGAACACGCTGCCCGAGCTGGTGCGGCTGTTCGGCGGGCAGGCCGGGGCGGAGATTACCGATAACGAGTTCGATCGGGTGTACCAGCTGATCCCCGGGACGAATGGCAGCGTGACGACGGTAGTGTTCACGTCGCTGCCGGAAACGGGTGCGGCGCCGTAGGGTGGGTTCTCGAACCCACCGGTTTGCAAGGGATGATGGATCGAAACGGACGATGTCGACCGTTCGGGCAGCGGACCGCGTGGGTTCAAGAACCCACCCTACGAAAAACGGCCGGGATTCCCGGCCGTTTTGACGTGCTGTGACTTCGCTTACAGCGCCACGTTCGTGCGCAGCACCGGATACAGGTTCAGGCGCTCGTCCCAGGATGCGTGACGACGCGCGAAGAATTCCAGGCGGGCGTGGGCGCTCTTCGCGAAGGCCGGGTCGGTGTCGATGCGGCGCTGGAATTCGGCGGCGATCGCCGGGTCGGCTGCCATCTGCTCGCGCGCCACATCCTCGGCGACGTACTCCTCCATGTATTCCTTGGCTTCGAAGGCATTGTTGAACATGCCCCAGGCCAGCAGCGAGTCCGGCGCCTGCGGTTCCAGGATCGCCATCACCAGGCGCGCCTTGGGCTGGGCGATCGGCACGAACAGGGCGCCGCGGCCGACGCTGCGCGGCTCGCTCTTCCAGCTGCCTTCGACCGTCAGGCGCTGGTGCGATTCGAGGGACTTGGCGCCGAACGTCACCTTGTCGGCGCGGAAGGTCTCGGTTTCGACACGGTCGATCGCCTTGTCCAGCTTGCGGAAAGCGATACCGTGCTGGGTCAGCTTGGCGGCCACCATGGCCGCATGCGCGGCCGGGACGATGTAGCCGGCGCGCGGCGCCGCCACCTCGAGGTCGGCCACGACTTCGTCGCGCAGCGGCACGCGCCAGACTTGCGGCTTGGTCTCGTCGTAACGCGTCATCAGGATGCCCGAGACACTTGATGGAGTACGCGTGTACTCGTAGCCGTTGAAGTCGACCATCTTCGATTTTTCGGTGGTTTTATAGGTCAGCGCCACCGGTGTGCCCGCAAGCTTCGCGGCGCGCGCGTCGGCGGCCGCGGCGGCCTGCTGCCATGCCTTGCCGTGTTTCGCCACCTGCTCGAGCACCGAGACGAAGCTGTTGTGGGTGATGCGCACGCGGGTCGGGTAATCCTTCCACGAATGGGTCTCGACCAGCATCGCCATGCGGTTACGCAGCGGGAAGTAGCCGGTCGAGAAGCGCGGGTCCGACACGCCGTCGACGAAGCCGGACATCGGGTCGTCGGTCTTGGCGAACGACATGTAGTACGACTGCGGGCTCGAGCCCTGCCTGGCGATGTCGGCGATCACGTTGTCGCGCAGCGCCAGGCCTGCCTTGCGGAATTCCGGGTCGGCGGAATACACCGGCTCGACCTGGATCGAGATGTCATGCTGGAACTTGGCGCCGTCGGTCACGTGCAGGTCGACGTAGGTCAGCGGGTCCCAGGCGTTCACCAGCGCCAGCATGGCCTGCATCTCGGGCGCGTCGGCCTTCACGTAGTCGCGGTTCAGGTTGAAGTTCTGGGCGGTGGTGCGCCAGCCCATCTCGACCGGGCCGCGCTGGTTTGGGCGGTTCCACTTCTGGAAGCGCTCGTGGCCGTCGACGTTGAAGACCGGGACGAACAGCAGCACCTGCTTGTCCAGCGCGCCTTGCGCCAGGCGGCCGGCCAGCATTTCGCGCAGCGCCAGGAAGCCGGCGTCCTTGCCGTCGATCTCGCCGGCATGGATGCCGCCCTGGATCAGGGTGACCGGCAGGCCCTTCTTCGCCGCCGCCTGCGGCGTGAAGGCGCCGGTCCTGGTGACGACCAGCGCCAGCATCGGACGGTCTTCCGGCGTGCGGCCGAACTCGATGCATTTGACGTCCTTCGGGTAGGCCTTCTGGAACTCGCCGCACAGCTTGACGACTTCGTCGTAGCGGCCGGTGGCCTGGAAGCCCGAGCGCTCGGACACGGTGGTCAAGTCGGGGGCGGCATGGGACAGCGGCAAGGCGGCAAGCAGCGCAAGCAGTAACGCAGAACGAATCATCGATGAAGCTCCGGCAGTTGGGAAAGAGGCAAAGCGGAAAATTATAGTCGGGTTTGCACGGCGGCAGACCAACAAAAAAAACGCCACCCGAAGGTGGCGTTCCTGCTCTCTATCGACCGGGCAGCGATCAGCGCGGACGCGAGTAGATCTTCAGTTCCGACACGTGCTTGCGCACCAGGGTCCTCGGCTGCGCCAGCTTCATCGCCACTGCCGAAGGCTGGCTTGGGCAGATGCCAGTTTCGCGGTGCTTCAGCGCGGTTGCCAGCAGGGCTTCGTTGCGGTCGCCCAGTTCACGGGACAGGTCGTCGGCCACCGGGCAGGTCGGCGCGAAGCCCTGCGCGTAGTCGCCAACTCCCTTCGCGTTCACGCCTGCAAACTCGATCGAGAAATAGGTCGTGCCGCAGTTCGGGACCGGGGTGAAGCCGTAGGGCTTGCCGCAGGTCTGGCTGCCGACGATGTCGACCTGGACATCGACGCCGCGCAGCGCGTTGATCACCGCTTCGCTCGCCGAGCAGGTGCCGTCGGTGGTCAGGATCGTCACGCGCGGCAGGTTCAGGGTCGGCAGCGGCGTACCCGGCGTGACCCGGTTCGGCGCCGTGAAGCCTTCGGCGGTGCGCTTGAAGTAGACCGTATCGCGGTCATCCGTGACGATCTTGTCGTTGTACTTGAGGCGTTCGAATACCTTGCCGGCCGAACGGTCGCCCGCCACCATGTAGGCCAGCTCGGCCGCCATGTACAGCAGGCCGCCGCCGTTGTAGCGCATGTCGATCACCAGGTCGTTCACGTTATCGGTCTTCAGCTTGCTGAAGGCATCGATCAGCTGGCGCTCGGCAACCGCGGTATGGTTGTCGAAGGTCAGGTAACCGACGCGGCGGCCGCCGGCGATGTCGAAGTACTGCGTGTTCTTGACCGGGGTTGCCTTCACGTCCTGCGCGGTCAGGGTCACGGGAAGCTCGATGCCGGTGCGGGTGACGGTGAAGCTGTGCTGCTCGCCCGCCTTGGCCGGGAACAGGCCGGCATTGATCTTGGCGACCGAGGCTTCGTCGGTGGCGTTCACGAAGTCGACGCCGTCGACCATGGTCAGGCGGTCGCCGCGGCGCAGGCCTTGCAGCGCGGCCGGTGAGCCCGGTTCGACGGTCGTTGCACGCCAGTCGCGCGGCGCGGTCGGGCCGCTGCTCGACCAGGTGACGCCATACCCCATCTCGATGCCTTCGGTGCTCAGCTTGTCCCACTCGGCCGAGTCGTAGGTGAAGTGGAAACGGTCCTTCGGCACGCCCGGCGCGAGTTCCACCGGCGTCTTGAGCTTGTCGAAATAGGCCACCGGATCGGTGAAGTCCGCCATCTTGAAGTCGGTCGGGATCTCGTTGTACCAGAGGTAGAACTGGTGCGACCAGGCGCGCAGGAAGGTCAGCTCGTCGCGCAGGGTACCCTGCTTGTCCAGGTAGGCCTTGCCGGTATAGGGATCGATGCCGGTGCGCGGCGTTTCGCAGCGATTCTGGTAAGCGAAGGGGTCGCCGAGGGTCGCGAGATCCGGATCCGGCAGCTTGTTCGGATCGGTCGGCGTCGGCGTCGGCGTTGGAGTCGGAGTCGGCGCGGGCGTCGGGTTGCCCGCAATCGGGCCGTTGCCGCCACCGCCGCCGCCACCACCGCCACCACAGGCGGCAAGCGCGGATGCGGCCACGACGGCGGCGCAGATCAAGCGGAGCGAAGTGGTCATCTGACCCTTGGAAGTAGTTGGCGTCTTCATTGGCATTCGTTAAATAAAGGACAATATTGTCAGGCAAGGGTATGCCAAGCTCGTCGGTTTGAGAAGACCCGCACGATTGCATTTATTAAATTTTTTTTTGATAAGTTTTCTTTTGCGGGCGCAAAAAAACGCCGGGACGGCGCAAAGCCAGTCCCGGCGCGGGGGATACCAGACAGGCAGGCGTCAGGCGGCGCGCGTCACGCCTCCCGGGGTGTGGAAAGCAGACAACAGCTTCGCTTCTTTTTCCTTCGCCGCTTTCAGGTGGCGCGCCTTCACGTGACCATAACCGCGGATGTCTTCCGGGATGCTGGCGATCGCGACCGCCTGCGCCAGGTTCTCACCCGTGAGCGTCGGCAGCAGGCCGGTCACCATGTCGCGGTACTGCTTGATGAGCGCACGCTCCATCTTGCGCTCCTCGGTATAGCCGAACACGTCGAACGGGGTGCCGCGCAGGCCCTTCAGCTTGGCCAGCACGCCGAAGGCGCCCATCATCCACGAGCCGTATTCCTTCTTCATCGCGCGGCCTTCCTTGTCGTGCTTGGCCATCAGCGGCGGCGCCAGGTGGAATTTCAGCTTGATGTCGCCTTCGAACATGTTGGCGATCTTTTCGCGGAACGCCGGATCGGTATGCAGGCGCGCGACCTCGTACTCGTCCTTGTAGGCCATCAGCTTGTAGTAGTAGCGCGCGACCGCTTCCGTCAGGCGCGTGCCCTTGCCCAGCTTTGCCTCTTCCGCACGCACCTGGTCGACAAACGTCTTGTACTGCGCGGCGTAGGCGGCGTTCTGGTAGGCGGTGAGCAGCTCGACGCGGCGGTTGATTAATTCGTCGAGGGTCTGGGCGCGCTTGAACTCGACCACCTTGGCCGGCGTCGCCAGCTTCGTCACCGCGGCCAGGTCGTGCGCGGCCGTGCGGCCCCAGTTGAAGGCGGCCTTGTTGAACGGCACCGAGACGCCGTTCAGTTCGATCGCTTTCATCAGCGCGGCTTCGGACAAGGGCACATGGCCCTTCTGGAAGGCGTAGCCGAGCATGAACATGTTGGTCGCGATCGCGTCGCCCATCAGCGCGGTGGCGATGCGGCCGGCGTCGATGAAGTCGACGTTGCCTTCGCCGCAGGCCTGGACGATGGCCCCGCGCGAACCCTCGGCCGGGAACTGCCAGTCCGGGTTCTTGACGAAGGCCGCCGTGGTGGCCCCGGTGCCGTTCACCGCGGCCCAGGTGCGCCCTTCACCCATGCGGCTCAAGGCATCGCGGCTGGCGGTCACGATCTGGTCGCAGCCGATCACGAGATCGGCGCTGCCGGTGCCGACGCGGGTCGAGTGCAGGTCGGATTGATGCTGGGCCAGGCGTACGTGCGACATCACCGGGCCGCCTTTCTGGGCCAGGCCGGACTGGTCGAGCACGATCGCGCCCTTGCCTTCGACGTGGGCCGCCATCGCCAGGATCTGGCCGACGGTGACGACGCCGGTGCCGCCGATGCCGGCGACCAGGATGCCGAAGGGCGCGCCAATCTGCGGCACCAAGGGCGCCGGCAGCACTGGCGGAGCGTTCTCCGTACTTGCGGCTTTCTTGGGCTTCTTCAGGCCGCCGCCCTCCACCGTGACGAAGCTCGGGCAGAAGCCGGACACGCACGAGAAATCCTTGTTGCAGGAGGACTGGTTGATCTGGCGCTTGCGCCCCAGTTCCGTTTCCAGCGGCTCGACCGACAGGCAGTTCGACTGCACCGAGCAGTCGCCGCAGCCTTCGCACACGGCCTCGTTGATGACGGCGCGCTTGGCCGGGTCGGGGAACTCGCCTTTCTTGCGGCGGCGGCGCTTCTCGGAGGCGCAGGTCTGGTCATAGATCACGGCCGACACGCCCGGCATTTCGCGCAGCTCTTTTTGCACGTCCATCAGCTCGGAACGGTGGCGCACGGTGACGCCCTCGGCCCAGGCGTAGTCGCTCGGGTATTTATCGGGTTCGTCGGTGACGACGATGATGGGCTTGACGCCTTCGGCGGCGATCTGGCGCGTGATCATGCCCGGATCGAGCGGGCCGTCGACGTTCTGCCCGCCGGTCATGGCGACCGCGTCGTTGTACAGGATTTTATAGGTGATGTTCACCTTGGCCGCCACCGCGGCGCGGATCGCCAGGATGCCCGAGTGGAAGTAGGTGCCGTCGCCCAGATTCACGAACACGTGCTTCTCGCTGGTGAACGGCGCCTGGCCGATCCAGGTCGTGCCTTCCGCGCCCATGTGGGTGAAGGTCGAGGTCTCGCGGTCCATCCACAGCACCATGTAGTGGCAGCCGATGCCGGCCATCGCGCGCGAGCCTTCAGGCACCTTGGTCGAGCTGTTGTGCGGGCAGCCCGAGCAGAAATACGGAATGCGGTCGGTGTCCGGATTGGCCTTGGCCGGGATATTCTTGAGCACCAGTTCCTTCGCTTCGAGGAAGGCGATGCGTTCCTTGACGCGTTGCTCGACCGGGTGGCCCGCGCAGTAGTGCGAGATGCGCGAAGCGATGGCGCGTGCGATCTGGGCCGGGTTCAGTTCATAGGTGGCCGGCAGCAGCCAGTCGCCGTGGCCCATGCGGTTCTTGTTGTGCCACTCGCCGGTGTCGTCGAACTTGCCGACCACGCGCGGGCGCTCGCCGTCCGGCAGGTTGTACAGCTCTTCCTTCAGCGCGTATTCCATCACCTGGCGCTTTTCCTCGACCACCAGGATCTCGTCCAGGCCGCGCGCGAACTCGTGCACGCCTTCGGACTCGAGCGGCCAGGTCATGCCGACCTTGTACAGGCGCAGGCCGATGTCGCGCGCGGCCTGCTCGTCGATGCCGAGGTCGGCCAGCGCCTGGCGCGTGTCGACATAGCTTTTACCGGCGGTGATGATGCCGATCTTCGGCTGCGGGCTGTCCCAGATGATCTTATTGAGCTTGTTGGCGCGCGCGTAGGCCAGCGCGGCGTACCACTTGTAGTTGCTCATCCGCACTTCCTGGTCCAGCACGGCGTCCGGCCAGCGGATGTTAAGGCCGCCTTCCGGCAGTTCGAAGTCGGTGGGCGTCACGATCTGGACGCGGTCCGGGTCGAGGTCGACCACGGCGCCGGACTCGATGATGTCGGTGACGCACTTCATCGACACCCACAGGCCGGTATAGCGGCTCATGGCCCAGGCATGCAGGCCGAAATCGATGTATTCCTGCACCGACGAAGGATAGAGGACCGGGATGCCGCAGTGGGTCAGGATGTGGTCCGACTGGTGCGCGGTGGACGAGGATTTCGCCGCATGGTCGTCGCCGGCCAGCACCAGCACGCCGCCGTTCTTGGCGGAACCGGCGTTGTTGCCGTGCTTGAAAACGTCGCCGCAACGGTCCACACCCGGGCCCTTGCCATACCACATGGCAAACACGCCGTCGTAGTTGGCGTCCTTGTACAGGTTGGTTTGCTGGGTCCCCCAGACGGCGGTCGCCGCCAGGTCCTCGTTCATGCCCGGGTGGAATTTCACATGGTGGGCTTCGAGGTGCTTCCTCGCCTTCATCGCGGTCTGGTCGACGGCGGTGACGGGCGAGCCGCGGTAGCCGGTAATGTAGCCGGCGGTGTTCAGGCCAGCTTTCAGGTCGCGTTCGCGCTGCAGCATCGGCAGGCGGATCAGCGCCTGGGTGCCGGTCATGAAGGCGCGGCCACGCTCGAGCGTCCACTTGTCGTCGAGCGTGATCTCGTGCTCCGGCTGGGATGGTTGCAGCTGGGAACGGTCCAGGGGTGCGTTCATTGATGTCTCCGTTGTGTTGAGCCGGACGCAAGGCAGCGGACAGCGCCGCCCTTGTGGGGTGGCGTTTCCGCACTATCTATATAGATATTTCTTATCGTCCAAATGGGTTGGCGCCTTGTTGTTATTGGTTGCGCCATGACGGAGAAGTCTCCTCCGTGGTTTGCGACAGTATAGTCTTGTGCCCCCGGCATTAAATACCAATCAATTCCCCACGCCGAGGCGATTGCGCAATAAAATTGCGGCTTCAAACCGTAGCAAGGAAATTTATGTCAAAAATCGAGCTCGATAAAACCGACCGCAAAATCCTGGAAATCCTGCAGGCCGATGGCCGCCTGTCGAACCAGGACGTGGCCGAGCGGGTCAACCTGTCGCCCTCGCCCTGCCTGCGCCGCATCAAGCGGCTGGAGGAAGCCGGCGTGATTCGTCAATACGTGGCCCTGGTCGATCCCGACAAGATCGGGCTGGGCCTGCTGGCCTATGTCAACGTGCGCCTGGAAAAGCACAGCGAAGGCCCTGCCAACTCGCGCGTGCCGGCGACCTCGCCGCGTTTCGAGTTCGCGCAGGCGGTGGCGACCTGGCCGGAAGTGGTGGCCTGCTATGCGATGACAGGGGAGATGGATTTCCTGCTGCGCGTGCACGTGGAAGACATGGACCACTTCTCGCGCTTCATGATGGCAACCCTGCTGCGCCATCCGTCGGTGCTGGACGTGAAGTCGAGCTTTGCGCTGCAGCGGATCAAGGAGACGACGGCGCTGCCGATCGAGGCGCCGACGGCGCGGTAATCGGGGTTTCGTAGGGTGGGCTCTTGAGCCCACGCGGTACAACTTATGAGTATCGAAAAGTACCCCGACAGGGTAAGGATGCGATCGCTTCGCGAGGCTTTTCGGCAGACCAGCAGTTCTACCGCGTGGGCTCGAGAGCCCACCCTACAACGGCAAAACCTTATTTGCTACGCTTCTTCGGCGTCAGCCACTTCACCGCCGCCCGCGCATTCGCCTTCACCGTGTAGTCGATCACGGCAAACTGTTCCTCCAGCGCCTCGCGCATCACGCTGCCCGGACTCGGCGGCGGCAGGTGCAGGTAGGCGTCCGCTTCCCCATACTCGCGCTTGATCTCCATCCCGGCCTTCTTGGCGATGTGCATCATGGTGCGGTTGCTCGACAGGCACTGCATGTAGAGGGTGTCGATATCGGAGTTGCGGCAGTGGATGGACGCGCGCTGGAACAGGCGCGTGCCCACGCCCTGCCCGCGCGCCGACTTCGAGACCGAGACGCCGAATTCGGCCACCCGCTCCTTGGTGGTCGTGCCGGCGCGGCCCTTCTCGGCGGGCGCGAAGGCCAGGTGGCCGACGCCGACCAGCTGGAACACGTGACTGAACACGCCGAACACGATGTCGCGCGAAAAATCGATCTTGTTCACATAGGCATGGATCTGCTCGTCCGGCAGGACGGTGCCGAAGCGCAGCAGGCGGTCGCCCTCGTCGAGCGCGAGGAAATGCTTGAGCATGCGCCGGCGGTCGCGCTTGCCCAGTGCCTTGACCAGCACCGCCGGACGGTCGGTCTTGCCGGCCAGGCTGGCCAGCCAGTGGGTGAACGGATTGTCGGGCATACGGAGTCGGGATTCGGTTGAGCGGTTCGTTATTGTGCAGCGCACCATGCAGATATTGTAGCGGATTGCGCTCAGCTTGCCGGGTCGGGGCTGCCGTGCGCGCCCTTGTCGGGATCGGGCGCGCCCCACTGCGCGTTCGGGCTGATGATGAAGGTACCCTTGCCGGCCTGCTTGGCCGCATACATCGCCTTGTCGGCGTCGGCCAGCAGGGCCGCCGCCCCCCATTCGGCGCCGGCGCGGCCGCGCGCGCTGGCGATGCCGATGCTGGCCGAGATCGCGACCGGGTTGCCGTCGGCCTCGACGATGCCCTCGATCTGCTCGAGCACCAGCTTGGCGATGCGCAGCGCGCCCTCGGGCATGTTCACGCCCTCGAGCATGATGACGAATTCGTCGCCGCCCAGGCGCGCCAGCACGTCCTCCGCGCGCAACACCTTCTGCACCCGGCGCGCCACCAGCTGCAGCACCAGGTCGCCGGTGGCGTGGCCCCAGGTGTCGTTCACGCCTTTGAAACCGTCGAGGTCGATGAACATGGTCGAGACCACGGTGTCGCGCCGCGCCGCCCGCACCAGCGCCAGCTCCAGCAGGCGGGTGAGCTGTCCGTAGTTGACCAGTCCGGTCAGGCTGTCGTGCTGGGCCAGGCGCGCCAGCTTCTTCGACTGCTCCTCCAGTTCGGCGGTGCGTTCGGCCACGCGGTGCTCGAGCGTGTCGTTGGCCGCCTTCAGGCGGTGGTTCACGTCGTTGATGATGCGGTAGCTGCGGCGCAGGCGCCAGCCGGCATAGGCGAGCAAGGCCAGTAGCAGGATCGAATAGGCGAACAGGAAGCCGCGGTAGCGCTGGCGCTCGAGCACCTCGGCCTGGAACGAACGGTCGAACTCGCGGCCCAGCAGCGCCATCATCTCTCCGGTGCCGAGCGCGGAGATCTGGGTTTCGACCTCGTTCTCGCGCGGCCGGTTGGCCAGGATGGTGCGGGTGTCGCGCGCCAGTGCGTCGATCTGGTCGACCACCGCCTGCGAGAAGCGCGACTTCTGGTCCTCGATCTGGGCCAGGGTGCTCTCGATGCGGCGCGCCAGCGTCGGCGAGGGCGCCAGGTTGAAGCGCAGCGTGTCGGCCAGCAGGTCGTTCAGGAGCGCATCGAGGCGCACCACCACGCGTCCTGGCGCCAGCGCGCCCTCGATGCCACCGAGCTCGGTCTTCAGGTCGGCCAGCGCCGGCGGCAGCGTCTGCAGGGCCGTGCGCAAGGGCGTGTTCAGCGTGCGGAACTCGTTCACCAGGTCGGCCTTCATGCGCAGCGCGCCGGCCAGCTCCGTGTGGGCCTGGCGCGCGCCGCGTCCGCGCGTCATCGGCAGCGCCTCCTCCAGGCGGTCCATCAGCTGGCGCATCTGCTTGACCGGCCCCACCAGACGCGCGTCGGCCAGGCCGCTGCCGATATGGGCCCGCAGCAGGTTCGCATCCCACTCGGCATCGAGCTGCTGCAGCTCGTGCAGGTCGAACATCACGCGGTTCTGGTTGTCGACATCGACCCCGGTGGTGCGCGTGTACAGGACCGCCAACAAGGCGATCAGGACCAGCGCCGCGGCGCCGACCAATTGCAGCCGCCGTCGCGGATGCAAGGCTTCCACACGACGCATCCATCCCGCAAACAAGCTGTCCGACCAACGTAACAATCTACTCATAGTTGCAGGAGCATATCAAAACGGCGGCGGCAGTCGCGCACGTGGCATTTACGACAACTTTCCGTGCCAGAGGCGCGCGAAAATCCAGCCGTTCATGGCGGCATTGAAGGCGGCGTGGGCCAGGATCGCGGGCGTGATCGACTCCGCGCGCCGCCGCAGCCAGGCGAACGCCAGCGACAGCAGGAACATCTGAGCCACCCACAGCGCACCCGATACCGGCAGCAGCGCGAATCCGGCGGCGGTCAGCACGATGCCATGGTGGCACAAGTGGACCAGGGCGAACAGGCCCGCTTCATACAGCGTGGCCCGCACGGCGCCATGGCGCTCCTCGAGCACCCCGTGCAGGAGGCCGCGGAAGAAGATTTCTTCACCGATCGGACTGAACAGGCAGGCGACCGTGGTGAACACCAGGTGCAGCTGCAACAGGCTCCAGCCGGCGGTGGGCTGCAGCTGGTAATTGCGCGCAACGCTGACGAACCAGTTGTCCGCGCTGGCCCCGTAGAGCGTGGCGCCGAGCCAGTAGCAGGCGCTCGCGGCCAGCACCCCGACGGCAAGTCCCGCCGCCAGCCAGAGCGGGCGGCGCGGCCACTGCATGCCGATCCTCCGGCGCCCTTCGCGGTCGAGCAGCACCCAGGGCAGGATGGCCATCACGATACAGGTCAGCATGAACAGGCCGCGCCAGGCGGCCGGACCGAACACGGCGATGGCCCGCATGAGCGAGGACACGGCGGCAAACGCCAGCACCAGGCCGTATATGCTCCCCGCCGCGATGCGCGCGGCTGTTCCTGCATTGGTCCGGTTCATCCGCTGCGCTCCGCCAGTCATGAAGAGCTCGACTATACAAAGCGCAGGCGCAGCCGTCTATCGCTGGTGCATGGACCAGTTCGCCGGCGATAACGATGGCCGATGCCGTCCGGTTCAGCCAGGCGGCGACTGCGCCATCCAGCTCCCGACAGCGGCGACGCGGGCGGCGAGCACCGCGTCCGGGATCCTCGCCTTGTCCCCGGCGCAGCTGGCCGCGACCGCCCCCGCGTCGACGCCACGCGCCACCTCGAGCGCCGCCAGCAGCCAGGCCTGCGGCACGGGCGCGTGGCATGCGGCCGCCAGCAGCATCTCGGCAAAGCGCTCGGGCTTGCGGAAGGCGTCGCAGCGTCCGAACAGGGCGACCAGCGCGGCAGCGTCGAGCTTTGCCGCGGCCTCGACGTGGCTGTGCTCGCGCGCCGTGATCAAGGCCAGGTCGCGACAATCGTTGGGCACTTTCAGGCGCTTGCACAGCCCGGCAACCGCGTCGGCGCCACCAAGGTCGCGCATCAGCACCGCGCAGCGCACCGCCAGCGTGCGGTCCAGTTCGGCGGCGTGGTCGATCACCTCCATGATTCGGACACCGTTGTCCACTTCCGGGCGCCGCGGCTGCGGCATGCCCCACAAGGCATCGAGCTCGGGCATGATGCGCGCCAGGGCGCCGCAGTCGCGCAGCACGGCGAACATGCGCGAGGGGCGCCGCTCCATCAGGCCGCGCGACAGTTCCTGCCAGACGCGTTCGGGCACCAGCGCATCGACCTCGCCCGCCTCGACCATGCTGCGCATCAGGGCGTTCGTGTCCTCGGCCACGCGGAAGTCGGCGAAGCGCGCGGCGAAGCGGGCCACGCGCAGGATGCGCACCGGGTCCTCGGCGAATGCGCTCGATACGTGGCGGAACAGGCGCGCTTCCAGGTCGCGCTTGCCGCCGTAGGGGTCGACGATGCTGCCGTCGTCGGCGCGCGCCATGGCGTTGATGGTCAAATCGCGCCGCACCAGGTCGTCTTCCAGGGTGACGTCGGGCGCGGTATGGAAGACAAAGCCGTGGTAGCCGGGCGCGGTCTTGCGCTCGGTGCGCGCCAGGGCATATTCCTCCTGCGTCTCGGGATGCAGGAACACCGGGAAATCCTTGCCGACCGGGCGGAAGCCGGCCGCGACCATCTGGTCCGGCGTGGCGCCGACCACGACGTGGTCGCGGTCCTGTACCGGCAGGCCGAGCAGCGCGTCGCGCACGGCGCCGCCGACAACGTACGTCTTGATCGTCATCGCCGGTGTCAATCCTGCGGCAGGTCCGCGTCGTGCAGCGGGGTCGGGTCGGTTTCGCGCATGGCTTCGTTCACCCAGCGCGCCACCGCCGGATGGGCCAGCACGCGGTCGCAGTAGGCCTGCAGGGCCGGCGCCAGCGCCACGCCGTAGGTCTTGAAACGGGTGACCACCGGGGCATAGAAGGCGTCGGCAATGGAAAAATCGCCGAACAGGAATTCGCGGTGGCCGAAGCGCGCCAGGCACTCTTCCCAGATTTCGCAGATGCGGCCGATGTCGGCCTGGGCGCCCGGCGTGCGGCCGCGGCCCGGCAGCCTGGCCTGGATGTTCATCGACATGTCGTTGCGCAGGGCCTGGAAGCCGGAATGCATCTCGGCCACGACCGACCGCGCCAGGGCGCGCGCGGCCACGTCCTGCGGCCACATGTGCTTGTCGGGGAACTGCTCGGCCAGGTACTCGCAGATGGCGAGGCTGTCCCAGATCGTCATCTCGCCGGCCAGCAGCACCGGCACCCGTCCCGCGTGCGAATAGCGCGCGATGTTGGCGGCGGTGTCGGGCTGGTCGAGCAGCAGCCGCACTTCGGTGAATGGGATATTGAACGCGACCGCCGCCACCCACGGCCGCATCGACCACGAGGAGATGTTCTTGTTGCCGATGACGAGGGTGAGGCCGGGCTTGCGCGCCTGCGCAAGGGTATTCGAGAGGGTCGGGTCGAGTTCCGTGGTCTGCATGACGCTCCTGGCGATGGATGAATGGTCAATTAGCGGCCGGCGCGGGCGCGCAGGCGGTCGAGCGGCTCCTGGGGCGCGAGGTAGTGCGGCGCCACCGCTTCGAGCGCAGTGAGCTTGATTCCCAGCGCGGCGGCTGTCAAGTCCTGGATGGCCGGGTCGATCACGTTATCGACTTTCATCGAGTCGAGGTTGTCGCGGGTGATGATGGGCTCGCCCGGCAGCGACTCGAACAGGCGCGCCTGCAGCCGGGCCAGGCGCGGCGGCAATTCGATGATGGGACGCTCGCAGCCGGCGTAGCGCCCGGCCAGGCGCACCAGCTCGGCCAGCGTGTAGACGTTCGGCCCGCCGAGCTGGTAGACCTGGTGGCGCGCGGCCGGATCGCGCAGCGCGTTGAGGAAGGCCTGGGCGACGTCGCCGACGTAGACCGGCTGGAATACCGCCGAGGCGCAGGCGAGCGGAATGACGGGAAAACGCCGCTGCAGCCGCGCGAACACGGTCAGGAACTGGTCTCCGGGGCCGAACACGACCGAAGGCCGGAAGATGGTCGCCGCCACCTCGGGCCGGCTGCGCGCGGCCAGTTCGCCGTCGGCCTTCGAGCGCTGGTACATCGAGGGACCCTCGATGCTGGCGCCGAGCGCGCTCATGTGCAGGTAACGCTCGACGCCGCAAGCGGCGCAGGCGTCGACGATGCGGCGCGGCAGGTCGACGTGAGCGCGCCGGAACTCCGGCCCGTAAGGCTGGGCGCGGCTGCCGTGCAGGATGCCGACCAGGTTGATCGCGGCCGTGTGTCCCTCGAGCAGGCGGCGCACGGTGGCGTCGTCGTGGATGTCGGCCTCGACCACGTCGACCCCGGGCAGGGTCGTCAGGTGGCGCACGCGCGCGGCGTGGCGCGTCGGCACCAGCGCGGGGATGCTTTCCTCGGCCAGCAGCGCCAGCAAATGACTGCCGATGAATCCGGAACCGCCAAATACCACCACCGACAGGTCGCGCATGGAGTCCTCGTCTAAAAACCGTCTCGGTATTGCGTCAGGGGAGTCCGCTCGCGGCGCCGCGCGGGGCGATCGTTCCCAGGCGCGCCTTGAGCGACTGCGGCCGCCGCTCGAACAGCGCGGCGTAGTTCGTTGCGTTCGACATCACGTTGCGCACGTAGGTTCGGGTCTCGGTGAACGGGATCGACTCGACGAACACCGCCCCTTCCATCGGCGCCTCGAGCTGGCCGCGCCAGGTGCGCGAGCGCGCCGGGCCGGCATTGTAGGCGGCGGTGGCCAGCACCTGCGAGCCGCCGTTATTTTCCAGCACCATGTTCATGTAGTTGGCGCCAAGCGTGATATTGGTGCGCAGGTCGTTGAGCATGTCGTGCACGAAGTCGGTCAAGCCGATCTTCGCCGCCACCCACTTGCCGGTGGCCGGCATCACCTGCATCAGGCCGGAGGCGCCCACGCCCGAGCGGGCGTCGGAAACGAAACGCGACTCCTGGCGGATCAGGCCATACACCCAGGCGGTGTCGAGCGACAGGTTCTTTGCCGTGGGATGCAGGATGTCGTTGTGCGGCGCCGGGAAGCGCTGGTCGAAATCGAGCTCGTTGCGGGTGCGCAGCGAGGTCTCGACCATGCGGTCGAGCAGCTCGTTGCGGCGCGCGTACTCGGCGGCGGCGAGCAGCTGGCGCTCGGACAGGCCGCGCAGCGCCCAGCTCCACTCGCGGTTGCCTTCCGGGCGCAGGCGCAGCGCATAGAACTTCATGGCCTGTTTCATCGCCGGCAAGGCCGCCACATAGGCCACTTCGCCCGGCGTCGGCGGCGCGGCCGCGGGCGGGATCGTCACCAGTTCGCCCAGCTCTTCCATCGCCAGCTGGCCATAGAAATTGTTCTGGGTGGCGATGCGGCGGAACAGGGCCTCGCCCTCTTCCTTGCGGTTCTGCGCCACGTGGGCCCGCCCGCGCCAGTAGATCCAGCCCGATTCGGCGGCCAGGCCGGCGGGCATCGCGTCGATGGTGGCGGCGACCGTCTTCCAGTCGCCGCGGCGCAGCGCCATGCGGGTCTTCCATTCGAGCTGGAAGTTCGACAGCGGCGCGCCTTCGGCACGCTTCCAGTAGTCGTGGGCGTCGGGCGACAGCGCGATCGAGGCGGCCAGGGCGACGTTGGCCCAGCCGATCGCGCGTTCTTCCTTGTTCAGTTTGCTGCTGTTCTTCTCGAGCGCGACCACGGCCAATTTGAGGCTGGTGCGCGCCATGCGGCCCAGCGCGACCAGGTAGATCTCGTGCTCGGCGCGGTTCGCGCCGATGCCGCGCGCCATCGCCACCGCCGGCACGTCGACCGCTTGCGCGGCGCGGGTGTCCGAGGCCCCGAGCAGCTGGGCGATGCGGCGCGAAGGACCGGTGGCGCCCATTTCGCCGGCCAGGCGCAGCTGCACCAGCAAATCGTCCTGGCCCAGCTGATTCATCTGCACCAGTTGGGTCATCAGCGCGGCGCAGCCCTCGCCGTAAGCGGGCGGGTTGGTCAGCAGCGCACGCGCTTCCGGCGCCACCCGCTCGCCGCGCAGCGCGCGCGCCTGCAAGCCGTAGCAGCGCACCTGCAGCTCGGGGGTACCGGCAAGCTGGCGCATTTCGTGCTCGAAGTTGTTCCAGTCGCGCTGGCGCCCGAGTTCGAGCAGCCAGTCGGCACGCAGGCGTTCGGCGATCGCGCTGCCTTCGTGGCGGCGCAGCACGGCGCGCACCTCGTCCGGCGTGGCGTCGCGCAAACGCGGTTTGAGACGATAATAGTCGACGTAGCCTGAGAGCACGTAGTCCGGCAGGCGCGAGGCCAGCGCGTTGGCGCGGGCGGCGTCGTTCTGGCGCGCCGCCTCGCGCAGCAGGAGGAAGGTGTCATCCTCGGCACTGGCGGCGTCGATCGCCGGGGCGGCGCCCGGCGCGGCCGGGACCGAGGAGGCGCCTGGAACGGGCGGCACCGCCTGCGGGACCTCGGCGATGGCGGCGAGGCTGGTGGCGGCGAGGACTGCGCCGGCTATCAATTTCCACGGAAACAACAACACAGCTTTTCTACCCTTCATTCGAGATCATGACCGGCGAATCAAGAATACCATGCGCATCAATCGTGCCGCCAGAGAACGCCTCCAGCGTGGCCAGTTCGGACGCCAGAGTCAGCGCGGCGGCAAAGACAGCGTTGCGCAAACACCTCAAAGCCCAGCGTGCGGCGCTCGATGACGCGGGCAAGGCGGAGCGCGACCGCCGCATCGGCGCCCAGGTGCTGGCCTGGTGGCGCCGCACGCGTCCGCCCCTGCTGGCCGTGTACTGGCCGCTCAGCGGCGAACCGGACCTGGGCGAGACCTACCGCGCCCTGGTGCAGGAAGGCGCCGCGCTGGCGCTGCCGGTGGTGCTCGAACGCCACGCGCCGCTGGCCTTTGCCGCCTGGACGCCGGGCGAAGCGATGGCCAGCGACCCGCTGGGCGTGGCGGTGCCGGCCACGCTGCGCACGGTGGAACGCCCGCCGGCCCTGCTGGTCCCCTGCCTGGGATTCAACGAACACGGTTACCGGCTCGGCTACGGCGGCGGCTTCTACGACCGCACCCTGGCCGGCGGCGTGCGCCCGGCAACCCTGGGCATCGCCTACGCCTGCCAGGCGGCCCCCTTCGATGCCGACGCCCACGACGTGCCGCTCGACCTGATCGTGACCGAGGAAACAGGCGTGGAATGAAAAAAATCCCGGCAACGCGCCTGCGCCGCCGGGACTTTCCATTTCCGCCACCTTATTTACCGGTCAGGCGCTTCCAGATGGCGGTGGTCGCCACCGCCTGGTTCATGCTGTAGAAATGCAGGCCCGGCGCGCCACCTGCCAGCAGGCGTTCGCACAGAGTGGAGACCACGTCCAGGCCGAAGGCCTTGATCGAGGCGCTGTCGTCGCCGAAGCTGGCCAGCTTGAGGCGCACCCAGCGCGGAATCTCGGCGCCGCACATGTCGGAGAAACGCATCAGTTGCGTGTAGTTCGTGATCGGCATGATGCCGGCCACGATCGGCACCTCGATTCCCATCTTGCGCACGTTGTCGACGAACTGGAAATAGGCGTCGGCATTGTAGAAGTACTGGGTGATCGCGGCGTTCGCGCCCGCGTGGACCTTGCGCGCGAAATTCTGCAGGTCGTCCTGGGGCGAACGGGCCTGCGGATGCATTTCCGGATAGGCCGCCACTTTGATGTGGAACCAGTCGCCGGTTTCCTGGCGGATGAACTCGACCAGTTCGTTGGCGTAGCGCAGTTCGCCGGCGCCGCCGTAGCCGCTCGGCAGGTCGCCGCGCAAGGCCACCAGGCGGCGGATGCCGTGCTGCTGGAATTGCTTGAGCAGCACACGGATCGATTCGCGCGTGGCGCCGATGCACGACAGGTGGGGCGCGGCCGGGTGGCCGTCGGCCATGATGTCGAGCACGGTGTCGAGCGTGCCCTGCTGGGTGGACCCGCCGGCGCCGAAGGTCACCGAGAAATACGTCGGCGACAGTTCAGCCAGCTGGCGGCGCGTGGCGCGCAGCTTTTCCGCGCCCTCGGGCGTCTTGGGCGGGAAGAACTCGATGCTGAAATTATGAGTTTCCATCGTCTTTCAGGAGCAAGGTGGAAAGCGCCCACGAAATCACGCTGTACAGGATCGCCGCCAGGAAGGCCGACCAGAACCCCGCCACCTCGAAACCCTCCACCCACTGCGACACCAGCCAGAACAGCAAGGCGTTGATCACCAGGATGAACAGCCCCATCGACAGCAGCGTGACGGGCAAGGTCAACAGGACCAGCAGCGGCCGGATCAGCGTGTTGACCAGGCCCAGCACCAGGGCGGCGATCAGGGCGGTGCCGACATTGCTGACGGCGACGGAATGCATCAGGTAAGGCAGGGCCATCAGCGCGGCAGCGTTGATCAGCCAGGTCAGGAGCAGGCGCATGTTGAGCTTCTTTCGTGTGCGTTTCTTGTTGTTGGGTCGCGGGAACGGAGTCCGTTCCCGCAGGCTGCGTGTCTCTTGCAGCGAAACCGCCGCACGCAGCGCGGCCGGCGCGGGCGCGCAGGACGCCCGCTTACCGCATATTAATAGCGGTAGTGGTCCGGCTTGAACGGGCCTTCCTTCTGCACCGAGATGTAGGCGGCCTGCTCGTCGGTCAGCGTGGTCAGCTGGGCGTTGAGCTTCTTCAGTTGCAGGCGCGCGACCTTCTCGTCCAGGTGCTTCGGCAGGGTGTAAACGCCGACCGGGTATTTATCCGTGTTGGCGAACAGCTCGATCTGGGCGATGGTCTGGTTCGCGAACGACGAGCTCATCACGTACGACGGGTGACCGGTGCCGCAGCCCAGGTTCACCAGGCGGCCTTCGGCCAGCAGGATGATGCGCTTACCGTCCGGGAAGATCACGTGGTCGACCTGCGGCTTGATGTTTTCCCACTCGTACTTCTTCAGCGCGGCGACTTCGATCTCGTTGTCGAAGTGACCGATGTTGCAGACGATCGCCTGGTCCTTCATCTTGAGCATGTGCGCTTCGGTGATGACGTGGTAGTTGCCGGTGCAGGTAACAAAAATGTCGCCGTGTTCGGCGGCGTAGTCCATGGTCACGACGCGGTAGCCTTCCATCGCCGCCTGCAGTGCGCAGATCGGGTCGATCTCGGTGACCCACACCTGCGCCGACAGGGCGCGCATGGCCTGGGCCGAACCTTTACCCACGTCGCCGTAACCAGCGATGACGGCGATCTTGCCGGCGACCATCACGTCGGTGGCGCGCTTGATGCCGTCGACCAGCGACTCGCGGCAGCCGTACAGGTTATCGAACTTCGACTTGGTGACGGAATCGTTGACGTTGATGGCCGGGAAGGCCAGCTTGCCTTCCTGGTGCATCTGGTACAGGCGGTGCACGCCGGTGGTGGTTTCCTCGGTCACGCCCAGGATGCACGGCAGGCGCTTCGAGTACCACTGCGGGTCGCGGGCCAGGCGGCCTTTGATGGCGTTGAACAGGCAGATTTCTTCGTCCGAACCCGGATTCGCCAGCACGGAAATGTCCTTCTCGGCGCGGGTGCCCAGGTGCAGCAGCAGGGTCGCGTCGCCGCCGTCGTCGAGGATCATGTTGGCACGGTTGTCGCCCGGCCATTCGAAGATGCGGTGGGTGTATTCCCAGTATTCATCGAGGGTTTCGCCCTTGACGGCGAACACCGGGGTGCCGACCGAAGCGATGGCGGCGGCGGCGTGGTCCTGGGTCGAGTAGATGTTGCACGACGCCCAGCGCACCTGCGCGCCGAGGGCTTCCAGCGTGCGGATCAGCACGGCGGTCTGGATGGTCATGTGCAGCGAGCCGGCAATGCGCGCGCCCTTCAGGGGCTGGCTTGCGGCGTATTCCTCGCGGATTGCCATCAGGCCCGGCATTTCGGTTTCGGCGATGCGGATTTCCTTCTCGCCCCAGGCAGCCAGGGAGAGGTCGGCAATGTGGAAGTCTTGGGTTTCTTTCAGTACGGCGTTCATCACGCCCTCCTTTCAGTTAGAAAAAAGTAACGTGAGCGCAGTGTTGATATCCGAGCCTGGCGAAAAGGAATCTTTTCGTCGCAACGCTCCTCGGAACGGGGTAGTTTAGCACGACTAAGGACGGGATTGGCTTTGGCGGTGCTGGTTTTGCTGCACCTGCAACATGGGGTGTAGGGTGGGTTCTTGAACCCAAGCAGATGCAACGCATGCCCATCGGAGGGTAAGCCGATGCCACGCCAGCATCAGTTGCGTAGGGTGGGCTCTCGAGCCCACGCGGGGATAGGCGACGATGATAGTCAGCGGCTGATCAAGCGTTGACTATCACCGCGTGGGCACAAGTGCCCACCCTACGTTTTACGCCAGGCCCGCTTCCGCGCGCAGCAGCGCGGCCTTGTCGGTGCGCTCCCAGGTGAATTCCGGCTCTTCGCGGCCGAAGTGGCCGTAGGCGGCCGTCTTGGCGTAGATCGGGCGCAGCAGGTCGAGCATCTGCACGATGCCTTTCGGGCGCAGGTCGAAGTGTTCCATCACCAGCTGGGCGATCTTCTCGTCGGAGATGACGCCGGTGCCTTCGGTGTAGACGGTGATGTTGATCGGCTTGGCCACGCCGATGGCGTAGCTGACCTGCACCTGGCACTGGCGCGCGAGACCGGCGGCGACGATGTTCTTCGCCACGTAGCGCGCGGCGTAGGCGGCCGAGCGGTCGACCTTGGACGGGTCCTTGCCCGAGAACGCGCCGCCGCCGTGCGGGGCCGCGCCGCCGTAGGTGTCGACGATGATCTTGCGGCCGGTCAGGCCGCAGTCGCCCTGCGGGCCGCCGATGACGAAACGGCCGGTCGGGTTGACCAGGTAGCGCGTGCCCTGCAGCCACTCGCGCGGCAGGATCGGCTTGATGATCTCTTCGATCACGGCTTCCTCGATCTGCGAGTGGGTGACGTCCGGATGGTGCTGGGTCGAGAGCACCACGGTGTCCACGGCGACCGGGCGGCCATCGACGTAGCGCAGCGTGACCTGCGATTTCGCATCCGGGCGCAGCCATGGCAGGCGGCCGTCCTTGCGCAGCTGCGACTGGCGCTCGACCAGGCGGTGCGCATAGTGGATCGCGGCCGGCATCAGCTCGGCGGTCTCGTCGCAGGCATAGCCGAACATCAGGCCCTGGTCGCCCGCGCCCTGGTCGAGGTCAATGCCGGCGCCTTCGTCGACGCCCTGGGCGATGTCCGGCGACTGCTTGTCGTAGCAGACCATGACGGCGCAACCCTTGTAGTCGATGCCGAAGTCGGTGTTGTCGTAGCCGATGCGCTTGATGGTGTCGCGCGCGACGCGAATATAATCGACGTTCGCGTGGGTCGTGATCTCGCCGGCCAGCACCACCAGGCCGGTGTTGCACAGCGTTTCGGCGGCGACGCGCGCGCGCGGGTCCTGCTCGAAGATCGCGTCGAGGATGGCGTCCGAGATCTGGTCGGCAACTTTATCGGGATGGCCTTCCGAGACGGATTCGGAAGTGAAGAGGTAGTCGTTGGACATGAAGGCTCCTGTTACTGTTCAAAAAACTGCCGCAGCAACATGTGCCTGCGACGCTTTAGCGACATTTATATTCCGCTTCGCAAGTTGTCTATTAACTCGGCGGATCCTGCGTAAAGTGGTATTTTACGCTCCTTTAAGAAATTTTTGGCAGAGCAGGCCTGCTCTTCCTGAACGCCGATCAATCGCATGCTAGTTATTCTATTCAGAGTTCTCTCCATATTTCCCCTGCGCCTGCTGCACGCGCTCGGCGCCGCGCTGGGCTGGCTGGTCTACCTGCTCTCCCCTTCTTATCGCCGCCGCCTCGACGCCAACCTGGCCCAGGCCGGCTATAGCGCCTACCGCCGCGCCGCCGTCGCCGAGGCCGGCAAGGCCATCGTCGAACTGGCCTTCGTCTGGTGCGGCAAGCCGGAACGCGTGGCGCGCCATGCCAGCATCGAGAACTGGGACCTGGTCCAACGCACGCTCGACGCCGGCCGCGGCATTGTGTTTTTAACGCCACACTTGGGCTGTTTCGAGATGACCGCCCAGCAGATCGCCCTGCACACGGCGCTCACCGTCATGTACCGGCCGCCGCGCAAGAGCGCCCTGAAACCGCTGGTCGAAGGCGCCAGGGCCCGCCACAACCTGCACCTGGCCCCGGCCAACCTGTCGGGCGTGCGCATCCTGGCCAAGACCCTCAAAAGCGGCCAGCCGATCGGCCTGCTGCCCGACCAGGTGCCGCAGGAAGGCGAAGGCACCTGGGCGCCCTGGTTCGGGCGCAGCGCCTATACCATGACGCTGCCGGCCAAGCTGGCCCAGCTGGGCAAGGCCGACATCCTGCTGGTCTATGCCGAGCGCCTGCCGCAAGGCCGCGGCTACGTCGTGCGTTTCGTGCCCTTCGAAGGCGACTTGTCGGGCAACCCGGCCGAGCAGGCGGCCAGCATCAACCGCGCGATGGAGCAATTGATCTCCCGCTGCCCGGCGCAGTATTTCTGGAGCTACAACCGCTACAAGCAACCGCAGGGCGTGGACGCACCGCAAGCCGAGGCCGTCGCATGAGGGTCGCCATCGCATTCATGTGGCTGCTGCACTGGCTGCCGCTGCCCGTGCTCGGGCGTTTCGGCGAAGCCGTCGGCAGCCTGATCTACCTGATCCTCGGCAAGCGCCGCAAGATCGCCCTGACCAACCTGCGCCTGTGCATGCCGGAGCTGACGGAAAAGGAAAGGCGCAACATCGCCTATCGCCACTTCCAGGGCTATTCGCGCAGCATCTTCGAGCGCTCCATTTTGTGGTGGGCGCCGGAAGAACGCGTGCGCAGCCTGATCCAGGTCGAACCGGCGGTACCCCAGGCCGAGATGGAAGCCGGCCCGACCATCCTGCTGTGCCCGCACTTCGTATGCCTGGACGTGGCCGGCGTCGCCGCGCGCGTGATCCCGGTGTGCAGCATGTACGTGCCGCAGAAGAACGAAGCCTTCGACAAACTGCTGCGCCATGGCCGCGAACGCTACGGCCCGGTGCGCCTGGTGACGCGCAAGGAAGGCATCAAGCCGATCCTGCGCGCGCTGCGCGACGGCCTGCCCTACTTCATGCTGCCGGACATGGACTTCGGCGAAAAGGACGCCGAATTCGTGCCCTTCTTCGGCGTGCCGGCCGCGACCCTCACGGCCCTGGGCCGCATTGCCGCCACGACCGGCGCGAAAGTCATCCCGGTGGTGGCGACCTTCCTGCCGAACTACAAGGGCTGGCGCGTACGCTTCTATCCGGCATGGGAAAACTACCCGGGCGCCGACATGGTCGAGGCCACGCGCCGCATGAACGCCTTCATCGAAGAGCGCGTGCGCGAGGCGCCGGCCGAATACTTCTGGACCCATAAACGCTTCAAGACCCGGCCGCCGGGCGAACCTTCCCTGTACGACTGATTTATAGAATGAAACTCAAGTTCACCAAGATGCACGGCGCGGGCAACGACTTCGTCGTGATCGACGCCATCAACCAGCAGATCGATTTCGATACGAACCAGTGGCGCCGCCTGGGCGACCGCCGCTTCGGCGTCGGCGCCGACCAGATCCTGGTCGTCGAGCGCCCGCTTGAGCCCGGCTGCGATTTCCGCTACCGCATCTTTAATAGCGATGGCGGCGAGGTCGAGCAATGCGGCAACGGTTCGCGCGCCTTCGTTCGCTTCGTCAGCGAGAAAGGCTTGACGGATAAACGCAGCATCCGCGTCCAGACCATGGCCGGCATCATCGAGCCGCGCCTGGAAGACGACGGCAGCGTGACGGTCGACATGGGCGCGCCGGTGCTGGAAGCGGCCGCCGTGCCCTTCGACAGCGCCGGCCTGACTGGCCGCCCCGAGGGACGCGACACCTTGTGGCCGCTGTCCCTGCGCCAGGGCGGCGCGGAGCGCACCGTGCTCGTGTCCGTGGTCTCGATGGGCAATCCGCACGCCGTGCAGACGGTCGACGATGTCGACAACGCGCCGGTGGCCGAACTCGGCCCGCAAATCGAACATCACCCGCGCTTCCCGAAGCGCGTGAATGCCGGCTTCATGCAGGTGGTGCATCGCCATCATGTGAAACTGCGGGTGTACGAGCGCGGCGCGGGCGAGACCCTGGCCTGCGGCACCGGTGCCTGCGCCGCCGTCGTGGCGGGCATCCGGCGCGGCCTGCTCGATTCGCCGGTGCGGGTGTCGGCCCGCGGCGGCGAATTGTCGATCGCCTGGGCCGGCGAAGGCGAACCGGTCTACCTGAGCGGTCCGGCCGTTACCGTCTTCGAAGGCGAAATCGAGCTGTAATCCCGTCCGCCGCCAGCCAGCTCCTCAGGCCGCCAGGCCGTAGGACGCGCCGCGGCCCGGCACCGGCGGCTTGGCCGGCTTGATGACCTGGGACATGTCGGCCACCGCCGTGCGCAGCCGGTACAGGCGCTGGCGGTAATTCCCTTCCGGCCCGCCCGGACCGCAATCCACGTTCTCGAACAACTGCACGATGCGGTCGAGCGCTTGCCGCTCGTGCGCGGTCTCGATCATGACCAGGCGCCGCTTGCTGCGCCCGTAGCTGGCGCGGATGTCGATCACCAGGCAGTGACCCTGGTCGGCCGCGTGCACGTCGAGCAGCAGGGCTTCCGCGCGGCTGAGCCCGAACAGGGCCGCCAGTTCCAGCCGGGCCGCCAGCAGCGGATGGGCGGACAGGTCGATCGCGCAGCCCAGCAGGGCGCCGGTCTCGGTGTGCAGCGCGTCGGCGAGCCGCGGCGCGATTTTTTGCAGCGCGGCGGCGGCATCGGGGCAGCCTCCGGCCGCCGCCTGCTGCAGCCAGTAGACCGCGCGCACGTCGTTGTTTTCGTTCTCGCGCCGGGCGCGCCAGGCATTGTTGCCGCACTCGAGCTGCGCCACGCGGTAGCCCATTTCCGCCGCCCGCTCGAGATAGCGCTGGGCATCGGCGACGTTGCGCTGCGAGAACTCGGGTTTGACGTAGATGCGCGACAAGGCATACCAGGCTTCGGCCAGGCCTTGTTCGCCCGCCAGCAGCAGCCAGCGGATCGCCTTCTTGAAGTTCGCCGCGCCGGCGCCGCCCGCCACCCGGGTGCCGTCGACCTGCATGCGCGCATACCACAGCCCCATGGCAAGCTGGGCATGGCGGTCGTTCTCGGCCGCGGCCAGCTCCCAGAACACGTGCAGTTCGGCGGCGTCGACGCCGGCGCCGGCCATGCCGCGCTCGAGCAGGCGGGCGACACGCGACAGCAGGCTCGTTTCGCCCGGCGTCAGGCGCTGGGTGTGCTTGCCGGCGCCCCCTTCGGCCAGGGCGCGCGCCAGCGGCAGCGCGCGCTCGAGGTAGTCCTGCCACTGGCCGCTCTTCCAGCTTTGCTCCAGCAGGGCGAACTGCGCTTCGGGCAAGCCGTTGTCGGCGGCCCGGCGCAGCCAGGGCTGGCCCGCTGCCGGTTCGGCCGCCGCGGCGCCGCTGGCCGCACGCGCCGGCAGCGCCGCCGCCGTGCCTGCCGGCCTGGGCGCGGCCGCGGCCGCGGGCTGGCGCGCCAGCAGCCATTGGGCCTCGGCAAAGCCGGCGCGGGCCGCGTCCTCGAGGGCGCGCAGGGCTTTCGCACGCAGTGCCGGCGCCAGCGCCGCGCCCGGCTCTTCGAGCAGCAGCTGGGCCAGCACCAGTCCGGCGCGCGTGTTGCCGGCGTCGTAGGCGCGCTCGTACCAGGCGGTCAGCGGCCCGGCATGCTGGCGCGCCAGTTCGAGCGGCACGTGGTTGCCGATCAGCTGGCAGGACTCCAGGCAGCCCTGGTGCGCGGCGCGGTCGAGCCAGTGCAGCGCGGTCGGCAGGCTTTGCGGCAGGCCGGCGCTGCCGAACAGATAGCGCTTGCCCAGGGCGAGCTGGGCGTCGGCGCGGCCGGCACGGGCGCCGCGGATGATCGCCAGTTCTTCACGATTAGCCATCGGTCGATCTTTTACTAGTGGGGGGGTGGGCAGCGTGGGCGCGACTGGAATCGGCAAGGATGATGGCAGCACGTTGCCGCGGCCAAAGTTGCCAATATACAAGAAGCGCGAGAATCGCGCCCACACCGCTGCGGTTCGAGGGAAGTCTAAGCCAGCCCCGGGCGCGCCACGTCCCGAACAGCTTGATGATTGACACCGAACAAGGGCACCGAAACGGAGCGGAACTTGGCAAAATTGCAGTGCGGCAAGCACTTCAATGGTGCGAAAAGGGGTGGTAGACGTTTCGAAAATACAACAGCACGATTGGTTAAATTGGCTTTCCACCAAGTCCAGCCCGCATAATTAACCAATCCGGCAATCTTGACGCATTAAACAATTACTGTTCACTCGTCCGAGTGTTCAGCAAACCAATAACGTCTCAATGCTCTCTGGATCCCCGATTCACCTTATAAGAGGATACGAATAAATGAAAAAGTCACTGATGGCAGTCGCTCTTGTTGGCGCTTTCGCCGGCGTTGCCCACGCACAAACCGCCGTTCAGATCTACGGCACCATCGACGCTGGCGTGCAGAAGCGCAGCGGCGACACCCTGAGCATCGGCAAGCGCGCCGCCAACACCCTGGGCTTCAAGGGCACCGAAGACCTGGGCAATGGCCTGAAAGCTCTGTTCCAACTGGAAATCCGCTACGAGTCGGACACCGGCACCGTTGAAAACGGTTCGCGTCCGCTGTTCCAGGGCCAGAGCCGCGTCGGCCTGCAGGGCGACTTCGGTATGGTCCGCATCGGTCGCGGCCTGACCCCGTACCAGGAAACCATCGGCGCCTTCGAGCCGTGGCACGCACTGCCGAACCAGGGCGGCTTCTACACCGACCTGGCAGTCGCTGGCTACAACTCGGCACCGCTGGAGCCGGCCAACTCGTCGAACAACCGCTGGTCGAACGCCTTCTGGTACAACTCGCCGGTCACCGGCGGCTTCCAGCTGAACGCAGCCATCGCCACCAAGGAAGGCGCAGGCGCCAACGGCCGTGCAGTCGGCCAATACCCGGTCGGCGCCGAAGCTTCGGCCAACCCGTTCTCGATCTCGGCAACCTACAACAACGGCCCTGCGGCCCTGATGCTGGGTTACGAGCGTAACGCCGTCGAAACCAAGGTCATGTCGGTCGCCGGTTCGTTCATGGCAACCCCGGAACTGAAGCTGATGGCCCTGTACACCCGTCAGGACCAGGACAACACCGCCTTCGCCGCCGGCCTGCCGGGCGCGAAGACCAACGCATGGGTGCTGGGCGCGAACTACACCATGGGCCCGGGCAAGTTCCTGGTTGGCTACGGCCAGAAGGATCCGGACAACTGGATCAAGACCAAGCAGATGTCGCTGGGCTACGAGTACAGCCTGTCGAAGCGTACCTACCTGTACATCGACGCATCGCGCAAGACCGGTCCTCAGTCGCAGTTTGGCCAGGACGCATCGGTCAACTACTACGACCTGGGCGTGAACCACTCGTTCTAAGCTGACGCGGGCCCAGGCCCGCCACGCATGAACCGCAAGGGCGGACACCGGCAACGGTGCCCGCCCTTGTTGCATTTGGCGGCTTGCGGCGCGGGCGCCTTTTTTCTGCCCGCCCTCCCCTGCTCGGGTAAAATTGCGCACACACATTTTCTGCAAGCTCAGCCCATGACCGTTACCCTGGACTCCGCCGCCGTCGCCCGCTACCTGGCCGACCACCCGCGCTTTTTCGAAGAACACGCCGGCCTGCTGGGCGAAGTCAAGCTGTCCAGCCCACTGACCGGCAAGACGGTATCGCTCCAGGAGCGCCAGATGGAAGTGATGCGCGCCAAGTACAACGCGCTCGAGCTGCGCATCGCCGACCTGCTGCGTACCGCCAGCGACAACAACACCATCCTCAACCGTTTCCACGCCTGGCACCTGGCGTTGCTGCGCTCAAACGGCGGCGCGGCGATGGCGCGCGACCTGGTCGACGGCCTGATCGAGCATTTCAGTGTGCCACAGGCAACGCTGCGCCTGTGGAACGTGGCGCCGGAACATGCCGACAGCTGGTTCGCCGCCGGCGTGGCCGAGGATGCGCGCCTGTTCGCCGCCAGCCTGCGCGCGCCTTATTGCGGCCCGAACAAGGATTTCGAGGCGGTGCGCTGGCTCGACGACGCCGCCGCCGTGCGCTCGATCGTGCTGCTGCCGCTGGTCGCCGAGGGCAAGACCTTCGGCCTGCTGGTGCTGGGTTCGCCGGACGCCGAGCGTTTCAGCCCGGCGATGGCGACCGACTTCCTGGTCCAGCTGGGCCAATCCGCCAGCACCGCGCTGGCGCCGCTGCGCGCCTGACCATGGACGCGGCGCGGGACTGGGCCAGCCGCTACCTGGGCGAACTGGTGACCCAGCGCCAGCTGTCGCCGCTCACGGTCGCGGCCTACCGGCGCGACCTGGCCGAGCTGGCAGAACTGGCCGGCCACGACGACTGGGCGCGCCTGACGCACGCCGACATGCGCCGCTTCGCCGCCCGCCTGCACGCGGCCGGGCAGAACCCGCGCTCGATCGCGCGCAAGCTCTCCGGCTGGCGCGGCTTCTACCAGTGGCTGTCGCTGCAGCTGGCCCTGCCGGCCAACCCGGTCGACGGCGTACGCGCGCCGCGCCGCGCCAAGTCGCTACCCAAGGCCCTGGCCGTCGACGACGCCGTCCAGCTGCTGGAAGCGAACCGCCACGGCCATCCGGAGCCGGCCGAGCTATGCAACCGGGCGATGTTCGAACTGCTGTACTCGAGCGGGCTGCGGGTCTCGGAGCTGGCCGGCCTCGACCTGGCGTACACCGACGGCAAGCAGGGCGGCTCGCTGGGCTGGTTCGATGCGGCCTCGGGCGAAGTGGTGGTCACCGGCAAGGGCGGCAAGATGCGCCGGGTGCCGGTGGGCGGCCCCGCGCGCGCGGCGCTGGCGGCCTGGCTGGCGGCGCGTCCACCGGCCAGTGACGGCAGCCCCGCCCTGTTCCTGTCCAGCCGCGGCACCCGCATCACCCCGCGCGTGGTCCAGCAGCGCCTCAAGCAGCATGCGATCAAGGCCGGCGCCCCGGTCCACGTGCACCCCCACGTGCTGCGCCACTCCTTCGCCTCCCACCTGCTGCAATCCTCGGGCGACCTGCGCGCCGTGCAGGAACTGCTCGGCCACGCCAGCATCACCTCGACCCAAGTGTATACCGCGCTCGACTTCCAGCACCTGGCCGCCGTCTACGACAAGGCGCACCCGCGGGCCAAGGCGAAATAAACGCCTCGTGCTTTACGCTTATCAGTAGGCTGCGCACAACTTTTAGTGGCCAGCTTGGGCTCCCGGCAATAGTTCGCTTGCGCTGGCGCAAGGGCGTGTACGGTTGATGGTGGCAGATTGCAAATTGCGGCATAATCCTTCGATTCCCCACGCCCGATCGGGCCGACTAGAGCAGAAACACATGTCACTGATCCCCACTACCATCCTCACTGGCTTCCTCGGCGCCGGCAAGACCACCCTCCTGAACCGCATCCTGCGCGAGGAGCACGGCCTGCGCATCGCCGTCATCGAAAACGAGTTCGGCCAGGAAAACATCGACAACGAAATCCTGGTGCAGGACAGCGGCGAGCAGATCGTCGAAATGAACAACGGCTGCATTTGCTGCACCGTACGCGGCGACCTGATCGTGGCGCTGACCAACCTGGCGCAAAAGCGCGAAGCCGGCGAGATCGCGTTCGACCGCGTCGTCATCGAAACGACCGGCCTGGCCAACCCGGGCCCGGTGGCGCAAACTTTCTTCGTGGACGAGGAAGTGGGCGCCCACTACCTGCTCGACGCGGTGGTGACCGTGGTCGATGCCCGCCACGCGATGGACCAGCTGGACCGCCACGAAGAGGCCCAGCGCCAGGTCGGTTTCGCCGACAAGATCCTGCTGTCGAAGATCGACCTGGTCGACGCCGCCGCAGTCGAAACGCTGAAGAACCGCCTGGCGCGCATCAACCCGCGGGCGCCGATCTCGACCTCCGACTTCGGACGCGCGCCCCTGGCCGAGGTGCTCGACCTGCGCGGCTTCAACCTGAACGACAAGCTCGAGCTCGACCCCGACTTCCTGCGCGCCGACGAGCACGACCACGAACACCACGATCACGCGCACGATCACGCGCATTGCGGCCACGACCATGCCCATGGCGAAGCCTGCACCCACGACCACCACCATCCGCACCACAGCGACGACATCGCCGCCTTCGTGTTCAAGAGCGAGCGCGCCTTCGATCCCGAGCGCCTCGACCAGTTCC
This sequence comes from Massilia sp., assembly GCF_032106685.1. Classification (GTDB taxonomy): domain Bacteria; phylum Pseudomonadota; class Gammaproteobacteria; order Burkholderiales; family Burkholderiaceae_D; genus Telluria. Next base: position 43,904 of record NZ_DAMCPG010000033.1, read on the forward strand.
TCGGCAGCCTGGTGCAGGTGTTCGGTCCGAACATGCTGCGCTACAAGGGCGTACTGTCGATGCAGGGCGCGGACCGCAAAGTCGTGTTCCAGGGCGTGCATCAAATCATGGGCAGCGACCTGGGGGCAAAGTGGGAAGACGGCGAGACACGCGGCAGCAAAATGGTGTTTATTGGTAAAAATTTACCAAAAGACGTATTTATCCGCGGATTGGAACAATGTTTGGTATAAACTATCCCGGTTTTGCGGTACCCGTTGCGCCCGCCCAAGCGGCGTGACAGGTACCGTCGAGCGAGCGCTGCCGGCCAGTCCGGCAGCGAAGACGGCAGCGGCAATGGCCGTCATGGCAGCGAAGCGATGCGCATACCCCTGGACTATCCAGTGTTGCTGCTGAGCCAGCTGATAAAATGAAAACCTCTGTCGTATCGAAGGTAAGTGAAGTCATGACTAAAACAACGAAACCGAATACCGCCGCGCAGGCCGAAGACCGACTCTTGACGGAAGAAGAAATTCGGGCGATGGGCGACGAGGACTACATGAACCCGGCCCAGCTCGCGTTCTTCAAGGACCGCCTGCAACAGCTCGAGAAAGAGCTGCTGAAAAATGCCGGTGAGACCACAGAGCACCTGCGCGAAACCGTCCTGGTCCCGGACCCGGCCGACCGCGCCACCATCGAGGAAGAGCACGCACTGGAACTGCGCACCCGCGACCGCGAGCGCAAGCTGCTCAAGAAGGTCCAGCAATCGCTGGCCGCCATCGAAGCCGGCGAGTACGGCTGGTGCGAGGAAACCGGCGAACCGATCGGCATCCCCCGCCTGATCGCCCGTCCGACCGCCACCCTGTCGCTGGAAGCCCAGCAGCGCCGCGAACTGAAGCAGAAGCTGTACGGCGACTGATTCCCAGCCGGCACCAACAGAAAAAAGCATGCCTTCGCCGCATGCTTTTTTCTTTTTACGCGCCCGGCCTGTGCTGGCGTGCCGTCAAGATCTTTCCTATGGGATACACTAGAGCGCCCGCAGTGTGTTTGCGCTTGCGCACGTGTGCGCAGGGTGTGAAACGAGCGTCCGTGCTACCGTCATGGTCGAGCGCCGCCCCCGGTGGCGCGGCGCCGAGCGTGCACGATAACCAGGGCAAACGACAGACGGAAACGACGTGGGCTTATTTTCCTTCCTGAAGAAAAAGAACGACTCCCTGCCCGAGGCGCCGGCGACGCGCCTGCGCACGGACGAAGCGTCGCGCCTGGCCAGCGAAGCCGAGCGCGAGCGCCAGCGCGACATCGCGCGCGCCACCGCCGCCAAGATCGACGCCATCGAACTGGCCATGACCACCGACCTGTTCGACGACCTCGACACCGGCTGGGGCAGCGGCCACCGCCCCCCGGCGGCGGCCGCGCCGCTGGCCCCGGCCGGCGATACCGAACCGGATCCGCTGACCGACCAGCCCGACGCCGCCGCCATCCCGGCCAGCGCGCCGGTGGTCGAGGAAAGCGCGATCCTCTACGCCAACGGCCAGGCCGACCTGGCCGAGCAGATGCTGCGCGATTCCCTGGGCGAACTCGGCCGCGGCGAGCGCCTGCCCTGGTGGATGCTGTTCGACCTCTACCAGGCGCAAGGCCGCGAGCAGGCCTTCGAGAGCATCGCGATCGACTACGCCAGCCATTTCGAAACCTCTCCCCCCGCCTACGTCGAGCGCCTGCCGCGCGCGGCGCCGCAGCAGGCGTTTGCCGGCGTGGCGCCCGTCATGCGCCTCGGCGCCGCGCTCGACGCCAGCGTCGCCGCCCAGCTCCAGTCCCTGCGCGCCCCGGCGAGCGCCGGCAAGCCGGTGCGGCTCGACTTCGGCGCCGTGCGCAGCGCCAGCCTGGACGCCTGCGCCGCCCTGCTGGCCGGCCTGCAGGACCTGCGCGCCGCAGGGCAGGACATCGAGCTGGCCGGCGCCGACGCGCTGCTGGCCGTGCTGCGCCCGAAGCTCGCGATCGGCGAGCGTGCCGGCGGCGAGGCGCCCTGGCTGCTCCTGCTCGAACTATTGCAGTTGCTCGACCGCGAAAAGGATTTCGAGGAGACCGCGATGGATTACTGCGTCACCTTCGAGGTGTCGCCGCCTTCGTTCGAGGCGCCGCTGCGCCAGGTTCCCGCCGGTGCGCCCGGCGCCATCGACGCCCCTATCGCGCAGGGAGCCGCCGGACAGCGTTTCCTGTTGCCGCCGGTGGTGGACGGCGATGTCTCCCCGCTGCTGGCCGCGATCGACGCCTACGCCGCCTCGGTCCCGGCCGCAATGCAGGCGCCCGCTGCCGGAGCGGTCGACGCCGCCGCGGCAGGCATCGTGCTGGACTGCTCGCGCCTGGCGCGGATCGGTTTCGGCGCGGCGAACGCCCTGCACGGCCGCCTGCGCGCGCTGGCCGCCCAAGGGCGCCAGGTCGAGCTGCGCGAACTGAACCACATGGTCGCGGCCCTGCTGCGCCTGCTGAACTACGGCGACTGCGCGCGCCTGTACGCCCATAAATACTGAGCGGCGGATCGGGGCCTTCCCTATCTCCTGCTGAGCTTTCGCGTCACCCTGTCTTGCAATTCTGTGCAACAGCCCCACTTGCGGAGGGCTAGTTAACCATGAGGCAGATATGGAACAATTTCACGGCACCACCATTGTGAGTGTGCGTCGCGGCTCGCAAGTCGCATTGGGCGGCGATGGCCAGGTCACCCTGGGGAACGTCGTCATGAAGGGCTCGGCCCGCAAGGTGCGCAAGCTCTACCAGGGCAAGGTCCTGTGCGGCTTCGCCGGCGCCACCGCCGACGCCTTCACCCTGCTCGACCGCTTCGAGGCCAAGCTCGAGAAGCACCAGGGCAATTTGCTGCGCTCCTCGGTCGAACTGGCCAAGGACTGGCGCACCGACCGCATGCTGCGCAAGCTCGAGGCGATGCTGCTGGTGGCCGACAGGGAGTCGACCCTCATCATCACCGGCAATGGCGACGTGCTGGAACCGGAAGACGGCATCGGCGCGATCGGTTCGGGCGGCATCTACGCCCAGTCCGCAGCCAAGGCGCTGCAGGAAAATACCGAGCTGCCGCCCGCCGAGGTCGTCAAGAAGGCGCTGACGATTGCCGGCGAGCTGTGCATCTACACCAATTTGTCCCACATCATCGAAACGCTGGACTGACCGGCATGCACACCATGAACATGACTCCCCTTGAAATCGTCTCGGAACTGGACAAGCACGTCGTCGGCCAGGGCAAGGCCAAGCGCGCCGTTGCCATCGCCCTGCGCAACCGCTGGCGCCGCCAGCAGGTGGCCGAGCCGCTGCGCCACGAGATCACCCCGAAGAACATCCTCATGATCGGCCCGACCGGCGTCGGCAAGACCGAGATCGCGCGCCGCCTGGCGAAACTGGCCGACGCGCCCTTCATCAAGATCGAGGCGACCAAGTTCACCGAGGTCGGCTATGTCGGCCGCGACGTCGACACCATCATCCGCGACCTGATCGACATCGGCGTGAAGCAGACCCGCGCTTCCGAAATGAAGAAGGTGCGCCAGCGCGCCGAGGACGCGGCCGAGGACCGCATCATCGACATCCTGGTGCCGCCGGCGCGCGACTTCGGCTTCAACGTCAGCGCCTCGGCCGACGCCAAGGAAGGCGACAGCACCCGCCAGACCTTCCGCAAGCGCCTGCGCGAAGGTTCGCTCGACGACCGCGAAGTCGAGATCGAAGTGGCCGAGGCCTCGCCGCAGATGGAAATCATGGCGCCGCCGGGCATGGAAGAAATGACGGAACAGATCAAGTCGATGTTCGCCGGCGTCGGCGGCGCGCGCAAGAAGCCGCGCAAGATGAAGATCAAGGAAGCGATGAAGGTGCTGGCCGAGGAAGAGGCGGCGCGCCTGATCAACGAAGACGAAATGAAGCAGAAGGCGATCCACAATGTCGAGAACAACGGCATCGTCTTCCTCGACGAGATCGACAAGATCGCAACCCGCTCCGAACACGGCGGCGCCGACGTCTCGCGCGCCGGCGTGCAGCGCGACCTGCTGCCGCTGGTCGAGGGCACGACGGTGAACACGAAGTACGGCATGATCCGCACCGACCACATCCTGTTCATCGCCTCGGGCGCATTCCACCTGTCGAAGCCGTCGGACCTGATTCCCGAGCTGCAGGGCCGCTTCCCGATCCGGGTCGAACTGGAATCGCTGTCGATCGACGACTTCAAGCGCATTCTCACCAGCACCGACGCCTGCCTCACCACGCAGTACGAAGCGCTGCTGGCGACCGAGGGCATCAAGATCGACTTTACCGAAGACGGGATCCACCGCCTGGCCGAGATCGCCTTCTCGGTGAACGAGCGTACCGAGAACATCGGCGCGCGCCGCCTGTACACGGTGATGGAAAAACTGCTCGAGGAAGTCTCCTTCGATGCCAGCGACCGCCAGGACAAGCTGGTGAGGATCGACGCGGCCTACGTCAACGAACGCCTCGACGTGCTCTCTTCCAACGAAGACCTGTCGCGCTACGTGCTGTAAGGAGCCAGGAGAAAACGATGGCGAACAAGGCACTCGCAACCCGGCAGAAGATGCGCCTGCGCGTCGAGCCGGCGCAGAACTTCGGCAAGCCGCGCAACCCGATCGCGGCGCTGGCCAAGGCACGCGCGGCCGGGCCGCACGCCAAGCCGCTGTCGAGCGAGCGCCAGGCCGCCAAGCGCTTGCTCAAGAAGGCCAAACTGACGGCCGACGAGGACGAGTGAAGAAAGGGAGCCGCGGCTCCCTTTTTTTTATATGGTGGCCTCCCCTGAACCTTCTTTACCTGGCGTCGGGTGTGCTGCGGCACGAAAGACCGCGTGGGTTCAAGAGCCCACCCTACCCGAACTGTCGGGTATGCTTAAACACGAAAGACCGCGTGGGTTCA
>NZ_DAMCPG010000033.1:48887-62928 GCF_032106685.1 Massilia sp.
AGAACCCACCCTACCTGAACTGTCGGGTATGCTTAAACACGAAAGACCGCGTGGGCTCAAGAGCCCACCCTACGTGAACCGGGTTTCGTAGGGTGGGTTCTTGAACCCACGCGGTCTCGTCGCTTGAATAACAGCGCACCGGGCTTGATCGCCCAACGCTACTTCGCCAACCTTCCCGTCTTGCCCCACCCCTTGTTCCCCTGTACATTGTGCGGCGCCACCGCCCACTGACAGGAGCCCCATGAGCTCACCCGAGCTGATCGTCGACGTGCTGCGCGCCGAGCTGCGCGCGGCCAATCTCACCTATAAAACCCTGGCCGAACGCATCGACATGAGCGAGTCGAGCGTGAAGCGCCTGTTCGGCCAGAAGGACATGCCGCTGTCGCGCCTGGCGCAAATCTGCCAGGCGGCCGGGATCGCGCTCGAGGACGTGCTGCGCCGCGCCGCCGACGCCCGGCCGCAGGCCGACACCCTGACCCTGCCGCAGGAGACGGCACTGGTCGCCAAGCCGCGCCTGCTGCTGATGGCGATCTCCTGCCTGGGACACTGGACGCTGGAACAGGTGGTCGAGAACTACCGCCTAACGCCGGCCGAATGCATCGGCTACCTTGCCGAACTCGACCGGCTCGGCTTGATCGAGCTGCGCCCGCTGAACCGCTACGGGCTGCGCGTTTCGCATACCTTCCACTGGCTGCCGGATGGCCCCGTGCAGCGCTTTTTCCGCGAGCACATGGTGCCCGATTATTTTTCGGGCCGCTTCGACGGGCCGGGCGAAACCCTGATGTGCCTGCCGGCGCGGCTGTCGGCGGCCAGCGCCGCCGAGTTCGCGCAGAAGATCGCCCAACTGGCGGCCGAACTGGCGCGCCTGCACAAGCACGACCGCCGGCTGCCGGCCGAGGAGCGGGATGGGATGAGCCTGGTGGTGGGGTTCCGGTCCTGGGAGTTCGCGGCGTTCACGGCGCTGCGGCGCTAGCGGCGAACGCGCGTTTGCGGGAATACGAAGCGGGAACAGGTTGGCGAACGCGACCGTAGGGTGGGCACACTGTGCCCACGCACACGCCAATGAGATGAAGACCTTCGTGCTGGCTTGATTGGCCACGCCGAGTTGGCGCGTGGAGGGAGCAGCCGCTCAGTTTTATTCTCTGGAACCTGATCGGCGATCGACTGCCAACCCTGATGTAAGCGCTCCTGATGACGCGACGTTACGCGTGGGCACGGAGTGTCCACCCTACGGTCGAACCCGCCCATATGGCGAACGCGCGTGCCGTCGCCCGTCTACTCCTGCCGATCGGCGTTAGCCGCTTTTAGCGCACCCTTACTGCGTCACCGGCTGCCCGGCGGCCGGGCCACCCATGACGCGCGTCGGCGGCGGCATTTGCGGCTGGGCCGGAGGCGGCGGCGGCTGGTTGCCCTGCACGGCGCCGTTGTAGTTGGCGGCCGCCGGCGAGGGCGGGGTTTCCTGGGGCGGTTCCTCGTTCGGGCCGACCACCGGATCGACTTCGCCCGGCGGCGGCGGCGGACGCACGGCGCCCGGGGCGGTTTGCGGCTCCATTTGCGGCGTTTCGGCCATCGGCTCAGGCTGCTGCTGCGGCATCGCCGGCGGCATGGCGGCGCCGGACAGGGGCACGGCCGGCTTGGTGTCGGCCGCCAGTTCGATGCGTTTCATGACGCCGCCGTCGGACAGCATCACGTAGCGCGGATGCACTTCGCTGATCGTCACGCCGGGCGCGATCTCCTTGCCCACCGTCAAAGCCTTGGGCGGCTGGCCGTCGGCGACGAGGATGGCGACGCTGTCGCGGCCGGCCGCGACGATGCCGGTCAGCTGGTAGTTGGTGACGACCGCGGTCGCGGCCTGGCCGCCGAACAGGGTAGCGGCGGCATCGGCGGTCGGCTCGGGAATGCCGGCCGGCGGCGCAGCGGCGATCGGACGCTGCTGCGGCTTGTACAGCTGCATGCCCCAGTAGGTGATGGATACCGCCAGGAAGACCAGGGCAAACAGGGTGAGAAGGAGAGGCAGACGCTTCATGATGTCCTTGTTAGCGCACCAGCTGGTTGATTTCAATGATCGGCATCAGGACGGCCAGCACGATCAGCAGCACGACCAGGCCCATGGCCAGGATCAGCACCGGCTCGAGCAGGCCGGCGATGGTCAGCGTGCGCCGTTCGAGGTCGGCCTGCTGCGAGTTGGCGGCGCGCTCGAGCATGGCCGGCAGTTCGCCGGTGATCTCGCCGGCGCGGATCATGTGCACCAGCATCGGCGGGAAATGTTTTTGCGCCGACAAGGCCCGCGCCAGGCTGACGCCTTCGCGCACGCTGCCCGTCGCCTGTTCGACCAGTTCGCGCATCGCGACGTTCGATAAAGTTTCGCGGCTGGTGTCGAGGGCGCGCAGGATCGGCACCCCGGAACCGGTCGTGATCGCCAGCGTGCTGGCAAAGCGCGCCGTGTTCAGGCTGCGCTCGAACTTGCCATAGATCGGCGCGGTCAGCAGCCAGGTGTGCCAGCGCCGTTTCAGTACCGGGTTCTGCAGCGCCCGGCGCCAGGCGAACCAGGCCGCGACCAGCACGATCGCCACCAGGATGCCCCAGGCGCGGGTAAAGTCCGACACCGCCAGCATCACCACTGTGAGGAAAGGCAATTGCTGCTTGGTGTTGGCGAACACCGAGACGATCTGCGGCACCACGTAGGTGAGCAGGAAGATCACGATGGCAAAAGCGACCACGGTGACGATCGCCGGATAGGTAAAGGCCAGGCGCACCTTCTGCACCAGGGCGTTGCGGCGCTCGATGTAGTCGGCCAGGCGCGACAGCACGCGCGACAGCTGGCCGATCTGTTCGCCCGAAGCGACCAGCGCACGGTAGATTTCTGCGAAGTCGCGCGGGTGACGCGACAGCGCTTCCGAGAACGGCATGCCGCCCATCACTTCCGAACGGATCGAGGCGATCAGGTCGCGCAGATAGGGTTTTTCCGCCTGTTCCAGCAGCGCGGTAAAGGCTTGCTCCAGCGGCAGGCCGGCTTCCAGCAGGCTGGCCAGCTGGCGCGTAAACAGCGCCAGTTCGACCTGCGACAGGCGCTCGCCGATGCCGCGCGCCCGGGTCGTGCCGGTAGCGTCGACCTGGGCCGCGATGGCCTCGACGTTCAGCGGCGTCAGTCCTTGCGTGCGCAGGTCGGCGCGCGCCGCGCGCGGACTATCGGCGTTGACCACGCCCTTGCGCGTGGCGCCGCCCGCATCGACGGCCTCGTAACGAAATGCCGGCATGGCTTAGTCCTTGGTCACGCGCAGCAGCTCGGCCTGGGTGGTGACGCCTTCCCGCAGCCAGCGCTCGCCGTCTTCGCGCATCGTCTTCATGCCGCTCTTCTGCGCCGTTTCGCGGATCTCGGCTTCCGAGGCCTGGTTGTGGATCTGGGAGCGGATCTGCTCGTCCGTTTCCAGCAGTTCGTAGACGCCGACCCGGCCGTGGTAGCCGGTATGGCCGCAGCGCTCGCAGCCGACCGCATGCCATTGCACGCCATCGCTCTTCTTGCAATGCGGGCAGAGTTTACGGACCAGGCGCTGCGCCATCACGCCCAGCAACGATGACGATAACAGGAACGGTTCGATGCCCATGTCGAGCAGGCGGGTGACGGCCGAGGCGGCATCGTTGGTGTGCAGGGTCGCCAGCACCAGGTGGCCGGTGAGCGAAGCCTGCACGGCGATCTGCGCCGTTTCCAGGTCGCGGATCTCGCCGATCATGATCACGTCCGGGTCCTGGCGCAGGATCGCGCGCAGGGCCTTGGCGAAGGTCATGTCGATGCGGGCGTTGACCTGGGTCTGGCCGACGCCGTTCAGGTCGTACTCGATCGGGTCTTCCACCGTCATGATGTTGGTGGTCGAGGCGTTCAGGCGCGACAGCGCCGCGTACAGCGTGGTGGTTTTACCGGAACCGGTCGGGCCGGTGACGAGCACGATGCCGTGCGGTTGATTGATCAGCTTGTCGAACTGCGGCAGCATTTCCGGGCTCATGCCCAGGTGGGACAAATCGAGGCGCCCGGCCTCCTTGTCAAGCAGACGCAGCACGGCGCGCTCGCCGTGGCCGGTCGGCAAGGTCGAGACGCGCACGTCGACCGGCTTGCCGCCGATGCGCAGCGTAATGCGGCCGTCCTGCGGCAGGCGTTTCTCGGCGATGTCGAGCTGCGACATGATCTTGATACGCGAGATCAGCGAAGCGTGGATGCCCTTGCGCGGACGCACGATGTCGCGCAGCGCGCCGTCGATACGGAAGCGCACGACCGAGGTCTGCTCGAACGGTTCGATGTGGATGTCGGAGGCGCCCTCGCGCAGCGATTGCGTCAGCAGCGCGTTGATCATGCGGATCACGGGCGCGTCGTCGGAGGATTCGAGCAGGTCTTCGATGGCCGGCACGTCCTGCAGCAGCTTGGTGAGATCGAGGTCGGCGTCGAACTCGTCGGCCACCTGCGAGGCGTCGCCGCCGCTGCCGGCATAGGCCTTGGCGATCGCATCGTCGAGCTCGCTCCGGTCGAGGCGGCGCAGCGCGATGCGGCCGAAGCGGCGCGACACCTCGGCGATCGCCGCCGGCGGCGTGCTGCCGGAAATCAAGACCTCGACGCTTTGCGCCGGATCGTCGCCGGCGCGCGCCAGCACCCCATGGTCGCGGGCGAAGGCGTAAGGCAACAAATTATTCATGGTTCCTTAGTTCCGATTCTGCGGCTGGACCGGGCGGTATTCGGGCACGGGCGCCGCGCTCGGTTGCGCGGAGGCCGGCTGGCTCGGCGGCAAATTCGTGTCGCCGGTGGCGGCGCCGGGACGCACCGGCATCGGCGCCGCCGCCGGCAGCGTCGCCAGCGTGCCGCCCGGGGCCGGCTGGCCTTCGCTCAGGGCCGGCAGTTCCGGCGCGCCGAGGTTACGCAGCAGGATGGTGTCGTCCGGCGCGCGGTTAGCCTCGCCCAGTGCGCGCATGTATTCGTAGCGGTCCAGCGAAATGCTGTTGTTCTGTTCCTTGCTGCGCACCACGACCGGGCGCAGGAACACCATCAGGTTGGTCTTGTTGCGCGTGCGCGAACGGTACTTGAACAGGTTGCCCAGCACCGGGATGTCGCCCAGGCCACGCACCTTTTCCTGGCCATGGTCCTCGTTGTCCTGGATCAGGCCGCCCAGCACGATGATCTGGCCATCGTCGGCCAGGATATTGCTTTCGATTGCACGCACGGTGGTCACGATGCCCTCGTTCCGGATCACCGAGTTATCGATGCCGGAATTCTCGTGGTACACCGAGAGCTTGATCACGCCACCCTCGGAGATCTGGGGGCGCACCTTCAGCAGCAGGCCGATGTCCTTGCGGTCCACGGTCTGGAAGGGGTTGTTCGCACCGCTGGTGCCGGTCGTGAACGAACCCGTGATGATCGGAATGTTCTGGCCCACCTTGATCGTCGCCAACTCGTTATCGAGGGTGATCATGTTCGGTGTCGACAAGATGTTGGCGGCGCCGTCGTTTTCAAGGGCGCTGGCCACCGCGCCCAGGCTCAGGTCGCCATTGATCTGCTTGAACAGGCCGACCGTCAGGCCGGACAAACGCGGGATCTTGGTGGGGTCGCTCACGCCGGCGCGCGCGGCCGCGACCAGGTCGACGATGCCGCCATTCGTGCCGGTGAACGACTGCAGGCCGCCGACGCGGTACTTGCTGGTGTCGCTGCCCGACAGGCCGATCCATTGAATCCCGAACTCCGACGCTTTCTGCTGGTTCATCTCGACCACCAGCGCCTCGATGTACACCTGGGCGCGGCGCACGTCGAGCTGGTCGATGACGCCGCGCAGGTTGCGGTAGATCGCATCCGGCGCGGTAATGATCAGGCTGTTGGTCGAGGCGTCGGCCTGGATGAAGCCGGAGCCCTGGCCGCCACCGCCGCCGGCGCCCGTGGCCTGGCCCTGCTGGGCGAAGGTGTTGCCGGTGCCGCCCATGCCGATGCTGCTCTGCTGGCCCTGCTGGCCGCCGAGGTTGCCGCCGCTGGCGCCCTGGGTGCCGCCCTGCGCGCCGGCCTGGATCGAGCCGCCGGTGGTGCCCTGCTGCTGCACCGGCACCGCCGAGGCGTCCTGCGACACCACGGCGCGCAGCGTCTGGGCGACGCGGGTGGCGTCGGCGTTCTTCAGGTAGACGACGTGGATGTTGCCCTTCTCCGAGGTCGGCTGGTCGAGCTTGGCGATCAGCGACTTGGCGAGGTTGGCCCGCGCCTGCGACGGCGCGCGCACGACGATGGAATTGGTGCGGGCGTCGGCCAGCACCGTGACGCGGCCCGAGTCGCCGCCGGCGGCCGGCTCCATCAGGCGCCCGACCAGGGTGGCGATGTCGCTGGCGATGCCGTTACGGACCGGAATCACGTCGAGGTCGGCCGACACCGGCGCGTCGAGCGCGGCGATGATGCGCGACAGGCGGCGCAGGTTGTCGGCGTAGTCGGTGATGACCAGGCTGTTGTTGCCCGGGTTCGCCATGATGGAATTGTTCGGCGAGATCAGCGGACGCAGCACGGCCGTCAGGTTGGCCGCCGATTCGTATTGCAGGTGGTAGATCTGGGTCGCAATCTGGTCGCCCTGGGCGCGCGAACCGCGGGTGCCGACCTGGGTCGGCGAGGATTGCAGCTTGGCCTCGGCTTCCGGCACCACTTTGGCATAGCCTTCGCCGGTGGTGACGACCGCATAGCCCTGCAGGCGCAGGGCCGAGGTCAGCAGGCCGAAGGCCTGGGTCTTGGTCAGCGCCTTTTCCGACTGCAGCGTCAGGGTGCCTTTTACGCGCGGGTCGACGATGAAGGTCATTCCGGTGTAGTGGCCGACGGCCTTGATCACGGATTCGATGTCGGCATTCACGAAGCTCAGCGCGGCCGCGTTTTCCTGGGCAAACGCCGGCGCCGGCGGCAGCGCCGTGGCGACTGCGCAGCACAGCAGGACGCCGGCGGCGATCCGGCGCAGCGCCGGGAATTCGGGGGTGCTACGGAAGGATGTTTTCATTATCTGAACTCAAGTGCGATTATGTTTTTACCGTTCACCATGCGCCGCTGCCCCAGCAGGTTCAGCATGTTGCCCAGCGTGTCTTCGTAGCCGTCCGCGGCCGCCGCCTGCCCCGAGAAGCGCAGGCGCCCGTTCTGCAATTTCCCTGTTCCCGACAACAACAGCGCGCCGCGCACCGTGGAGAGCACCAGGTCGGCCTGCTGGCCGCGCCAGTCCATCGCCATCTCGTAGCTGCCCAGCGGCCGGATCGGCGCCATGCGCGAGCCCATGTCGCTCAAGCTGAGGACCGTGCGCCCGGTGACCGCGACGCTGTTCGCCTGGCGTACCAGGTCGAGCCGGTTCCAGCTCAGGCGGATCACGCCCGACGGCGCCAGCGTGTTGAGCGGCGCGCCCAGGCCGGCCAGCCCTTCGGCCGGCAGCAGCAACTGCCCGGCGCTGACCTGCCACTGCGACCAGTTGCCCTCGATCGATACCGGCTGCGCCAGCGCCTGCGGGTTTGCCAGCGTCATGCTCACCTGGCCGAACAAGACCAGCGGCGACAGGCGCCATGCGAAGCGTCCCGGCAGCAGCGGCGTCACCGCCCCGCCTTCGCCCGGTGCGCCACCCACGAAAGCTGAGCCGTTCCAGAGCGTACCCTGCGCATCCCCGAGAGTCAAACGGCCGCCGGTCTGGCGTTCGACGATGTTGCCGAGCCAGGTCGCGGGCAGGAAAACGAGCACCGTCAGGGCCACCGCGAGCGCGACGACGCCTAGCCATAACAAGCCACGTCTCATCGGGAACCAGTCCCGGTGTCCTGGCGCAGTGTCAGGCTGGCGTCGACCTGGCCCACCGGATCCTGGGCCGTGAAACTGGCTTCCTGCACCGCGATGCGGTTCTCGCGCCGCTGGGCGTCGAGCCAGACCAGCAGGTTGGCGAACGAGGCGCCGTTGACCTGCATGCGCGCGTATTCGCCGGTCAGCGTGAGCGAGGCCGGCTTGATGCCGCGCGCGTTGAGGCTGGCGGTCAGCGATTCCTGGGTCATGGGCGTGACCGGCACCGGCGCCTGGCCCACCAGGGCGCGCGCCTGCTCGGCAAGACCCGACAGTTCGGCGGCCTGCTGGCGCAGCGCCGGCAGCGAGCGCTCGAGGCGCGCGCGGCCCTCGACCGCCGGCTCGACCAGCGCCATGTAGACCAGCGCCAGCACGACGACGCCGAAGCCGACCGCCAGGTAGCGCCGTTCCTGGTCGGAGCGCGCGATCCAGTACGCCAGGGCGCGTTCGCGCACCTGCCCGATTGTGCTGCCCAGACTCATGGCTTGGCTCCCGTGCTGCGCACCGTCCAGTTGGCGGGCGCGGTTTCTTCCAGACTCAGGTTACGTGCGGACAAGGACGCCTGCAGCTGCCGCAGCGTGGCGGGGTCGACCGTCTCCGGTTGGACGCGCACGCGCAGCGTGCGTTCCTTGTACTCCATTGATGTAATGCCGGGCGGACGCGGCAGTTCTCGTGTTGCCTCGCCGAGTGCGCCGGAGAGGTACAGGAATTCGTCCGGCGCGATCTGGCCGCTGCCGGCCTGGGCGCGCTGGATGTGCTGGCGCATCTGCGCCACCGCATCGGACACCGGCTCGTTCGGATACACCGAGCGGTAGGTTTGCTCCATCTGCTGGCGCACCGCAGTCGATTCGCCGCGCAGGCGCAGCCATTCGATGTTCAGGCCGGCCAGGTTGACCACCACGGCCAGGAACGCCAGGGCGATCGGCACGCGCCAGCGGCGCCAGTCGCGCTGGCGGGCGCCGGCCGCGCCCAGGCCCGGCACCAGGTCGAAGGCCGTGCTTTTCGCGCCGTTGATCCAGTGCGCCCAGTCGTCGGTGTCGAGCACGGTGCCGGGGCCGGCCTCGGCCAGCAGCACCTGGTATTCGCCCAGTTGTTCGCGCGGCACGTAAAGAGTCAATGGCGCGTCGCCGGCCAGCGCGCGCGCGGTCTGCAGGGCGGTGGCGGGATTCGCCTCGAGCGCCAGGCCCAGGCCGCTGTACTGGCTCTGGCGCAACAGCAGCTCGGCGTTGCCGATCGCGGCGGACACGCCGCCCGGCAGCAGGGGCAGGCACAGCTGCGAGGGCAGCGCGACCACGGCGCGCGCGCCCTGGGCCAGCAGGGTGCGCACCAGCGGCTCGAGCCAGTCGCGCTGCACCACCGCCACCGGACGGGTACCGTCGCCGCCTTGCGGGCCGGCCACCAGCACGCAATCGAGCGGATCGCCCAGGATGTGTTCCTCGACCAGGCCCGGCAGCGCGGCGCGCAGCTTGTTGCCGGCCAGCGGAGGCGCCTGCACGCTGATCAGGTTGACGTCGGCGCCGGCCAGCAGCAGCACCACGCGGCGGCTGGCGGCGACCAGGTCGGTCAGGTTGCGCAGCGTGCCCTCTCCCTGCTGCTCGATGACGCCGGCGTCGCTCACGACGGCGAAGCGGCAGGCGGCGCCCTCGCCTTCGGCGCGTGCGGGATGCCGGATATAAAGTGTAGTCAAACCGTCTCGCTTTCTTCTAGTTTTGACGAACCCAGACAACCGTGATGCTGCCGGGCCCCATGGTGGGGGCGCGTTTGATCAGCGCTTCGGCGTTCAGGGCGGCCCGGTCCAGCCGGATGCGGCTGGTCACGATGAAATAATTGCTATGTACGTCCAGCGAATTCTCCGTCAGCGTTTTACCGCCGATATCGGCAATAAAGTACTGCATGCCGCGCCAGGGCACGTTGCGGCGCCGCTGCACCAGTGCGTTGGCCTCCGACAGCGAGAAACCCGGGACCACCGCCGCCAGCACCTCGGGCGGCGCAGTGTTCACGTTCACCGGCGTCGGGTCGGGCAGCACGGTCACGAAGGGGCGCAGCTTGTTCACGATTTCCGGCGTAAATCCTTTTACGGCAAGCAAATCCTCGACTTCGAGGAACTTGATCGGGGTGCCGATGCCTTCGCGCGACACCGCCTGCAGGCGCGCCCCGCCACCACCGGCCCCGCCTCCGGCCCCGGCATCGTCGCCGCCGCCGGCATCGGTGCCCGCTTGACCCGGCACACTGCTGCCGCCCGGCACCGCGCCGGGATCGTCCTGCTTGCCGCCTGGCCCGTCGAGTTCCTGCCCGGTGACCGGATCGACCGCCCCGGTCGCCGCAGGCGGCGCGCCGGCGGCAACCATGTTCGCGGCCGTTTTCGCCAGCGCCGGGTTCAGCTGCAGGTTGCTCAGCAGGCGCGCGAAAATGTCCACCTGGGCCAGGTCGATCTGCCCGCCGCTCGACAAATTGCTGAGATTGTAACGCGAGGTGGCGTCCGCGATGCTGCCCGACAGGGAAGCGTCGAATACCTCGCCTTCGACCCGTTCGCGCTCGATGTACTGGTCCAGGCGCGTCTCGGCCAGCGGCGTGGCCCAGACGTGGGTCAAGGCCGTGTATTCGCGGTTGTCGATGGCGTCCTGGCGCAGCACCAGCGAGGCCCAGTCGAGCGCGCCGCGCAGGATCCAGCGCGTCTGCAGGTTCAGGCGCTGGTTTTCCATCGAGCGCACCTCGACCTGCTGCTGCCAGAACAGGCTGGCGACGATCGAGATCGCGAGCGTGGTCAGGAGCAGCGCGGTGATCACGGCGACGCCGCGCTGGCGCCACGGGCGGGGTTGGCGTGGTCGTTGACGCGGGCGCATCAGATGCTCCCCAGCAGGAAGGACTTGGTCAGCGGCTGCGGAAAGCCGCGCGGACGCAGCACCACCTGCAGCCCGGTGATGGCCAGCGCCGAGGCGCTCGTCACCGGCGCCTGAGGATTCGCGTCCACCTGGGGCCGCCAGGCGCCGTTCTGCCAGATCAGCACGGCCATCGCCTCGATGTTACCTTGCAGCACCACCGCCGGGGTGCTGTCGGTGTTGCTGATCGCGGCCTGCCACAATGCGTCGAGCTGGACCAGGTCGCGCGTGGCGATCGATTCGCGCCGCAACAATTGGCCGTTCACGAGACGGTAAGCGATGACCTGCAGGCGCGCCGGCTCGTTCTCGTTGAACACGGTGCGCACCAGGGTGATGCGGCCGTCTTCCTGGTGCAGGAAAGGACGGCGGCGCCCGAGGATGCTGGCGTCGGCCGCGTGCTCGCAGTCGCTTTGCAGCTGGGCAAAGGCAAGCTGCATGCCGCGCGTGGTTTCCATTTGCTCGGTCAGGGCGCTGCGGGCGCGCACGATGCCGTCCAGGCCGCGCCAGCCGAGCACGGCCACCATCGCCAGGATGCCGATCGCCACCAGCAGTTCGACCAGCGTGAAGCCGCGCGCCGCTTTCATCGTGCCTTTCATCGCGGCCTCCTCATCGCGGCCTGAGTACCAGCTGGACCAGCTTCAGGATGCGGCGCTCGGGATTGGCCTTGTCGAATACCGAGACTTCGACCCGGCGCAGCTGGGGATTCGGGCTGACCAGCACTTCCTCCTGGCAGATCAAGTCAAGGTCGCCCTGGCCGCAGGCGAAGTTGCGCTTGCCCACTTCGGGAAATTCGCGGCCGAGGCGGATCTGCACCAGCCGGTTCTCGGCCGACCAGGTCGCCATCATGGCCGCGCGCAGGCCGGCGCTGTTCGAGGTCAGGCTGCCGACGGCGCGCAGGCCGGCGCCGAGCGCGGTGCCGACGATGACCAGGGCCACCAGCACCTCGAGCAAAGTAAAGCCTCGCGCGCGGGAATTCATTGAATGCCTTCGGTGGCGGGATCGACGACGACGAAGTGGCCGACGCCGTCGGCGCTGATGGCCACGCTGGCGTTGCCGCTGGCCAGGGTCAGGCGGAAAGGCTTGTGCACCGGCTCGCGGCCAAAGGTCACGCGCAGCGCGTCGCCGCCGCCGCCGGCCGTCGGCGGATCGAGCAGGAGGCGCAGGGGCGCGTTGCGGAACGCGCGTTCGCGCAGCAGGTCGTCCTGGTTCATCGGCGTCCAGCCGGTGTCGGTGCGCACGATGAAGCGGTAGCGTTCGGGCGTGGCCTCGAAGGCCACTTCGCGGTTGCGCACGATGGCCTCGTCGCGCGCCAGCTGCAGCAGCAGGGTCAGGCGCTTGGCCTCGTTTTCGAGGTCCTGGCGCGGGCTCGGGATCGCATTGAGCGAGGCCATGCCCAGCGTGATGCCGATGATGACCATCACGACCAGGATTTCGACCAGCGTGAAGCCGGTGCTTCTGCGCGGCGCCGCGACGGCAGCCATGACAGGCGTTACTGCTGCCAGGAACCGACGTCGGCGTCTTCGCCCTCGCCGCCGGCCTGGCCGTCGCCGCCGAACGAGAACACGTCGATCTCGCCGTGCAGGCCCGGCGACAGGTACTGGTAAGGATTGCCCCACGGATCCTTCGGCAGGCGCTCGATGTAGCCGCCTTCCTTCCAGCCGTTGGCGGCCGGGCCCGAGGTCGGGCGGGTAGTCAGGGCCTGCAGACCCTGCTCGGTGGTCGGGTAGCGCTGATTATCCAGCTTGTACAGCTTGAGCGCCTGCATCAGGGTGGCGATGTCGGTCTTGGCGGCGACCACGCGCGATTCGCCGGTACGGCCCAGCACCTTCGGCAGCACGAGTGCGCCGAGGATGCCGATGATGACCACGACAACCATGATTTCAACAAGGGTGAAACCGCGTGCGAAACGGCGGCCAACTGCACGGTGCGATACGTTATGCATAGTCAATCTTGAGAGGTGGATCGGAACAATCGACTTAGTATAAGGCCGATTTTTGACAGTGACCACTTGCCATGGGTGCGCCATTGTATTGCAGAGCTGGCAAGAGCGCAGCTCAAGCGTGTGCGTCGCGTTGCGCGCAGACGGGACAGGCCGGATTGCGCGCCGCGCCGATGCTGGTCCACTCCATCGCGCGGCCGTCGAGCAGCAGCAGGCGTCCGGCCAGGGTTTGCCCGATGTCCATGATCAGCTTGAGCGCCTCGGCCGCCTGCACGGCGCCGACGATGCCGACCAGCGGCGCGAACACGCCCATGGTGCTGCAGGCAACGTCCTCAAAACCGCTGTCTTCGGGAAAGAGGCAGGCATAGCAGGGGCAATTTTCTTGGCGCATGTCGAATACCGACAATTGACCGTCGAAACGAATCGCCGCCCCCGCCACCAGCGGCACCCCGGCCGCGACACAGGCACGGTTCACGGCGTGACGGGTGGCAAAGTTATCGCTGCAATCTAGTACGACCGTGGCCGAGCGCACAAGTTCCCGTAATCGTTCCGGTCCAGCGCGTTCGCGCAGGGCGATCACCTCGACTTCCGGGTTGATCGCGTGCAGCGCGGCGCGGCCGGACGCGACCTTCGGGCTGCCGATGCGGTCGGTCGTGTGCATCACCTGGCGCTGCAGGTTGGTGAGATCGACCTCGTCGTCGTCGACCAGGGTGATGCGGCCGACGCCGCTGGCGGCCAGGTAGAGCGCGGCGGGCGAGCCGAGGCCGCCGGCGCCGATGACGAGCGCGTGCGCGTCGAGCAGGCGCTGCTGGCCTTCGATGCCGATCTCGTCGAGCAGGATGTGGCGCGAATAGCGCAGGAGCTGGGTGTCGTTCATGGGTGAGTGGACGCGGATGCCTTAGGGTGGGCAAACGTGCCGATTGTTGGCGGCGGGATCATCGCACCCGGCACCGGAATCGTTGCCGATCCCCGCGTGGGCGGCACAGCCGCCCACCCTACGGTTTATTTCTTCGAGCCCTTCAACTCCGGCGGCTTGGTCTCGGCGCCCGGCAGCGCTTTCGCCGCAGGCGATGCCTCGGCCTCGACCGCCTCAGGCTTGGCCGTCTTCACCGGCAAGCCCTTGAAGTGGTTCAGCGCCTGCGCCAACTGAAAATCGTCCTTGCCGCCCAGTTCCAGCGGCTGGCGGTTCTTCAATGCGGCCAGGGCCTTCTGGCGCTGCTCGGCTTCGTCGCGCGCCTTGGCCGCGTTCGGCTGTTCGTTCTCGCCGGTCAGGTGGCGCTGCAGGTCGGCTTCGCGCACGCGCAGTGCGTTCAGGCCGTCGCCCTCGGCGGTTTCCTCCACCGCGAGGTCCGGCGCGATGCCGGCGGCCTGGATCGGCCGGCCCTTCGGCGTGTAGTAGCGCGCCGTGGTCAGCTTGAT
>NZ_DAMCPG010000034.1:0-61537 GCF_032106685.1 Massilia sp.
AGGCAACATCGGCCTGATGAAGGCGGTGGACAAGTTCGAATACCGCCGCGGTTATAAATTCTCGACCTATGCGACGTGGTGGATCCGCCAGGCCATCACTCGCTCGATCGCTGACCAGGCGCGCACCATCCGTATCCCGGTGCACATGATCGAGACCATCAACAAGATGAACCGCATCTCGCGCCAGATCCTGCAGGAGACGGGCGCCGAGCCGGACCCGGCGACGCTGGCGATCAAGATGGAAATGCCGGAAGACAAAATCCGGAAGATCATGAAGATCGCGAAAGAGCCGATTTCGATGGAAACCCCGATCGGCGACGACGACGATTCGCACCTGGGCGACTTCATCGAGGACAACAACACGCTGGCCCCGTCCGACGCGGCCCTGCACGCCTCGATGCGCGGCGTGGTGAAGGACGTGCTGGACTCGCTGACCCCGCGCGAAGCCAAGGTGCTGCGCATGCGCTTCGGCATCGAGATGTCCACGGATCACACGCTGGAAGAGGTCGGCAAGCAGTTCGACGTCACCCGCGAGCGCATCCGCCAGATCGAAGCCAAGGCCCTGCGCAAGTTGCGCCACCCGTCGCGTTCCGACAAGCTGAAGAGCTTCCTCGAGGGCAGCAGCTGATTGTTCGGCTGAAACCCATTGAAAGCTTGACGGCTCTAGTGTAAAAGCAATATCCTCTCGCCACTCTGCTTCACGGTTCCGCGCCGCTGGTGCGGGTGGCGAGATCTCTTCTAGCCACTGTCCCGATTTCTGGGCCTCTAGCTCATGCCTGGTTAGAGCAGCGGACTCATAATCCGTTGGTGCCCGGTTCGACTCCGGGGAGGCCTACCAATATAATCAAGGACTTAGGTGAAAACCTAAGTCCTTTTTTACTTTCCGCTAGGCATGTCGGTACAATCTCGGTACGGTAAGCAAATTTTGAGAGTACTAAACCTACGTGGCAACGATCGTTAAGACCCCATCAGGAACGTGGAAGGCAGTCATTCGGAAGGCTGGGTGGCCGACAACGGCCAAAACCTTCCGACTAAAAAAGGACGCGGAAGACTGGTCTCGGCGGACCGAGGATGAGATGGTGCGCGGGCTGTTCATTCAGCGCAGCCCATCCGAACGGATGACCTTTGAGGCGGCTATGAAGCGCTATCTAGCCGAAGTAACGCCGACTAAGCGGCCGCTTACACAAAACGCGGAAAGGCCGCGTGCTACCCCACTTGTTGCTTTTTTCGGTAAATATTCCCTTGCCGCAATCACAACTGAGCTGATTGCAGAGTATCGTGACTTACGCCTTGCGGGTAAAGACCGGATGAAGGATGGGAAGCCTCAGCCCCGTTCAACAAATACTGTGCGCTTAGAATTAGCATTGATGGGGCACCTATTTACCGTAGCCGTGAAAGAGTGGGGGCTTGGTCTGCCCTTTAACCCCATGCTGAACTTGCGCCGTCCTTCACCTGGACCTGGCCGCAACCGCCGGCTGAGCGCTAATGAAGAAATACGCTTGTTAGCAGCGATAGATGCGTATTCAAATCCAATGCTGGGATGGATCGTTCGTATAGCCATTGAGACGGGAATGCGCTCATCAGAGATCGCTACATTACGTTGTTCGCAAGTTGACCTCGACCGTCGTATCGTGCGCCTGATCGAGACGAAGAATACGTTGCCGCGTACGGTTCCGCTTTCCAAAAACGCCACTGAGAATTTCAGATTCGCGCTAAATAATCCAGCGCGCCCGGATAGTACTGAGCTCGTCTTTTTCGGAGAACCAGGCAAAGATGGGAAGCGCAGGTCTTATAATTTCAACAAAGCATGGGGCGATATCAAAAAAGCTGTGGGCGTAAGTGATTTCAAGTTTCATGACCTTCGCCATGAGGCCGTTAGTCGGCTAGTTGAGGCAGGGTTAAGCGATCAAGAAGTCGCATCCATCAGTGGGCACAAGTCGATGCAAATGCTGCGTCGATATACCCATCTGCGAGCGGAGGACTTAGTTGAAAAGCTCGACAGTGTTAAGCGGTCGTTGCAAAGTTAACTTTTAGGAATGATTTTGCTAACGCAGCATTAGATAGAAATTGCCACCGAAAGGAACATCTGATGGAAAAGCGACACTGTAGCTTAGAAAACTTGCTGTTAGGTTCTGATTCTTTAGACAGGATAAGTAAGTCCGTAAAAGAATCTGTGTCACTAGCGGATGCAGCTGGTCTACCGCCCGCGTATGAGCCTGCCTTTTCGAAACTAAACGCGTTTAGGGATGAGCAGTCGAAGTCGCGAGATGAACTGTTGAGGCTAAGGCGTGAGGCTCGGGCAGAGAAGGCTGAACGGGATAATGCAACCCTTGAGTTTCACCGCAAAGTATTCGATCTACTTGCAGAGGGTGGGCAACCCGCACACTTCATTATGCGTAAAGCTATGGAGATGATTCAGTTGTGGGAAAACAAAGGGCTAAATGGAATGTATAGCCCGATATGGAAGCAGCTTCTTGAAGGATCTCCGGTTAGCGCTCGAGATTTTATTCTCTCAGACAATGAGAGCGGCTGGCCGCTCGCACTTCGATCTGCCTCACCATTTACGCACATCGTCGCATATCCAGAAGATGAGTGGGATCGGGAAGGAGAGGCCGCCAAGAAGTAGTTCTCATAAAATTTCTAAAACAGTTAACTTATTTGAAGATTGCGTTTTTTTATTGCCGCTGACACGGCCTGGCGATTTATGCCAAGTCGACGGGCAATTTCGGATTGGTTAACGATCCTGTGATCCTTCATTTCGTTAATCCAGTCCTTTTCTTCTGCCAGGCTTCGTATCTTCTCAAAAGCAGTTCGGGCTACTGAATAATAGTCTTCCATCGGCTTGACGGTTGCTGTTGGGGCAATGCATCGACTTTTGAGTTCTTTTGTTTTGAAGCAGTCATCGAGTATTCGCGTGGGCGCCTTCATCAATCTTAGTTGGTGATAGGCAGCATTTCGAACCATGGTGTGATCATCAATGTTCCATTGCCGCAAGCGGCCGGCATATTGTGCCCAGATGATCCGTATCAGTTCCTCATAATCGGCGACGAATCTGCGATCTCTTTGATACGCACGTCGTGCGTCATCGCTGCGCCCAGGGTAGTGCAATTCGCAATATAGCTTGCTGGGCCTCTGAGCACCTTTTGTCTTGCCTGGAAGTCGAGCGGCTCCAGCTATGTCCCCATGTCTAGCCCACTCCACCAATAGGCAATAAGACCTTACCTGATCGCGAAATGACTCGACTGAAAAGTCTCCACCCATTTCACGAACGTCGCAATAATCCAATAGCATTTTCCCAGCGGCGTAAATTTCTTCGGTGTCATTGAGTAGTTTTTCATAGATGGCAGCTAGATCGTTCGCTGATGTCTCGGCATTGGCCAACATATCGTCCGATACTTGGACCTCTATTGCGCCATTACTAATCTTCCTAAATACCTTAACTGCTTCACGGGCTATGGCATATTCAGTTTGCTGGCCGCAGAATTTGCAAAAACACCACAGATAAGGATGTCCACTGTTCATCCTTTGTGCAGTGACAGTCGAAGTCCGCGCGACGGTTGCAAATTCAGATCCGGGCTGTTTGTTCGCGACTACGCGCGCATTTTGGTAAGGCATCGTCAACTAGATTCTAACAAATTTGCCACATGGTATCTTTTCTCAGCGGCATCATGCAAGCGTAATTTACGTAAAGGATGACGCTAAATGATGACAATCGAAGAAAACCTAGTTGGACGTTTTGGACCTCTCATGCCATTGGC
This sequence comes from Massilia sp., assembly GCF_032106685.1. Classification (GTDB taxonomy): domain Bacteria; phylum Pseudomonadota; class Gammaproteobacteria; order Burkholderiales; family Burkholderiaceae_D; genus Telluria. The sequence goes on from NZ_DAMCPG010000034.1 coordinate 3,759, forward strand.
AGGACTCGCCGACATTCTTAATCGGTCGCCCGAAGCGGTCCGCATGTACCTGCGCTCGAACGGAGAGTTCGCACAGCAAATCAATATGGCTAAGTTGAAGATTGGGCGGCGACTGTATTTCAGGACAACGGAAGTGGCTCGCCTGCTTGATGGCGGATCTTCTCTTCAGAACTGAAACTGACTCATGAGTTCACGTTTGATCGGGGACGTTGCAACTAAACGCACGGATGACTTGCTGGCCATAGTCCGAGGTATGGAAGAGCGTTCGAAAAGTCGTCCTCGTACTTCGCAGGCACCAGACTTTTCTGTTGACCGTCAGCTCCCTTCATGGGGCGAGGAACTTCGGTGTATGCCTAACGAATTGCTACGTTCCGCATTGTTCAATGCAAGAAACCGAAACCAGCCACGACGATATTATGAAAACGAAGAAATAGCGGTGATTGGACGGTCTGCGCGCGTCACGTACACAGGAAAGGAACTACGGCAAAACGATGAGCTCGTCTGGCTGCAACTAATTCACTTAGCGAGAGCTGTACCATTAGGCAGTCCAGTTGAGTTCACTGCGTACAGTATGGTCCAGGCTCTGAGACGGACAAAATCAAAGCCCAATCATCAGCATGTCGTACGGCTGTTAGATAGTCTCCGCCGTTTGCAAGCAAATTCGCTTTCAGTGTACTCCAAGCGCCTAATGCGAGGCGTGAGCCTGTCGATGATACCGAAATTTGAATGGCAGAACGAAGCCACAGGATCACGACTGAAGAAGTGGCGGGCCTGGGTGGCACCTGAGTTGGTTGAGCTATTCGGAGACGTGCATTTTACCCATCTGCAGTGGGCTCAGCGGCTAGCGTTGCCGTCCGGCCTTGCGACATGGATGCACGGCTACTTAGCGTCGCATCGCGATCCGTTGCCCATCAAGTTGAGCACTCTCCATAAAGGAGCTGGCTGTACTACTGACACCCCAAGGAAATTCAAGCAGCTGATGACGACGGCTTTGATTGAACTAAAAAGTGTCGGATTTCTTGATGATTGGGAAATTATTAATGACTTAGTACACGTGCGAAGACGGTGATCATTCATAGTGGACTCTCTGCTACCGACCTTTGGAGTACACAGTACCGACCTTTGAAGTACGGATGGGCGCCCTATGAAGTTCGTGAGAGGGATCTTTGGAGTACAAATTTAACGCCCTATGAGGTACGGGGAATTTGCCGGATCCTGCACTAGGCCTGCGTTTCGCGGAAGTTAATGATTTCATTAACCAGTCTTAACCATATATTTAAACCTGGCTGAAGAGCACCGACAAGCCGGAGGCAGGACTTCTGTGAGTGCCAGTTTTTCTTGTAGATAGAAACATCCGGTCACCTAACTAGAATGACTCTCAATGACGCCAAATGGTGCCGGTATGGTATCCCCTTGCTATCCCTTGGTATTCCAATGCTATCTTCTTGGTACCAATTTGCTATCTTCTTGGTACCCATTGCTATCTTCTTGGTATCCCGTTGCTATCTTCTTGATATCTCTTTGGTACTTTTATGATACTTGGGAACTTCGTGATGCTTTCTTGCCATGTGTTCAGAAGCAACATGATGCTTCATAGGCTCGGTAAGGGGCCACTAGTATCAATGTGTAGCCTGCTTGTAGTCTATATGTAGCCCGCTTGTAGCCTACTTTGTAACCTTCACTACTTCGTATCTAAACGGCAACTCTGGTTTACAGTCTCTCGTATTTCAAAAAATATTTGTTTTTTTCTAGTGGAACATAAAGGGGTATTGCGTTTGAGATGATTTTTGAGCTTATCCATCGCTATACGTAGCTTAGGTGCGTATTGCATTTTTCGTTAACGTGTTGCAATTGCAGGACGCGATAGCAATACAGATCATAGGAGCCTACATGGCTGTCAAACGAACTTATTCTGTACGATTAGACAACGATCAAAGGGAACAGATCGAGAAGCGGGCCGAGGCAATCGGATTGCCAACAGGGCATCTGATACGCTCAGCAATTACGGACTTCCTGCGACAACAGGAGGAAATTGACTATCTGTCTGAAGTTGAGGCGCGAATTTCGACTGCGATTAACCGACTTGGTCGCCAGGTTGAGAAAGACCGTGCTGAGCAGCAAATGGTTATTGGAGTTCTCGACTACTTACGGGAGTGGTTGGCATTCACGTTGCCAGTACCAGCCGACATAGGTGAGGCTAACCGTCTTATGCGTGAGCGCAACAGAATTTTCCTAGAAAGGTTGCCGTTGCAGTTCACTTCAAGCGCGAAGGCCAAGGTCACAACGTATATGGAAACAAAAAATCAGACAGCACAGTCATGTCCTAGCTGCGGAACAGGATCACTTATGCCAAAGGAAGGGCGGCATGGGAAGTTTTGGTACTGCACAAACCGAAACGCATCGCCGAAGTGCGAGGCGACCTTCAGTGACCTCAGCGGCCAGCCGGTGCTATCAAGCGCCGACATCGGTGGCTAAAAAGACAATCTTGTAAGTGAAGGCTAAGAGATAAGCAGGGCTGGCTCTGAGACTTGGTGCATGACCGGTATGTATGTGTGGCCGTTTTCGACTGCTGGCACAGCGGCCTTACCGTTGATGCAATTTTCCTGTTCTATGTTCAGAAAACGGTGGTTTTCGGGACACTGACGTTATGCCAATAATGACTGTCGGAATCAGCCGTTGGCTGTTAAAATTCCCGTCAATTTTTCAACGTCCGGCTACTGTTCATGAATCAACGTATTGGCTACGCCAGAGTTTCCACAGATGACCAGAACCTGGACTTGCAGCGTGATGCACTGCGGCTTGCAAGGGTCGAGTCGATCTATGAAGAAAAAGCGAGCGGAAAATCAGGCGACCGCCCCGAGCTGGATCATTGTCTCAAGGCTTTACGTGCTGGTGATGCCCTCGTTGTCTGGCGGCTGGATCGGCTTGGCCGTAGTCTGCCTGACTTGGTGCATATTATCGCCGAGCTGGAAGCCAAAGGGATTGGCTTCGAGAGCATCACTGAAAAGATCGAGACAACCAGTGCGGCTGGGAAGTTGATCTTTCATGTGTTCGCCGCGCTGGCAGAATTTGAGCGTAACCTGATTCGGGAGCGTACGCGAGCCGGCCTGGCCGCTGCGCGTACGCGCGGCCGGGCTGGTGGGCGCAAGCCGAAACTTGATACTCGACAAATTCGCGAGATCAAGCGGCTCATGTCTGATCCCACTATCCCGATCAGTCAGATTGCAGAACGCTACAAGGTTTCGCGAACAACCATCTACAAGGTGTCTGCGCGCAGCACAACATCATCCCATGAGTCATAGTCGGACACGCGGGAAAAAACATCAGATAGGCAAGACGCTCCATGAACGCAGTAGAAATTGAACAGGCTATATCGGAACTGGCTGATGAGCCATTCAACGCCTCGGAATTCCCCTTTACGTTCCTAGCCGCCTTCGGCCATAAGGACATCACCCTCAAGCGGCTACGGACGGGCAACAATAATGCTTCCGATTTGCCTAATGGAGTGCTTCTTCGCAATCACATTCATATCGCGGTCTGCGAAGCCGGCGCCGTGGGTGACACTTTCAAGGAATTAAAGGCGAGCCCTGCCACGATAAAAGCTAAGGCGAAATTCATTCTGGCTACCGATGGCCAGACGCTTGAGGCGGAAGAAATCGCTAACGGTGAGACCATCTCGTCTGCGTATCAGGATTTTCCGAATCACTTTGGTTTCTTCCTACCGCTGGCGGGAATCTCCACTATCAAGGAGATTAAGGACAACCCTATCGACGTGCGCGCTACTGGGCGTCTAAACAAGCTGTACGTCGAGCTCCTGCGCGAGAATCCGGATTGGGCGACTGATGAGCGTCGCGCCGACATGAACCACTTTATGGCGCGCTTGATCTTCTGCTTCTTTGCCGAGGATACGGACATCTTTAACGGCACTGGCTTGTTCACCAAGACAGTGGAGCAGATGACTGAGCGCGACGGCAGCAACACCTCTACGGTTCTGTCCGAGATATTCCGCGCTATGAATACTCCTACGCGGCACGATGGCAAGTTGGATAATCGACACCGCGAAGCCGAAAATATCCGTAGCTGGGCAGACCAATTCCCTTATGTGAACGGCGGCCTATTTTCAGGAAGCACCGAGGTACCGCGCTTTACCCGCATGGCGCGCACCTATCTGCTGCATGCCGGAAACCTTAGCTGGAAGGAAATCAATCCCGACATCTTCGGTAGCATGATTCAGGCCGTGGCTGATGACAATGAGCGCGGCGCATTGGGTATGCACTACACCAGCGTGCCCAACATACTGAAAGTGCTGAACCCATTATTCTTGGATGAATTGCGCGCGCAGCTGGCAGAAGCGGGCGACAACAAGATCAAGTTACTGAATCTACGCAAGCGTATGGCGCACATTCGAGTGTTCGACCCAGCCTGCGGATCGGGCAACTTTTTGGTCATCGCTTACAAGCAAATGCGCGAGATCGAGGCGGAAATCAACCGCCGTCGGGGCGAAGCCCATCTTAACAGCTCGATACCACTGACTAATTTTCGCGGCATCGAGCTGCGCGAGTTTCCGGCGGAGATTGCGCGCTTGGCTCTCATCATTACCGAATTCCAGTGCGATGTGCTATATCGCGGGCAAAAGGATGCGCTAGCGGAGTTTTTACCGCTAGATGCGCAGAACTGGATCGTTTGCGGCAATGCACTGAAACTGGATTGGTTAAGCATCTGCCCACCGACTGGGACTGGCGTTAAGTTGGTTGCGGACGATTTGTTTGGTTCCCCATTGAATCAAGCAGAGATCGACTTCGATAACGACGGCGGCGAGACATACATTTGCGGCAATCCGCCCTATCTCGGCTCTACTTGGCAGACCGATGAACAAAAAGCGGATTTGGGAAGCGTCTTTGCGTCCCGCACCACAAATTGGAAGTCATTAGACTACGTTGCAGGTTGGTTTATGAAGGCAGCCGACTATGGCACCAAGAGTAAAGTTACGGCTGCGTTTGTATCGACTAATTCGATTTGCCAGGGCCAGCAAGTCCCTTTTCTTTGGCCGTTGATATTTGAGACAGGATATGAAATTTCGTTCGCCCATACTAGTTTTAAGTGGTCAAATTTAGCAAGTCATAAAGCAGGAGTCACCGTAGTTATCGTAGGCATTTCAAGTCAACTGGGGCAAATTCGTAAGCTGTATTCAATAACCGATGACGGGAAGTCTATTGCTAAGGACGTGGCGAATATCAACGCATATCTTGTTGCCGGGCCAAATATTATTGTAGACAAAGCAATGAGGCCGCTGACTGAGGTTAGCGTAATGGACTTTGGAAACAAAGCAGATGATGGTGGTCATCTGACACTTTTGCCTTACCAAATTGAAGGTATGAAGCTCTCGGAAAGGTCTCGCGAGAAATTCATTAAGCAATTTTATGGATCAAAAGAATTCATCAATGGTGAAACGCGTTACTGCATCTGGATTGCTGACGACTACCTTGCTGAAGCTCAAGAAGAACCTGCTTTGGTAAAACAAATCGAGTTAGTTCGAAATGCCCGTCTCAACAGTAAAGATGCTTATGCAAGAAGTCTTGCGGCTAGGTCCCATCAGTTTAAGACGCCTCGTCTAGCAAATAAATGCGTTATCGTCACACCCCGTGTAAGTTCGGAAAACCGACCTTATTTGCCGGTCGGGCTTATGAGTTCAGGAGCTGTAATCGGTGATCGAAACTTTGCCATATACGATGCTCCCCTTTGGAACATGGCCCTGATCGCCTCGCGTCTCCACTGGGTCTGGATTGGCACTGTTTGCGTGCGGATGCGCACCGATTTTTCGTATTCAAACACTCTCGGGTGGAACACCTTTCCTGTACCAACGCTGACGGAGACGATGAAAGCGGACCTGTCGCGCTGCGCAGAAGACATTCTCTTGGCCCGAGAGGCGCACTTCCCGGCCACCATTGCGGACTTGTATGACCCAGACACGATGCCCGAAAATTTGCGTCGCGCCCACGAGCGTAACGACGAGGTATTGGAACGTATCTACATCGGCCGCCGATTCAAGAACGATACCGAGCGATTGGAAAAACTGTTTGAGTTATATACGAAAATGACGGCCGGTGCAGCCAAGGGTAAGCCTGTCACTAAAACTACTAGAGGAAAGAAAGCAGCATGAGCGAACAAGCCGGCAATCCGACCAATGCCTACACCATTCCATCGGTATCCATTGCCACGACGCGCACCGGGGCCTCTAGCAAAGCCAACGAATTTGGTATGCGTACGATGCAGGAGCGAGCCTACGCCAAGCGCGGCGAGCAATACCTATTAATTAAATCGCCTCCAGCCTCGGGTAAATCCCGGGCGCTGATGTTCATTGCACTAGACAAGCTCAACAACCAAGACTTACAGCAGGCCATCATCGTAGTGCCGGAGCGCTCCATCGGCAGCAGCTTTGCCGACGAGCCGCTGAGTCAGCACGGTTTTTACTGGGACTGGCAGGTGGCGCCGCAGTGGAACCTGTGCAATGCGCCGGGCATGGATGAGCCCCGCGTAGCCAAGTCCAAGGTGGAGGCCGTGCGCAAATTTTTGGAGAGTGCAGACAAGGTGCTGGTCTGCACCCATGCCACCTTCCGCTTTGCGGTGGAAGAGCTGGGGGTGCAGGCTTTCGACAATCGCCTAATCGCCATTGACGAGTTCCACCATGTCTCCAGCAATCCGGATAACAAGCTGGGTAGTCAGCTAGGCGCGTTCATCGCCCGCGACAAGGTGCATTTGGTCGCCATGACCGGCTCTTACTTCCGTGGTGACAGTGAGGCAGTTCTGGAGCCGGTGGATGAGGCGAAATTCGAGACGGTCACCTACACCTACTATGAACAGCTCAACGGCTATCACTGGCTCAAGTGCCTCAACATCGGTTACTTTTTCTACACTGGCCCTTACGTCGACGCCATCGCCAAGGTGCTGGACCCGGCATTGAAAACTATCGTTCATATTCCGAACGTGAATGCACGCGAAAGCCTCAAGGATAAGCAGGGCGAGGTAGATCGCATCATGCACGCATTGGGCGAGTGGAAAGGTGTTGATTCGGCTACGGGCTTTCACCTGGTGCAGGGACATGACGGCCGCACCCTGAAGGTGGCGGATCTGGTGGACGATAGCGATCCGGCCAAGCGTTCTAAGGTGCTCGCTGCATTGAAAGACCCGGCGCAGAAAGACAATCGCGATCATGTGGATGTCATTATTGCCTTAGGCATGGCAAAGGAAGGCTTCGACTGGATCTGGTGTGAACACGCATTGACCGTCGGCTACCGCAGCAGCCTGACCGAAATCGTACAGATCATTGGTCGTGCTACCCGCGACGCAAAAGGTAAAGAGCAGGCACGCTTTACCAACCTGATTGCTGAACCCACGGCCGAGCAAAGCGCTGTTGCCGAGGCCGTGAACGACATGCTGAAGGCCATTTCGGCTAGTTTGTTGATGGAGCAGGTACTGGCGCCGCGCTATGAGTTCACGCCCAAAGATGCCGGCAAAAAGGACGGCTTTGACTACGGAGAGGACGGATACAAAGAAGGCGGTCACAACATCGGCGTCAACAAAGAAACTGGGCAGATTCATATCGAAATCAATGGACTGGCAACGCCGAAAAGCGCTGAGGCCACGCGCATCTGCAAGGAAGACTTGAACGAAGTCGTCACCAATTTCTTACAGGATAAAACCGTGTTGGAGCGCGGTTTGTTCGATAAGGAAAATACCCTCCCTGAAGAACTCACCCAGCTACGCATGGGGAAAATCGTGCGCGAGCGTTATCCGGAGTTGAGCGAGGCCGACCAGGAAGCGATTCGCCAGCACGCCATCGCCGCCATGAATATCACCCAGCAAGCTAAACTGGCATTGGCCCAGGCGGACGCCAATGGCAGCGGAGCCGCACAGGGCAATACTGCTTTACTTGATGGCGTGCGCAAGTTCGTCAATGTGCGCGACTTGGATATTGACCTGATTGATCGCATCAACCCATTCGACGCGGCCTATGCCGTGCTAGCAAAGGCGATGGATGAAAAGTCCTTGCGCCAGGTACAGGCCAGCATCGCGGCGAAGAAAGTCAGCATTCCTGAAGATGAAGCGCGCGAGCTAGCTAAGCGCGCCCTGCTGTTCAAGCAGGAGCGCGGTCGCCTGCCAGACATTAATTCCGCCGACCTGTGGGAAAAGCGTATGGCTGAAGGTGTCGCGGCATTGGCACGTTACCGGGCGCAAGCCAAGGCGGCACAGGCACAAGGGGAGCCGACCAATGGCTGAAATGGACGATGACGAACTACTGGATGCGTTGGGCGTAGAGGTTGCCCCGCTGAAGACTTCTGGCCGTACGCCGCGTGAGGAGCGCATCATCGCAGGGTTCGAGGACATTCTGCGCTTCTATCAGACGCACGGCCGTATTCCACAGCATGGCGAAGAACGCGACGTATTCGAGCGTCTGTATGCAGTGCGTCTGGACCAAGTTCGCAAGTTACCCGAGGCGCGGACACTGCTGGGGCTGATGGATAGCCCCGGACTTTTGGCTGGAACGACTGCGAATCAGATCGATGTAAATGCGCTGGACGAGGACGCCCTACTGGCCGAACTGGGAGTGGGGGGCGCCGCTGCTAGCGATAACGACATTACTGTGCTTCGCAATGTGCGCCCTTACGTCGAAATCAAGGCGGCGGAGGAGATCGCCAACCGTACGCTTTGCAAGGATTTTGATCGCTTCAAGCGGATGTTCGATGAAGCCAAAGACGGCCTCAAAAACGCTGCCTGGATGACGAAACCGTTCATGAAAAACGCCAGTATCGAGGTAGGCGATTTCTTCATCATTGGCGGCCAGATCGCCTACGTCGCCGAAATGCATGAAGGCGGCAAGACGAAGGACGGGCGCGACAATCCTCGCCTGCGTGTGATTTTTGACAATCAAACGGAGAGCGACTTATTGCTGCGCTCGCTGTCCCGCTCGCTTTACCCTGATGGCGACACGCCGGTGGGTCGCCGTCTCATTCGCAAAGACGACGGGCCGCTGTTTGGTAGCGCGGCGGAACCTGACGACATCGAAACGGGCACCATCTATGTGCTGCGCAGCCTCTCCAACCATCCATTCGTTGCAGAGCATCGCGAGCTGATCCACAAGATCGGCGTGACCGGCGGCAGTGTTGAGACCCGCATAGCAGGCGCTGATAAGGATGCTACTTACCTACTGGCAGGCGTCGAAATTGTTGCTACCTACAAGCTGCACAACCTGAATAGAACGAAGCTGGAAAATATTTTCCATCGCCTGTTCGGTGCAGCGCAGATCTACTTGACCATCGAAGACCGCTTCGGACAGTCAGTCAACCCGAGGGAGTGGTTTCTCGTGCCCCTTCATGTCATTGATGAAGCGGTTCGGCACATCCGTGATGGGTCAATCACAGATTTAGTGTATGACCCTAAAAATGCGCGCCTGTCTCGACCATTGCCCTAGGGGTGCACGGATGTTGTACTGGCAGCTCTGTCGATGTTGGCCGTACTGGTCACTTGTTTGAGTAGGTGTTAAGGAACTAAGGTACTACGGTACACCAGCGGTACAACCGTACCTTTCCCTGATTTTACGTAAATTTCGCTAACTCATTGATTCGTTGTATACTATCGCCTTCACCAACCTTCGCTTACTTGACCTCGATTTACCTACGGACGTAGTTTTGCTAGCAAACTCATAATCCGTTGGTGCCCGGTTCGACTCCGGGGAGGCCTACCACTACATGATCATCCGGCCCAGCCCTCATCGGCTGGGCTTTTGCATGTGCGCCGGCCAATGTGCCGAGACTGCCTTGGCCGAGGAACTTGTGCGCTCCTCCTGCGATCAATCCTCCGTGCCGATACTGTGCCGGCGAAGTCATGCGCAACCCGCTTACCAAGCTCACCGCTAAGGAAGAGGACGAGCGCCGCTCCCATGAGCGCAGCCACGTTCCCCGTGTATTGCTGAACATCTTCGCAATCGGCATGGTCGTCGTGATCGCCGGTGGCGTGCTCGCGCCAAAGTTTCACGTCGCTGTCGCCTTGCTCTGGGGTTTCGGTTTTTGTGTCAGCGGCATGCTCATGGGCTTTCTGTTTGCGATCCCGCGCGTCTTGCCGGCCGGCGCTGTCGCCGCGTCGACGCGTTCCGATACCGCGAGCGCGAGCACCGGCGAATGTTCTGCGCGCAATGACACGGTGACCCGGGATTCTGGATAAGCAGGGGCGGCGTGTGCCGCGGTCAGGCTCAGCGACAGCAGGAGCAGGGAAATGCGATGAGGTATTTGCATGACGGAGCAATCCGGCGAGCCGTCAGTCACAGTACGCCATCCCGGCCGAGCTGGCTTGGGGCTGCACAATGCATGGCAGACGCAGGCGCGGGCGTATTTGCACAGGAAGAGCTGCGACGCGGGACTTGCTCGCATTGTCCAGTGCCCGATTCGCTCGGCCACGCTATCGGCGCGTAAATACCTGGATTCAACTTTCGTAGTTCATAGGAAATTGTTTGATCTACCGCAAGGACTGGCCATCGGGGCCTGGGTCATCCTTGCGTCCGCGTAATCCAATCGCGTCGCTCCGGCGCCCTCAGCTAGCAATGAAAAGAAAAAAATTCGACATCGACGCCATGACCGACCTGATGGCGCCCGACCCCGAGACTTCCCGCCAGTACCGCGACTACCTCGAATTCACCGACCAAGACGCCCAACTCCTGCGCGAGGTCCATCCCTACCTGCAAGCCCACCAGTCCGAGGTGGTCGTGTCCTTCTACGACCACCTGCTGCGCTTTCCGCGCCTGCAGTCGCTGCTCGACGACTGCCATACCTTTGCCCGCCTGAAGCACCTGCAGGCCGCCTACTTCGATACCCTCACCGTCGGCGATTACGACGAGGACTATGAACGCAACCGGGTGCGGGTCGGCCTGGTGCACCAGCACGTCGGGCTGGAGATCCGCTGGTACATCGGCGCCTACCGCAAGTATCTCGCCGAGTTGGCGCCGGTGCTGCGCCAGGCGCTGGCGGGCACGCCCGAGAAATACCAGCCGACCTACGACGCCTTGCTGAAACTGATCTGCCTGGACATGAGCCTGGCGCTCGACACCTACGAGCAGGCCGGGCGCATCGAGTTGTCCGGGCTGAAGAACTACGCCGAGCAGGTGCTCACCAGCCTGCCTTCGGGCGTGATGGTGGTCGACGCCACGCGCCAGGTCCGCACCATCAACCCCGCGATGTGCACGATGCTGGGCGTGGCCGTGCCGCCCAGCGTGGACATCGATTTCCTGCCCCAGCCCGAACTGCGCGCGGCCATCGAGGTCGCGCTGCTGGCGCCGTACCACCGCGAGGAGTTGATGCTGACGCTGGAGCCCGAGGCGCCGGACGGCCAGCCGCGCTACCTGCGCTGCGCGCTGTCGCGCGTCTGGCTCGACGGCGAAGACTTGCTGCTCCTGATCGCCGAAGACCTGACTGCGCCGATGCGCGCCAAGGCCGCCCTGCACGACAGCGAGGAGCGCTTCCGCATCGCTTTTGACCACGCCGCGGTCGGCCTGGCCCAGGCGGCGCCGGATGGACGCTGGCTGCGCGCCAACCGCAAGTTCCAGGACATCGTCGGCTATAGCGAGGAGGAGCTGAAGGCAATGAACTTCCGCCAGATGTCGCTCGACCAGGAACTGCCGGCCAGCGAGGCGCCGCTGCGCATGCTGCTCTCGGGCGCGATACCGAGCTACGCGATCGAGAAGCGCTACGTGCGCAAGGACGGGCAGCCGGTCTGGGTCAACGTGGCGGTGTCGCGCATGGTCTCCAGCCGCGGCGACGTCAACCTGATGATCGTGATCGAGGACATCGCTCGCCGCAAGCAGTACGAGCACGAGCTGCGCCACCTGGCCAGCCACGACGTGCTCACGGGTTTGGCCAACCGCAGCCTGCTGATGGACCGGCTCGACCAGGCGCTGGCGATGGCGCACCGCAGCGGCCACCAGGTGGCGATCCTGTTCATCGACCTCGACCGTTTTAAAACCATCAACGACAGCCTCGGCCACGAAGCCGGCGACCACGTGATCGTCGAGGCCGGCCGGCGCTTGTCCGGCATCGTGCGCGAAGGCGATACCGTGGCCCGGCTCGGCGGCGACGAATTCGTGGTCCTGATGCCCGACCTGGAAGACGCCGACGGCGCGGCGGTGCTGTCGGCCAAGCTGCTGGAGGCCCTGCTGCTGCCGATGAACGTGCTCGGCCACGAGTTCTCGCCGGTCGGCAGCATCGGCATCAGCATCTATCCGCGCGACGGTGTCGACAGCAATGCCTTGCTGAAGAATGCCGACGCGGCCATGTACCGCGCCAAGGAACTGGGCCGGGGCAATTTCCAGTTTTATACCGAGGAAATGAACGCGCGCACGCTCGAACGCCTGTGCATGGAGAGCGGCCTGCGCCGTGCGCTGGAGCGGCACGAGTTCGAACTGCACTACCAGCCGCAGATCGACCTGGCCACCGGCGAGCAGGTCGGCGTCGAGGCGCTGCTGCGCTGGAAACCGCCGGGCGGCGAACCGGTCGGGCCGGCCGAGTTCATCCCGATCGCGGAGGAGACCGGGCTGATCGTCCAGATCGGCGCCTGGGTGCTGCGCGCCGCCTGCGAGCAGATCGTCGCTTGGCGCAATGCCGGCCTTCCGCCCATGACCGTGGCCGTGAACCTGTCGGCGCGCCAGTTCCACCAGCAAAACCTGGTGCAGCTGGTCGGCCAGATCCTGGCCGAGACCGGTTGCGACGCGGCCCAGCTCGAACTCGAGATCACGGAAAGCGTCGTCATGGCCGACCCGGCCGGCGCCACCGCCACCTTGCAGGAGCTGAGCGACATGGGCGTCAGCCTGTCGATCGACGACTTCGGCACCGGCCACTCCAGCCTGAGCTACCTGAAGCGCTTCCCGATCCACGCACTGAAGATCGACCGCTCGTTCGTGCGCGACCTGACCACCGACGCCGACGACGCGGCGATCGTCTGCGCCGTGATCGCGCTGGCGCACACGATGCAGTTGAAGGTGATCGCCGAAGGCGTCGAAACCGAGGAGCAGCTGGCCTTCCTGCGCGAACACCGCTGCGACCAGTTCCAGGGGTATTTCTTCAGTCCGCCGGTGAGCGCCGGACAGCTGCGCAATGCGATCGAGCAAAGGATCGACGCGAGGCCGGCGCTGTTCGCATGAGCCTGCGACCGACCCCGTTCAGCGCGCCGCGTAGTACTTCGCCAGCTCCGCGATCTCGGCGTCGCTCAGCTTGCGCACGGCGTTGCGCATTTGCCGGTTGATGTCGTTGGCGCGGCGGCCATCGCGGAAGGCATGCAGCTGGTCGCGCAGGTAGGTTTCCGAGATCCCCTCCAGCACCGGCGTGGCCGGGCGCCGCGCATGCGGGCTGTGGCAGGACGAGCAGGCGCCGATGCTGCGCATCGGATCGCCGTTGCGCACCAGGCGCGGCGTTTCGTGGACCGAGGGTGCGATGTCGGCGATGCGTTCGCGCTCGAGCGACGCGTAATAAGCGGCCAGGTCGCGCATGTCCTGGTCGCTCAGTTCCATGACCAGCGGGCGCATGATGGCGCTCGGCCGGTGGCCGGAAGCGAAGTCGCGCAGCTGCTTGTAGGTGGCCGAGGCCGGCTGCCCCGCCAGGTGCGGCGTGCCGGCCGGGCTGGTGCCGCGCGCGCCGTGGCACATGGTGCAGGCCATCGCCAGCGTGGCGCCCTTGCCGATCGAGGCGCCGCCGTTCACGTCCATCATGTTCGCGTTGACGATCACGCTGGTCGGAAAGCGCTGCTGCTCGGCCGGCAAGCCTGCGCCCTGGAAGGGTGCGGGAGCGCCGGCGGCGCTGCAGATGGCTTCCCACAGGCTGGCCATGGCGTTGCGCGCGTGCGCCTTGGGCAGCCAGACGAAGCCGACCAGCGCGGCGAGCAGGGCGATGAGGGCCAGGATGCCGACGCTGACGGTGAACCAGCGGTTCCTGAACGAAAACGTTTTCTCCGTGGTCATGGCTGGCTCCCCACCGGCACGGCCGGCACCGAGGTTTGCTTGAGCGCCATCAGCTGGCTGATCGGGTAGCCGTAGTTCACGATCGACAGGCCGATCATCAAGGCCAGCCACAGTGCGTAGCTGTTGAGTGCCGCCGGCAGCCGGCCTTCGTTATGGGCCGCCTGGCTGAAGCGGAAGTCCGGCAGTTCGATGCGCAGGCCGCGGTGCCCGCCGAGCAGCACCAACAGGAACAGCAGGCCGGAAATCACCAGGATCAGGCCGCCGACGAAGGTGATGATCACGGCCAGCGCCTGCGGTGCGATTTCCGGATTGCTGTAGTCGAAATAGGCCATCCTGCGCGGCATGCCGAGGATGCCGACCACGTGCCACGGGAAGGTGAGCACGATCATGCCGATGAACCATAGCCACAGTTGGGTGCGCATCAGGCGGCCGCTGGCGAGCTGCTTGCCGGTCAGGTGCGGCCACAAATCGTAGGCCAGCGCGAAGTACATGATGACGATGGCGCCGCCGAAGATCAGGTGGAAGTGGCCGGTGATCCATTGGGTGTTGTGCACGGCGAAGTCGAGCTGGTAGCTCATGTTGATCAGGCCGCCCGCGCCGCCGAAGCCGAGCAGGATGAAGGAAAAGGCCACCGCCAGCATCATCGGGTTCTGCCAGGGCAGGGCCTTGACCCAGCCGAAGGCGCCCTTGCCGCCGCGCAGGCGTCCGGCGATCTCGACGGATGCCGTGATGGTGAAGATGGTGAGTAAAGTCGGCACCGAGACCATGCCGGTGAATACGGCGTGCAGGAATTTCACGCCGGAGCCGACCTGCGGGTCCTGGAACAGGTGGTGCACGCCGATCGGCATCGAGAACACCAGGAACAGGATGAACGAGATGCGCGCCATCCTGTCGCTGTACAGGCGCCCGCCGATCGCGCGCGGCACCAGGGTGTAGAAGGCGATGTAGGCTGGCATCAGCCAGAAGTAGACGATGGCGTGCAGGGTCCAGGAGAAGAACACCCGCGCCAGGCCGGCGTCGATGGTCGACTTGAAGCCGAGCGCCACCGGCAGGATCATGAACAGGATCTCGATCGCGGCGCCGAGCGAGGTCCAGGCCCACAAGTAGGCGCCGGCAAGGTTGGCGAACATCGGCAGCGGCACCGAAGCGCCCGGGTTGGCCCGCTTCCAGACGCGCAGGTTGACCGACATCAGCGCCACCCAGATCCAGGAGCCGACCACCACCAGCACCACGCCGATGTAGTAGAAGGCATTGCCGATCAGGGGCGGATAGAAGGTGTAGAGCACGGTGGCCAGGCCCATCGAGACCGGCACCATGGCCGTGACCGTGCCGATCACGACCAGGAAGAAGCCGATCCAGGCCCAGCGCCGCCCGACCAGGCTTTGTTTCAGGGCAAGCTCGACGATGGCGTAGCCGAAGCCCATGGCGACCAGGGTCGGGAACACGTAGCCCATGGCCGAGCCGTGGGCGGTGACGGCGCGGTAGTACAGTTCGGGGTTGCCGATCCAGTCGCGCAGCGGGCTGCGGATGTACATCTGCCATTCGCCCAGCAGCAAGGCGACGAAGAAGGCGATGAAGGCAATCCAGAAATGCGCCAGGATGAGGCGTTTGGTGTCATTGTTCAGCACAGCTCAACCTCCTTCCGCCGGCGGCCTGGCGCATGAACTCGGCCTTCTCGATGATCTTCACGCGCGCCCACATTGCGGCGTGGCCGACGCCGCAGTATTCGTGGCAGGGCATCATGTGCTCGCCGGTGTTCTCGAATTTGGTGCGGAAGTTCGAGATGTAGCCGGGGACGAGCATCAGGTTGACGTTGCTCTGGCCCATGGAGAAGCCGTGCACGACGTCGGCCGCGGTGCCGCGGATGTGGATCGGCGTGTCCTTCGGCACCAGCAGGCAGGAGGGCGTGAACGAATACTGGTTGGCCAGCACCCGCACCGTCACCGTGCCGTCGGCTTCGGCCACCGAACCCAGGTTGGTCTCGATGAATTCGCCCGAGATGTGCAGGGTGCCGGGGTCGATGGTCTCGGTGCGCACCGGCGGCATCGCGGCCCAGTGCACGCTCATGTAGGCGATCATGCCGACCAAAAAGGCGATGATCAGGCCGACCAGGATCGCCCAGCGCGATTCGGCCGCGTGGGCAACCGCCGCGCCGGCGGAAGAGGGGTGGGTCGCCATCTCAGTCGCCTCCGCGCGCCAGGTACACCAGGACGTAGAAGGCGACCCAGATCGCCAGCACGATGGCCACCGCCAGGCCCGCCACCGCAAAGGCGCCACCCGGGCCCCGTGCCACCACGGCGTCGACCCGCGCCTGGTCGTGGCTGGCATCCCGCTCCATCGGTTCCAGAATCATGCACGCTCCTCGATCACGTTGACTTGTTCAAGCCTTGTATCCAACCGCCTTATTCCACTGTCGCCGCACGCAAGTCGTTCACTTCGCGCACGCTCACCGGCGCGCCGCGGTTGCCCCAGGCGGTGCGGATGTAAGTGACCACCGCCGCGATGTCGTCATCGGACAGCGAATGGGCGAACGGCGGCATTCCATAGGGCATCGGGTTGCGCCGGGTGCCGGGCGGATAGCCGCCGTTGAGCACCATGCGGATCGGGTTGACGGCGGACGTCATCGTGATCGACTGGTTGGCGGCCAGCGGCGGGTAGTGCGGCAGCTTGCCGCGTCCCTGGGCGCCATGGCAGTTCGCGCACTGGGCGTCGTAGATGCGCTTGCCCTGTGTGAACTGCTGGGTGACGTTGGCGCGCGCCGGCGCCGCCGCCGGGTCGGTGGCGAGCGGCTGGTCGGCCGGCAGGCTCTTCAGGTAGACCGCCATCGCGCGCACGTCCTCGGTGGTCAGGAATTGCAGGCTGTTGAAAGTGACCTCGGCCATCGGACCATAGACCGTGCCGCGGTTCGACACGCCCTTTTGCAGCAGGTCGATGATGTCCTGGATTTCCCAGTTGCCCAGGCCCGCTTCCTTGTTCGAGGTGAGCGAGGGCGCGTACCAGTTCTGCATCGGGATCAGGCCACCCTGGAAGGCGCGTTCCTGCGAAGAGCCGCCGAGCGCGTTGATCGGGGTATGGCACATCGCGCAGTGGCCCAGGCCCTCGACCAGGTAGGCGCCGCGGTTCCATTCGGCCGACTTGGTCTTGTCGGGGACGTATTCGCCTTCCTTGAAATACAGGGTGCGCCAGCCGATCAGCAGGGCCCGGTTGTTGTAGGGGAAGCGCAGGTCGTGCTGGCGCGAGGCCTGGCGCACCGCCGGCACCGAGCGCAGGTAGGCGTAGATGGCGTCGGTGTCGGCGCGCGTGACCTTGGTGTAGCTGGCGAAGGGCATGGCCGGGTAGAGCAGGTCGCCGTTGCGCGAGCGGCCGGTGCGCATCATCTTGAAGAAGTCGTCGGCGCTCCACTTGCCGATGCCGGTTTCCGGGTCGGGCGTGATGTTCGGCGCGTACAGGGTACCGAAAGGCGTGGGCATGGCCCGGTTGCCGGCGAAGATCTTGCCGCCGGGGACGGTGTGGCAGGCGATGCAGTCGCCGGCCTGGGCCAGGTACTTGCCGCGCTCGATCAGCGCCTGCTGGGCATTGCGCGTGGGCTGGGCAGCAGGCTTTGCCGCCTGTTGCGCCAGCGAGGGCGTCTGCGCCGCCGCCAGCAGCAACAGCGGCGCCAGCCAGCCGGCGACAAGCTTGAAGAGTCGGATCGGGTTCATCGGCGCGCCTCCTGCAGGGGCTGGCTGCCGCAGGCGAGCGGCAGGCGGGCTGCGCTGGCCTTGGCGGGGCGGACATTCGTCACCGGCAGCGAGGCCAGGTAGGCCGCCACCGCCGCCACCTCGGCCTCGCTCAGGGTCGAGGCGACCACCTGCATGCAGTCGGGGGCGAGGGCGGTGCGCACGCCGTAGCGCCAGGCGCCGAGCTGGGCGCTGACGTAGTCGGCGCGCAGGCCCAGCAGGCCCGGGATGCCGGGTTCGCGCCCGGCCAGGTCGGCGCCGTGGCAGGCGGCGCAGGCCGGCAGGCGCTTGCCCGGCACCCCCTGCGTGACGATGCGCTGGCCTTCGCCGAGTTGCTGGGCCGAGGCCTTCACCGGCGGCTGGGCCAGCGGCGGCGGGTTCTGGGCCGCGAAGTGCTCGGCCATCTTGAACAGGTAGGCGTCGGGCAGGTAGGCCAGCAGGTAGTTCATGGGAACGTACTTGCGGCGCCCATCGCGGAAGGCGACCAGCTGGTTGTAGAGGTAGCCGGCGGGCTTGCCGGCAAGGCGGGGAAAATAGACGTTTTCGACGCCGCGCCCGGCGACGCCGTGGCAGCCGACGCAGGCCGCCACCCGCGCTTCCATGGTGTCGGGGATACGGTCGGCCGCCGTGTTCTGCGCCAGGGCAGCGAGCGGCGATGCCAATAGAACCAATAAAAGTGAACCAGGGGAAATCTTCAAGGGACACTCCCGCAGCGTCTTCTACATTGTTCGGCCCGGTTTGGGAAGGATTGGCAAGAAAGTTAGCACATCGGTCATGAACATGGCGCACGCAGCGGTAACGCGGCGGCCGGCGAGAGCGGTTCAGTCGGGAACGAGCGCGAGTGCCCCGTGCCGGTCCAGCGCATAACGCTGCAGGTCGCGCGCCAGGAACAGCCTGCCTTCGTACTCGCTGCGTGCTTCCGCCTCGATCTCGCCCAGGTCGTGGTAGCGCGGGCTGAAGTGGGTCAGCACCAGGTTCGGCAGCTTCGCTTCGCGGGCAAAGGCGGCAACCATCTGCGCCGAGCTGTGCTGCGGTCCCGGCCCGATCTTTTCCAGGACCGCCTGGGTGTAGGTGGCTTCGTGGACCAGCACGTCGGCGTTCGATGCCTGCGCCGCCAGCAGGGACGGGGTGTCGTTGTCGCCGGCGACGATGAGCTTGCGCGCCGCGCGCGGCCGCAGCAGGTAGTCGGCGCTGCGGACAAGCGTGCCGTCGGGCAGTACGATGTCCTCGCCCGCCTGCAGGCGCCCCCAGCCGGGACCGGAAGCGATGCCGTCGCGGCGCAGCTTGTCCACATCCAGACGCCGCTCGATCTGTTTTTCGGTGAAACTGTAGGCGAAGGTCGGCACGCGGTGCGACAGCGCGGTGGCGCGCACGTGCACGTCGGGCAGGCGGTCGATGTCCATCGCTTCCTCGACGTCGACGAATTCGAGCGGGTAGGGAAGCGTCAGCTCGCTCGTCTCGCACACGGCCTGCACGAAGCGCCGCACCGAGGGCGGAGCGACGATCAGGAGCGGCGCGGTGCGACCCAGCATGCCGGCGCTGGCGAGCAGGCCGGGCAGGCCGTAGCAGTGGTCGCCGTGGATGTGGGTGACGAAGACCGCGCCCAGCGTCATCAGCGAATAGCCGGTGCGCAGGATGCGGTGCTGGGTGGCCTCGCCGCAGTCGACCAGGTACCATGCCTTGCCGCCGGGCGCGCGCAGCGCCAGGCCGGTGACGTTGCGGGCGCGGGTCGGGGTGCCTGCCGAGGTGCCGAGAAATTGAAATTCCATGCTGTTCGCCGGTCGTGGATATCGCTTACGATTATCGGTCAAAGGGCTGAACCCGGCATAGTCGTGCCGAGCGTCACGACTCGAACCCACCACGAAGGAATCATGCACCTGCTTACCCAAGAACTCGACGACGCCTGCGCCGCACTGGCGCGCATCCTGCTGGCCCGGACCCAGGGCGCCTCCCAGGATATTCTCGAGACCGTCACCCACCGGCTGGCGCAGGAGGCCACCCAGCATGCCGAGTACGTGGAGCTGCTCGGGCGCGACCCCAACATGGTGACGCGCGCGGTGATCTACCTGTCCGACACCCATGCCCATCCCGAGCTCGGCAGCGATACCGGCTGGTTCCGGCCGATGCTGGCGTGTTTGCTGGAGCTGGCGGCGCCGAGCCTGGCCTTGTCCGGGGCCGGGGCGCGCTTCCTGATCGACGTCGAGGAGGGCGTGGCGCAGTCGATCGCCGACGACGCCGGCGCACGCCGGTAGGGCTTCAGCGCGCGACGGTGCGCAGCGTCGGCAAGTACCGCCACAGGTACAGGCTGACGCTGCACCCGACCGCTACCAGGGCGATGCGCAGCCCCAGGTGCTCGAAGCGGATGACCGCCACCACGAGCGAACTCCACATCATGACCGAGGCGACGATCTTGGCCCGCAGCGGAATCCCGTTGCCCGCCTCGAAATTGCGCAGGTAGACGCCGAACACGCGGTGATTGACCAGCCAGCCGTGCAGGCGATCCGAGCCGCGCGCGAAGCAGGCCGAGGCCAGCAGCAGGAAGGGCGTGGTCGGCAGCAGCGGCAGGAACAGGCCGAGGATCGCGAGCACAAGGGCCAGCACGCCAGCGATGTTAAGGAGGAGTTTCATCGGCTTGGGAGAGGTGAACCTGCATTATGCACGAGCGCATGTCCATGAAAGATAATTTCATCAGGGAAATAAAATGAAAGAATATTTCATTCCGCGCGGACATTAAATGTGCATTGAAACAACACTTCACCCGGTTTGACTTGCCGCAAAGATACGTCGACTATACAATTTATAGGTAATTTTTCGTCAACTGTCATTCAGCCGACCCTCATGCTGCCGGGTCGTTCCCGGCCATGCCCCATCAGATCGACACTTCGCTGCGTTTCGTCCGCGCCGCGCGCCCTTACTTTCGGCGCGCCGTGCTGCTGCGCCTGGCGCTTTTCCTGCTGGTCGCGTTGCCGGTGGTCTGGCTGCTGATCGCCCGCGCCCAGGTCGAATTGCACGCCACCGCGCGTGACGAAAGCAACCGCAACGTCCAGAACCTGGCGCATGCCTTTGCCGAGGAAGTGCGCTCGACCGTCACCTCGATCGACCTGTCGCTGAGCCAGTTGCGCCTGAGCTGGCTGCGCAACCCGGACCAGTTCCGCGCCATCGTCAACGAACTCAACACCCATTTGCAGGGCCATCTGCTGGTCAACATGATCGTCACCGACGACAAGGGCATCGCCGTGTTTTCCAGCGTCGGCGACGTTTCGCGCCGGATCGACCTGAGCGATCGCGCCCACGTGCGCGCCCAGCTCGATGCCGGCGGCAGCGACCGGCTCGTGATCGGCCGGCCGCTCAAGGGCCGCGTCTCCGGCCTGTGGTCGGTCCAGTTCACGCGCCCGATCTACCGCGAGGACGGCAGCCTGGCCGGCGTGATCATCGCCGCCGTCGCCCCCTCCTACTTCTCGCGCTTCTACGACACCATCGACCTCGGCGAGAATGCCTCGATCGCCCTGGTGCGCGACGGTGGCATCGTCGTGGCGCGCACCACACGCGGGGAAGTGACCCGCGACAGCGGCCGCACGCTGTCCGGTGCACCGTATATCCCGGGCAGCGGCCCCTGGGGCACCTTCCACCGTGTCAGCCGCATGGACGGCATCGAGCGCTACTACGGCTGGCGCACCCTGCCCGAATACGGGCTGGTGGTGACGGTCGGCCAGGCCGTGGCGGATGCCCAGGCGCGCTACGCGGGCCAGCGTTCGCTGCTGGTCGCCACCGGCTGCGCGGTATCGCTGCTGCTGGTGCTGGGCGGCTGGGCCGCGTTCACCGCGGCCGACAGCCGGCGCCACGCCGTGGCCGCGCTGGCCGCCGCCGAGATGCGCTGGAAGCTGGCGCTGAATGCCGCCGGCGAGGGCGTCTGGGACTACAGCTTCGCCAGCGGCATGATCACGCTGTCGCCGAGCGCCCGGGGCATCGTCGACGCCTCCGGCAGCCTGCTGCCTTTCGATCGCAACGCCTTCCGCGCGATGGCCCATCCCGAGGACGTCGACGCCGTGCTGAGCGGACTCGACGAGCACCTGCACGGCGTTACCGCGCATTACCAGGGCCAGTACCGTACCCGGCTGGGCAATGGCAACTGGCGCTGGATCCTGGCGCGCGGCCGGGTGGTCGAGCGCGGGCCGGGCGGGCGCCCACTGCGCATCGTCGGCACCGTCGCCGACATCGACACCCGCAAGCTGCAGGAAGACGAGATCCGCCACCAGGCCTACCACGACATGCTGACCGGCCTGCCGAACCGCCTGCTGTTCGGCGACCGCCTGGCCCAGGCCCTGTTGACCGCCCAGCGCGAAAAGCACAAGCTGGCGGTCATCTTCTTCGATCTCGACAAGTTCAAGCCGGTCAACGACACCTATGGCCACGCGGTCGGCGACGTGCTGCTGCAACAGGTCGCGACGCGGGTGCGCGGCGCCCTGCGCGCCTCCGACACCCTGGCGCGCCTCGGCGGCGACGAGTTCGTCGTGCTGCTGCCGCGCATCGCCGCCGCGACCGATGCCCGCCGCGTCGCCGAGGAGATCCTGGCGGCGCTGAACCGTCCCTTCGCACTCGATGCGGCGACCCTGCATATCTCGGGCAGCCTCGGCGTGGCCGTGTACCCGGACTCGGCCACGGACGCCGAGGCCTTGCTGCACCACGCCGACCTGGCCATGTACGAAGCCAAGCTGGGTGGACGCGGGCGCGTCGCCGAACGGCTCGTCGCTTAATTCAACCCCGGGCTTTCAGCGCCGCAACCGCAAGCTTTCCATCACGAAGCCGCTGGCCGGCAAGGTCGGCATGCGCGCCAGGTCGATCGCCAGGTCCTGCGGCGGCACCTCGTAGGCCACCTCGGACGCCAGCAGGCGCAGGGCCGACTTCGTCAGTTCCACCGTCACCATCTCGCCGGGGCAGCGGTGGCCGCCGGCGTAGTCGCCGGCGCCGTGGGAGACGAGGTCGAAGCCGCTGCCCTGGCGGCCCTCGAAGCGCCCCGGACGGAAATGCTCGCCGTCGCCGCCCCAGCTGCCCGGGTGGCGGTTGGTGCCGTAGAGGTCGAGCAGCACCCAGTCGCTCTTCGCGAAGCGCAGGCCCTGCCATTCGAAGTCTTCCAGCGCGCGCCCGCCCACCGCCGGGAAGAACGGGTAGTAGCGCCGCACCTCCTGCACGAACATGTCGAGCGCGGCATCGTCGCCACCCGCCAGGCGCTCGCGCCACTCGGGGAATTCATGCAGCGCCAGCGCGCCGAACACGATGTAGCGCGCCACCGCGACCACCGGGCGCAGGATGTTGATCAGCTCGACGGCCGCGTGTTCGCCCGACAGCACTTCGCCGTCGGCGTCGACGTGGTAGGCGATCCGCGCCGCCGGGCTGTCGGGGTCGAGCGGGCCGTCCATGCGGATCGCGTTGATGCGCTCGCGCGCCCATTGCTCGGTATGGCGGCGCAGCGACTGGCCGAGCCAGTTGCGCGGGCCCACGGCGCCGGCGCCGTCGATCATGGCCGAGAACTCGGCGGTGCGCAGCACGGCCTCGTCGGCGTTCGCCAGCGGCACCCCGGCCCAGGCGCAGGCGGCGCGGCACAGCACCGCCTGCGCTTCCTGGATCAGCACCACCTGGCGCCGGCGCGCCCACAGCGCGAACTGCCGGCGCCATTCGGCCTCGGCCAGCGCCACCAGGCGCGCGCGCTGCTGCGGCGACTGCAGCGCCAGCATCAATTCCTTGCGCAGGCGGTGCATCTCGCCGTCCAGGACCTGGGTGCTGCCGTGGTCCTGCAGCAGCGCCAGCGTGGTCGGCGGAATCGCGCGGCGCCGCGTGAAGCGCCCCGGCTGGTAGAACATGCGCGCGGCCGCCTCGCCGCGCACGCAGACCACGCGCTTGAGCATCAGGCGCGTCGAGAAGATGTCGGAATTGAGGGCGTCGCAGCGGTTGCCGATGAAGCGGTAGCCCTCGCTCAGCAGGGCATAGGTGTTGTCGAAGCCGGGCGCCTCGGGAATGGCGCGATGGACCGGCAGGGCGGGCTGGCGAAGGTCGTTCATGGCGTTCTCCTTTCGTGCCGAGTGTGCCAGAGGCCGCGTGCACACAATGTGCGCCAGCGCCCTTACCGCCGCGTCTGACGGAAATGCGCAACGGTTTGGCGCGCTGGAACCGGCCGCCGCCGCGATGTGGCTGGCGTAGGGTGGGTACTCGTACCCACGCGTGAACGATGAGCAGACGCGATGCGACTGGCGTAGGGTGGGTACTCGTACCCACGCGTAAACGATGAGCAGACGCGATGCGACTGGCGTAGGGTGGGTACTCGTACCCACGCCTAAACGATGAGCAGACGCGGCGCTGCATTGAACGTCAACACGACGCAGGCTTCACGCGTGGGTACAAGTACCCACCCTACGGCTTTGCGGCATGCGATGCGGTCGCGCGCATGAATTCGCACCGCAGGCATCGTCTTGCGCAAGGTCAGCGGTGCTGCATACGCGGCCGGGAACCGCGCCGGCGCCGGCGCGTTCCAAGCATCCGACGCTCCCTTCTTTCAGGAGGCACGATGAGCCGCTACCGCAAGCGCCTGCCCCAGCTGGGCGGACGGATCTTCCTGTCCGACGCCGGGCTGGAAACGATGCTGAGCTTCCAGCAAGGTTTTGTCTTGCCCTCGTTCGCCTCCTTCGTGCTGCTGCGCGAGGAGCGCGGCCGGCAGGCGCTGGCGAGCTATTTCGAGACGTTCGCGCGCATGGCCCACGAGCACGGCACGGGGGCCGTGCTGGAAACGCCGACCTGGCGCGCCAACCCGGACTGGGCACGCGGCCTCGGCTACAACGCGCTGGCGCTGGCCGAGGCGAACCGGGCCGCGGCGGCGCTGCTGGCCGAGGTGCGCGAACGCTGGGACGGCCCGGCCAACCCGGTCGTCATCAGCGGCAACCTCGGCCCGCGCGGCGACGGCTACCGCGCCAATCGCCGCATGCGCGCGGCCGACGCGCGCGACTACCACCTGGCCCAGGTCGCCACCTTCGCCGGGACCGAGGCCGACATGGTCGCCGCCTTCACCATGACGTATCCGGACGAGGCGATCGGCGTGGTCGACGCCGCCGCCTCCTGCGACATGCCGGTGGCGATTTCGTTCACTGTGGAAACAGACGGCCGCCTGCCGTCGGGCGATGCCTTGTCCGAGGCCATCCTGCGCACCGACGCCGAGACCGGCGCTTATTGCGCCTATTACATGATCAATTGCGCCCACCCGAGCCATATCGGCCACGCGCTCGAGGAAGACGGTCCCTGGCGCGCGCGCATCCGCGGCCTGCGCGCGAACGCCTCGCGCCGCAGCCATGCCGAGCTCGACGAATCGGCCGAACTCGACGACGGCAATCCGGAAGAGCTGGGCGAGGAGTACCTGGAACTGCGCACGCTGCTGCCGCAGATGAACGTCGTCGGTGGCTGCTGCGGCACCGACGAGCGTCACGTGGACGCGATCGCGCGCAGCCTCGCGCGTGCCGGGCCGCGAGCGGCGCATTGAGGCGCCGGCCGGCACCTACCCGTAGGGTGGGCCGGGCCACGCGAGGCGGTTTTTCCCGCCCACGCGTCCAGCGCACGCCGGCATGCCGCAACGGCGTGAGGCGGCCCGCCGCGGTTCAGGAACCTTGCATGGTATGGCTGGGGCCGGGGCTAGCCGGCATCCGCTCCGCTTCCGCTTCGCAGCGCGGCAGGTAGATGCTGACCGTCGTGCCCGCCCCCAGCCTGCTTTCCAGGCGGATGTGGCCGCCGCTCTGCTTGACGAAGCCGTGCGCCATCGACAGCCCGAGCCCGGTTCCCTTGCCTTCGGGCTTGGTCGTGAAGAAGGGCTCGAAGGCGCGCTCCATGACGTCCGGCGGCATGCCCTGGCCGGTGTCGGCGACCGCGACCAGCACGTAGTCGCCGGGCAGGATCTCGGCGTCGGCATCGGCATGCTCGATGCGGGCGTTGTCGAGGCGGATCGTCACCTTGCCGCGGCCTTCCATCGCGTCGCGCGCGTTGATGACCAGGTTGAGCAGCACGTTTTCCAGCTGATTCGGGTCGACCAGCGTGTGCCACAGCCCTTCGGGAGCGCTGCGCGCGATCTCGACCGAGTCGCCGGCGGCGCGGTGCAGCAGGCTGTCCATGCGGTCGAGCAATTGGGCGACGTTCACCACGCTCGGGTGCAGCGGCTGGCGCCGGGCAAAGGCCAGCAGTTGCGAAGCCAGCTTCGCGCCGCGGTCGACGGCGTCGAGGATGCCGTGCAGGCGCTTCTCGCTGTTCTTGCCCGACTTCAGCATCAACTGGACGTTGGCGCTGACGATGTGCAGGATATTGTTGAAATCGTGGACGACGCCGCCGGTCAGCTTGCCGACCGCTTCCAGCTTCTGCGAGCGCGCCAGCGCCGCGCGCGCCTCGTCCAGGCCTTGCTGGCGCAGACGTTCGCGTTCCTCGAACTGCTTGCGCGGACGCAGGTCGCGCATGAAGGCGCTCGCGCCCCTGCCGACCTCGGCCGGCAGCAGGGCCACCACGATCTCGACCGGCAGGACGCGTCCGTCGCGTCCCCGCAGCGCCAGTTCG
Source organism: Massilia sp. (assembly GCF_032106685.1). Lineage (GTDB taxonomy): Bacteria > Pseudomonadota > Gammaproteobacteria > Burkholderiales > Burkholderiaceae_D > Telluria. The sequence goes on from NZ_DAMCPG010000034.1 coordinate 30,051, forward strand.
GCCGGCTCGCCGGGAACGATGGGCGCGCCGTCGTGCGCGCGCAGGCGCGCGAAGCCCCGGGCGCCGGGCACGGCGTCCTGCGGCGCCAGCAGCAGCTCGCCGGCATCGCGTTCCAGCGCCTCCTGGGCGCTCCAGCCGAACAGGCGCGCCGCCTGGGCGTTCCAGTCGGTGATGCGGCCGTTGGCGTCGACCGCGACGAAGGCGTCGTGGGCGTTGTGCAGGATGACGTTCATGCGCGCGCGTTCGGCCGCGATGCGCTCGTAGGACTGGCGCAGTTCGAGCGTCATCGCGCGCGCCAGCTGCAGCGCGCGGCGCCGCTCGCTGGCCAGCAGCCACACCACCAGGGACAGCAGGAAGCCCAGGCCGATGCCGGTGCCGGCGATCACGCGCGGACGCGTGTCGTCGAGCCGGGCCTCGAAGGAGGGCGAGGAGGCGATCTCGAGCGTCCACGGCCGGCCCGAGATCGTCGCCGACAGGGTGCGCCGCAGCAGCGGCGAGCGCCAGGACGGCGTCGGTTGCGAGCGGAACAGCAGGGCCTCCGGCTCGGCGCGCGTGCCGTCGTAGATCGTCACGTCGAGGTCGGAGGCATGGGCGCCGCCGACCCCGCGCATCAGGTCGTTCATGCGGAAGGGGGCGTAGGCCCAGCCGACGATGGCGGCGCGGCGCTCGTCGAGGGTGGTGGACGGCATGCCCGCGCGGTAGATCGGCAGGTACATCAGGAAGCCGGGCTGCGGGTTGCTGCCCTCCTGCACCAGCACCACCTTGCCCGACATCGCCGCGGTGCCGGTGTCGCGGGCGGCGGCCATCGCGCGTTGCCGCACCGGTTCGCTGTACATGTCGTAGCCGAAGGCGCGCAGGTTACGTCCCGTAAATGGCTCGATGTGGGTGATCGAGGTCACGATCGGGCGTTCGCCCGCGGGATGCACGCTATAGCCGGGAAAGCCGTGGGCGCGGATCGCCGCCTCGTGGGCGGCGATCCGGCGCGGCGGGACGATGCTGGCGATGCCGAGCGCCTCGATGCCGGGAAAATGCTCCTGCAGGTTCTGGACGCGGAAATATTCGGCGAAATCGCGGCGCTCGATCTCGACGGTGCCGCGCATGAAGCCGCGCAGGCCGCGCAGCACCTGCTCGTAGACCGCCATGCGGCGCACGGTGCCGGTGGCGAGATCGCGCGCACGGTAGTCGAACTGGGCCTCCAGGTCGGCGGCGACGACGCGCCGGGCGCCGTTCCAGGCGACCCAGGTGACCAGCAGCGAAATCGCGAACACCAGCGCGGCCAGCAGCAGGGGCCCCCATCCCCGCCGCACCGTGGCGTGGGGGAGGGGGCTGCTCTGGTCGGGGTCTGAACGCTGCATGTAGGGTCGGGTGCCGTGCGTCCGCCTGGACGAAGTGAAATAGGGGGCTTCTCGATGCCGCAAGCATACGCATCTCATCGTCGCCGGGGCGCACAGGAGGGGCGGGCACGGCTAGCTTTCCGAGGCCACGATTTTACAGGAATCAATATTCGCGGTATAAAATCGGCCGCCGTGCCGCCGGCCCGTTTCCTGAAGGAACACCATGCATCCCGCCTTTCGCCCCGCCTTTCGCCGCTACTCGCCGCTGTGGCTGATGACCGGCGCCGTGCTGCTGGCGCTCCTGTGGGGTGCGCTCGCGCCGCTGCGCTATCCCAGCCACGAGCGCGTGTTCGACATCCCGCGCCATGCGCTCGACCCGGCCCCCGGCACCCGGCGCCCCGCGCTGCCGCGCACGCTGCGGTTGACGCTCGGCGTGCAGGACGTGCTGCTGCTGCGCAACCACGACCGCGTCGGCCACGTGTTCGGCCCGCTCCAATTGCGCCCGGGACAGGAATTCCGGCTGCCCTTCGAGCACCCGGGCGACTACCGGTATGCCTGCCCGGCCGTTGCTGGCGGAGAATTGCTGGTACAGGTAGTGCGCCAGCCCGACCCGGGCTGGGACCGCCTGCGCTGGCGCCTCGGAAGCCTGGCCGACAGGCTGCGCCACCTGCCCCTGATCCCGCCCCAGGACTGAACCTGGCGGCGGCAATCGTGCTGCGGTCTGGCGGACGATTCTGTCATGATGGGGCATGGCGACGATTTCCCTTCCCTTGTTCCCGCTGAGCACCGTGTTGTTTCCAGACGGTGTGCTGCCGCTGCAGGTGTTCGAGGCGCGCTACCTCGACATGGTCAGCCGTTGCCTGACCGAGGACGCGCCCTTCGGCGTCGTGTTGCTGACCCAGGGCCACGAAGTGCGCGAGCGCGGCGGCCAGCCCGAGCGTTTCGTCGAAGGCGGCACGCTCGCCACGGTGTGCGAGACCGCCGCCACGTCGCCGGGCCTGCTGCAGATCGTCTGCCGCGGCGGCACCCGCTTCGAAGTGAAATCCTCGCAACAAAAATTGAACGGTTTGTGGATGGCGGAGGTCGAACTGGTAGAGGGCGACCAGGCGGTGCGCATTCCGTCCGAGCTGCAAGGGGCGGCCGATGCGCTCGACAGGGTGCTCGCTTCGCTGCACGACGTGCCGCAGGAACGCTGGCCGGTGCAGCCGCCGTTCCGGCTCGACGACTGCGGCTGGGTCGCGAACCGCTGGTGCGAGTTGCTGCCGCTGCCCAATTCGCAAAAACAAAACATGCTCATGCTCGACAATCCGGTGATTCGTCTCGAGCTGCTGCACGACGTGCTGGACGAACATGGATTGATTACCTCCTAGCGCCGCCATGAAATTTTCGGATGAACTCCTGGTTGCATTCGTCAACGGCGAGCTGGCCGAACCGGCACGCGCCGCCGTCGAACGCGCGATCCGGGCCGATCCGGCGATTGCCGCACGCGTCGCCCAGCACCGGGCCAGGCGCAGCCGCGTCTACGGCGTCGTCGCCGGCGGGCGCGACAGCGGCGGCCATGCCCATGCTTCCGGCTGCCACGGCGGCGCCAAGGTGGTCCAGCTCGACAGCATCCGCGCCGCCCGCCTCGGGCCGCTGGCGCCACCGCCGCCGCCCGAGCCGCAGTGGACGCCGCGCCACTGGGGCGCGCTGGCCGCGGCGCTGCTCGTCGGCGCGCTGGCCGGCGCCGGCGGCTGGCACGTCCTGCAGGACGAAGCCGAACTGGCTTCGCTCAGCGGCGCGGGCGGGGCGCTGGTGGCGCAAGGCAACCTGGCCGCGGCGCTGACCGGCCAGCTGGCCAGTCCCGGTCCCTCGGGGCGGGTGCGCATCGGCATCAGCTTCCTGGCAAAGAACGGCACCTATTGCCGCAGCTTCGTGATGGACACCACCGCCGGCCTGGCCTGCCGCGAGAACGGGCAATGGAAGATTCCCGTGCTGGCCCAGGGCCCGGCGGGCGCCGCCTGGATGGACGGAACGGTGCTGCCCCCGGCCGTGCTCGACGCCATCGACCAGCGCATCGAGGGCACGCCGCTCAGCTCGGCGGCCGAGCGCGCCGCGCAGGCGCGTGGCTGGCGCTGACTTGATTCCCGGCGCGGGGCTGTCCGCCCTGCGGCCCTGCATGACCCGTAGGGTGGGCGGCTGCACCCCGGGAATGAAAACGACTTGCGGCCTTGCCGCCGCCCACGCGTCCAACCGGCCTATGCATATCCATCGCGTGGATGCATGCCGGGGCTGAACGCGTGGGCGGCGCAGCGGCTGCGTGAACACGTCGTTTCGGGGAGAGCCGCCCACCCTACGGCGGTATGACCCGCGGCGAGATATCCTTCGGGTAGTTCGGCCCCGCAAGGACGCAAGGGCGGGCAGGATGACAAGAGGCGAATTTGTAAAAACGGCAATTCGCGCACCCGGGAGCGCACACGATTTCATATACACTCCCGTGGTTTTAAGGTAACCTTGAGGGCGCTACATAGTGTCTCTACGTCCGCGCCCTCGTTTTTGGCGGCGCAACGTGCCTACCGAGCCGGCCGCGGGCCGCGCACCAGCGGCGGCAAGCCCGCCCATCCAACGTTCTGCGCGCTTGCACGCCACCGAGGCGCCGAAGCGAAGCGGCCGTAGAGCGGAACGATTAAATGCCTGGAAAGAATAATGTCTGAAACACCGATGAACAACGAGGCTGGGGCAACGCCGGGCGCCGCGGCGCCGGCACCCACCCCGGGCGTGCGCTTTGCCGATTTCGGCCTGGCGCCGGAAATCCAGCGAGCCCTCGCCGACCAGGGCTACGTCCATCCGACCCCGATCCAGGCCCAGGCCATCCCGGTCGTGCTGCAGGGCCGCGACGTCATGGGCGCGGCCCAGACCGGCACCGGCAAGACCGCCGGCTTCTCGCTGCCGATCATCCAGCTGCTGATGGCGCATGCCAACAGCAGCATGTCGCCGGCGCGCCATCCGGTGCGCGCCCTGGTCCTGTGCCCGACCCGCGAGCTGGCGGTGCAGGTGGCCGACAACGTCAGGGCCTACGCCCAGCACACCCCGTTGCGTTCGACCGTCGTGTTCGGCGGCATGGACATGAAGCCGCAGACCGAGACCCTGCGCCGCGGCGTCGAGATCGTGATCGCGACCCCGGGCCGCCTGCTCGACCACGTCGAGCAGAAGAACATCAGCCTGGCGCAGGTGCAGATGCTGGTCATGGACGAAGCCGACCGCATGCTCGACATGGGTTTCCTGCCCGACCTGCAGCGCATCATCAACCTGCTGCCGAAGAAGCGTCAGAACCTGATGTTCTCGGCCACCTTCTCGCCCGAGATCAAGAAGCTGGCCAACAGCTTCCTGGACCAGCCGGTGCTGATCGAAGTGGCGCGCAGCAATGCCACCGCCGAGAAAGTCACGCAAGTCGTCTACAAGGTCGACGAGGAGCAGAAGCGCGACGTAGTCGAATACCTGATCCGCCAGCGCGCGCTGAAGCAGGTGATCGTGTTCTCGAACACCAAGATCGGCGCCTCGCGCCTGTCGCGCCACCTCGAGCAGTGCGGCATCAAGGCCTCGGCGATCCACGGAGATAAAACCCAGCAGGAGCGCATGGCAGCCCTGGAGGCCTTCAAGAAGGGCGAGATCGAGGTGCTGGTCGCCACCGACGTCGCCGCGCGCGGTCTCGACATCTCCGACCTGCCGTGCGTGATCAACTTCGACCTGCCGTACAACGCCGAGGACTACGTGCACCGCATCGGCCGCACCGGCCGCGCCGGCGCCTCGGGCGACGCGATCTCGGTGTATGCCGAGAAGGACGAGCGCCTGCTGGCCGACATCGAGAAGCTGATCAAGCAGGCCATCACCCGCGGCGAGTTGACCGGCTTCATGCCGCGCGCGCGCAGCCGGGATCGCGATGCCGAACGCGGCGAGCGCCGCCCCCGCCGCGAGGCCGAGCCGGCGCGCGGCGAACGCCCCGCGCGCAGCTACGGCGCCGGCCCCTTGCCGCGCCGCGAAAGGGTCGACCCCTGGTTCCTCAAGCCCTACGAGCCGTCGAACGCGCCAAGCCGCGACAGCGCCCAGGCCGCCCCGGCCGCGCCGGCCAAATCCAAGCAGAAGATCGCCTTCCTGCTCGGCGGGGTGCCGAAGCCGTAAGACCGGCCGCGCCGTTGCATGCGTGGTTTGAACGTGTGGACGGCGCATGCACCGCATCATGTCGATTCCCGGGTGGAGCCGTCGACCCTACGGGTTGAACGGGACCGGTTCGACCGGCTCCGTGCAGCTGTTCACGACACCCCCGGCAGGATCGCCCGCACGCGCGACAGCAGTTCTTCCTGGCGGTAGGGCTTGCTGAGGACGTCGAGCGGCTGGGTGCGTCCCGTGGGCGAGGGCAGTTCTTCCATGTAGCCGGTGGTGATCAGGATCGGCGTTTCCGGACGCCGTTCGCGCACCTGTTCCGCCAGTTGCAGGCCGTTCATGCCGCCTGGCATGATCACGTCGGTGAACAGCAGGTCGATCTTCTTGCCCCCGTCCAGCAGTTCCAGCGCGCGCTCGCCGCTGGAAGCCGAGACCACCGCATAGCCGGCCGCCCCGAGCATGGTTTCGGCCAGCTCGCGCACGTCCTCGTTGTCCTCGACCACGAGGATGCGCGGCCGGGCCGCTTCCTCTTCCGCCGTGGCCGCCGGCGCAGACGCGTTGCCGGGGGCGTCGGCGGCGCCGTCGGCGACCGGGAATACCATGCGCACCGTGGTTCCCTCGCCGGGTACGCTGTCGATCTCGAGCCGGCCGCGCGACTGCTGGACGAAGCCGTGCACCATGGCCAGGCCGAGTCCGGTTCCCGGGCCCTTGGTCGTGAAGAAGGGTTCGGTCGCGCGCCGCATCACCTCCGGCGTCATGCCTTCGCCCTGGTCGATCACGCAAATGACCACGTGGCTGCCGCCCCCGTCGCCGTCGCGCAGCAGGGAGGTGCCGACCTTGACCTTGCCACCTTGCGACATTGCGTCGCGCGCGTTGATCAGGACGTTGAGCAGGGCCATTTCCAGGTGGGTGGGGTCGAGCGTGCAATAGGGCAGGCCGGGCTTCAGGTCGAGATGCAGCTCGACCTTGTCGCCGAGGGTGCGCACCAGCATTTCCGAGAACTCGACCAGCAGCGAATTCAAATTGACGCGGCGCGGCTCGAGGCGCTGCTTGCGCGCGAAGGTCAGCAATTGCTGGGTGAGCCTGCCGGCTTTCATGGCGGCGCGCTGGGCGCGCCGGATCGGTTCGCCGGCGTTCGGGTTGCCGCCGATGCCGAGCAGGGCCAGCTCCAGGTTGCCGTTGATGACTTGCAGCAGGTTGTTGAAGTCGTGCGCCATCCCCGCCGTCAACTGGCCGATCGCCTCCATCTTCTGGGCCTGCATCGAGGACTGCTCGGTGGCGCGGCGTTCGGTCACGTCCATCTGCGAGGCGAAGAAGTACAGCAGGTGTCCTTCCTGGTCGAAGATCGGGCCCAGGTAGAGGGCATTCCAGAACGGCGTCCCGTCGGCCTTGTAGTTCAGGATGTCGTGGGCGACGGCGCGCTCCTCGGCAATCGCCTTGCGGATCTCGGCGACCGTGGCCGGGTCGGTCTGCGGCCCCTGCAGCATGCGGCAGTTGCGGCCGATGACGTCCTGCTCGTCGTACAGGGTCAGGTCGAGGAAGGCGCGGTTGACGAAGACGATCGGGTTGTCCGGCTGGCGCGGATCGGTCACGACCATCGGCATGCGCGTCATCTCGACGGCGGCGAAGAAGATGTTGCCGCGGTCTTCCAGGCCCGCCTTGTCGATGTAGCTGGCCTGCCAGTGGCGCATGCCGGGATTACCCAGCGGATTGTAGGCCGAACCTTCGAGCTGGCCGTCGGCCGGCACGCCGACGCTCTGGCCGTCGCCCTGCAGGTCGAGGTCTTTCTTGTCGTCGTCTTCGCGGTGTGATCCGGTTGCCATTGTGATTTTCCTAGGTGCCCAAGACGCGCCCAGGCAAAAAGCCGGGGATGCTCGATGCTAACCGGGGCGGGGCAGGTCGACTGTGCGTGGTTTCACGCAAGCGGCGTGGAAGCGCGGCCGGACGCCGCGTTCATGGGCCGCGGGACCGCCTGGCTCGGCAGTGTGCCGCCCACGCCAGTCGCACTCATCAGTTGTGAAAATGGCCAGCATCCCGGCCGGCCCTGCTCAGGCGTGGGATATAATCGTGCACATTTTGCAGGTATCAACCGAACCCACGATGTCGCTGCCGGCGATGGCGTCAGGGCGGCGATGCCACATTCTTAGCTTGCCCCGTGGAGTAAGAAATTTCCCCGCCTATCGTTGTTGATTTAGATGGTACGTTGATCCATACCGACATGCTGCACGAGTCGGCCTTGTGGATGCTGCGCGATAAACCGCTGGACGTACTGCGTATTCCCGGCTGGCTGATGAGCGGCAAGGCCGTGCTCAAGCGCGAGCTTGCCGGCCGCGCGACGTTCCAGCCCGCATCCCTGCCTTATAACGAGCACTTGCTGGCTTGGCTGGCGCAGCAACGGGCCGCGGGGCGCAAGCTGATCCTGTGCACGGCGTCCGACCATGCCATTGCGCACGCTATTGCGAACCACCTCGGCGTGTTCGACGAAGTCATGGCCAGCGACGGGCAGGTCAACCTGGCCGGCCGCAACAAAGCGGCCGCGCTCCAGGAGCGTTTCGGCGAAGGCGGCTTCGACTACGTGGGCAATTCCAGCGCCGACCTCGCGGTCTGGGCCCTGGCGCGCCGCGCCATCGTCGTCAACGCCTCGAACAGCATCGTGAACAAGGCGCGCCAGCTGTTCGACGTCGAGCATGTGTTCCCGCGTGCCGAGCTCGGCCTGCGCGCGCTGGCCCGGGTGCTGCGGGTGCATCAGTGGCTGAAGAACCTGCTGCTGTTCGTTCCGCTGCTGGCTGGTCACCAGTTCGGCGGCATCGAGCCCTGGCTGGCGCTCGCGCTGGCGTTCGTTTCCTTCAGCCTGTGCGCCTCGACGGTCTATATCGCCAACGACCTGCTCGACCTGGAGAGCGACCGCCAGCATCCGCGCAAGCGCAGCCGCCCGTTCGCGTCCGGCCTGGTGCCGGCATGGATGGGCGTGGTGCTGGCGCCGGTGCTGCTGTTCGTCAGCCTGTTGCTCGGCGCGCGCGTCGGCGGCGATTTCCTGCCCTGGTTGCTGTTCTATTTCGCGGTCACCTGTGCGTATTCGTGGTGGCTCAAGCGCCTGATCCTGGTCGATTGCCTGACCCTGGCCATGCTGTACACCCTGCGCATCGTCGCCGGCGCCGCCGCCGCCGGCATCGTACTGTCGTTCTGGCTGCTGGCCTTTTCGGTGTTCCTGTTCCTGTCGCTGGCCTTCGTCAAGCGCTACGCCGAGCTGCAGGTGCAAATCCTGGCCGGCAAGCAGAAGGCGCATGGTCGCGGCTACCTGACGAGCGACGCGCCGCTGGTGCAGATGCTCGGCATTACCGCCGGCTACGCCGCGGTGGTGGTGTTGTCGCTGTACCTGAACAGCGACGCCGTGCTGGCGCTGTACCGCCAGCCGGAAATCGTCTGGGGCGCGGTGCCCGTGATCCTGTTCTGGGTCAGCTGGATCTGGATGCAGGCGCATCGCGGCCATATGCATGACGATCCGCTGGTGTTCGCGGTGAAAGACCGGGCAAGCCTGGCGGCCGGACTGGCTTTCGGCGCCGTGCTGGCCGCCGGCGCGATCGGTTTTTCATGGTAGCGGTATCTTCATGGGGGCGCCTGAGCCGGGACGAGCATGAGGTGCGCTTCCTGTCCGACGCCGCTCCCTTCGCCGCCCAGCTTCGTTCGGGAACGCCGGGACTGGCGCGCGGTCTTGGCCGCAGCTATGGCGACGTCTGCCTGAACCCGGGCGGGGTGCTGTGGCAGACCACGGCGCTGGACCGTTTCCTTGCCTTCGATGAGGCGACCGGGCGGCTGGTGTGCGACGCCGGCATGCGCCTGCGCGATATCCAGCGCATGGCAATCCCGCGCGGCTGGATCCTGCCGGTGACGCCCGGCACGCAGATGGTGACCGTGGGCGGCGCGATCGCCAACGACGTGCACGGCAAGAACCACCATGCGGTCGGCTCCTTCGGCGACCATGTGCGGCGCCTGAGCCTGGTGCGTACCGACGGCAGCGTCATCGAATGCGGCCCGGACCTGGCGCCGCAATGGTTTGCCGCCACCGTCGGCGGCCTGGGGCTTACTGGCGTCATCACCTGCGCGGAGATCCAGTTGCGGCGCGTTGCCGGGCCCTGGCTGGACACGGAGACCATTCCTTACGCGAACCTCGACGAATTCTTCGCGCTGGCCGATGCGTCCGAAGCCGAATGGGAATACACGGTCTCATGGATCGACTGCCTGTCCGGCAAGGGACGCGGGCTGTTCATGCGCGCCAACGCCGCCGCGGCCGGCACCCGTCCCGAACCGAAGGCGCGTGCGCGCACGATGCCGTTTACGCCGCCGGTCTCGCTGGTCAATGGCTTGTCGCTACGCCTGTTCAATACCGCATATTTCCAGGCGCACAAGCGGGATGGCCGTGCGCTGGCGCATTACGAAAGCTTCTTCTATCCGCTCGACAACCTGCTCGAATGGAACCGCATGTATGGGCCGAAGGGTTTTTACCAGTACCAGAGCGTCGTCCCGCGCGCGGCCGGCAGGGATGCGGTGCAAGCCATGCTGAAGGAAATTGCACGCAGCGGCGACGGCTCCTTCCTGGCCGTGCTCAAGACCTTCGGCGATCGGGCCTCGCCGGGCATGCTCAGCTTTGCGCAACCCGGGGTCACACTGGCGCTCGATTTTCCCAACCACGGCGAGCGTACCCACGCGCTGTTCGAGCGGCTCGACGCAGTCGTGCGCGAGGCCGGCGGGCGGATCTACATGGCCAAGGATGCGCGCATGCCGCGCGCGCTGTTCGAAGCGGGCTATCCCCGCCTGCATGAGTTCCTCGGTTACCGCGACCCGGGCATCAGCTCGGCGTTATCGCGGCGACTGATGGGTGCTTGACACCGCACGGACCGCGACCAGCCGCGTGGGAATGACGCGGCACCAGATCGCGCTGGACAAGGAAGTGGTGGGGGCCAGCAGGATCCGCGTGACCGCGCTGGACGGCGACCGTTCCTATTCGCTCGGCCACCTGTTGTTGAAATGACGTGCCGGCCGCGCCGCTAACGGGAAGCGGGACGCCGGGTTCCGATGGGCCAGGAGCGCGGCGCCTCAGATGTTCATCTTGTTGAAGACGAAGGCCGGCAGGTGGCGAATGATGAGCATGATCACGCGCCACTTGCCCGGCACGTAGAGAACGGCCTGGCCGGCGTCGATGCCGCGCACGATGCTGGCCGCCACGGCCTCCACCGGCGCAAGCTTGGCGCCGCGTCCCTTGAGGTGGGCGGTCATCGGCGTGTCTGTCGGGCCCGGCTTGATCAGGACCACCTTGACGCCGCTGCCGGCGAAACGGTGGCGCATGCCCTGGGCGTAGCGGTCGACCAGGCCCTTGGCGGCGCCATAGACATAGTTCGATTTGCGGCCGCGGTCGCCCGCGACCGAGCCGATCAGCGCGATGGTGCCATGGTTACGCGCCGCCATGCGCCGCGCGCAGGCTTCGGCGAACAGCACCGGAGAAATCGCATTGATCTCGAGGGCCTGGCGGCAGGCATGGATGTCCTGTTCGCACGCGCCCTGGTCGGGCAGCATGCCATGCGCGATCAGCACCAGGTCGGCGCGCTCGCCGAACGCGGCTTCGACGGTGCGCTCGATGGCGGCCGGATCCTCGAAGTCGCTGGCCAGCACGCTGACGCGAGCCTGCGGGCCACGCACGCGCAAATCGGCGGCGATCCGTTCGGTACGCCCGACGTCGCGCGCGACGAGGACCAGCTCGACCGGTCCGGCCTGCGCCCAGAGGCGGGCGCAATGCTCCGCGATGGCGGAGGTGGCGCCGATGATGATGATGCGTCGGGTACTGTTCAAGATGATGGCTCCAGTTCGAGGGCGGCTCCCGCCCTCATGCGTTGTCGGTACGGAAGACGTAGCGCTTGTCGAGATAATACTTGGCGAAATAGCCGATCACGAGGCCGATGACGCCGCCCGCATAGCGCATCGTCTTGGTTTCGAACAGGTAGTCGAAACCGAGTTCGAAACCCCAGAAAATGCAGGTCGTCGCCAGTCCCATGGCGGTATAGAGCGCAAAAGTCTGGCTGTCGTGCACAGCATTACGTGCCCGAAAACGGAAAATGTAACGCTTGTCCAGCACATACTTGACTACCAGGCCGACGCCGGTTCCCACGATCAGGGCGACGGCAACCGGAAACGGCCCGGAATAAATCCGGACGACCAGGTCCTGGGTGGCAATATTGAAGGCGGTCGCGACCAGCGCGAGCAATGCGTAAACGAGGGCTAACTTCATGATCGGTGGTTGTTGCATTAATGCAACTAGTGAGGTGCCGTGCATTGTACCTGAACATTTAGGCAATTTACTTACGGCGCACAAGTGTGTCGCGGACATCATAAAAGATACAGAATTGTTAAAATTGCTTACAATCATCACATGTGCGCTGATGAGGTTCATCTGATATCATTAACATCTAGTTAAATTTTCTTCCTTCCCAGTCTCATGATTCCCACGCTTCAATTCGAACAGGCCCTCGTCGGCAAGAAGGTGCTCGTGACTGGCTCCACGGGATTCACCGGCGGCTGGGCCTGCTTGTGGCTGAAGGCGATCGGCGCCGACGTGCGGGGCTTCTCGCTGGCGCCGGACACCTCGCCGTCGCTGTTCGAGGCGCTGTCGCTGAAGGACGATTTCCCGACCGTGATCGGCGATATTCGCGACGCCGAGGTGTTCGCCGAGGCAGTGCAGGCCTACCGGCCCGACCTGATCCTGCACCTGGCTGCGCAGCCGCTGGTGCGGCGTTCCTACCGTGAGCCCGTATCGACCTTCGCCGTGAACGCCCAGGGCACCGCCCATGTGCTGGAGGCCGCGCGCCACGTCGACAGCGTTCGCGGCGTGGTTTGCATCACGACCGACAAGGTCTACAAGAACAATGAATGGGCCTGGCCCTACCGCGAGAACGATCCGCTGGGCGGCAAGGACCCCTACAGCGCCTCGAAGGCTGCGGCGGAAATGGTGATCCAGAGCTACGCGGCGTCGTATCCCTGGCAGGAAGGCAAGGGGCCCGCGATCGCGATCGCCCGCGGCGGCAACATCATCGGTGGCGGCGACTGGTCGGAAGACCGCCTGGTTCCCGACTTCGTACGGTCCGTGGTGGATGGGCGTGCAATGACGTTGCGCTATCCAGACGCGACCCGTCCCTGGCAGCACGTGCTGGCCCTGGTGCATGGCTACCTGATGCTGTTGGCCGGCCTGGTGTCGGACGATCCCGGCCGCTATGCCCGTGCCTGGAACCTCGGCCCGCAGGACCTGAAGCATTATTCGGTGCGCGAGGTCCTTGAACTGATGAGCGCGCATTGGCAGCGTCCCGCACTTGACTTCATGGATAACCCGTTGCCGGAAGCCGGCGCGCTCGCGCTCGACAGTTCCCTGGCGCGCAACCAGCTGGGCTGGCTGCCGGCCTGGGATACGGCGCGCGTGGTCACCGAGACCGCGGCCTGGTACCGCGACTACTACAACGATCCCGCGTCGGCGCGTGCGCTGACCCTGCGGCAGATCGACGCTTGGCGCAAGGGCATCGGCGCATGAACTTCCTGATCGGCGGGCGCGGGCGCCTCGGCCAGGCGATCGCGCGGCAATATGCAGCCGACGACATCGTCAGTCTCGAGCGCGAGGTGTACCAGCACTGGGCCGGGCCCGGCGCGCAGGCCGACGTTGCCGCGTATTTCGCGCCCTGGGCCGGTACGGGCGCCACGATTTTCGTGACGTCCGGCCTGCTCGACCCGAAGCTGCCCGCCGGAGCCCTGTGGCAGGTCAATGTTGAGCTTCCCCGCAATATCATCGAAGGCGCCGCTGCGCTTGGCCTGCGCGTGATCACGTTCGGCACCGTCATGGAAGCCCTGCTGGCGGCGCGCAATCCCTACGTGAACAGTAAGGCGGCACTCGGCGAATTCGCCGCCGCGCGCGCCGCCGAGGGTGCGCCGGTTACCCATGTGCGCGTGCACACCTTGTATGGCGGCGGCCTGCCCAGCCGCTTCATGTTCCTGGGCCAGATACTGGACGCCCTCGACAACGGTGCGCCGTTCCGCATGACCCAGGGCAAGCAGCTGCGCGAATACCACCATGTCGACGACGACGCCTGCGCCATTCGCATGCTTGCCGAAACCGGCGTGAACGGCGTGCTGGACCTCAGCCACGGCGCGCCGCTCAGCCTGCGCGAACTGGCTGGCGCCGTGTTCGAAACCTTCGGCGCAGCTGGCCAGCTGCAGGTCGGCACGCTGCCCGAACCGGGCGAAGAAAATTACAACACCGTATTCGCACGCCATCCGATGCTGGAGCGGGCTTCCTTCCGTGACACGCTGCCCGCGCTCGTTGCCTACCTGGAGGAGTGCGGTATCAAGCGAAAGACTGGGCAATGACAGGAGCCGAACCGATGCAAGGGACAAGGAAGCCCTTGATCTCCATTACCGTACCGGTACTCAACGAGGCCGGCAATATCGACGCGCTGTATGCGCGCCTGCATGCGCTCGGCGAAAAGATGCGCGACCGCTGCGACCTCGAGTTCATTTTCTCCGACAACTGCTCGGACGATGCCACCTGGCCGATGTTGACCGAGCTGGCCGCCAGGGATACGCGAGTGCGCGCGATCCGCTTCTCGAAGAACGTCGGCTTTCAGCGCTCGATCCTGGCCAATTACCTGCACACCCGCGGCGACGCCGTGATGCAGATCGACGCCGACCTGCAGGACCCGCCGGAAATGCTCGAAGCCTTTTTCGAAAAATGGCAGCAGGGCTACCAGGTGGTGTACGGCATCCGCCGCAAACGTCCGGAATCCTGGCTGTTGCGCAATTTCCGCCGTCTGGGCTACTGGGCCATCGACAAGGTCAGCGAGCACCCGATCCCGCGCGACGTCGGCGACTTCCGCCTCGTCGACCGCAAGGTGATCGAGGCCGTGGCCAAGGTCCGGACCTCCAATCCCTACCTGCGCGGCATCATCGCCGGCCTCGGCTTCAGGCAGACCGGTGTTGTCTACGACCGCGACGCCCGCACCGCCGGGGAGAGCAAGTTCAACGTCTCGCGCCTGGTGCAGCTGGGCCTGACCGCCGTGTTCAACCATTCGGTGGTGCCGCTGCGCGCCGCTTCCTTCCTGGGCTTGATCATCCTGAGCATCAGCCTGATCGGCGCGATCTACTATGTGGTGCTGCGCCTGTTCCATCCCGAGCTGCCGCGCGGACTGGCCAGCATGCACATCCTGGTCCTGTTCGGCATCGGACTGAATTCCTTCTTCCTCGGAATTATTGGCGAATACCTGTTGCGCATCTATCTCGTAGTGCGCGCGGACCCGGTGGCGATCGTCCACCAGAGCCTGAATTTTTCCGCTTCCGAACTCAAATTGTAAGTAGGCGACATACTCATGAAAGCAGTCATCCTTGCCGGCGGTCTGGGCACGCGTATTTCCGAAGAATCCGATACCAAACCGAAACCCATGGTGGAAATCGGCGGTAAGCCTCTGCTGTGGCACATCATGAAGAACTATGCCCACCATGGCATCAACGACTTCGTGATCTGCCTCGGCTACAAGGGCTATGTAATCAAGGAATTCTTCTTCAATTACTACCGCCACTTGTCGGACATGCGCATCGACCTGAAGACCGGCGAGCACACCATCCTCAACAGTCACTCGGAAGACTGGCGCATTACCCTGGTCGACACCGGCCCGGAAACGATGACCGGCGGACGCCTGAAACGCGTCGCTCCCTACCTCGACAACGAGACCTTCTGCATGACCTACGGCGACGGCCTGTCGGACATCGACATCGGCGCCGAACTGGCCTTCCACCGCGGCCACGGCAAGCTGGCGACGGTTGCGGCGGTGCAGCCGCCGGGCCGTTTTGGCGTGCTGAACATCGACGACCGGATGGGCGTCAGCGCATTCGAGGAAAAGCCGAGCGACGAAATCGGCTGGATTAACGGCGGCTTCTTCGTGCTCGAGCCCCAGGTCATTTCCTACATCGACGACGACAGCACCTCGTGGGAGCGCGCGCCGCTGGCCAACCTGGCCAAGGACGGGCAACTGGCCGCCTTCCAGCACACCGGTTTCTGGCAGCCCTGCGATACCCTGCGCGACAAGCGTGAACTCGAAGCCCTGTGGGCCGACAGCGCGCCATGGCGCGTGTGGGACCGTTAATGACTGAAAGCAAGAAGTCCGGAGGCTGGCTGAAGCATGCCGCCGGCGCCTTCATCACCGTTGCCTGCGTCGTCGTCATCGCCCGCCAGGTCAAGCTGGACGAGGTGCTGGCCGCGATCCGCCATTTCGACTGGCCCTACCTGGTATTCGGCGTCGCCTTCCTGGCGTTCGGCTATTCCCTGCGCGTGCTGCGCTGGTCGCTGCTGCTGGGCGCCACCGGTGCGCCTGTCCGCTTCGGCAACTGCCTGGCGCCGTTCCTGGGCTCGATCGCGCTGAACAACGTGCTGCCGCTGCGCCTGGGCGACCTGGTGCGCGCCTTCGTGTTCCCGGCAGCCATGGGCGTGCCGAAGACCACCGCCACCAGCAGCCTGGTCATGGAGCGCCTGATCGACCTGATGACGCTGCTGTGCTGCCTGGCGATCGGCCTGTTCGCGATCCGCACCGCCCAGGTGCCGGCGATGATTTCCGAGTCGGCCCTGACGCTGGCGGTGCTGGGCGGCCTGGCGCTGGTGCTGACCTTCCTGTTCAGCGGTGCGCTGGCGCGTGCGCTGGAAAAGGCGGCTGCCGGCCAGCCGGCGGGCAAGCGCCTGGCGGGCGTGCTGGCCACGGTGGCCGGCCTGCTGCGTGGTTTCGAGGCCATGTCGCGCCTGCGCGTGCTGGTCTCGGCGCTCCTGATCTCGATGCTGGTCTGGGTCGGCGAGTCCGGCCTGTTCTATTTCATGATGCGCGGCTGCGGCCTCGACGCGTCGCCGCCGATGGCCCTGCTGGTCATGGCGATCGCGACCCTGTCGACGCTGGTGCCGTCCTCGCCCGGCTACGTCGGTCCATTCCACCTCGCCGCCTTCACCGCCATTTCGCTGGTCGGCGGCAGCGCGGCCCAGGCCGGCAGTTTCGCCGTCCTGTGCCACCTGGCCCTGTGGCTGCCGACCACGCTGGCCGGCGCCATCGCAATCCTGTTCCGGCCCGAACTGTTCCGCGTCGCACGCGGCGCCAAGCGGTCCGAAGTACCCATTAACTGAGTTACGAACGATGAATAAATACGATGTAGTAGTGGTAGGCGGCGGCTTCACCGGCTTGACCGCCGCCTATGTGCTGTCGAAGCAGGGCAAGCGCGTCTGCGTGCTGGAAGCCGACAAGACCCCGGGCGGCCTGGCCGGCACCTTCGAATTCGGCGACGGCGTCACGCTCGAGAAGTTTTACCACCACTGGTTCAACAACGACGTCTTCGTGCCCGAGCTGGTCAAGGAACTGGGCATGGACGGCGATGTCATCCTGTTGCCGACCCGCACCGGCATGTATTTCAACGGCCGCATGTGGAAGCTGTCGACCCCGCTCGACCTGCTGCGCTTCAAGGCGCTGTCGCTGGTCGACCGCATCCGCCTGGGCCTGCTGGTCTTCCAGGTGCGCCGCATCAAGGACTGGAAGACCATCGAGCACCTGAGCATCCGCGAGTGGCTCGAAAGCCTGGCCGGCAAGAGCGTGTACAAGATCGTATGGGAACCGCTGATCACTTCCAAGTTCTCGGTGTACGCCGAAGCCGTGAACGCGGTCTGGATGTGGAAGAAGCTGGTCCTGCGCGGCAGCACCCGCAACGACAAGGGCGGCGAGGAGCTGGCCTACTTCAAGGGCGGTTTCGGCCGCCTGGCCGAAGCGCTGGCGGCGGCGATCCGCGCCAACGGCGGCGACGTGCGCTACGGCGCGGCCGTGACCGGCATGGAAACCGAAGGCAAACGCATCACCGCGGTGCGCACCGTGAACGGCGAGGTGGCGAGCGACAAGTTCCTGTTCACCCCGTCCTTCCCCCTGATCGCCGACATGTTCGAGGGCAAGGCCCCGAGCGACTGGCTGGCCAAGCTGCGCCGCGTGAAATACCTGGGCAACATGTGCCTGGTACTGCGCCTGAAGCACAGCCTGTCGGAAACCTACTGGCTCAACGTCAATGATCCGGGTTTCCCTTTTGTGGGCGTGATCGAGCACACCAACTTCGACAAGCCGGAAAACTACAAGGGTTCGCACATCGCCTACCTGTCGCGCTACCTGGCGACCGAGGACCCGGTCTGGGCCTACAACGACGAGCAGTACTTCGAGTTCGCGCTCGAGCACCTCAAGCGCATGTTCCCGAAGATGGACAAGTCCTGGGTGCAGGAATACGCCGTGTGGCGCTCGGAGTATGCGCAGCCGGTCACCGAGCGTAACTATTCCGACTACGTCCCGGGCCAGGAAACGCCGTACGAGAACGCCTTCATCTCCACCATGGCGCAGATCTATCCGGAAGACCGCGGCACCAACTACGCAATCCGCGAAGGCCGCGCCATCGCGCGCCGCCTGGCGTAAGCGGCAGGCGGGAGACCTCCGGTATGCGTTCTCTCCAGTTTCCGGCCCAGGCCCTGCTGCTGCTTGCGGTGGGCGCCATCCTGGTTGCCCTGCATGCCGATACGCTCTGGAGCCAGTCGGTCGACCTGGCCCACCATTACGCGCTGGTGTTCCGGCTGACCGAAAACTGGGCCTTCGCGCCGAACGATCCTTCGCTCGGCGAGATGAACATCTATCCGCGCCTCGGCCATACGCTCGCGGCCGGAGCCGGCTTGCTGGCGGACTCGCCGTTCATGGGCCTGCACCTGGTGGCGCTGGGCGCGCTGGCGCTGGTCTGGGCCAGCTTCCTGCTGATCCTGTATGCGGCCCCAGGGCGCAGCGGCATGCTCGCGGCGCTGGTCCTGGCGCTGCTGATGTGGATCAACCATGGCGCGGTACGCATCCATGGCACCGAGCTGTCGCACGACTACCATTTCGCGCAACTGCTGGCGCAGGCCCTGGCCGTGCTGGCGATCGCCTGCGCGATCCGGATCGAGGCGCGCTTGCCGAAGGCAGCGGTCTACGTCTTCCTGCTCGCGGCGATCGGCCTCATCATCCAGGCGCACCTGCTGCCCGCGCTCGAGCTGCTGGGCGTGCTGGCCGGCCTGGCGCTGCTCGATACCTGGAAGGCGCCGCGCGAAGAGCGCGGCGGTGCGGCCGTGCGTGCGCTCGTGGCGGTAGCGGCCGGCATCGCGCTGATCGTCCTGCATCCCACCTTCGCCACCATGCGCGAGATCTCGCAGCACAACGGCGGCCTGTCGCTTGGCCCGCTCGGCAAGATCTGGGCCATTGGGATCGTCTGCCTGCTGGTGCTGGCCAGCGCGGCCTCGCTGCTGCGTACCTGGCATGGCGACCCGCAGCGCTACCGCATGTACAAGTACCTGGCGCTGTACGGCGCCGCGATCGCCGGCCTGTGCCTGTTGCAGATGGCGCTACGCTACGCCGGCCTGGGCTCGGACTACGCGGTCAAGAAATACGCGGCCGGCCTGTGCAGCTTCCTGTTCGTGCGCATCGCCCTCTGGGCAGGCGCGGCGGCGGAGCGGCGCCTGGCGGCCCGGCCGGCGCTGGCGCGCGCGCTGGACCGGCCCGCGGTCGCCTTCCTGGTTCTCGCCCTGGCGCTGACGCCGGCGATGCGCATCAAGCAGCGCCCAGCCGACCGGCTCGACGTGCCTGCCGTCGTTGCCGCCGAACGCCAGGTGGCCGCGCTGCGCGGCACGGTCCTGTCCACGCCGGCGCCGGACAGGAGCAACGTGGTGGTCGACCTCGACGGACTGCCGTCGGTGATCAGCTACATGCTGTCGATCGGCGTGGCCCACGCGCCGCGCAACGTGGCGTGGCTGGAAATGACCGGCGCCACCCTGGGGCCGCTGGAGCGCTATGGCCTGATCGTCACTTCACGCAACGCCGCGCGGTTCGCCGGCAGGGCGCACTGCTCGACGATCGCCGGCGGTCCCTTGCTTGTCCTCGATGCCGCCTGCCTGCACCAGGCGCCGCTCGCGGCACAGGAACCGCGGCCGTAAGCAGGCCGCGCGCGGCAGCCGCCGGCGCGCCCGCGCCTCCCTAACACAGTCATCCCAGCCCATGCTTCCCATCGTGAAATCCACCCGTCTCAAACCCTATGTCGCCATCGTGCTGGCGCTCGTGATCCTGTTCGTCCTGCTGGCCCGCCTGCAACCAGTGCGCGTGGGCGACGGTTCCGAATACTACGCCCTGTACTATGCGTGGGAGCTGACCCACCGGCCCTGGATGATCGCACCCGCCTACGAGGCCTATGGCCAGCTGGTGCAGTCCGGTGCGATCCGCGACATGGTGCCGGCCGATGCGCTCGCGAACTGGTTCACGGCCCTGCGCGTTGGCCCGACCTCGGATTTCAACCATTTCTGGTTCTACAGCCTGCTGGCCGCCTTGTGCGGCAAGCTGGCCGCCCTGGTCGGCCTGCAGCTGGGCGCGCACGGCAGCTTCCTCGCGCTGCACGCCGTGCTGGCCGCGGTCAGCCTGGGCCTGGCCTACCGTCACTTTGGCGGACGCGGCCTGCTGGCAGCGGTCGTCATGCTGCTGGCCTCGCCGATGTTCTGGTTCGTCGACAAGGTGCATACCGAATTCATGACGGTGTGCCTGGTTCTGTCGGCCGTGATCCTGGTCATGGTCGAGCGCTACCTCGCGGCCGCCCTGTTCATCGCCCTGGCATCGACCCAGAATCCGAGCTTCGCGCTGGTGGCCTGCATTCCCTTGTTCTACCGGGTCGTGCTGCAGCGCGAGCGGCGCTACAGCCTGTTCGAGGTCGCGATGGCGGTGGCTGTCGTGGTCGCGGTGCTGGCGCACCCGGTCTATTATTTCGCCCGCTACGGCGTGGTCACCCCGCAGTTGCTGGCCGGCGGCGCTGCGCTGGGCGGCAATATCTGGACGTTCTATGTCTGGATCGTCGATCCGGACCTGGGCCTGTTGCCCAACTGGCCGCTCGGCCTGCTGGTCCTGCTGGCCGCACTGGTTGCCTACCTGCGCAAGCCGGTCTCCCTGGCCGGCCCGGGTACCTGGCGCGTGACCGCCTTCGTGCTCGCCTGCTGCGCCATCAACTTCTTCGCGCACTCGTCCACGACCAATCTCAATTCCGGCGCCACCCCTGGCCTGGCGCGTTACGCCCTCTGGTACCTCCCGCTGGCTTTCCCGGTGTTCCTGTGGGTGTTCGGCCATTTCGCGCTGCGCTCGAAGCGTACGCTGGCCGCCGGCGTCGTCCTCGTCCTGCTGACGATCGTGTCGATGGGCGTCAACAATCCGCGCCGCCATGAGCGTTACGCCACGCCGTCGATGCTGTCCGAGCTGATCCAGACGAAACTGCCATTCCTCTACAGCCCGCCGGCCGAGGTGTTCCTGGAGCGCTATTCCGGCGTCGGCGAGGCGGTGTACGGGAAGAACGTACGCGCCTTGCTGGGACCGGATTGCCGCAAGATCCTGCTGCTACCTGGCGCCGGTCGGCACGGCGCACTGGCCCCGACCGAATGCATGATGGACGCGGCTAGACTCGACGCCTTTGCCGCCTCGCCCGCCTTCGAAGCGCTGATGGCCGGCACGGGAGGAGAGACAACCTATGCCCGTATCTCCGCCGAGCAGGCGGACAGCCTGCGCATGCGCGTGGCCCCGGGGCCGCACGGCATGGGGCAGGGGGGCGACGGCGCGGTCTTCCTTGGCAGTGGCTGGAACCAGCCGGAATCCTGGGGCGTGTGGTCCGAAGGCACCCAGCCGGCCCTGCTGTTGCCTTGCAACGAGCAGCAGTATTTCAAGCCGGAGCACAAGTTCACGCTGGCGCTGGCGCTGCGGCCCTTCGGCCGCCAGGAGGTGACGATCATTGGTTCCGGCGGTACATTATGGGAAGGCACTCTCGAGGGAGCGGAGCAGGTCGTGCGTTTTGCAGTGCCGCCGGAGAATTGCCGCGCCGGACGCTACAAGATCCGGCTGAAGCTGCCTGGTGCGGCGTCGCCGGCCAGCCTGGGCCTGTCGGGCGACTCGCGCCAGCTCGGGGTCGGCCTGGCCAGCCTGGAAATCACGGCCGGCTGAGCCGCCTGTGCGCCATCAACACAGACACGAGGCAGGATCATCCATGAATGTCATCCAGAGGCTGCGCCACACAGCGTGGTTCCGTAATAACGCCGGCTTGCTGCTGGTATCGGCGGCCCTGTTCGCGGCCAACCAGTTCATCGAGTGGACCGCGGTGCTGCTCTCCGGCCAGGGCTACGACAAATTGTGCAACTGGGATTGCAGCTGGTATGCCGGCATCGTCCAGAGCGGCTACGACCTCTCTCCCCATGGGCATGCGCGCGGCGACGCCGCGAACTGGGCCTTCTTTCCTCTGTTGCCGCTGGTTGCGCGCGCGCTCGCCTTTTTCTCCGGGTTTGCGCCGCAGCTCTCGCTGGTGCTGGCGTCCAAGCTGTTTTTCCTGCTGGCGATCTTCGCTTTCGTGAAGTTCGCACGCGCCTATGACGAGCGCCTCGACCCGATCGCCCTGGCGAGCATCGCGGCGCTCAATCCGTATGCGATCTACGGCAACGTCGGTTATACCGAATCCCTGTTCCTGCTCCTTAGCTGCGCCTTCTTCTACCATCTCCGGCGCGGCAACCTGGTGATCGCAGGCATCATGGGCGGCGCACTGAGCGCCGCGCGCGTCGTCGGGGTGCTGGCCGTGTTTTCCTACCTGGTGCGCACCGCCGGCGCCTGGCGGCGCGAGCCCGCGGCGCGCGAGCGCATCCTGCTCGGCCTGCTCCTGTTGCCGCTCGGCCTGGGATTGTTCATGGCCTTCCTGTACTGGCTCAGCGGCGACGCTCTCGCGTTCTCGCACATCCAGCGCGCCTGGGACCGCGTGCCGGGCAATCCGTTTGCCTACATCGCGGCCGGCCTGCGTGCCGACGCCATGAACCGCTACTGGGCGGTGATGACGGCGCTGGCCCTGCTGGTGCCGCTCTATTTCGCCTGGAGCAAGCGCTTCGAACTGGCGCTGTACTCGCTCGGATGCACGCTGATCCCCCTGTCCACCGGGCTCTGGGCCATGCCGCGCTATATCTGGTGGCAAGCGCCGGTCCTGCTGGCGCTGGCGATGCTGCTCCGGAACCGGCTGGCCTGGGTGGTCTACCTGGGCGGGGCGACGGCCGGGCTGACCCACATGTATCTCGCCTGGCTCGGCGGTAAAGGATTCGTCATATGAAAGCCATCGTCCGGGCGGCGATCGTACTGCTCGCCGCGTTCTACCTTTTCCTCGTGTATGCCGTCGCCAATCCGCGCGTCAGCCAGGAATATCGCGACTATTACATCCTGAAGACGACCGACTTGTCGATTGCGCAAAGGCAGGGGCTGGCTCCCTTGCAGCCGGGCCGGGCCTATGGCCACCAGGAAGCGGCGCTCGGCTTCGACGGCTGGTCCGCGCCCGAGCCGAGCCACCGCTGGAGCAACGGCAAGCGGGTCCGGCTGATTTTTCGCCTGGACGCCGCCGGCGCCGGCGCGCACGCGCTGGTGCTGCACGTCGCGCCGTTGGGGACGCAGGCGATCACCTGGCGCCTGAACGGGCGCCAACTTGCCGTACGCGAGCTCGACCGCGAAACCGAACTGCGCCTGGCGTTCGAGCCGGGATTGCTGCGCGCGGGCGAAAACATCCTCGAGATCGACTTGCCCGGCGCGCACAGCCCGGGCAGCGGCGATCCACGCCTGCTGGCGCTCGCCTTCAAGTCGCTGCGGATCGAATAGGGGACGGCATGACGGACGCCGGGGCGAGAGCGCGCGAATGACCACGGTGGCCGCCGCTACGCCGACGTGCGGCACGCCGCCGGCGCCCCCCGGCGACGCGCGCTTCGGCGATCCGGCCGCCGTCTTCGGGCGGCACGCGCGCACCATCTTCTGTCTCGCATGGCTATACCTGCTGCTGCCGACGTTGGTCGTGCTGGCGGACTTCCAGCGCGCCTTCGTCGCCATCCCGGTGCTGGCCGCCGGCGCCGCCGCCAGCTGGTGGATGCTGCGCGGCAGCCAAGGCGCCCCCGCCGGAACGACCGCGCCGTCGCTGGGCGCAACGTGGCCGCATGCGCTGCTGGCCGCCGCCCTGGTCTGGTTCGCCGGCGCGCTGCCGCCTTTCGGCGAGAACCTCGACTGGGCCAAGCACTATGCGCTGTTCAATGAACTGATCGGCCAGGGCTGGCCGCCGCCGATTCCGACCGACGACGGACTGGCCACGCTCAGGTATTCGCTGAGCTACTACGTGGTGCCGGCGCTGGTGGCCAAGCTCGGCGGCCATGCCTGGCTCGGCCCCGCGATCTTCGCCTGGACCGCCTTCGGCGCCTGGCTGGCGCTGACGCTCGCCTTCGGCGTGCGGCGTGGCCGGCTGGCGGCGCGCCTGTTCCCCTGCCTGGCCTTTCTGCTGTTCAGCGGCGCCGACATCGTCGGCACCTGGATTAACGACAGCAAACATCCTCTCGTTATGCATTTCGAATGGTGGGCGGGCTTCGGTCAGCTGTCTTCCATCGCGACCAGCCTGATCTGGACGCCTCAGCACGCGCTGTCCGCCTGGATCGGTGCTTTTCTGCTGTTGCGCTATCCGGCGCAGGCCCTGCGGGGCGGGGCGGTGCTGCTGGCGGCGGTCGCGATCTGGTCGCCATTCAGCGCCGTCGGCCTGGCGCCGCTGTTCGCGTGGAGCATCGCACGCCGCGGCCTGCGTGCGCTGTGGAGCAAGGTCAATTTGTTGGCCGGGCCGGTATTGCTCCTCGCGGCCGCCTGGTACCTCACGCGCGGCGCCGCGCAGCGCATTCCGTCCAGCTTTGTCTGGCAGACGAAGGATTTCACGGCCGCGCTGTGGATCGAGTTCGTGCTATTGGAATTTGTCCTGCCGGTACTGGCGCTGCTGCTGATGCGCCCGGCCAGCCGCAGCCTGGTGCTGGCGAACGGCGCCTTCCTGCTGCTGCTGTCGCTGGTCAGCGTCGGCGTCTACAACGACCTCCTGATGCGCGGCTCGGGTCCGGCCCTGGCGGTGCTCGCCCTGGTGGGCAGCCAGGCGCTGGCGGCGCCGCCGCACGGTTGGCGCAAGCTGCCGTTCGCCTTGTGCCTGCTCGCCGGGCTGGCGACGCCGGCCTCGGAAATCGTGCGAGCGTTCATCCTGCCGCGCATGGCCGACAGCCGGACTATAGGGATTCCCGACATCGTCGGCCACCCCTACCGCAAGCTGGAAGGGCAGTACCTGGTGCCGGGTTACAACGGCCCGCTCGGCTACCGGACGGTGCGCGAACTGCCGAACCTCGGCTTTGAGGAATTCGGCGCGGCCCACTTCAACCGAGCGCGGCGCCTGGTCGCGTCCGAGGTCGATACCGATGCCGCCCTGGTGTCGGAAGAAATCGCCTTGCCGGCCGGGCTGTACCGGCTCGACCTGACGCTCGACTGGGACGTGCAGGCCGCGCAGGCGGGCACGCATGCCGCGCATGTCTCGCTGCACGGGCGGCGCACCTTGATACGGATTGCCCCGTCGCGCGCCGCCGGCAGGCAGCTGACCACGTATTTCCGCACGCAGGGAGAACCGGTCCGGATCGCCGTCGGCCTGGGCGGCTGGAGCCGCGGGCGCGGCCAGGTGCAGCTGCGCGCGCTGCGGCTGCGCGCGGTCAGCGCCGGGGAATGAGGGCCCGAGGCACGGCGCGTGCCGTGCCCGGGGACAGCAGCCGGATTCAGGCCGGCGCCGTCCTGCCTTCCAGGATATCGACCAGGTCGCGCGCGTTGTCGCCCCAGGAGCGCCAGCGCATGCCGGCCGAGGCCGGCGCCTTGCCGGCGGCGTGCAGGGCCAGCCATTCCCGGATCGCCCCTGCCAGCTGGTCCGCGCCGGTGCCGGCGAAGTAGCTGGCGTGTTCCCCGGCCACTTCACGGAACACCGGCAGGTCCCTGGCCAGGATCGGCAGGCCATGACCGGCGCCTTCGATCAGCGGCAGGCCAAAGCCTTCGCCTTCGCTCGGCACCAGCAGACAGGCCGCGGCCGCATAGACGCGTTCGAGGTACTCGTCGCTGATCCCTTCCAGCCAGATCAGGCGCCGCCCCAGCTCGGGGTGCTTGCGCAGGCGTTCGACGATCTGGGGGATGGTACGGCGCTGGCTGTCGGGCAGCCCCGACCAGCCTTCCTTGCCGACGACGACCAGCTGCGCCTCGCTCCCGGCCGCCCACAGGGCATCGAAGGCGGCCAGGGCCTGCAGGTGCCCCTTGCGCGGCTCGACGGTGCCTACCATCAGGAAGCTCGGCGTGGCGCCGATGCGCGCCAGTACCTGTTCGGCGTCATCGGCCAGGCCCGCGTTCGGCGCCGAGGCGCCAAGGTCGGCGCCATGGTGCAGGACCGCCAGCTCTACGTCCGCGCCATCGCGTCCCTGGACCCACTGGCGGAACTCATCGGCCACCGCGCGCGAGATGCAGATCACGCGGTCGCTGCTGGCAGCCACCGCCGCCAGCCAGCGACCGTGGGCCTGCTCGGCGCCGGGTGGGAAGAACTCGGGGCGCAGCACCGGCAGCAGGTCGTGGACGAGGAAGTTGATATTGACCCCGGCCTGGCGCCACTGCGCATACAGGCCCTGCGCGGCCGCACCGGTGACCGCGTCCGGATTGTAGTCGGCGCAGTACAGCCAGTCGCCGGGCGCCACCTGGACCGGGGCTTCGTCGAGCGCGCCGCCGGCGCCGGCCAGCAGCCGGTCGGCATACTGGCGCGCATAGCGGTAACGCCATTGGCCGCCTTCCAGGTTCAGGAACACCGGCTCGACGCGCACGCCCGGCGGCGGGTTGCAGAGCAGGGCGTAGAGCTGCGCCCGCACCACGCGTTCGATGCCGGTGCGCAGGTCGTTGCGCGCGATGGTCGAAACGTCGACCAGCAGCTGGCGCGACGCGCGGGTATTCAGGGCGGACACGTCGGCCGCACTGGACTCGTACATGCTGCGGTACCAGCGCTGCCCGAGCACGCAGTCGAGCAGCTGCCCGGTCGCCTCGGCCCAGTTCAGCCAGGGCATGCCTTTCGATGCCGGCGCCCGGCCCTCAGCCTGCAGCGCCAGCCAGGCACGGATGGCCGCCGCCAGGTCGGCCGGCGCGGGGCCGTCGAAGTAGTAGGCGAATTCGCCGGCCACTTCGCGGAAGACCGGGAGCGCGCGCGCGATGATCGGCACCCCGTGCTGGGCGGCCTCGATCAGCGGCAGGCCGAAGCCTTCGCCTTCGGATGCGGCCAGCAGCGCGTCCGAGGCGGCATACAGCTTGAGCAGCATCTCGTCGCTGGCATTCTCGAACCAGAACAGGCGTTCGCCGCGCTGCGGGCTCGCTTCCAGGCGCGCGGCCAGGGTTTCAACCATCCAACCGCGCTTGCCCACGATGACGAGATTGACGTCCAGGCCCTCGGCCCACAACTGCTCGAAGGCGCCGAGCACCTGCAGGTGGCCCTTGCGGGGTTCGAGCGTGCCGACGATCAGGAAACTCGGGCGCTGCGCGAGCCGCGCCAGGATCTCGTCGGCGCCGGGCGGCAGGCCGGTGGTCGGGGCGCTGGCCTGGATGTCGGCGCCCAGGTGGAAGTAACCGAGCTTGAGCGGGCGGCGATCGAGCGGCGGCAGGGTGCCCAGGTAGCCGGCGACTTCGTCGGCCACCGCACGCGAGATGCACAGCAGGCCGTCGGAGACGCGCGCGAGCATCGGCAGCCAGGCCTTGAAGTCGTGCTCCGCGTTCGGCAGGAAGACGTCGGGGCGCAGGATCGGCAGGATGTCGTAGACCACGAAATACACCTGTACGCCGCGTTCGCGAAACTGGCGCAGGCGGCCCTCGTTCAGGCGAGTCCAGTGCGTCGCCAGGTCCAGGCCGAGGAAGATGTCGCCCGGCAGGGCATCGATCGGCGCATCGTCGAGCTGCCAGTCTGTAATGCCGAGCATGCCTGCGGTGAAGCGGCGCGCGTAGCGGTAGGGCGTACCGGCGCCGCTGGTGTAGACCGGTTCGATGCGCCAGCCCGGCGGCGGCGCTTCCAGCAAGGCATGCAGGACGCTGCGCACCACGCGCTGGATGCCGGTCTTGTAGTCGGACTGTACCAGGGCCGAGATATCGACCAGCATCTGGCGCAGCCCCTGCGGGCGGGCGTTGGCGCCCAGTGCCCGCGCCACCTCAGGCAGGGCGGCGGGCGGCACGGTGCGCGCCAGTTCCTGGCACAGAGCGACGGAGCCCTGGCCGGCGGCAAAGCCTTCGATCGCCTCGACGTAGCGGCGTCCGGCCGCCGCCGGCGCGTGCTCGGCTTCGATGAAGGCGCTGGCGCAGGCGGCCAGGTCGGCCCGGCGCAGCGGATCGGCGTGCAGGCGGGTCAAGGCTTCGATCAGTTCTTCCTGCGAGAAGTCGTCGGACAGGCGGTACATCACGTCGGCCGGCAGTTCGGCGTTGGCGCCATGGGCGTTGACAATCGTGGGCAGCCCGTGCAGCAGGCAGTCGAGCACCGCCGCCGAGGTCTCGCCGCGTGACTTCGAGCGCAGCTGCACGGCGACGTCGCAGGCCGCCAGCCACAACGCGTAGCGTTCGGTGTCGACGAAGCCCGTCAGTTCGGCCTTGCCCGCGCACTTCATCCGTTCGAGTTCGAGCAGGAACTCGCGGCCGTAGGCGCCGCCGTCGTTGCTGCCCACGAACACCAGGCGGCAATGCGGATCCTGCGCCAGCGGCGACGCGCCCCAGGCCGCCAGCAGCGCGGTGTTGCGCTTGGTCGGGCCGAGCATGCCGAAGGTGCAGACCACGAATTCGGACGGCGACAGGCCGAGCTGTTGGCGCGCCTGCGCCCGGCTCGCCCCGGCGCGGCGCCCGCGCAGCAGGGGCAACGTAGCCCAGTTGCGTACGCTCGACGGTCCGTACCATTCGCAGGCCAGCTGCTGCGGATAGCGGGCGTGGACGATCACGCCGACGGCCTGGTCGAGCACCGGCTTGTTGTTCGGATACTTCCACACCGCGGCATGCAGGCCGTTGCGGACCAGGTCGGCCAGGGCCGAGAAGCCGTGCGAGTAATAGAGGGACTGGCGGAACAGCCCCGGCAGGTAACCGTGCTCGCATAGGTGGTGCACGATGTTGCCGAGGTAGAAATCGTGCAGCACCACGATGCCCGGATGCCTTTCCAGCATCGGGAACATGTGCTGGTGGAAGGGCGAATTGCCGAAGTGGTAGAGCACCCGGTCGAACTCGTGGGCGTGGGCATCGAACCAGGTCACGCTGCGCAGCGGGAAGTTGGCGGCGATATAGGGATCGCTGACGCCGTCCTGGTCGACCACCAGGTCCACGTCGTAGTAGCGGGCCAGTTCCGGCACCAGTTCCGCGCTGTAGTCGGCGATCCCCGAGCGCGCCGGCGGCAGCGGCGATACATAGGCCAGGCGCGGCCGGCGCAGCGGCAGCGCGGCCAGCGTGGAGCGGCGTGCGGCGTGCGCCGCGTACTGGGCCTCGAAGTGGTCCCACAGCTGGCGCGCGCGCACCGACATCGTCGGCCGTGCGCCGGTAGCGCGGTTCTGCTCGGCCAACTGGGCACGGAGCGCCGGCTCCGCCAGTACCCGGTCGAGCACGTCGGCGATCGCGGCCGCGTCGTTCGTCGCGAACAGCGCGCGCGGCTCCCCGATCAGCGCCGCCAGCGGGCTGTCCTGCGCCGCGATCACGGCCACGCCGTGCGCGAGCGCGTCCAGTCCCGCGATGCTTTGCGCGTCGCCGACGCACAGCACCACGGCGGCCTTGCCGTACAGGGCGTCCAGGCCGGTGTCCTCGTCGCGCACGAAATGCAGTTGCTGGGCCGGCATGCCGAAGCGCTTGGCCTGGGCGCGGAGCGCCTTTTGCGCGGCCTGGTCGGCGGCGCCCGCCAGCACCAGGGTATGCGCCTGGCGCAGTGCGCTGTCGATCCGGACGAATGCCGCCAGCACGGTCTCGTACTGTGCTGCGTCGGCGTGCACGACCACCGCGCCGCCGGCGGCGCCGGCGGCGCCGGCGTCGATGCCTTCCCGGATCGCCAGCGCCACCTCGGCCACCTGCCCCTCGTCCAGCCCGTAAGCGGCGCGGGCGCGGCCGGCGCCGCCGGTCAGCAGCACCAGCGCGGCGTTGCGCAGGATGGCTGCGCGCCGGTGCCAGGCCGGATCGGCGCCGCCGTCGCCCGGGGCCAGGCTGACCACGGTCGGGAAAGCGTCGCTCAGGCTGGTGATCGAGGTCAGCGCCGCCGGGTAGGCCGAGCCGAGCACGTCCGGAACATACAGCAGGTCGGGCTGGAGCGCGGCGGCTGCGCCTTCGCGCACCTGCTCGGCGGCACGGCGCCACCAGGGCTCGTCGCTGTGCTGCGGCAGGTCGAAGACGGCGATGCGCTCCTGGGGCAGCAGGCCGTCGAAGGCGCGCCGGATCGATTCGATCGCCACGTCCATGCGGCCATTGAGCAGGAGCCAGACTTCATGTCCGGCAGCGAGCCGTACCAGTGCCAGCGCTTCGGCCAGGTGGAAGCGCGCGTGCGCCGGGTCTGCGCCCTGGCAGCTTTGGAGGTCGATGACAAGACGCATAGTTTTCTTATCGTTATCAGGAATTGGACGAACGGCGACGTGCCCGTTCCAGGTCCGCCAGGGCCGCGCGCGCGCGCGGCGACAGGTCGCCCAAGCCGGCCGGCGGCGCGACCTCGGCGGCAGCGGGAGCCGCGTTCTGGCGCAGCGCGATCGCCACGCGCAGCAGGCTTTGCTGCATGCCGGGGATGCGCAGCAGCGGCGGCATCACGTACTTGCGCACCGATGGCGAGCCTGCCACCGCGCGCAGGCGCTGCAGGGCGGTGCGCTTGAGCAGGGCGACGGCATTGGCGCGGTCGATCTGCGGCATGTCGGGACGCGCGCCGGCCAGGCGGCGGTAGACGCGACCGACCACGCGCACCGGCTTGCTCACGCGCCAGGACGTGCTGCGGTGGACCGCGTCCAGGGTGTGCGCCAGGCTGTTGCCCCAGGCATTGGCGGCGCGCAGCTGTTCCTCGAGGCCATTGCAGCGTGCGTTGGCCTCGTGCAGCCGCGCCTCCAGTTCGTCGCCGCGCGCCAGCGCCGCTCCCATCGCCTCGGCTTCGACGCCCTTGCGCGCCTGCTCGACCTCGAGCTGGGCGCGCAATTGGTCGAGCTGGGACAGCGCCGCGTCCAGTTGCGCGGTGCGGTCGGCCAGGCGCGCCTCGGCAATCACGCGGCGGGTGTCGGCCAGGCGCTGGTTGTCGGCCACCACGCGCGCCGCTTCGTGAAGCTCCTGCAGGCGCGCCTCGTTCTCGGCGAGGCGCTGTTGCGTCTGGGTCAGCTGTGCGTCGTTCTCGGCGAGGCGCTGCTGCGCCTGGGTCAGCAGTGCGTGCACGGCGGCGTTGTCGCGCCAGGCATTGTCCAGGTGAACAGAGACGTAGTCGTCGAAGACGTTGGCCTGCACCTGCAGTTTCGCCAGCAGTTCCCGGTGCTCGGCCGCCACGTAGTAGCGGTTCAGGCCGTCGAAGTAGGCGAACAGGTAGTCGTGGTCGGTTACCAGCGCTTCCCAGGTCTCGTGGTTGGTCTCGCGGCTGTTCGGCAGCGTCGCCTCGACCACCAGAATCCAGGGGCGCCACCGGCGCAGGTCCAGGCCCAGCAGCACTTCGCGTTCGAAACCCTCGACGTCGATCTTCAGGAAGTGGATGTCGCTCCCCGCGTGTTCGGCGAGGATGCCGTTGAGCGTGCGCAGCGGCACCTTCAGCTCGACCGTTTCGTAGCCGTCGGCGCGGTGCGTTGCCGCGGTCTCCGCCGACGGCGAGGCCCAGCCGTTCACGGCAGGCACATCGAACAACACGATCTCGCCTTCGCTGGCGCCGGCGGCGACAGCCAGGTTGATGTCGCGCGGGCGCTGGGCCTGGAAAGCCTCGTGGAAAGCGGGCAGGGGTTCGATGTTGATGCCGCGCCAGCCGGCGTCATAGAAGGACTTGGTGACCGAGTGCTCGACCGGGTCGTTGGCGCCGACGTCGACGTAGAACCCGGAAGGGATGTGTTGAAGC
>NZ_DAMCPG010000035.1:0-61227 GCF_032106685.1 Massilia sp.
CTCCGTTGCGAAAGAGGTAGCCTGCCGCTGTCTTAGAAGCAAGCAATGACGCTGAACTTGGTACTGGCGTCGTTGTGGTGACATCACTCAGCGGCACCTGGGTCGGGTCAATGCCATGGATACGCCGCAAGTGACGTCCCATATTTTCTCTATTCACCATATTCCTGCAATGCATGCAGGCGACCCGGTCTTGGGGCTTTAGTAACTTGCTTAAAATAGGAGGACTGTACGGTGGTAACTCCGGGCGTACCTGCCGATGTGCGCAGACATCGTCGTGCACAAGAAAACGCTCGCTTACAACGTAGAAGCTACATCGGTTACATCGAGTGAAACGAATTCCTTCGCGTACCAAGTACATTGGCTTTTGCGCGTCGTCAGGTAGACGCAGCATCATCCTTGGCGGCGGTGGCAAGGCTTGCTGTTGCGGCTGAATCGCCGGCACTTCTTTCTTGACCGAACCAGAGACGCTGCGTATAGAAGCAACGCGACGCTTTGTCTTGAACTGCCGCATTACAATCCCGCCAGCCTTCAACGGCTTTGTAACGTGGCGCTCAGGCAGATAACCCGTCCCGTCACATTTGTAACAACGCTCGTTGTTACCCTGACAGCTGCATGGTCGGGTCATGTCCATCCCGCACTCCTCACCGAGTCTTCTTCCGATGATGTTATCAGATTAAAAATAAAACGGTTGAGATATCCACAAACCCAACCACGCCGATCCTATTCGAGCAGCTACAGGTTTGATCAGCAAATCAAGTGACGACGCAACGCGGGCTAATGTAGCTGAATATTCACGACCACAGCAACGGAGTCGGTCACGTATTGCGGCTTCTCTGCGTTCTAAATAGTTCGGACAATGGCGTTAAGCCATCTGTCAGCGCGGCCTGGCCGCTGATCGTCGGTCACCCACAGATCGTTGAGTTCACATCCACCAATTGTGGCCAGAATCTCATCTAGGCCCTGTTCGGTTAGGTCAGTGAATCGCCTCCCATCCTTTAGCCGAGCCGTTTCACCATACTTGAACGATACGTACATGATCCCATCCGGTGCAAGGGCATGACACAGTACGTCCATCACGGACGGCAGTCTGTCACGCTCGACGTGAAGCAAAGACGCACAGCACCAGATACCGTCGTACGTTTCCTGCAGCGGTGTGTCGAGCAGATTCTCAAACATCAGTTGCCTGACTTCGATCCCTGTGAGCGCCCTCGCGCGCCGCACCATTTCGCTGGACCCATCGAAGGCGTCGACTCGATAGCCGCGCTGCAGGAAAGCCAAGGAATCGCGTCCTGACCCACAGCCAGCATCTAAAATCCTTCCTCTCAGCCTGACGAGCGGCAGGAATCGCTCGTAGATCGGAGCCATGTCGGTGGTGACGGTATCGCCATAGAAGGCGTCAGCGTTGCGTTCGTAGAAGTCGGTGTTCCTCATTGTTCCATTCCTGACGGGGAAGCTACGAAGGTCGATGCAGACCGGTTGACGCCCTCGTCGTTGAGTAGGCTGTCGGGGAAGAGTTGCGCCGCCACGCCAATCAGCAAGTATTCCTGAAACGCCAAAAAACAGCTGCCGAACTCGGACCAGATGCTATACGAATCAGCGCTCCAGGCGGTCGCCCAGAAATAGACCGGACGCCGTAGGGTCGGCGTTGGCGCGGGCGCGTCAAGAAACAAGCGTTGAGCCCAGCGGCAGTACTTCTTTACCAGTTTGTCGCTTCCATGGCCAGTGCACGCCGCGGCGCTTAGATCTCCGATATGGTAAGCGTACCCCGACCCCCAACGGGCGAACTTTGAAGTATCCCGCTCGATGTCTCGCAAGTTCGCGGAGATGTTTCCGCCGCCCTTTCCGTACTTCCCAGCGCGGCCGATGTATAAAGGCGTGACCCGTCCCGCGTCCTGCCAGTGCATCATGTAGAGGATGCCTTCGTTGCGAGTATCTATTGACAGAGTCTTACCTACTTCTCGCACGATCAACGCCTCCATTTCCGGCGACCTTCGTAGGATCAGGCGACCGTCCTTGCCAAAGGGAACCGAAGCGGCTCTTCCGTTGTCGTCGCAGAGGAACAGCGGCACGCTAGCTTCCACGATGCGGTGTTCGGCGCAAAACCTGTCCCATAAAGCCTGCTTTTGTTCAGTCATCATATTGGTGTCGGACAAGAGAACACATTTATTACCAGCTGCACGACAGCTGAAAGACTAGATTGTAGTTGAGAAATAGTGCAAGCTAGACTCTTTACTTCTGCCTCGGCTATCGGCAATGCCATCACACGACGACTTTTCCGCCACCGATTACTGGAAGGCCCTGATCCTGTACGGCTTGAACCAGGCGACCTATAAGATAGCCCTGGGCAAAACACTACTTTCCCTGAGCGCCCAAGGATACAACCGGGTGTCGTGGGACATCCTCGCGAGCGAATTTTTCGAACTTTACCGTTCCCGCCTAGACGTGGCCGATCCGTTGCCTCAGCAGGCAACGCCTGGAAGACGAACCGCAATGGAAAGAATTGTCGCGAACTTCCGACTACGAAACGACATAGACACGGCGGTCGGCACGGTACAGGCCGATGCGTTTGATGACGTCATTCCACGCTTTCATAACCTCGCTGGAATCGAAAGCATCCAAGGAAAATTTTATCGGTTCGAGTTCGGACGAACACTCGAACTGACCGACGAGCTGCATATGGTTAGGGAAAAGCAAACCGACGCGCTGCACGCCGAGTTGGACGCGCGCTGGGGCTTGCTTGAGGGCGCGTTCCTGATCGCGACCGGTGAGCAGCGGCTTGCTAACGACGTGCGTTCGATCTATCTGGACGGCGCATATAAGAGAAGAACCTTGACTGGGAATATACCGTTTCTACAGGGCTACCAAGGAAATACCTGCTTCTATTGTGGTCTCGATCTACGCGCCGAAGACATCGATGTGGACCATGTCCTGCCGCGTCAAGTGCTCCAGCACGACGAGATATGGAACCTTGTTCTCGCGCACCGGGCCTGCAACATACGCAAGCTGGACCGCCTAGTCGGCGCGCATTTCATCCGAAAACTCATCGGCAGGAATGAGAACATCATGGGGAGTAACCACCCTTGGAAGAAGCGAATCGCTGATATGCTTGGATCTTCGCCAACCGCACGTGCGAAGAAACTGCACTGGCATTACGAGAATGTGAAAATGGTACTCGGCACGAACTATTGGGGAGGATCGGAGGGGTACAATCCGCAGACGGATCCCTTCTACCAAAGACTTATCACACGACTGAATAATCGCGGTTAGCTGCTTAAGGAAACCAAGATCCTCTCCTCGCTCGGCCTTGAACGTTGACAGCAGCCAGACTATATTTTTGCAGCATCCGGCAAGAGTGGACGCGGTGATTACGCTGACCAAATCCCGCCGTTACGACAAGCGTGAGCAGGTTTAAGGTGCGAAAATCTCATGCTGTGAGGGAGTCAGGAATCGCCGGAACAACGCCGACCACGTGCGTTCGCGCGAATCCTCGAATCCTATCGAAATCCCAGAACTCTACAACTCTGTCCGTAAGGTCAATTACAACGCGAGGTTCGTCAACCGTTCCTAGTACTCGGCAATATCCTCCAATACGTAGCGCTCCCCCCACGCGAGCTCCGCTTGACCAAAGATCCCCAAACTGAAGATGGCGCTTTAGCCAGGTGCTCGCACGCGTAGCAGCCTCTGGGGTACGATGAACAGTGAGCGAAATACTTCGCTCCAATTCCGCGCGAGCGGCCGATTGCGCGACAACGGGCGGAATCAACTTTAAGAAAATTGCATTGGCACAAAGCTTGGCTTTACGCTCACTTGCATCCCAAACTATCCTAACCTGTTCAGATAGCTCCTCTCCGAGGTCCCACGCGAGCCAAAGAAGAAGCACTTTCAACTGAACGCCTTCTTCAGTATCACAGCCCGTTGCGCGGTCGACTTCATCAAGCATGTGGAAGGTCGATCCAAGGAGGTATTTAAGGGCCTCATCTAACAAATAGCGCCGATCACGCACATCTACCAGAAGATGCCCTGCTGCTCTCCAGCGAGGTGTTTTATCAAGATGACGGAGCTCGCGCACGAGAGCTAGGACTGCAATCAGTTGTAATACAGCTGAAGCTCTTCGGTCAGTATCCTTC
Source organism: Massilia sp. (assembly GCF_032106685.1). Taxonomy (GTDB): domain Bacteria; phylum Pseudomonadota; class Gammaproteobacteria; order Burkholderiales; family Burkholderiaceae_D; genus Telluria. The sequence continues at coordinate 4,128 of NZ_DAMCPG010000035.1, forward strand.
GACGCTAACTTCAGCTGATCAACCATACGTCTCGTTAATGCTCTCGCGCGACGGGAAACAGCGAGCGCAACTTCCCGATCACTCAGGGTCGTTCCCGGCAGAGCAGGCTCAGCCATTCTATTTTCCTCATCACCGTCAGCTCCTACCTGCTCTTCCTCCGTCCGGCCTGATGTGTCAGTTCCTGGAGCCGTAGTATTCAACCCTTCCGACAACCGGCGCAAAAGCACATCGATCAAGTAAGCAAGATCTCCAGATTTCAAGACTCGAACCTTTTTTTTCTCCTTCGGCATATCGGCGACACTAATAGCTAGAGTTTCTAGGTCTGAGTCCGTCTTAAGTCGGGAAGGTGTGGCCTTGTGCTCTCGCAGTCCCCGCTGAACTTCCTGGAACGCTTCTTCAGAAAATATCACACGCTCAACAGAAGCGATTACTTTTGAAATGTCGCCTTCACCTGATCCAAGACCGCTCAACGCGGCTCGAATCTGATGCTGCCGGGTAGATTGTGCGAGTGCTGAGATGATCTGCGGGTGGTGGATCATGGCGCGCGCGACGATTAGATCCCCCGAGTAAAGCAAACAAGACCGAACGCGATCTACGCCACCTGTAGTTATACCGATGAGTTCCTCTCCAGCCTTCTGATAACATTTTACCGTTTCAACCAGCTGCATATCACCACAAAAAAGATCTACCCGATCGATTGTGGGTTTTGTTCCTCGACATGAAATCTGTATCTTCCCGGTTTCGGAACATGCGGTTCCAGTCCACATCGGTGCCGAAGGTGATTCCGACAGCCTCACCTCGGTAGAGCTTCGTTCCACAATTGCATCAAAAACACCAGGATCTACCTCTGCAAGGCCAAAAATACGATCTAACCCGATCCCAGCCGCAGCTTCACGAGCGCCCGCGCCAATGCGTAACAAGACTGCTTCGACATTGGACGACGTCGCTGGCCCGATCCATGCTGGGCGACTAGGATTTGCGCTGCCGCTTACGAATGCGCTATTTTCATCTCCGCAATCGAAATAGATCGCCTTCGCATGTAAGTAACCTTTCTCTACAGGCCACATATGCCGTGTATCCACATAGCGTGCGCCACTGGAAACAGGTTTAGCTAGCAACTGCACCGACTGGGGATCGATACCGACGACTACCTCTGCCGTTGGCCAACGCCTTGTAAGTTCTCCTACCAGCGCTAGTTCCTTGTCAAAAAATGCGCCAATAACGCTTATTCTTCTAACACTCGCCGAAATCTTATTTGATATTTGGTCAAGCAACGGTAGGCCAAACGGAGTATGCGTCAACGCGAATACATCTGCCGATGGCTTAACTTTCGACGCTAAAGGCTCGATGAATTTTGCGAGAGATAAAGCCGCCTCAATTAGAGCATCAGAGGTCTTCCCACGCTCCATCTCGATCCATTGACGCGTCATACTCCAAGCGTCGCTAAGCAGCGCGGCACCCTCGGAGTCTTTGGCCCCTGCGATCTCTATCCAGTTGGTTATTTCACGGTTGTAGCCGAATCCCGATAGTGTCAGATTGTGGCTGCCTATCAAAACAGAAGCCTTCTTAGGACCGACAAGGATACAAAGTTTGGGGTGAAACGCCCCTGGTGCGGCTATCGGAAGCAAAGTGTAAGCATGTCCCGCGAGCCTTGGGCGTGTGGCCTCGCTTCTCCAAGAGACTGAGCATTGCGAACGATCCATCAACACAACGTTATGTCTACAACCGGAACCTACCAGTTTTCGTAGCAATACCTCTTCATAAAATGGGAGAGTTGCGTTAAATGTCGTGATCAACGACGCTTCGTAACCACCTCGCTTGATTACGTTGAAAATTGAAATAGGCTCAGACACTAGCTTCCTTCATCAGGCTCATGCCTATCGGAGATACACGCGTCTGGAGGTTTGGAGTCGAGCTGTCCCGTGTCAACGCACCGATGTCGCGCAGAATTTGAACCGCCTGACGGAAACGTGGCGTAGTGTTCGCAGGAGGCGGTATAACTCCGACAACTTCTAACCCACGTTCAGACGGCCGCATGTGAAAGGTAGAGCGCCCAGTTTGTCTCAGCTTACGTAAAGCAACGCGCAGATGCGTGTTTAAGCACCAAGTAATCAAATCAGAGACAACCTGTGAAAAGGTCATCGGCCTCCACGTGACAATACGTGCCCTGAAGCTTATCAAGTTTATTGGATAATCAGTTAAGGCATCGAGAGGAATTGCAAGGCCCTCATAAGGCGACAATGTTACATCATCCCGGCAGGACAATAAGGCAAGTAAACGCACCGAAAGTTCAATTAAAATTTCAGTGTCGCCACCGCGCGTCCAGCTCGTCATCATTTGCAGCGCAACCTGAAATTCGTGCGCCTCATCTTCCCAGGAACCAATTGGCGGAGCAGTCACCGCTAGATGATCGATATAATCGCCAAATGTTTCGATCTCGAGCTTGCTAGCAATGGCCATCACCGTAGCACTAGTTGAAAATTCTTCAGCAAAATTTTCGACCGAGGAATAGGTCGTCTTATTAGAAACGTCTTGCGGTTCCAATATACGAAGTGCAAGTCCAAGGACCGTTTGGCATGCGACGGAAAGCAGATCATTTCGCTCGTAAATCGACCAGCAAGCGAGTGTCGACCTCAGAGAATCTGGCAGCGGCCACGTAATACCGGCAGGAAGCTTTCCCGAATATGTGCACGCGCGAAAAACTGTCTCTGTCAAGTCTTGCCCCTTCCCGAGACAGAACGCTAAGTTTAATATTAGCCCCAGTGACTGTTTGCGTTGCTGCCCCTCGTGACCGTACACGTTATTGCGATCAAAATATAGGTCGGTAAGCGTCTGGCACTCGTCAACACTCTGCAACAATTGGCATGCACAAAATGCATCCAGCGCATCCAGATCAGCGAGCGAAACAATATCGCATTCAATCACATCCCAGAAGTGAGCTGCCGGTACGTTTGCATTGACGTGTTCTGCCAACGGGGCACCGAATTCCTTTGTGTACTTAATCCATGGCTTAGCTGACGCATCCATCAGGTTTAGGTTACTCAAAGTGCCGGCGTAATACTGCCCTAGGCCACCCATTGGATTCTTGAAGTATCTTGACGGCGACTCGTGTGCGGTATATTCGGAAAGGTGCAACGAGTGGCCTGCCTGAAGTAGGTCCAACGCCTGCACTAGTTGGTTCCGACCAACCATAGCAATGCCGTGTCGCTCGTTGTCGTGATCAGTGAGTCGAGCGTGACGCTCTGAAATCAAAGTGAACAGACAGTCGGCCCGTCGGAAAAATTCGACGAATTGCAGATGGTCGTTTTTAGGGTAGCGCTGGTCGAACGCCCAGACGATCCAAGGATAGAGCGAATAGTAGCGCGCCCGATCGGTGACGTTTGTAATTCCCGGCAACAATTGACTGTAGATTAGGACACAAGGTGCTTGTGTTCCAAGATGATCCAGGCCACCAATGGACATTGGTGGCTTCACCCATCCTGTTTCAATCTTCAAAAATCCTCCGAAAATCTTAATGTCATCGATGGGGGCAAAGCGGACAGCAGTCTAGAAGACATATTTTACGCTTGAAGGTTGCATTTTGGAACCAAACCTTCGAGTACGTGTTTCTTAGCCGCTCAAGACGTTGCATATCTACAAATGGAGCTAGGCATCATTGATGTGGATTGTTGTCGGTCCAAGAATTGATACCTTCAGATGACTCATCGGCCTTCGCTTTTGGAACCATTGACGTAGAGGGACAGCGCCCATGATTCGTGGGGTGCCGTTCGTGTTGGCTGTGCGGTTGATGTGACCCGTAACAGCAAGCTTCTCTCGTCCGCAATAGATCGTAATCTTCGCTGTGTCAGGGCCGAAGTACCTGTCGCAGTTGAGCGGGACGTTGAAGAAGCCGGTCCGGTGATAGGTGTTCTGTAGGGTTAGAACGAAGTAGGGAGCAGCTTCCAGGGTCTTCGATTCAGGGTTTGGCGTGTTCTTGTGCGGACGAGTCTCCGCTACAGGCGTCAGCAGGTGAACCGTCGGCTCTGGCCTAGTCTGAATTGCCTGTGCTGCTGGGTTGGCTTCCGTGCTGGTCACTACAAAAGTATGCTGCCTTGGCGGATTCAGCTCGGCAAGCTGCTGGGCTACCTCATGTACTTGCGCCTCAAGCTTGGCCTCCCCGCTTGTATCGGGGGGATTCGCCTCCGTCAGAGCCTCGATCGCTGCACTCGTGCGGCCTCCATTCCACTCGGGCTTGAGGGTTTGGATAATGCTGTCTTCCAGTCCTGCCGCAAGGTTGAGATGAAAGCTCCCATAGCGAAGTAGCCCGGCGTCGGCTAGGGCAAGAATCTCTACAGGCTGACCTCGCTTAAGAAGGTCAACGATTGCGATGCGATTCCGCCAGTTCGTGCGCTGATCTACATTAGGCTTCTGATAGCCGAACATCCGACGCTGAAGGGTCTGAGTGGTCTTGCCCACATATTTGAGGGTGTTACCGGTGACGAACGCATACAGGACGTTTTGGCGATCTGCCAAGTTCTCGAGCTGAAGAAAAAGCTCATTACCTTTCAGTGACCACCGTCCTGCTCGTTGAAAGCCGATCTCGTAAAGCCGTTGCATCGCTATCCCCACCAATGTAGATTTTAAAATAGTATTTTACTATTTTATTTTAATTGATTGATGAAAAATTGTCGATTAGCTTTAGAGCTTATCGTCTAGCCCGTTTATCATGATTACTTATTCGCTACCATGATAAACGAGATTAATCATGGTAATCATTGGCAGTGCAAGATTTTTCGGATTCCCCGATGAGCGCTTCCGATGTTAATACTTTTAACTCTTTAAACTCGAAAATACGACAAAGAGATATCATGGCATATTTCCATGCGAGGGATACTGCGACACCACCCTCAGCCATATCAGGCATGCCGCTTTTTCGTGTATTCAATCGTATAACCATCAACAATATGAAATCTATGACCGCTCAAGAAAATAACTTTGCATGTGACTGGACTGTCGTTGATCACCTGCTGAGGTATAGCCCGGAAGCCTGGCAACTGGGTTATAGTTGTGCCGACAACAAACCATCCGGAACTGAGCAAGACAGACATGCCCATCCCTGACTATCAAACTTTAATGCTGCCCTTACTTCGGCTCGCATCAGACGGAGCCGACCACACCACCCGCGAAGCAGTCGAAAAACTGTCGGTCGAATTTCAGCTTACGCAAGATGAGCGAGGCCAGCTTTTGGCTAGTGGGCAACAAGCGGTGATCAACAACCGGATCGGTTGGGCAAATTCGTACCTGAAGAAAGCTGGGCTGCTTGAGTCACCCCGACGTGGCGTCCTCAAAATCACGAAACGTGGCCGACAAATTCTCGAAGAAAATCCGCAGAAAATTGACGTCAAATTTCTCGACCGTTTCCCTGAGTTTGTTGAATTTCGCGATGCGGCAAAACTTAACAAAGAGAGCACGGTTGCAGAGTCAGTAGCACCGCCTTCGCAGCAGACCCCAGAGGAAGCTCTCGAGCTGGCAAACCAAAGTATTCGTGCAAGCTTGGCGCAAGATATCCTTAGCCGCGTCCTCCTATGTTCACCGGCCTTCTTCGAACATTTGGTTGTCGAGTTGCTGGTAAAGATGGGCTACGGGGGCTCTCGCCAAGATGCTGGCGAACGTATCGGCAAAAGTGGCGATGGCGGAATTGATGGGATTATCAAAGAAGATCGCCTTGGACTGGACACTATCTACCTGCAAGCTAAGCGCTGGCAGGGCACCGTCGGCCGTCCTGAAATCCAAAAATTCGTCGGCGCCCTTCAAGGCCAACGTGCGCGAAAGGGAGTATTCATTACGACCTCATCGTACACATCAGAAGCGACTGAGTACGCGTCTAGGATCGACACCAAAGTCGTGCTCATCGACGGGAAGCAGCTTGCAAGTCTAATGATCGACTTCGATGTGGGCGTTTCTGTTGTGACGACGTACCAGGTCAAGCGCATCGACTCTGATTATTTCGAGGACAGCGACGGCTTGTAAGGGTACCGAAGAGGCCTCGAAACTTTGATTGGTGGTCCTAAGGTGGGCGGAGTTTCGCATGGGCAGCCTCGACGGACCACCAAGAAGAAGATTGCGTCAGGAAGATACCTGATGCCCCAAATTCTCCTTGTGGAGCTTCGCTGGTCCATTGGCGGTCCGTGGGGCAAGAATCATGGGTATCAAAAGGCCTGCAGGCCGCGATGGAATCAGGCTGCGGCCGGGATTTTCCTACACGTGCAGCCCTGCAAACGCTGCATCAAGGAAGAACTATACTGCTTTCGCTGAGCAATAGGATATCCTTGAAGGATGCGTTTTTACTTGGCTTGACCCAGAGGGCAGCCGTCTTGAAAATCCTTGTGTCGGTGGTTCGATTCCGCCCCGGGCCACCAAGAATTCAGCAGTAAAGCAAAGCGCCACCTTCGGGTGGCGTTTTTGTTTTGTCCTTCCCCACCGTCGCCGCCCGCCGCGGCCACCTTGACTTCCACTCCTCCGGTACTACGCTGTTCTTGTCGGCCACCCGTGACACGAGCATGTGCGGACGCAGCTTCGGCGGCCCGTGGGTGCATGTGTTTTCTGTACGCGAAGGAAAAATAGCGCGGTTCCAGAGCTATGACGATACCGCGGCAGCCGAACGGGCCTTCCTGCCCGACCAACCGGGACAGCGGACAACGAGCGCAGCGCCGCTACGTCACTGAACGCGGCAAGCGCGCAGCAACAACGCCACCTCCGGGTGGCGTTCCTGTCTTGCATGCGCGCCTTCCGACGTCGCAGGCTCCGATCCTCAATCCTTCTTCTCCCTGAATTCGCCATCGATCACCATGTCGTCGGTGTTCCGGGCAGGGGCGCGGCCGCCGAATGGGAAGACGGACGACAGCATCCGGTCGAAAATGGCCCGCCGCGCCCAGGGATAGGCGAAAAGGAAAGCCATCGCGAAACCGGTGAACGCCGCGGGCACGTAGTCGGCTCGCGCCAGGAAATGCAGCATGCACAGTGCGAGCAGGCCGGCGATGAGCGGGCGGCGCACGGCCTTGGGCAACAGGCCGACGATGCGCAGCCGGCCCTGGCTGATCGAGGGGAAGCGCGCAAACAGAACGCCCAGCAGCAGTCCCGCCACGAAGCGCCCCGTGCCAAGGTAATCGGCCAGCACGCCGACGACCAGGAAACCGGTATAGGTCAAGGTGCTGGCGAGGGCAGCCAGCAGGAGCAATGCAAGGGCAATCGCCAGCTTTGGCTTGCGCATTGCCGCGAGGATGAGGAAACGCAGGATTTGGGTACTCCGCAAATGGGTAACGAAAAAGAAGCGCTAAGTGCTCGACCGGAAATAAATGTAAATTTTGGCAAACAGAGCCGAATGCGATGCAAGGCGGCGAGTGCGCCGCAGTGCGGGCACTGCAAGCGCGCGCCAACGCAGCAGCGCGTCGGTCATGGCAGCCAAAAACACATTTATTCTTGGGCGAGTACTTAGGGAAGCACTGATTCTAGCAGCACCTCGAAAGCACCGACGTCTTCGTCACGGCGCGCCACCGGTGCGCGGCAGCGCCAGTCCCTCGGCGCGCGCCAGCTGTTCCATCGCGTCTTCGAGGACGACGCGGGCCTGGGCCGCCGCGTTCCCGAGCGCGTGGTGCAGTTCGGCGTCCGCGCTGTCGCGGGAAGCGCACTGGGCGCTGTAGCGCTCGAAGCTGCCGACCATCAATAGCAGTTCGGTCAGGTGGCGCGGGCATTCGCAGGCCAGCTTCCCGCTGTTTACGCTCAGGCGGGCCAGCGCCTCCTCGTCGAACCGGGGCGGCGCCGGCTCGCTGCGTTGCGCCGGCAGCGGAAGGCGTTGCCCGTCCAGCGCGGTACGGCACAGGGACAGCAGCTCGCCCAGTTCGGCCGGCACGCGCGCCACCACCCAGCCCTGCGCCCGCAGGGCCCGGATGGTCGCGCTCGCGCAAAACCGGTACAGCACCGTTACCGCCCTGGCCCGCACCGCGTCGCGCGCCGCGGCGATCCGCGGCAGCGCGCTCTCGTCGAGCTCGGACAACTCGACCAGCAGCACGGCGGCCTCGGCTGCGTCGGGCAGCGGCGCGACCTGCTCCAGCCGTGCGTGGCTGGCCAGGATGTCGAGCTGCAATGCCGCGTTGCCGCCCACGGCCAGCCGGTGCGCCAGGCCGATGCCGACGGCAACCACGCTGATCGGGCCGCGCGCGGCCGTGCGACCGTCCGCACCGATGCCTGCCAGTTCACGCAGCCGGTCGATGGAGTGCCCGGCCAGCTGGCCGATCGGGTGCCCCAGATCGACCAGTTGCTTCAGCAGGCGCAGACGCTGCACCTGTTCGGCCGAGTACAGGCGCTGCCCATGCGAGGAACGCTGCGGGTCGGACAAGCCGTAGCGGCGCTCCCAGACGCGCAGCGTTTCGACCGGCAGGCCGGCGAGCCGGGCCGCCGCACCGCTGCGGTAGGTGATGTCGGACAACCGCGCATTGCGGTCAGTGGATTCAAAGACCTGTTTTTCACTCATCAGATTCGCCCCAAAGATTGCGTCCCAAGATTTCCAAGGACATGACCCGATATTGAACCATCTTATTCATTCTACACCTGTTCAAACCATAGACAACACGCCGCCTGCGGACTACATTGACAACATCAACATGTACACAGCATGGGCATCGGCCCCGCCAGGGCCGCCGGCGCGGACAGGCGCTCGTCCGGCGCCACGCGGTACGCGGGGCCGATGCCCGCCCTTTCCCTCACCTTTGATAAGGAATTTTCGATGAAAAAGCTCTTGCTCGGAACCGCATTCCTGTTCGCCTTCGGCGCCGCCCAGGCCGCCGATATCGTCGACACCGCCAAGTCGGCCGGTTCGTTCGACACCCTGGTCAAGGCCGTCGAGGCGGCCGGCCTGACCGAGACCCTCAAGGGCCCGGGCCCGTTCACGGTGTTCGCCCCGAGCGACGCAGCCTTCGCCAAGGTGCCGAAGGCCAAGCTCGATGCGCTGCTGAAAGACAAGGCGGCGCTCGCCAAGGTCCTGACCTACCACGTGGTGCCGGGCAAGGTCATGGCGGCCGACGTGAAGCCGGGCGAGGTCAAGACGGTCGAGGGTGGTATGCTCAAGATCAAGACGAACGGGGGCAAGGTCATGGTCGATGGCGCCCAAGTGGTCAAGACCGATGTCGCGGCCGACAACGGCGTGATCCACGTGATCGACAAGGTCATGATGCCGAAGTAAGGCATCAGGCGGGAGCCCTCCTCCCGCCCGCCGGGTCCGCATGGACCCGGCGTTTATTTGTTCGCGTCCCGTTTGCCGGCGTCCCATTTCGATCAACACAAGCTACCCGAGTCCATGCCGCCCCCCCACATCCTGCGCACCAGCCTGCTCGCCCTGCTGTGCGGCCCGCTCCTCTGCGCCGGCACTCCTGCCGCCGCGCAAGACACCGCGCCGCCCTTGGCCACCATCGCCACGCTCGACGTGCCGCGCTACATGGGCACCTGGTATGAAATCGCCAAATACCCGAACCGCTTCCAGCGGCACTGCGCCAGCGACACGCGCGCGCAATACAGCTTGAAACCAGGTGGCGACGTGCATGTCATCAACCGTTGCCGCCGCGCCGACGGCAGCATCGACGAAGCCGTCGGCAGCGCACGCCAACCCGGCGACGCGACCTCGCCCCGCCTCCAGGTACGCTTCGCGCCACGCTGGCTCTCCTTCCTGCCTTTTGTCTGGGGAAATTATTGGGTCGTCGATCTCGATCCGGACTACCAGCTGGCCGCGGTCAGCGAGCCGAAGCGGGAATACCTGTGGATCCTGTCGCGCACCCCGACCGTAGCGCCCGCGGCCTACGCCGCCCTGCTCGAGCGGCTGGCCTACCAGGGCTTCGACCTGTCCAAACTGGCGACGACACCGCAGGGACAATAAGCGGCCCCGGCTGCCCGCGGCATTCCGACATGCGCCAACGCAAAAAATCCGAGCTGCCGTCGAAGATCTGCGCCCACTGCGCGCGTCCTTTTACCTGGCGCAAGAAATGGGAGCGCGACTGGGAGCGGGTCAAGTATTGTTCCGAACGTTGCCGCCGCAGCGCCACGCCGCGGGAGGGCGCGGCTTGATCGTCTTGAGAGCGCTCAACAAAACCTTCAGGACAAGGCGCAGCGTCGAAGGCAGTACGCGGGTACGGCGAGACGATGCGACGCAGCCATGGAGGTTTTGTCAGGCGCTCTTTGCCGCGTCGGGTGAGCGGCAAGCGCACTCGCCCTGCATGCTTTAACGCCCACCCTGCGCCTGCGCCATCTCGAGCGCCGGCAAGGTCACCGTCAGGAACGACGACACCTGGCCGATCAGGTCGGCGGCCTGCTGGCGCATCTGCCCCATCTGCAGCATCGACAGTTCCGCCTGGCGCACCGCCTGCCCGATCAATGTGCGGCGCTGGATCAGCGCGTCCAGCAAGGCCGGGTCCGGCGCGCCGCCGGCCAGCTTCGTCACGACCGCGAGCACGGCGCCATGCAGGCTCAGTTCCCGTGCCGACGCCTCCAGCTGGCGCAGGACGCGCTCGCTGTCCGTCATCAGTTGCAGCAGCTGTTCGCGCGCCGAGGTCAACGCCGGCTTGTACTGGGCAGGCGCAAGCTGGCGGCGGAACAGCCTGTCGAATACGCCCGCCGGCGCGCGCGTGCTCTCGAGCGCGGCGTCGAGCAGCGCCGGCACCGCCAGCTGCGTCAATCTCAACACCAGCTCGGTCGCGGGCTGGAGCAGCGTGGCCTGCTCCATCAACGGGGCTTCTCCCCACTGCGTGACAGGCGCCAGGCTCACCGGCAGGATGCGGCGAAACAGCGCGGCCAGGCGCCCCTGCGCTTGCGCGAACAATTCGGGATGGTCGGCCTGGGCCGTCGCCAGTGCGTCGCGCACCGCCGGGTGATCCTCGCTGTCGAACAGCGCGCGGGCCGCGGCTGGCGGGGCGGCAGGCGCCGCCGCCGGCAGGTCGTCGAAGGCCAGCGCCCTGGGCGGACTGGCGCCGGCAGGCGCAGCGGCGCCAGCCCCCTCCTCATCGAAGTCGAGCGCGCGCGGCACGGCAGGCGGCCCGGCCGCGCGCTCGACCGGAACGGCGGGCGCTTCAGGCTCCTCGCCGAAGTCGAATGCCTTGGGCGTCTGCGGTGTCATCGTACGGTGTCGTGTTCACCCGGCGACTGGCGCCGGCAGGCCGCTCGTCGGCCGGAAGCGAAAACGGCCGCTCAGACCGTGCCGCCGAGCTTGCGGATGAAGGTCGCCAGGTTCAGCTTGAAGCCGGCGCCGACGGCGTGGAAGCGCCATTCGCCATCCCTGCGGTACAGCGAGCCGAACTGCAACGCGGTCTTGTCCGAGTAGTCCTCGGTCAGGTCGTATTGCGCGATCGTCTCGCCGGTCTCGTCGTTGTAGACCTTGACGTAGGCGCCGCTGACGCGGCCGAAGTTCTGCTTGCGCGCCTCGGCGTCATGGATGGTGACCACGATCGGCATCTCCATCACCGCCGGGTCGACCCTGGCCAGGTCGACGGTGATGACCTCGTCGTCGCCATCCTTGTCGCCGGTGCGGTTGTCGCCCGAGTGCACCACCGCGCCGTCCGGCGAAGTGGTGTGGTTGTAATAGACGAAGTGGGCGTTGCTGATCATGACCGGATTGTCGTCCGCGTCCTTGCGGCACAGGAATACCGACGAATCGAGGTCGAAGGCCTGGCCTTCGGCCGCGTTGACCTTCCAGCCGAGGCCGATACGCACGCGCTTCAGGCCGGGCGCCGATTTTTCGAGGTTGATGCGGTGGCCGGTTTCGAGCATGGTCGACATGGATCTTCCTTCTATGATGAAAATGTTATTGTCGCTGGAACCGCGGCATTGTCCATTCGCGGAGCAATGGACCGCTCAGATCGGTCCCGGCGCGCCGTTCACCGAAAAGCGCGCGATCAGTTCGCGCTCCAGTTCCTGCAGTTTCGGCAACTCGTCCTTGCGACGCTGCTGGCCTTCGTTCGAAATCTGCTCGAGCTTGTCGAAGGCGGTCATCAGCTGCGTCTGCACGTGCTGGGCGGTTTCCAGGCTGACCAGGGAACGCTGCTTGGCGCGGGCCACGGTCTCTGTATTTTCCAGCAACATGTCGGCCTGGGTACGGAAGGCGGCGTCGGTCGCATCGTAGGCGGCATTGGCGACCGCCGCGCTCTGCTTGGCTTCCAGCTGCAGCAGGTAGAGCGAGAACACGTTGCGCCAGGCCGGGATCGAGACGTTGACGATGTCGGTGAAGGTATCCGTCAGCGCGCGCGCATTGTCCTGCGACAGGCGGATCTGCGGCACCATTTGCGTGGCCATCAGCATGGCGCGCTTCAGGTCGTCGATGCGCTTTTCCAGGCGTTCCAGACGACGCTTCAGCTCGGTCGCCTGCTGCGCCTCGAAGGCGTTGGCCGGCGCGGCCTGCTGCGCCACCGCCAGCCGCAGCCGCTCGGCCCAGGCCTCGCCCTTCTTCACGTCGGCGTCCAGACCCTGGTAATACGTCTCCAGGCCCTTGTACATGGCGTCGAAATCCTGGATGCGCCCGCGGTGCACGTTCGCATGGCGCGTCATCTCCGCCACCAGGGTGTCCATGCGCGACTCGACCACCTGGTACTGCGACAGCATCTTTTCCTTGACCGAGCCGAACATGCCGGCGATGCGCGACACCAGGCCGCCGGAACGCAGCTTGGCCGGGTCCAGCCCCTTGGCGGTGGCGATCAGTTCGTTCAGCTGGGCGCCGAACACGTCCGCATCCGAGGCGCGCACGGTGCCGAGCAGCTTGGCCGACACCTTGGCCACGCCGGCGCCGGTGGAACCGCCCAGGGCCTCGATGGCCTTGTCGTCGATGCCGGAGATATCGACGCGCAGCGGCGGCGCCGCGTTCGCTTGCGGCTGCAAGGCGGGCAGCGCGCCCGGCGCGGCGGCCGGATCGAGCAGGGGCGGAAAGGCGGGCGCCGGCGTCGCGGATGCTGCCTTGGCTTCCTCTTCGGCGGAGAACAGCGGTTTCATGACGATCCCTCAGGTTTGGTATAGGAATAACGGTAGCTTACCACCGGTCAATCCGGCCGAGCGAGCATCCTTCGCGCCACGGCCGGGGCCGGCTTACCACATCAGGTCGTCGGGAATTTTGTAGGCCGCGTAAGGATCGTCCGGATCCTCCTCGACCGCCTTCCTGACCTGCACCACCAGCGAGGCGTCGCGCTCGGCGATTTTCTCGGCAATCACGCGCGGCACCAGTTCGGTGGCTTCGCCCAGGCGCACGATCACCAGGCGGCCGGCCATCAGGTGCTCCTGCACCTTGGGCGACACGTGGATGCGCTCGATCTTGCCGTTATACGTGAAGTTGTAGGCGATCTCGTCCTTGCCCTTGCCCTTCTCCTGGCGGTTCTGCTGCACCATCTGGACGATCTGGGCCATGATGGCCTTCTGGGTGGCGGCGGCGTCGCGCTGGGCGTTGAGCTCGCGCGCGCGTTCGGCCTGCTTGCGCTGCATTTCCGCCGCGGCCAGCTTGGCCTCGTCGACACTCTGGGTGCCGGTGCGGCGCTCGATCTTCTGCTGCTTGCTCTTTTCCTGCTGAACCTGCTTGGCCTTGCCCTTGTTGACCAAGCCCGCCTTCAAAAATTGTTCCTGCAACGATGCCATGTGTGGCGCTCCATCAATTAACTGCCGGCCTAGCTGCCGGTATCGAACCATCCCATAGGATAGCAAACCCCAGCCCTCTCCTTGCCGCAAGCTCCGCCGACCGTTTCATCGGGCGATACGCCCGACACACTGCGCGTCACTTTCGCAACACCGTTATGCACAATGACTGACAGACGCTGCAAGTCGGGCTAAACTATTTCGCCACAGAAAATATTTTGCCTTTTGTCAAGAGGCACATTCTTGCGTATCGAAGGCAACCCGTGGCTCCCCTGACCGACATCGCGCACTGGCGCACCCACATCTTTTCGCGCCTGCTCACGATCGTGCTGGTGCTGGGCATCGCCACGGCCGTACCCAGCATCGTCATCGCCGCGCGCGAAGGCCTGTGGGCGCTGATCGCCATCGACCTGACGGCGATCGCCTGGCTGGCCGCCATCTGGCGCCGCCGCAGCCTCCCGTACAGGACGCGGGTGCTGAACTTCATGGCGATCATGTTCTTCGTCGCGACCGGCATGATGGTGAATATCGGCCAGGTCGCCCAGCTCTACCTGATTGCGCCGCCGGTCTTCGCCGCGGTCCTGCTGGGGATGCGCCCGGCGCTGGCGGCGCTGGCCCTCAGCGCCCTCATCGTCGCCGGGCTGGGCCTGGCCGGGATCGTGAAAGCGGACGTCGCCGGCCTGCCGGCCAACGACCCGTTCTCGGCCCTGCTGGTCGCCCTGAACTTCCTGTTCGTCGGCTCGCTCATCACGATGTCCTGCGCCACCCTGCTGCAGCGGCTCTCGAAATCGCTGGGCGAGCTGCGCCGCTTCGCCGATTCGCTCGAGGAAGGCCAGCATGCACTGCAGGCCGCGAACGCCGAACTGCGCCTGGTCGCCGCAGCGGTCGCCCAGCTCAAGGACAAGGTGATCATCACCCGCGCTTCGCAGCAACCCGGCGAGCTGCGTCCGATCATCTTCGCCAACGACGCATTCGTGCGCCATACGGGCTATACGCGCGAGCAACTATTCGGGTGCAGCCTGACCATCCTCGCCGGCGCCGACACCGACAAGGACGAACTGGCACGCGTCATCGGCGCCATGGACCAGTGCCAGAGCGTATCGTCGGAGCTGCTGCTGTACGCGAAATCGGGCGAGCCGTCCTGGATCGAGCTCGAGATCAACCCTTTCCTGGACGAGCAAGGCGCGCATACCCATTGGGTGCTGGTCGGGCGCGACATCGGCGAGCGCAGGAAGGCCGCCAGCGCCATCCACCGCCTGGCCTTCTACGACGTGCTCACCGGCCTGCCGAACCGCCGCCTGCTGCTGGACCGCCTCGAGACGCAACTGGCGCAGGCCCAGGCCGGCGCCGAGGGCGGCGCCCTCCTGTTCATCGACCTCGACCACTTCAAGTACGTCAACGACGCCCGCGGCCACGCCACCGGCGACGCCTTGCTGCGGCAGGCGGCGCAGCGCCTGTCCGGCCTGATGCGCGGCGAGGACATGGTCGCGCGCATCGGCGGCGACGAATTCGTCGTGCTCCTGGCCGGCCTCGGTCCGGACGAAGCCACGGTCGCCGCCGCGGCGCTGGCGCGCGCCCAGCAGATCCGCGCCGCGCTCGACGAGGACGTCGAGATCGACGGCCACCACTACAACTCCTCGGCCAGCATCGGCGTGGCCCTGCTGCCGCGCCCGGGCCAGAGCGTTGAAGACCTGCTGCGCGAGGCCGACACCGCGATGTACCGCGCCAAGGCGGGCGGACGCAACGGCGTGGCGCTGTTCGAGACCACCATGCGCGCCGAGGTCGAGCAGCGCCTGACGCTGGAACGCGATCTCGGCCTGGCGCTCGAGCGCGGCGAACTGGCGATGCATCTGCAGCTGCAGTTCGATGCCGGCGCCAGCCCGGTCGGCGCCGAGCTGCTGATGCGCTGGCGCCGGCCGGATGGCGCCATGGTGCCGCCGGACGTCTTCATTCCGGTCGCCGAAGCCACCGGCCTCATCGTCCCGCTCGGCGAATGGGCGCTGCGCCAGGCCTGCCTGGCCTGGCAAGCCCTGGATGCGGCCGGCCACGCGATGCCGGTGTCGGTCAACGTCAGCCCCTCGCAGTTCCGCCAGGCCGACTTCGTGGGCACGGTGCGGCGCGTGCTGGCCGAGACCGGCGTCCCGGCCGGGCAGCTGATTTTCGAACTGACGGAAGGCCTGGAGGTCGGCAACCGCGACGGCATCATCGCCCGCATGCGGGACCTGGCCGCGCTCGGCATCCGCTTCTCGATCGACGACTTCGGCACCGGCTACTCGAACCTGGCCTACCTGAAGCGCATGCCGCTCTACGAACTGAAGATCGACAAGAGCTTTACGCGCGACATTCCGGACGATCCGGACGGCGTCGCCATCGTGCGCACCATGCTGTCGATGGCAGCGCACCTGCGCCTGCGCGTGGTGGCCGAGGGTGTCGAGACCGAAGTGCAGGCGCGCTTCCTGGCCGAGCACGGCGCGCCGCACATGCAGGGCTACCTGTTCGCGCGGCCGCTGCCGCTGGCGGAGGTGCTCGCGCTGCTCCAAGGCAGGGGCAAGCGCCGCGCCGCATGAGACGCGAGGAAGGCATGCGCGGCAGGCACCCACGGCGCTAGCGCGCTCCGGCCTTCCGGGGCGCGGCATATACTGGCCCTGAACCAACTTCGCGAGCGCACGATGCCCCCTCACCTCGGCCTGGTCTGTATTACCGCTTCGAAAGATATCCGCTACCGCACCATCACGCGCAAGCGATTGCTGGAGCAGTCGCTCGACACCCAGCGCAAGCTGCTGGAAGACATTTTCCGCGACAACATCCAGACCTTCGACGCGGCCATGCGCTACTGCAGGCAAGCCGGGATTTCCCTGTACCGCCTGCCCTCCTCGATCTTTCCCTTCGCCGACGAACCGATCGGACGCGAGATCCTGGAAACGCTGGCCCCGGCGCTGGAGCGCTCCGGCCAGCGCGCCACCGACGCCGGCATCCGGCTGGTGATGCATCCCGACCAGTTCGTGGTGCTCAGTTCGGATTCGCCGGCGGTGGTCGAGAACAGCGTCAAGATCCTGCAGATGCACGCCGACATCATGGACTTGCTGGCGCAGCCGCGCTCGCCCTGGGCGCTGCTGGAAATCCACGGCGGCAAGGCGAACCGCGCCGACGCCCTGGTCGCCAGCATCGGCCGCCTGCCGGATGCGATCCGCTGCCGCCTCGGCCTGGAGAACGACGAGTACGCCTATGGCGCCGAGGAGATCCACGCGATCTGCCTGCGCGCCGGCGTGCCGATGGTGTTCGACGCCCATCACCACATCGTTCACGACAAGCTCGACAGCTACGAACACCCGAGCGTGGCCGCGATGCTGCTCAAGGCGCGCGCCACCTGGGCGAATCCGGCCCACCAGCTGGTGCACATCTCGAACGGGCGCGAGGGTTTCAACGATCGCCAGCATGCGGACCTGATCGCCACCATGCCCTCGTCGTACGCGCAGGCGCCCTGGATCGAGATCGAAGCCAAGTCCAAGGAAGAGGCGATCGCCGGCCTGCGGCCCTGGCTGGGCGGCCTGGCGGCGCAGGCCGGCTGAACCTACACGCTGCGCTTGACGATCACGGCTTCCAGATAGTCCGACGGCGCCACCAGAGACGCGCTGCCGGCGATGTTGTGGCGTTCCAGCAGCGCCAGGATGTCCTGTTCGAGCGTGGCCTGGCCCTGGGCGTCGAGCGCATTGAAGGCCTTTTGCACCGGCCCGTAGAAGTCGCGGAACACCTGCAGCCAGTGGGCGGGCGAGGCATAGCGCATCATGAAGCGGCGCGGCTGGACGCGCAGCTCGGCCACGCTATCCCCGAACAGCTCCTCCAAGTAAGCCTGCGTACCCCACAGCGAGGGTGACTTCACGCCGGGCGGCGGCGGCACCAGGCGGCCGATGGTCTTGAACAGTTGGCCGATCATGCTGTCGGGCGTCCAGCTCGCCAGGCCGATGCGCCCGCCGGGACGCACCACGCGCAGCAGCTCGGCGGCCGTGCGGGCGTGGTTTGGCGCGAACATCACGCCGAAGGTCGACAGCGCCACGTCGAAGGCGCCGTCGGCGAACGGCAGGTCCTCGGCGTCGGCGACACGAAAATCGACATCCAGCCCCTCGGCCTCGGCGCGCGCGCGGCCCTTGTCGAGCAGCGCCGGCACTTAGTCGGTCGAGGTGACGCGTGCGAAGCGGCGCGCCGCCGCCAGGGTCGCGTTGCCGTTGCCGGCGGCCACGTCGAGCACGGTTTCGCCGGCGCGAATGTCGGCCGCCTCGGCCAGGTCCTCGCCGACGATCTGCAAGGTGACGCCGACGACGGCGAAGTCGCCGCTGGCCCAGGTGGCCTGCTGGCGCTGCTTGATCGCAGCAAAGTCCGGCTGGACCGGCGGCGGAGCCTGGGCTGCGGGCGGCGATTGCGTTGCTTTGTCCATGGTGGCATCCTCCATCTTCGAGATTGAAGAAGGCCAGTATCGCGCGCCAGCGCAAGGCGCGGCTTGTCCCATCGTCGCCCCCGTTTGCCCGCGCGTCCTGAAAATCGATGCAGACCGATACCCTGTCCGATGTGCTGCGCTCGGTGCGCCTGCGCGGCGCGGTGTTCTACCAGCTCAGCCTGCCCGCCGACTGGTCGGTGGAGGCGCCGCCCCTGCGCGACCTGGCCGGCCTGCTGTTTCCCGACGCCGAGCACGTCATGGAATACCACGTGCTCACGCACGGCGCCGGCTGGGCCTCGGTGGCCGGCCTGGCGCCGGTGCGCCTGCTGCCGGGCGACACCGTCATCCTGCCGCACGGCGACGGCCACGTGCTCTCGAGCGACCCGGCGCAGCGCCCGGCGCGCGTCGACCCGGCCTGGGTGGCGGCCACGCGCGACGCACCCAGGCCGATCCCGATCGTGTTCCACTCGCAATACGAAATCACCTGGGGCGAAGCGCCGGACAACGCCGAGAACCGGCTCACCTGCGGCTTCCTCAGCTGCGACCGCCACCCCTTCAATCCCCTGCTCGACGCCCTGCCGCGCCTGCTGCACCTGCCCGCCGGCGGCGCCAGCGCGCGCACCGACCTGCACACCCTGGCCGTGCGCGTGGAAAGAGGCGAGCCGGGCGCCGCCGCCCTGCTGGAACGCGCCAGCGAAACCATGTTCATCGATGCCTTGCGACGCTACCTCGAACAGCTGCCGGCCGGCAGCACCGGCTGGCTGGCCGGGCTGCGCGACCCGCAGCTGGGCCGGGCGCTGGCGCTGATCCACCGCGCGCCGGCGCGGCCCTGGACCATCGACGACCTGGCGCGCGCCGCCGCCCTCTCGCGCTCGGTGTTCTGCGCCCGCTTCCTGCGCCTGCTCGGCCAGCCGCCGATGCAATACCTGGCGCGCTGGCGCATGGAAGCGGCGGCCGGCCTGCTGCGCGACAGCCGGGCCCCGGTCGCCTCGGTGGCGCTGGAAGTCGGCTACGAGTCCGAAGCGGCCTTCGCCCGCGCCTTCAAGCGCGAGGTCGGCACCTCGCCGGCGCGCTGGCGGCGCGAGCATGTTTCGGCATGAAAGAACTTTAATGCAAGAAATTATGGACTTCGCGACAGTTCGTGCTACAATGCGCCGCCTTGGCCTGGTAGCTCAGTTGGTAGAGCAGAGGATTGAAAATCCTTGTGTCGGTGGTTCGATTCCGCCCCGGGCCACCAAGAATTCGGTATCGGCAATCAACGAACGATACAAACAACATTGCCACCTTCCGGGTGGCTTTTTTGTTTCCGGGGTCGGCAGGCCCTGGACATGACCCGGGCAACCCAACCGGCAGCCCGCGGACATCACATCGGCGACCCTGGTGTGGTTTTTCATGACGGACATCGCGCGCCAAGCGTCCATTGGTACTATCTCACTGCAAGCCATCGTCCGGACAGGCAGCGCCAGCGGCGCGGCACTTGGTGCATCGACCAATCGCGTCACCTGGAGCGCCCGGCAAAGCCGTCCGCTGCTCTCTTGCGACGTTTCCGCTCCGAGGACACACATGAAATACGCTTCCCTGCATCAATTTCTGCAACACGTCGCCGACCGCAACCCTGGCCAGCCCGAATTCCTGCAGGCCGTGACCGAAGTCATGGAGAGCCTCTGGCCCTTCATCGAGCAGCATCCCCGATATGCCGAGCACGGCCTGCTGGAGCGCCTGGTCGAACCCGAGCGCGTGGTCATGTTCCGTGTCTCCTGGGTCGACGACCATGGCCAGGTGCAGGTCAACCGCGGCTACCGCATCCAGCACAGCATGGCGATCGGCCCGTATAAAGGCGGCCTGCGCTTCCACCCGTCCGTCAACCTCTCGGTCCTGAAATTCCTGGCCTTCGAGCAGACCTTCAAGAATGCCCTGACCACCCTGCCCATGGGCGGCGGCAAGGGTGGGTCCGATTTCGACCCGAAGGGCAAGAGCCCGGGCGAAGTCATGCGTTTCTGCCAGGCGTTTGTCAGCGAATTGTTCCGCCACGTCGGCGCGGACACGGACGTGCCGGCCGGCGACATCGGCGTCGGCGGCCGCGAAGTCGGCTACATGACCGGCATGATGAAAAAGCTCAGCAACCGCGCCGACTGCGTCTTCACCGGCAAGGGCTTGAGTTTCGGCGGTTCGCTGATGCGTCCCGAGGCCACCGGCTACGGCACGGTCTACTTCGCCCAGGAAATGCTCAAAACCCGCGGCCGCTCCTTCGACGGTTTGCGCGTGAGCGTCTCGGGATCGGGCAACGTCGCCCAGTACGCGGTGGAAAAGGCCATGGCCCTGGGCGCGCGGGTCGTCACGGTATCGGACTCGAGCGGCACGGTGATCGACGAGGACGGCTTCACGCCGGAGAAGCTGGCGATCCTGATGGAGGTGAAGAACCACTTGTACGGCCGCGTCGGCGACTACGCCGCGCGCACCGGCAGCCGCTTCGAGGCGGGCGTGCGCCCCTGGCATGTGCCGGTGGACGTCGCCCTGCCCTGCGCCACCCAGAACGAACTGGATGCGGACGATGCCGCGACCCTGGTCAAGAACGGCGTGCTGTGCGTGGCCGAAGGCGCCAACATGCCTTCCACCATCGAAGCGGCCAAGGCCTTCGAGGCGGCGGGCGTGCTGTATGCGCCGGGCAAGGCCAGCAACGCCGGCGGCGTCGCCACGTCCGGCCTGGAGATGAGCCAGAACGCCGAGCGCATCAGCTGGCCGGGCGCGGAAGTCGACGCCCGCCTGCTGCAGATCATGCAGGGCATCCACGCGGCCTGCCTGAAGTACGGCGCGCGCGCCGACGGCAGCGTCAGCTACGTGGACGGGGCGAATATCGCCGGCTTCGTGAAGGTGGCCGACGCCATGCTGGCCCAGGGCGTGGTCTGAACTGGGCACCAGCCATCCAGCCAAGGGATGCCGGCTTCGATGACCAGCGTGTTGCTACGCCGGCCCCGTCAAGCGTGGGCGCCCGGCGAAGCCTGCCGGGTGCACCGCTATCGATGACCTGGGCAAGCGAAGCGCCAGCCTGCCGGGACGGGCTGCTCAGGCCTGCTCGCCGGCGGGCAGGCGTTTCACCAGCAACTGGTCGATACGATAATGGTCCACGTCCACCACTTCGAAGCGCATGCCTTCGTATTCGACGCTGTCGGTGGGCTTGGGAACCTTGCGCAGCATGTACATCATGAAACCTGCCGCAGTCTCGTAGTTTTCCTCTTCCGGCAAGGATTTCAGGTCCAGCATGCGCTTCATGTCGGACGTGGGCGTGCTGCCGTCGACCAGCCAGGAACCGTCGTCGCGCTGCATGACCTGCTTGTCTTCGTCGAGCGGAGTGCCCCATTTGCCCATGACGGTCAGCATGATGTCGCTCACCGTGATCACGCCCACGACCAGCGCGTACTCGTTGATCACCATGGCGAAGGTTTCCTTGCTGGCGCGGAAGCGGTCGAGCAGCTCCGACAAGGTCAGCGCATCGGGGATGATCAGGACCGTGCGGATGCTCGATTCGTTCAGCTGGAACACGGACTTCTTGTTCAGCAGCCTGACCAGGATATCGCGCGTGTCGACATAGCCGATCACGCGGTCGATGACGCCATCGCACACCGGAAACTTGGACAAGGGATAGCTGGCGATCTTCTGGCGGATGCTGTCTTCGGTTTCGTTCAGGTTGAAGAACACCACCTGGTCGCGCGGGGTCATGGCCGAGGTCACGGCGCGCGATTCGAGCTCGAACACGTTCTCGATGAAGTGCTGCTCCTGTTTCTGCAGGACGCCGGCCTGGGCGCCCGCCTCGACGATCGCCGAGATTTCGTCGAAGGTGATGCGGTCTTCGCGCGTGGTCTCGATACCGAACAGGCGGAACAGCATGTTCGCCACCAGGTTGAGCGCCCAGGACAGCGGCCGGCAGATGCGGATGAAGATCTGGACCGGACGGATGGCGGCGATCGCGATGCGCTCCGGCGCGATCATTGCCAGGCGCTTGGGCATCAGGTCGGCAAAGAGGATGAACAGGACCGTGACGAAGATAAAGGACAGGGCAAAAGCGATGTTGTCGATGCCCGGACCGCTGTAGAGCAGCGACAGCCAGGCCTTGAAATACGGCCGCAGCGCACCCTCGCCCAGGATGCCGCCGAGGATGGCGATGGTGTTCAGGCCGATCTGGGACGCGGCAAAGAAATCTGCCGACTGCGCTTGCAACTGCATGACCTTCAGGGCGCGTTCGTCGCCCGCCTCGGCCAGCAGCTTGAGTTTGATCTTGCGCGCCCCGGCCAGGGAGATTTCGGTCAGCGACAGGAAGCCTGCAGCAAGTACCAGGATTGCCAGAAGAGAGAGATGTTGGAACAGGCTCACAAGACACCCAGGATAATGTTGTAGAGTCCACTACCCGGATATCGTACGGCTGCGCAGGACAGCGCGGCATCCGGGCGGCAGGCGATGCTCTGCCCGTCCGATAGCGGAAAGCACTACTTTACCATCTTGCAAGTCATTCGGCCGGTGCCGGGTTCCCTCCTGTACGTCTCCCGGCAGTCCTGCCTGGGCTATGCTCAGGGACGCACTACCCGCAGCTTGACCTTCTTTCCCTGCCGGTAGGTGTACAGGGTCAGCGCCGCGTCGCGCAGGTCGCCTTTCGCATCGAAGGCGATGGCGCCGGTCACGCCCTGGTGGCGGATCTTCGCCAATGCCGGCAGATACTTGGCCGGTTTCACGGAACCGGCCTGCCGCATCGCGCCGGCCAGCACCATCGTCGCGTCGTAGGCATACGGCGCGTAGGTCTGCAGCGGGATTTTATAGCGCTGGCGATAGCGCTCGACGAAGTCCGCATAGCGCGCTTCCTCGGGGCCGGTGACGCCGCCGGCCACCACGCAGAACACCTTGTCCTCGCCCAGGGCGTCGCCGGCCAGCTGCGGCAGCTTTTCCGAACAGATGCCGTCGCCCGACACCAGTTTCGCGCGCATGCCGAGCGCCTTCATCTGCTTGAGCATGGGGCCGGCCACCGCGTCCATGCCGCCGTAGAAGACCACGTCCGGGTCCTTGCTTCGGATCTGGGTCAGGATCGCGGTGAAGTCGCTGGCCTTGTCGTTGGTGAACTGGCGGCTGACGATCGTCGCCGTGCCGAGGCGGCGCACGCCGCGGTTGAATTCGTCGGCCAGGCCCTGGCCGAAGGCGGTGCGGTCGTCGATCACCGCGATCTTCTTCGCCTTCAGGGTATCGATCGCATAGCTGGCCAGCGTGCTCCCGACCAGCCGGTCGCTGGCGACGACGCGGAAGGCGGTATTGAAACCCTGGCTGGTGTAGAGCGGCGTGGTGGCGGCCGGCGAGATTTGCGGAATGCCGGCGTCATGGTAGATCTTCGAGGCCGGCACCGTGGTGCCCGAGTTCAGGTGGCCGACCACGCCGGCCACGCGCGCGTCGACCAGCTTCTGCGCGACCGCGGCGCCGGTCTTCGGATCGCTGGCGTCGTCCTCGGCCAGCAGCACCCATTTCACCTTCTTGCCGCCGACGGCAACGCCCTTCGCGTTCAGCTCGTCGATCGCCATGCGGGCGCCGTTCTCGATGTCCTTGCCCTGGTGCGCGCCCGGGCCGGACAGGGGCGAGGCGCTGCCGATGCGCACTTCGATCTGCGCTTGTACGGGCTGCGCGGCGGCCAGGACCAGCAGGGACAGGACGGCGGCGGCGATACGCATGACGGCTCCTCTTCGAATGGCGACAAGCGATTGTACGCCGCCCCCACGCCTGCTCGTGTTCGGCTACACCCATCGGGAAATCGTCCTAGAATAAATCACACAGCGATTCGTGGTTTCGCTGTGCAAAACTACAACCGGAGACTTCGATGACACGACCATCCCACATGCCGGCGCTGCGGCGCTTGCTTCCACCCCTGCTGGCCACCCTGGCCCTGTCCGCCTGCGGCAACAGCGACGACGCGATCGTTGCGACACCGCCCAGCCAACCTGCGCCGCCGCCGGTCCAGGTCCAGCCCGAACCGGCGCGTCCGCAGGACGCGCGCAGCTTCTCCGTGGTGGAGACCGCCCTGCCGTTCGACGCGATGGCGAACGCGCCCGAGACCGACCGCTGGTGGGGCGTGCTGGGCAAGGCGGGTTACCAGATCGAGGTGCCGAAGAACTGGAACGGCATGCTGGTCATGTACGCCCACGGCTATGCCGGCACCGGCGACAAGCTGTCGGTGGCGCCGCCGGCGCTGCGGCGCCACCTGGTCAGCCAGGGCTATGCCTGGGCCGCATCGAGTTACAGCACCAACTACTACGACGTGCGCGCCGGCGTGGAAGACACGAATGCCCTGGCGCTGGCCTTCAGGGACATCGCGCAGAAGAACGGGCGCACGCTGGCGGCGCCGGCCAAGACCTATATCGTCGGCGTGTCGATGGGCGGCCACATCACGGCGGCGGCGGTGGACGAGGAAAACATCGCGGCGGCCAACAACAAGATCCGCTACAACGGCGCGGTGCCGATGTGCGGCGTGCTGGGCGACACCGAACTGTACGACTATTTTGCCGCCTACCAGACCGCGGCGATGCAGGAAGCGGGCATGCCCGCCACCAGCTGGCCGGTGGCGAACTGGGAGACGATCGGGCCCCAGGTGCAGGCGAAGCTGTTCTCCAGCTTCCCGGGCGGCAGCACCCCGGCCGCGCAGGCGGTGCCGACCGCACAGGGCCTGCGCCTGAAGCAGATCGTCGCCAACCTCAGCGGCGGCCCGCGCCCGCTGTTCGACTACGCCTACGCCGGCCCGCTGCAAAACACGGTCTGGGGCACCTTCGGCCGCGACGGCAAGGTGATGGGCATCCTCAACGAGGACGTGGTGAGCACCAAGGACATCGTGTTCCAGCTCGACGCCGACCCGGCCTTAAGTCTCGAGGAGCAGACCTACAACGCCAGCATCTTCCGCATGCTGGCCGTGCCGGACGCCAACCGTCCGCGCCGCGACGGCCTGCGCTGGATTCCGAAGACGAATGCCCGGATCACGGTGCCGGTGGTGACGATCCACACCCTGGGCGACCTGTACGTGCCGTTCAAGATGGAGCAGATCTACAAGCGCCGCGCCGATGCGGCCGGCACGTCGAACCTGCTGGTCCAGCGCGCGATCCGCGGCATCAGCCACTGCGATTTCACGATCGCCGAGCAGGCATCGGCCTTCGACGCGATGGTCAAGTGGGAACAGCAGGGCGTGAAGCCGGAAGGCGACGACGTGCTGACGCCGTCGGTGGTGGCCGATCCGCAGTACGGCTGCAAGTTCACCGACAACACCGCATCCGAGGGCGACAGCGCCAACCTGCTGGCCGTGCGTGCCCAGCTGCCGCAGTGTACTCGCTGACGTAGGCTGTAACGAGGGTTAACACCTGCGGACCCAGGCAGCCTTCAGGCTTTTATCGCTATCCTGAAAGCTGCCTGTCTTACGAACATCAATTCACATTAACGAACATATTCGCTGCACGGTAGGTGATCCCTTGCGTGCCGTGGTAGAACTGATAACGCACTTTCTTGGTTGCGGCCAGCAATGTCAACGTCGGGCTCTGGATACGGACATAGTCCGCTCCAGATACGGCGATTGGCACCGAGTCCGACTTCAACACATTGTTGTAGGCATCCATCTGCCAAAGCGCCAGGCTGGCACTACCGCTATGGCCGGCATCGGTTGCGAATTGGCCACCGAATGTAAAAGTGCGTCCACTATAGGCGGCTACGCTCACATCCTGGAAAAAACTTGATCCAGCAGGACAAGCACTCGTCCACGTGCCGCAATTGGTAGCCAAATATTGCGTCCCGTCCGGCGAGTTGTTCGGGAAGCGATAAACCGTATAGTTGGGAGCCGGCGATGCAGGAAGGCGCTGCCAATTCGTAACGTCGCCGGAACGCAGGTTGGCGTTTTTCAGGATGTTGTGGGAAGCATTCAGGCGATACAGGTACGTTCCGTGGTAGTTCTGGTCGGACGTCTCTCGCCCATACTTCAAATAGGTCACATGGGGAGTGGTCGATTTGTCGATAAAGAGCTGGGCATACTGGACATTACATGGGCGGATGACCCCATTCTCCACTGCAAGACTCGATAGCACCATGGGATTCGGTACTGAGGGCTGTTCCCATGTCGTCGACGCCACATTCGTGGTACGGAAAGGCCGATGTCCCAACGTTGATTGGCCGTGCAAGCCAGGTTCCTGTCGGCGAACTCGACGACTTGATACGTGTAGCCGCCAGTTTCGACAATACTTCCGGCACCCGCTCCGATATTGCCGCCGGCCCAGGATTCTTTCCAGTTGACTGCATCGCGCGCACTCATGGTAGGGCCGTCCGGCACGCCAAGCGACACATTGCCCGCAACCCATGTTCTAAAATCAGTGGTTTTTGCAATGCTCCGGTATCCATTCCGTCCATCGTAACCATGGAAGGCAATCCAAAAATATCCCGATGCATCCTTTCGGAAAATATTGAACGTTCCTTCTTCGGCTACCCGGATACCGTAGCAACCGCTTAGCTCATTCCCATAACAAATAGGACCCCATAATGCGCCTGACCGGATCACCGCCGTTTTGCGTTCCGGCGCCGGCTCCCCATACTGCGGATTGGAATCGAAGGGACCCATCGGATCGGCGCCGGCGCGTTCGGCATAGCAGCCTTGATAGACGTTATCGTCATTCAGGCATTGAAAAAGAAATCGCCATTTATTCTGATCAGCATCGTAGTATGCGTCGCCATCGGTCGCCTGGCAGGAATAATCCGCGCCTGGTCTTGGCGCCAAACTCAGCTGTGACGCCTGGGTCCAGGTTGCCCCTTTATCGTCCGAGCGATAGGCGCGCATCCCGAGCTGGTGAATGCCTTTGGTTTTTTCAGAAGTGCACGTGGCGCCGCCATTCACGAATTCTCGGACGAACATGTACCAGGTGCCGTTGACAACCGAGATATGCGAGGAAACATTACTCATTGCTCCAGAGTTGACAGGAGTCCATTTACGCACAAAATCCCACTGAGCATTGCCGACCCAATAGTCATTCAAGGTGGCAGGCGTTTGTGCCGAGGCCGGGCCGGTCAGCGCGACTATGGCAGCAAAACCCAGCAGTTTCTTCAATTTTCGCCTACCTGATACAAACATTGTTCGTTCTCCGGAAATAATAATTTGCTTGCAATGTGTAGCATTCCTGCAGGAAATATTAATCTGAAATACGTACAATGTGAAATGTTTTGCGATTTACCCTTTCTGCATTTATTTGCAGGAGTATTTCCGCAAGTTCCTTTGTTTCTCAAGCCCGCTTATCTCATCGCCCCTCTCTCAACAACTGTTCCAGGCAAGCTCCGCTCGAGAGCTCGGCCCATTCCGATGCGCCGCCCCCGCAGAGCGGGCGTTTCCTCAGATGAGCCGATCCACACTTATCTGCCGATCAACTTGACCTGCTTGACGTCGAGCGTGGACTCGCCGAAGGTCTCCTTGTCGAACTCGCCGATCAGCTCCACTTGCGTGTTCTGGTCGATGTTCACGCCTTGCGGGAAGTGCTTGGCGTCGATCTCGACCGTCATCTTGCCGCTCGCGTCGGTGAACTCGTAGTCCTCGCCGCCCTTGTGGCTGGTGATCTTGCCCTGCAGGCGTACGTACTGGTCGTCCTTGCCGTTGTCCAGCAACTGTTTCGTGGTCATCAGGGGCGCGCTGGTCGGGCCGGTATAGCCGGAGGCGGCCGGCTTGCTCGAAGGACCGGTGTAGGCGCCCGGCTGCTGGGCGATGGCGGCCGCCGAGCCGGCGACCAGGGCGGCGATGCAGGAAAGCTGGATCAGTCGTTTCATATCGATTCTCCGTTGTGGTGAGTGAATGACTGCATTACACCGTCCCGACATTAATCCCATCTTAAGATGCGGCGCCGCGCGGGAAGTCGAGCGTCACGCCCAGGCCACGGCCGTCCAGGCCAGCGCCAAAACCCAGTTCGATGCCGTGCAGCTCGGCGATGCGGCGCACGATCGACAAGCCCAGTCCACTGCCCGGCTGGCCCTGCCCCAGCACGCGGAAGAAGCGTTCGCTCAGGCGCGCGCGGCTGGCCTCGTCCACGCCCGGCCCGTCGTCGCGCACGCTGATCCGGCTGCGGTCCGCGTGGTGGAGGGCCGCGATCTCGATCCGGCTGCCGTCCGGGCAATAGCGCAGCGCGTTGTCGAGCAGGTTGCGCAGCGCGATCTCGAGCATGCGCGGGTCCGCCTCCACGCTCTCCAGGTCGCAGCGCAGGCTTAACGCGATGCCGCGCCGCTGCGCATCAGGCGTGTGCGCGGCCAGGACCTGCTCGAACAGCGGCGCCAGCGCGACCGGCTGGACTTGCAACTGCTCGCGCGCCAGCGGATCGAGCCGCGCCAGCGTCAGCAGGCTGTCGACCAGGGCCGTGCTGCGCGCGATGTCCTGGCGCAGCTTGCGGAAGGGCGCGGCCAGTTCCGGATGCTGGCGCCCCAGCAGCTGCACGTGCATGTGCAGGCCGGCCAGCGGCGTGCGCAGCTCGTGCGCGGCGTCGGCGGTGAAGCGGCGTTCCGCCTGCAGGGCCGCATCGAGGCGAGCCAGCACCCCGTTCAGCGCCTGCACGATCGGCAGCAGCTCGCGCGGCTGGCCCGCGAGCGGCACCTGGGCCAGGTCGTCCGGGGTCTTGGCCGCGATCATGGACGCCGTGCGGCGCAGGGGGCGCAGGACGCGGCCGATCAGCAACCAGCAGGACAGCGCCAGCACGGCCAGGATGCCCAGCACCGGCAGCCACAGGGATTCGGCCAGCTCTTCCAGGATGTCGAAGCGTTGGTCGAGCTGCTGGCCGACCTGCACCTCGATGCCGCGCGCCGCGTCGCGCACCACGAACACGCGCCAGCGCTCGCCGTCCACGCGCGGCTCGGCAAAGCCGTCGTCGTCGTGAAAACCGCGCACGAAGGGATCAAGCGGCGCCTCGCCGGTGCGCTGGATCACGCGGCCGCCGCTGACGACCTGGTACTGCATGTCGACCTTGCGCGCGGGTGCGCCGCCGGCGCCCGGGCGTGGCGGCAGGCCGCGCTCGTGCCAGTCGGTGGTGGCGGCCAGGATCAGGTAGCCGGCTTCTTCCAGCGCGTCGTCGAACACCTCGTTGGTTTCCTGCCAGGCGATCGCGGTGACGATGCCGAGACTTGCCAGCCACAGCACGACGCTGGCCGAGACGATCGCCAGCAGCAGGCGCCGCCGCAGCGAGGGCGGTGGAGGCGGCGCTTCAGGCGTCATCGCTCTTCAGGCGGTAGCCGAGGCCGCGCACGGTGACGATGCTGGCGGCGCCAAGCTTCTTGCGCAGGTTGTGGATGTAGACTTCGATGGCATTGCTTTCGACCTCGTCGCCCCAGCCGTACAGGCTTTCCTCGATCTGGGCGCGGGTCACGATGCCGTTCTTGCGCAGCAGGAGCGCGTGCAGCACGTGGTACTCGCGCGCCGTCAGCGCCACCGGGCGGCCCTGCAAGCTGGCCTGGCGCGTCTCGGGATCGAGGGCGATGTCGCCGTGGGCCAGCAGCTTGCCGGCCTGGTTGGCGCTGCGCCGCACCGCCGCCCGGATGCGCGCCGACATTTCCTCCAGCTCGAAAGGCTTGACCAGGTAATCGTCGGCGCCCAGGTCCAGTCCTTCAACCCGGTCGGCGAGCGCATTGAAGGCCGTGATCAGGAGTACGGGAACGGCGTTGCCGGCCGCGCGCAGCTCGGCCAGCAGGGCGTCGCCGGACAGGCCCGGCAAGCCGCGGTCGAGCAGCAGGCAGTCGTAATGGTGGGTGCGCAAGGCGGTGCGGGCCGTATCGCCGCGCTCCACCCAGTCGACCGCGTTGCCGTCCAGGCGCAGCCAGTCGCGGATGGTTTCGCCCAGCGAGGTGTCGTCTTCGGCCAGCAGGATGCGCATCAGGAAGCCCTCATCGAATGGATTGCGCCGGCATTGGACGACGCGAAGATGAAGCGCATCTTAAGGCATGGCCGCGGAGTACTTATGCCTTCTTGAGCGCCGAAGGCTTGTGCGCCGCTTCCGCCCCGGTCTTGTCGCTCACGACCAGGTATTCCGGGTTCTCCGGCGAGGCAGCCACCTCGTGCCCCTTGATGGTGGTGTGCCCGGTCAGCTTCTTCTTGACCGTGCCGTGCACCGTTCCCTGGGACGACTCCCAGGTGACCTTGTCGCCGGCCTTGAATTGGTTCGTCATGATGGCTTCCTTTCGGCGGATATTCGCCGCTCTATTTGAACACGGACAGGCGCACCGGGCGCGCATGAAAGGAAGCCGTAGGGCGGGCACGGAGTGCCCACCCTACATTGGCGCACTCGCGTACGGAGCGGGCGCGCATGATGGACGCACGAAACGAAAAAGGCCAGCCCGGAGGCTGGCCTTTGCTGGCATGCAGCGCTTGCTTACGCCGCCTTGTCGAGCGACGGATAGTCGATGTAGCCCTCTTCGCCGTGGCTGTAGAAGGTCTGCGGGTTCGGCGTGTTCAGCGGCGCGTTCAATTTGAGGCGCTGCACCAGGTCCGGGTTGGCGATGTAGGCGCGTCCGAACGCCACCGCGTCGGCACGGCCGCTGTCGACCGCCTCGATCGCCATCTCGCGGGTGTAGCCGTTGTTGGCGATGTAGGTGCCCTTGAAGGCCTTGCGCGCCCAGGCGTAGTCGAAGCCCGGAACGTCGCGCGGACCGCCGGTCGCGCCTTCGACGAAGTGGATGAAGGCAATGCCGCGCTTGTCCAGTTCTTCGATCAGGTAGCCGAACACCGCCTGCGGGTCGCTGTCCGACAAGTCGTTGGCCGGCGTCACCGGCGACAGGCGGATGCCGACCCGGCCGGCGCCGATCTCGGCCACCACGGCGTCGACCACTTCCAGCGCGAAGCGGGCGCGGTTCTCGATCGAGCCGCCGTATTCGTCGGTGCGCTGGTTGGCGCCGTCGCGCAGGAACTGGTCGATCAGGTAGCCGTTGGCGCCATGCAGCTCGATGCCGTCGAAGCCGGCGCGGATCGCGTTGGCGGCGCCGCGGCGGTATTCCGCGACGATGTCCTTGATCTCGGCAACCGACAGCGCGCGCGGTTCCAGCGCCTCGACCTTGCCGGCGCGGGTGTAGGCGATCACCTTCGGCGTCACGGCCGAGGGGGCCACCGGCTGCACGCCGCCGGTCAGGTTCGGGTGGGTGACGCGGCCGACGTGCCAGATCTGGGCGACGATCTTCGAGCCGGCGTCGTGCACGGCCTGGGTGATCGGCTTCCAGCCTTCGACCTGGGCGTCGGAATAGATGCCGGGCGTGGCCATGTAGCCCTTGCCGACCGGCGAGACCTGGGTGCCTTCGCTGATGATCAGGCCGGCGTTGCTGCGCTGGCGGTAGTATTCGACGTTCATCGGGCTGCCGGGAATGTCGCCGGCGGCTTCGTCGGCGCGGCTGCGCGTGAGCGGCGCCATCACGACACGGTTGGCGACCTCGATGTCGCCGATGCGGGCGGGTTCGAACAGTTTGTGGGTCATGGTGTCTGGTCCGTGAAAAAGGTAAGCGGTATCAGGGCCGCCGGTCTCCAGCCCATCAGGGCAATCGCCGGCGGCCGCTACAGTTGCTAGTATGAGTATTCCGAACATCGCTGGGTAGACCGTACGAATGATAAGATTTATTCCCGACAGGAATAGGTAAACATATGGACCGCTTACGCTTGATGGAAACTTTCGTGCGGGTCGTCGAGACCGGCAACTTCTCCGCCGTCGCGCGCGAGGAGCGCAGCACCCAGTCGGCAATCAGCAAGCAGGTACAGGCGCTCGAAACGATGCTGGGCGCGAAGCTGCTGGTGCGCTCGACGCGCAGCCATGCGCTGACCGAGGCGGGCAAGCGCTACTACGAGCGCTGCCGCCAGGTGCTCGACACGCTGGAAGACGCGCGCGCCGAACTGCACCGCACCGAGAACGAGATCGCCGGCGTGCTGCGGGTGGCGGCGCCGGTGTCCTTCGGACGCCTGCACATCGTGCCGCGCCTCGGCGCATTTTATGCGCGCTACCCCAAGCTGAAGATCGACCTGCAGCTCGACGACGGCTTCGTCGACCTCGTCGTCGGCGGCATCGACGTCGCCTTCCGCGTGGGCGAACTGAAGGACAGCCGCCTGGTCGCGCGGCGCATCGGCACCGCCCACCGCGCGGCGCTGGCCGCGCCCGGCTACCTGGCCCGCCACGGCGAGCCGCAGGAACCAAGCGAGCTGCGCCAGCACCAGTGCCTGGTCTACACCGGCCTGGTCAACCTCAACGAGTGGAACTTCCAGGACGAAGCCGGCGAACACATCGCGGTGCGCGTGGGCGGCAACTTCCAGTCGAACAGCTCCGAAGCCATCCGCCAGGCTGTGGTCGAGGGACTGGGCATCGCCTATTCGCCGCTCTGGATCTACGGCGACGACATCCGGGCGGGGCGCGTGCAACCCATCCTGACACGCTACCGCCTGCCGCCGCTGCCGTTGAACGTCGTGTTCCAGCCGGCGCGCAAGCCCTCGTTGAAGATCAGCCATTTCGTTTCCTTCTTCGCCGACGAATTCGCGCGCGACCCGGACATATCGCAGATGCTGGCCACGCCCGGCAGTTCGGGCAGCACCCTGGAAGCGCTGGGCAGCGGCGCCGGCTTCGACGGCAAGGCGCATCGATCCGGCAAGCGCCCCAGGGACGCATAGCGTCGGGGACGCCGCCGCGCGCGCGGCGCGGGTATCCTGCTCGCATCCGAACCGCTTTTCCTGACGCCGTGAACCGTTTGCCCTCCCTGTCCTGCCTTGTCCTGCTGGCCGGCCTCCTGTCCCCTGCCGGCGCCGCCCATGCGCAGGACGGCGCGCGCCTGATTGCCGCCATCAATGCCTGGCGCGCCGCGCCCGGCGACTGCCAGGGCCGGCAGGCGCTTGCCGCCCCGGCCCTGATGCCGCAGGCGGCGCTGGCGCGGGTGCGCATCGGCCCCGGCAGCTTTCCGGAATCGGCGCTCGAGCAGGCCGGCTACTACGCCGGCCGGGCCGAGGTGATCCACGTCGGCGGCGCGCCGGACGCGGAAGCGGCGCTGGAAGCGATCCGCAGCCGCTACTGCCGCACGCTGCTCGACCGGGAACTGCAGGACATCGGCGTCGCGCGCCAGGGAAACGAATGGACCATCGTGCTGGCGCGCCCGGCGCCGCCGCTGGCGCTGCCGGACCAGATGGAGGTCGGCCGCACCATCCTGGCGCTGGTGAACGAGGCGCGCGCCAGCGCGCGCCATTGCGGCGATCGCTATTTCCAGCCGGCGCGCCCGGTGGCCTGGAACGATGCGCTGGCGCAGGCGGCGCGCGAACACAGCGGCGACATGGCGGCGCACCGCCGCTTCAGCCACCGCGGCTCGGACGACAGCGAGGTGGCGCAGCGCGCCACGCGCGCGGGCTACCGCTGGCGCCACATCGGGGAAAACATCGCGGCCGGCCAGACCTCGGCGCAGGAGGCGGTGGCCGGCTGGCTGGAGAGCCCGGGCCACTGCGCGAATGTGATGAACCCGGATTTCAGCGAGATGGGCGCGGGTTACGCCATCAGCCGCGCGCGCATGCCGGGCTTTGCCTACTGGACGCAGGTATTCGCGATGCCGTAAGTCGGAAGCGCTGCGGTTTTTCGTAGTACGACCGCGTGTACGCAGGTGTCCACCCTACGAAAAACCAGACCCGGATATTCGGAACGACGTGACAAAAAAAAGGAGCGCCGCGGCGCTCCTTTCGCATCAACCGATCAATCGGCGCTTACCAGAAGATCACGCGCTCTTCCGGCTTCAGGTACATCTTGTCGCCCGGCTTCACGTCGTAGGCTTCGTAGTAGCCCGGATGGTTGCGCAGGCTGCCGTTGACGCGGAATTCCGACGGCGAGTGCGGGTCCGACTTGACCTGGGCGATCAGGGCGGCGTCGCGCGCCTTGCCGCGGCGCGCCTGGGCCAGACCCATGAACAGGCGCTGCTCGCCGGTGAAGCCGTCGATCACCGGGGCCGGCTTGCCGCCCAGGGAAATCTTGTAGGCGCGGCTGGCCATGATGGCGCCGGCGTTGTCGGCGATGTTCTCGCCCAGCGTCAGCTCGCCGTTCAGGTTGTAGCCCTGCAGCGGGCTGTAGCCGGCGTACTGGGCCACCAGCACCTTGCCGCGCGCCGCGAATTTTTCCGCGTCTTCCTTCGTCCACCAGTTGCGCAGGTTGCCGTCGCCGTCGAATTGCGAACCCTTGTCGTCGAAGGCGTGGCTGATCTCGTGGCCGATCGAGATGCCGACCGCGCCGTAGTTGACCGCCGGCTCGGCGTTGGCGTCGTACAGCGGATACTGCAGGCGCGCCGCCGGGAACACGACTTCGTTCATGCTCGGGCTGTAATAGGCGTTGACGGTCTGCGGGCTCATGCTCCAGGCCTGGCGGTCGACCGGCTTGCCCAGCTTGTTGACGCCGTATTCGTGGCCGAATGCGCGCGCACGCATCACGTTGCCGACCAGGTCGCCGCGCTCGATGGTCAGGGACGAGTAATCGCGCCACTTCTCCGGATAGCCGATCTTCGCGTTCATCTTCGACAGCTTGATCTGGGCCTGCTTCTTGGTTTCCTCGCTCATCCAGTCCAGGGTCTGGATGCCTTCCTTGAAGGCGGTGACGAAGTTCTTCACCATCGCCTCGACCTGCGCCTTGCGCTCGGCCGGGAAGTGGCGCTCGACGTAGACCTTGCCCACGACTTCGCTCAGGTCGCGGTTGACCTGGGCGATCGCGCGCTTCTCCAGCGGACGGTTTTCCTTGGCGCCCGACAGCACGGTGCCGCGGAAGGCGAAGTTCTCGTCGACGAAGGGCTGCGACAGGTAGGACGCATAGCTGCTCAGCAGGTGGAAGGAGAAGTACGACTTCCAGGTCTCGAGCGGCGTGGCCGCGATGATCTTGTCCAGGCCGGCCAGGTAGCTCGGCTGGCCGACGATCAGGGTGTCGACCTTGCC
This sequence comes from Massilia sp., assembly GCF_032106685.1. Taxonomy (GTDB): domain Bacteria; phylum Pseudomonadota; class Gammaproteobacteria; order Burkholderiales; family Burkholderiaceae_D; genus Telluria. Next base: position 39,119 of record NZ_DAMCPG010000035.1, read on the forward strand.
GGCCACGCCGACGTCCTTGACCCAGGTGGTCCAGTCGAAGCCCGGCATCAGGTCCTTCAGCTGGGCGAACGTCATCTTGTTATAGCGCTTGACCGGGTCGCGGTTCTCGACGGCGCTCCACTGCACCTTGGCGATCTCGGTTTCCAGCGCCAGGATGTTGCCCGCTTCCCTGGCGGCGTCCTTGTGCCCGGCCAGGGTCAGCATCTTCTCGATGTGGGCCTGGTACTTGGCGCGGAAGTCCTTCATGCGCGCCTCGTCGGCCAGGTAGTAGTCGCGGTTCGGCAGGCCCAGGCCCGACTGCGACACGCTGACCACGTAGCGGGTCGAATCCTTCGCATCCTGGCCGACGTACATGCCGAGCGGCGCCTCGCCGCCGATGCGCTCCATGTGGGCCGACAGCGCCGCGATGCCGCGCTTGTCCTTCAGGGCGGCGATGCGCGCGAACTCGGCCTTCAAGGGCGCCAGGCCGAGCGCGTTGCGGCGCGCCTCGTCGACGTAGCTGGCGTAGTAGTCGCCCATCTTTTGCGCGGCCGAGCCCTTGGCCGCTTTCTTGTCGGCGGCGGCCTCCTCGATGATGGTGCGGATCTGGTTCTCGACGTTTTCCTGGGCCACGCTGAAGGCGCTCCAGCTCGAACGATCCGACGGGATCTCGACATCCTGCAGCCATTTGCCCTGGCTGTAGCGGAAGAAGTCGTCCTGCGCGCGCACGGCCGGATCGATCGCCGCCTTGTCCACGCCCGACACGGCATTGGCCGTCGCCGTCGATGGTGCGCTGGTGGCGGCCTCGCCGTGGGCGCCGGCGTGTCCGGCGACGGCGAACAGCCCCGCGATCAAGGTGCTGCACAGGGTACGCTTCATGTTTTTCTCCGTTGTTGGAATGATTGGAAACCGGAGGATGCTAATGCAAAAGAGCAAGGACTGCCAAGCATAAAAATTGCCTGTAAATATGGAAGCGTGTTTTGCAGAAACCCTGTACTGACGGGCTTTCTTTCGATTTTCGCGTCGAATATTTTTACAGCTCAAGCATAATTTCTTGATCTCATCAATTGCAAGTCCCTGATTTACAAAGCCGGACACGGCCGGGCCCGGTTTATGCTTAACGAATATCGCTGTACTTACAAAGAGGAAGTCATTCTCATAAACAAAGATTCGTTTTTCAAGGGGATGTCGCATGAACGCTCTGAAAAAAGCAGTGGCAGCACTCGCAGTGGCAGCAAGCCTTCCCGCTTATGCCAGCTTGATCCCTGTCGATGGCAACCAGGTGCCGGGTACGGGACTCGGCAAGGTCAACACGCTGGTGACGATCCAGGACAACGGCAACGGCAGCCGCCAGGACGATCTCGAGTCCGGTTGCGTCAGCTATACCGGTAAGCTCAAATCGCCCAGCTTCGACTGCCAGGCCGGCCTGGCGGGGGGCGACAACCAGGCGATCAACCGGCTGTACCTGGCCTCCAGCATCGCTGGCCTGACGCAAGCCGGCAACCTGGCGCTGGTCGTCAACATCAGCGAAGGCAGGCCGGGCGATACGCTGACCCTGACCGACCTCTACCTCAGCCTGTACCGGACTGATACCGACGAGCGGATGATATTCACCTATGACGACGATCCGCTCGAGCTGGGCGACAGCGGCGGAGTCGGCCAGTCGGGCGCCAACCTGTTCGTCCTCGACGACATCCAGGCGGGCATGGCCAACACCTTTTGCCCGGTGCTGAGCGTGTGCGTCATCGGCGGCGGCATGCAGTTCGCGCCGGGCAGCACGAATGCCACGCCCGAGACGCTGTACGTCGGCGCGGTCCGCAGCGCCGAGGTGCCGGAGCCGTTCTCGCTGGCCCTGCTCGGCGCCGGCCTTGCCGGCCTGGGCGCGGCGCGCATGCGGCGGCGTTAAGCGCGGGCGCAGGATGGGATACGCGGCGGCGCGCGCGCGGCCGCGTATCCTTGCATCGTCCTGCCCTGGCCTCCGCTGATATTTCGTCATTACACGTTTTTCTAAGCGATAATTGACCCATCCTGGTCACCGATCGCTGCGATGCCGCGCCACCGCCCTGCCCCATCTTCTTCCTCCGCCCTGCCCGCGGCGCCAGCCGTCGAGCGCAGCGGCGTTGCCGAGGCGCCGCTGAAGACGGCCTCGCGCATCGCGCGCGCCTCGCGCCTGTACGAAGTGATGGACCTGATGCTCGATTCGGTGGGCGATCCGCTGGCGCTGAAGAACCTGGCCGCCTCGGCCAGTTACTCGTCCTTCCACTTCGACCGCATCTTCCGCGAGCTGACCGGCTTCTCGGCCGTCGAATACCAGCGCAAGCGCCGCCTGCGCCGCGCCGCCCACTTGCTGCGCCACGAGCCCGACGTACCGGTGCTGCACATCGCCCAGGACTGCGGCTTTCCCTCGAACGCGGCCTTCGCGAAAGCCTTCAAGCAGCAGTTCTCGATGTCGGCCAAGGCCTGGCGCGAAGGCGGCTGGCGCACCTACATGGACCAGCAGGTCGGACGCGAGAGCGACGTCAGCTTTTTTGTCGCGGAGCCCGGCAATCTGGACGTGCTGCTGGCGCCCTACTGCCCGCCCGAACCAGGCAGCGTGGCCGCGCGCATCCGCGTCCAGACCCTGCCCGCGGTCACGCTGCGCTACCAGCGTTTCTTCGGCCAGTCCGGCGCGGCGCTCTCGATCGCCTGCAACAATTTCATCTGCGAGCGCGAGAGCCTGGGCGCGGTGAACCGGGCCACCGCCTGGTATGGCGTGTTCGACGAGGACCCGGGATTTACGGGCGAGCGCGAATACTGCTACGACTTCGGCTTTGGCGGCGAGGTCAAACCGCATCCGGGGCCGAACGCGGCGTCCGACCCGGCGTCCGACCCGGCGCTCGGCATGCGCGTGCTGCCGGCTGGCGCCTACGGCGTGCTGGAATTCCACGGCGACTGGCCGCGCTTTCGCTCGATGTACGAGGACTGGCTCGACAGGCAGGCCTTCTGGCGGCTGGACAGCACGCGGCCGCACATCCAGAAGGTCGAGCGCGATGCGAACGGTAAATGGCAGGGCTGGTTGGCCTTGCCGGTCAAGAAGCGTTAAGCGGCGACGGATTCCGCGGTCTTCTTCCGCTTCTTGCTCATAGCTTTTTCCTCATCAGAAAGTTGTCCAGACCGGCGAACGCTGCCCGCATCGCCAGGCTCCTCAATGCTTGCGCCAGCTCGCCTTGAAGGCACGGGATTTTGTCGACAATCGCTCCAAGGGCCACCCGGTACCGACTGCGAAACCGGATACACAAACCTCGGTTTTCGCTAAAAAATTTCCCAGGACAGCAGTGAACGCAGTGCCAGTCATGCAGCGGTTGGCGAGTCGAGCGCCGCGACGCGCCAGCCGATGAGGACGCAGGCCATGCAGGCCGGCGCCCCGTTCGGCGCACATCCTTCTCCGAGGAGATCTTCATGCATATGCACCAGCGCATGTCCCTGGTCCTGCTGTCCTTTGCCGTCGCCGGCGCGGCCTGGGCCCATCCCGAGTACAAGGTCACGGTCGTCGGCCCGGCCGGCAGCCTGGCCATCGACATCAACGCGGCCGGGGTGGTGGTCGGCAATTATCCGGTCGGCGCGGGCGTTACCCGCGCTTTCCTGAACCGCGGCAAGGGCCTGGTCGACCTCGGCGCCCTCAAGGGCACGTCCAGCACCGCCGCCGCCATCAACGACAGGGGCCAGGTGCTGGGCCACTGGACCACCCGCGGCGGCCAGGTGCGCGGCTACATCTACGACAAAGGCAAGCTGCGCGACCTCGGGACGATCGGCGGCCGGGCGACCACCTGGACCGACATCAACAATGCCGGCTATATCAGCCTCCACGCCGTCGACCCGCCGCTCCCGGACGGCGAAGGTGGCGGCAGCACCAGCTACCTGCGCGCGCCGAACGGCACGCTGACCCAGCTGGCCGACCTGCCGTTCACGGATCCGCTCTATCCACCACTGACCGAGGCCCGCGCGCTCAACAACAAGAACCAGGTCACCGGCGGGTCCGGACCGGCGGAGCCCATCGACTTCTTCCTGCGCGGCTTCATCTGGACCAGGGGCCAGACCCGCGACATCGGCGACCTGGGCTTTGGATCGCTTCCCGTCAACCCCGAGGCCATCAACGACCGTGGCCAGGTAACCGGCAATGCCGCCGGGCCCGGCATCGGCCGGGTCCCTTTCCTCTACTACCGCGGCCGCATGGTGGCGCTCGACACATCCACGGACGCGCTCAGCAGCGGCACCGGCATCAACAACCGCGGCCACGTGGTCGGTTACGACCTTAGAACCGGGCCGGGTCCAGCCAGCGGCTTCATCTGGCGCGGCAAGCGGATGGAGCTCCTGAACGCGCTGATCGACCGCAGGCAGGGCTGGAATATCACCGATGCACAAGCGATCAACGACGCCGGACAGATCGCCGCGACCGCCTTCCGCAACGGACGGTCCTACGCGGTGCGGCTCGACCTGATCAGGCCATATGCGAATGCGGTGCCGGCGGCCGAGCCGGACGAGGAAGCATCGGTCGAGCCGGCCTTGTCGGCCGAGGCGGCGGCGGCGCGGGCGAAGGCCGAAGCCGAGGCGGCGACGCGCGAGGTGGCGCAACCGGTGAAGCAGTAGATCGCGCAGGCGCATGACAACCCGGGGCCAGGCCTGGCCCCGGGTTGCCGGCGTTTCGACGCGCGCATGACGGTCATCGTCTAATTGAAGGTGTACGACTGCCCGCCCACCGTCACCCTGTGGCTGGTGATCCTGCCGTTGACCACCACGGGCGGATCGACGGTCACGGCCGGGTTGTTGCAGCCGACATCGAGCAGGATCAGGAACTCGGCCGTCGTTCCATTGCCGGCATTGTTCAGCGTGAACGCGTAATGGTCTTCGCTCACGCCCGGCAGCGTGCTGCCGCTACCGAGCGGGCGGATGAAGCCCGTATTCCCGTTCAGGTCGCGCAGGCAGACGGACTGGGCGCCGCTCCCGATCCTCACGCCCCGTTTGCCGTCGTAGGGGTTGTCGGTGATCGGCAGGCGCGCATGGATGTTGAATTCGTAGGTGTGCGGCTGCGCCGCCGCCAGCTTGTCGCGCACGATGATGATGTTACGACCGATGCCATTCGCATCGCGCGGGTGCCAGACCTGGCGCGTCGCCATCTCGAGCTTGCCGGCGTAGGCATTCTTCGCGTCGCCTTCCGCGAAGTCGTAGCCGGGTGGCGCCGTGAAGTACTTGATGCTGCCGTTGTTCTTCATCCTTTCCTGGTCGCTGCCATCGACCTTCTGGCCCTGGCCGCCGTCGAAGGTGATCGCGTTTTGCGATGTCGTCTGCCGATACCAGCTGTTCCATTCCGGCGAGTCATACCAGTCGTAGCGGCCGGCCTTGACGAGCAGCGGCTGGTCGCCCACCGACAGCAGAATGCCGTTCTGGTCGCCGTGGCTGTGGTTGTACGAACCATAGGGGCTGGACTTGAAGAAGAACGACGTGCGCTGTACCGTCGTGCTGTCGCGGGGAATCGCGATGTCGTTGTGCATCGCCACCCAGCCGATGCTGGGGAAGAAGGCGGAGCTCGACGGCGGCCCCCTGAAGGTCGTGTCCGACACCGGCAGCGGATACGGCGCCTGGAGCGCCGACAATGCGTCCTCGAACGGTCCTTCGCCCAGTTCGTCGACGTACCAGGCGGCCCGCGGCGACCACATGCGGGTGGCGAAAGCACGCAGCAACGTCGGTCCGCGCGAGCTCCCGTCCGGGGCGCGCCCGGGCTCGGTCTCGGAGCCGTCGCCGAATGCGTGCACGGTAATGCCGGGCGGGATGAACTGCGTGAGGAAATCCATGAAACCGGTCGACCAGCGCTTCGCGTACATGTTGACGCCGGTGGCCTGCAGCATCGGATCCCACATCGACAGATAGTAGCCGACCGATTCGTAGGCATACTTCGTGCCGTTGGCATAACCGCCCTCCTGGCCCGACCATGGCGAGGGATAGCCCACGTAGTAGCGGAACGCGAAATCGAACCACTTCTGCGCGTCCGGCGCTTCGTTCTGCCCCAGTGCCAGCGACGACAGCAGCGCCAGGTAGACGAGATTGGTGGTGCCGTGCGAGTCGAGCGGATTCTGCTCCAGATGGGCCAGGCGGTTGTACATCTCGTTGGCCCGCACGCTCGCGCTGCCCAGCCACCTGGCCTTGCGCGCCGCATCGAGCGTTCCATCGAGCAGATCGGCGGCCTTGACGAGCGACAGCGCAATCTGGCGCGTCGCCTGGTCCTGGTTGTCGTAACTCGTGCCGCCGTTCGGGTTGAGCGCGGCCAGCTCGTCGCCGCGCTTGATGGCCTCGTTCAGGAAGGTCTGGGCCGACGATGGATCCTTGTTCAGGCGCCAGACGATGGCGGCCGCCTCCAGCTGACGCGTCAGCGCTTCTATCCGGCTGCGCACATGGTTCTGCTGGTCCACCATCGCTTGCGTCATCGGTGACGAGATCACCAGCGGCCATTCGGTTTCGGAGGGCGCAGCCAGGCCGCTTGTCTGGCGCATGACTTCGTTGATGAGGCGGCTCGCAAAGGGCTCGAGGTCGCTCCTCTTTTGCGTGCTCCAGCCGGCGAACGCGAATGTCGATAAAGGCGGCAGCGACCGCGGGCGGGCTTTTCCGTTGATGCGCGTTCGCAGCGCCTGGTTGTCCGGCACCTCGAATACGGCCGAGTTGGCTGTGATCGAAAACGTCCGCGCGGGCGACCACATCGTCGTTCCGCTCGGCCGCACGCGCCAGGTGTAATTACCCTGTGGCAGAGCCTTGGTCGGCAGGTACCAGTTTCGATTTACAGTCACCAGCGGCAGCGCACCGCTCGGAGACTGGATCTCGACGTCGTACGCGCCCGCCCCATTGCGCGGCCACGCGAACCTGGGCGGATTCTGCAGCTGCGCTTCGCCGTTCGCCGGGCTGGCCCGCACGACCAGGGGATTACCGGAGACGGTCCAGTCGGTCTGCGCGATGGCAGGAGACGACAGGCAAGCGTGAGCGCGACGGCGGCGCTTCTTCGAAGAAGACGCATAGAGACACTCCAGGGACGACGGCGACGGACCGGATGAGGAATACTCTTGCTCAACAACCTCGGTCACATCAGTGACTTCCGGTAATTGCGCCGAGTATAGATCCACCTCGCAAGGACGTGGCGCACATCAGCCCGCCTTGCCGTCAGGATGTCCCCACGCATGCCAGGCTGGAGGTGTACACTGCGCCGATAGTCCGCTCGCCAACCCGGAGGGTCGCCATGCTTGCCATGCTGATGTGTTTCTTGATCACGCTCCTGGCCCTGGGCTGGGTTCTTCGCGTCAACGCAAAGGACCGCAAGCGCCTCGAGAAGGAACTCGCGGCGGACAGGGTCTACGATTAAGCGCGTGTGCGCATCGCCGGTCGCTCAGGCCTGGCCCCGGCTGTTCTCTTCAGGCGCCAGCCGCACGAAGCGCGTCAGCACCAGCACCGGCAGCGCGCAGGCCAGCACCCACAGGAAGAATTGCTGGTAACCCAGCGCCTGCTGGATATCGCCGCTGATCATCTTGAACAGCACGAAACCGAGCTGCATGAAACCGCTGCCCAGCGCATAGTGCGCGGTCTGGTAGGGGCCGCTGGCAATCACCTGCATGATGAACAGGATGATGCCGACGAAACCGAAACCGTAGCCGAACATCTCTACGCCGAGGGCGGTCGCGATCAGGCTCAAGGAATCGGGCTGGGCCGCGCTCAGGTACCAGAACACCAGGTTCGGCAGGTTCATCGCCAGGATCAGCACCGGCATCGCGCGCCGCAATCCCAGCCAGGACGTGAAATAGCCGCCGGCGATGCTGCCGACGAGAAAAGCAACCGTGCCCGCGGTGCCGTACACGGCGCCCACCTCGGCCGTGCTTAAGCCCAGGCCGCCGACCGCGCGCGCGTCGCGCAGGAACAGCGGGCCGATGGTCTGGATCTGTCCTTCGCTGGCGCGGAACAGGATGATGAAGAGGATGCCCAGCCAGATGCCCTTCTTGGCGAAGAAGGCGCGGATCACGTCCGCCAGCGTGGCCGCGATGCCGCGCAGCGTCGTGCCGCCTTCGCCACGCACGGTCAGCGTCCCGGGCAGCGCCCAGGCATGGTACAGGCCGAGCGCCGCCAGCGCCGCGCCGAGCAGGCCGAAGACGACGGTCCAGGCCGGTGCGGTGCCGATCCGGTCCTCCAGGTAGCCGGCCAGGATCACCAGCCCCCCCAGCGACAGGAACTTGGCGGCATTGAAGAAGGCGCCCTGCCAGCCGGCATAGGCGGCCTGCTGGCGCGCCGACAGGCTGGCGATGTACAGGCCGTCGGCGGCGATGTCGTGCGAGCTCGATGCCAGCGACACGACGGCCAGCAGCGCAATGCACAGCGCGAACCACATCGGCAGCTGCAGCGCCAGCGCCACCGCGGCCAGGCTGGCGCCGCCGATCAGCTGGAAGGCGACCACTGCGCGCTTCTTGCTGCGCGCCAGTTCCAGCAGCGGGCTCCACAAGGCCTTGAACACCCAGGCGAAACCGAGCAGGCCAGTCCAGCGCGCGATCTGGTCGTTCGGCACGCCCATGCTCTTGAACATCAGGCCCGCGACCAGGGCCACCGCGTAGAACGGCAGGCCCTGGGCGAGGTAAAGGGTCGGGACCCAGGCCAGCGGATGGCGCACGGGCCGCGGCGGCGCGGCAGCCATGGCGCCGGTCGGAGCGGAGGCGGAGGCGGCGGTGGCGTCAGGCATGGTCGGCGTCCTTCAGGGCGATGGTGGCGCTGCGGCTGCGGCGGCCGCGCGTATCGAAGCTGGCGATTGTAAATGCAGTGGCGCCCGGGGGAACCGGCAGCGGCCCGGTGTAGCGCGGACTGTCGGCGTCCGGCTCGCCGCCGTCGAAGGCATAGCGCAGCGCCAGGCCGGGCAAGGCGACGCTGGCGCGGATCTCGCCCTCGCGCAGCTCCACGCCTGGCGGCGGCAGGCGGTAGCCATAGGCCAGCGGCGCGCGGTCCAGGCGCGGCAGCGCGCGCTGGCCCAGGCGGTTGGCGAACTCGTTCCAGTCGGCGTCGATGCGGCGCGCGCGCACAAGCGGGTCGGCGATCAGGCGCCAGCCGGGGTCCGGGCTCCAGGCCCGCTCGGCCAGCGCCAGCAGGCGCGGCGCCACCAGGTATTCGATGCGGGCGCGCGAGTGCGCGTTCTCTCCCCAGAGCTGGCCCTGCAGGCCGGCGATACGCCCGCCCTCGAGTTTTTCCAGGCGCGCCAGCAGCGCCGCCGGCACCGCGCGGCCCATGGCGTCGAAGGCGGGCACGGCGCCCTGGTCCAGCGGGCAGAAGGCGAAGGCCTGGCGCATGCCGACGAAACCGGCCCAGTAATAGCCCGGCTCCTCCGGGTCCTTGGCGCAGGCGAGGTCGAAGTAGAGGTTGGCCGCGTTCGACAGCACCACGCCGTAGCCGGCGTTGGCGAGGCGGTAGGCGATGTCTTCCTGGCCCGAACCCCAGGCATTGTTCCAGACGTAGGCGTGGAAATCGGGACCGGCGAAGCGCGGCTCGGGCGCGGGTGCGCCGCCCGCCGCGTGGGTCAGCGCGGTGTCGTCCCAGCCCGCGAACTGCAGGCCGTGGCGCCGCAGGATGGCGCGGCAGCGCGCGACGAAATCGGTGCGCAGCTCGGCCACATCGACCCAGCCCCGCTCCTCCATGCGCGCGCGGCACAGGGGCGAACCGAGCCAGGCGCCGTTCGGGACCTCGTCGCCCCCCAGGTGGATCGCGCGCAGCGGCACGCCGGCGCGGCTGTACAGCTCCTTCACCTCGGCCACGACGGTGTCGACGAAACGGTCGACGGACGGCCGCGCGATGCAGATCACGTTGTCGCGCCACAGCTGCACCGATTCGTAGCGCGAGATGTCGTCGGGATCGTCCAGGCGATAGGCCAGCGCGCCCGCGACGTCGCCGGCCGCCAGCAGGCGGTCGTGGCGCACGCGCATCGCCAGCACCGCCGCGCGCGCGTGACCCGGCATGTTGAACTCGGGGATCACCTCGATGTGGCGCGCATGCGCATGGCGCAGGATCGCAATGAAGTCCGCATGGCTGTAGTGGCCGGTGCCCGCCGAGGCGCCGATATCGGCGCCGGAGCCGAAGGACGGCGGCAGGCAGGGACTTCCGTCCAGGCTGACGCCACGGCGCGCGCCGACCTCGATCAGCTCGGGCAGCGCCGCGACCGGCAGGCGCCAGCCTTCGTCGTCGGTGAGGTGGAAGTGGAAGCGGTTCAGCTTGTAGCTCGCCATGCAGTCGAGCAGGCGCAGCACGGTCTCCACGCCGGCGAAGTGGCGCGCGACGTCGAGCATCATGCCGCGGTGGGCAAAACGCGGCGCGTCGAGCACGCGCCCGGCCGGCAGGTGGCCGTCGATCTCCACCAGCTGGCGCAGGGTCTGGATCGCGTTGAAGACGCCGTGCGCCGCCGCGCCGCGCAGGCGCACGCTGTCGATGGCGATGTCGAGCAGGTAGGCTTCGCCGGCCGCCTCTTCCGGCACGCCGTCGACCGCCACCGGCCCGGTCTCGAGCATCACCGGCACGGCGTCGGCGCGAGCCGGCGGCAGCGTGTCCAGCAGCGTGCGCAGGAAGGCCGCCTCCCTGGTCAGCCCCGGTTCGTGCGCGACGGCGCTGTCGCATCCGAGCCGGCAAAGGTCCGTGCCGAAGCGCGCCGACAGCGGCCGCGGCGTAATGCGGCCGACCAGCGCCTGCGGCAGCAGGTGGACGGCGGCGTTGTCGGCATGACGCTGCGCCGCGTCGTCCGGCGGCACCCGGTCCTCGGCATGGCGCATGCGCTGTTCGACGCGCGCGAACGGCAGGATGCGCGGATCGCCCAGGTCGATCACGCCGCCCTCCTTCGTCAGCAGGTAGAAGCCGAGCGGCGCGTCGGTCAGGCTGATGACCCAGAACTGCGCGCGGTAGCCGATCTCGAGCACCTCGCCCGGCGCCCACGGCGCGTCGCCCAGCGCCGTCAGGCGGAACAGGTCGCCGTTCACGTGCTCGATCGCGAAGCCCGCGCTCACGCTCCCGGGGACCACCTTGCGGCAGGCGTTGAAATACAGCTGCCAGCCCGGCGCGATCGCCTGCGCGGACACGTTGGCCAGCGCCAGGCGCGCCGCGAAGACGCCATCGCCGGCGAGATTGCTCAGGCATTCCCAGTCGATCGCGACCGGTGCGCCTGCTTGTGTTGTCGGCATGTGTTCCTCAATCGCCAGAAAAAAGGGCAAGGCCGCCGCCGGCCTTGCCCGAACGCCACAGAGAAGCGAGGGTTCGCGTTTACAGCTTGCCGCGCAGACCGAGGTAGAAGGTGCGGCCATTCGCATAGAAGGCGCGCGGGCGGTCCTTGTTTTCGGCATACATCTTGATGATCTCGTTGGTGAGATTGAGCGCGTCGAAGGTCAGCGTGAAGCGCTCGCTCAGCTTGACGTTGAGCGAGGCCGCCAGCGACGGCATGTCGTCCACGTGCTGGCTGGCGCCGCGGTCCACGCCCGCCTTGTAGGCCGAGCGGAAGCTGTAGGCCAGGCGCGCGCTGAAGCGTTCGTTCTCGAAGTAGCCGGTCAGGTTGTAGGTGCGCTTCGAGGAGTTCAGCAGTTCGCTGCCGTCGTCGAGTTCGCCGTCGGCCCAGGTGTAGTTGGCCAGGAAGCCGAAGTTGTTCCACAGCGGCTGCTGCCAGCTCAGTTCCACGCCCTTGTTGGTGCCGCTGCTGTTGAAGGGCGAGGTGATCTGGTACTCGGCCGGCGCGCTGCGCTTGTTGTTGTAGTAGGTGCCGAAGCTGGTGCCCTGGGCCACGATCGAGCGCAGGTCCATGTAGAACAGGCCGGCCGAGAGCAGCGCCTTGGGCGCGAAGTACCATTCTGCCGAGAGGTCGACGTTGGTCGAGCGCACCGGGTCGAGGTTCACGTTGCCGCCGCTGCCGCTCAGGGCGTCGTCGTTCAGCGACACCGAGCCGCCCAGGGCCGAGTAGTCCGGGCGCGCCATGGTTTTCGCGACCGCCGCGCGCACCACCAGGTCCGGGCGCACGTCGAACTTGACGTTCGCGCTCGGCAGGTAGTCGCGGTAGGTGCGCTTGAACACGGTCGGCGTGTAGGCGCCGAAGGCGGAACCGGTGATCGGGTTCGGGCCGCCCGGCAGGTTCACCACCGTGCTCTGGCGCGTCTGCACCGCGCGCAGGCCGATGTTGCCGCTCCAGTTGTCGCCGCCGCCCTCCAGCATCGCGTACAGCGCGGCGGTCTTCTCGCCGACCCGGAATTCGTCCATCCAGTTGTGGCGCAGCGTGTAGTCGAGCAGGCGGTTGCCCGGCACCGCGCCCCACTGGCCGAGCGCCCAGCCGGGGTACTTGAAGTAGTTCGACGACAGGTTGCCGCCCAGGTCGCTGGCGAAATCGGACGGGTACTTCTCGCCGTTCCAGGCCGGGCCGGGATTGGTGAAGCCGACCGGGCCCGGACGGGTTTCCAGCGGGTGCTCGGCGGTGCGGTCGTGGTCGGTGAGGCGGGCGCCGAAACGCACGGCGCTGATCACGGAATCGCGCACGCGCCAGTCGGCGTCGACCTGGGCATAGTTTTCCTGGTCGACCGACTGCGCTTCGCCGCCGCCGGCCCAGGCGGTGGAGCCAGGCGAGACGGTGTTCCCGCCCGGGTAAGTCACGGTGGCCGGCGACATGCCGTTCAGGGCGTAGACCATGCCGCCGTCGACGTTGTTCTGGTAGAAGACGTCGTTGCGGTCGTAGCCCACGCCATGGGTGCGGCCGACCCGGCCCGAGAGGTTCAGGTCGTCGTTGACCCGGAACTTGCCGTTCAGGTCGAGGTACCAGGACTCGCCGCCCGCATCCGGCCGCCAGATGTTGTCGACCTCGCCCGCATTCTGGGCGAAGCCGGCCGCCACCAGGGTATTGTTGCGCACCACCGGGTTCTGCGGAATCCAGCCGCGGTCGTTGATCGAGTACATGGGCGCGGCCAGCCAGTTGGTGTTCTGGTGGCCGGCCTTCAGTTCCGAATAAAAGCCGTTCAGGTCCAGCGATACGCCGCGCGCCGGACGCAGCTCGAGGTCGAAGGCGCCGCCGCTGCGCTCCTTGGTCTGCTCGAACAGCGAGGCGCCGATAAAGGTCGGCATCAGCACGCCGGCCAGCGACGGGTTGGCGATGGCCGCCGCGCTGTTCGCGTTGATCGGGGTGTAGCCGAGGATCTCCTGGCCGTCGCGCCGCACCGCCGCCTTTTCCGAGAAGCCCTGCAGCAGGAAGCCGGCGCTATTCGCCTGGTTTTTCATCGCCACCAGCGCCGAGACGTGGGGCTTGGTTTTACCGGACAGGTCGTTGTGGTTGGCCTGCACCGAGGCCTCGAAGGTCAGCGGCTGGCGGAAGTCGAGCGGACGGCGGGTGATGACGTTGATGGCGCCCGACACGCCGCCTTCGACCAGGTCGGCGGTGGCGCTCTTTTGCACCAAGATCGAGCCTACCAGTTCAGAGGGCAGCAGCGAGAAGCTGCTCGAGCGGCCGACGTTGCCGCCGATCTGGTTCAGCAGGAACCAGTCGCCGGTGCTGATCGCGTGGCCGTTGAACAGGGTCTGCTGCAGGCTGGGGCTGGTGCCGCGCAGGCTGACGCGGTCGTTCTCGCCGAAGCCGCCCTCGCCGCCGGCCGACGACTGCGTGTTCACGCCGGGCAGGCGCTGGATGGCGTCGGCCACGTTCTTGTCGGGCATCTTGCCGATGTCCTCGGCGGTGACGACCTCGACCACCGAATCCGCATTGCGCTTCTGGCGCAGCGACTGCTCGAGCGCGGCGCGCACGCCGGTGACGACCACCGTCTGCATGCCCGGGTCGGGTTCTGCCTGCCCTGCCTGCCCTGCCTGCCCTGCCTGCCCTGCCTGCGTCCCCTGCGCCTGCTGGGCGTGCGCCTCCAGGGCCGCGCCCATCGCCAGGATCATGACTGCGGCCGCGATCGCGGTGTGCCTGGTGTGCTGCCGTGCCATCAACTCGTTCATGTTCTCTCCAAAACATTCATGGTTTCGATCTCCGATCCGGGCCGGTCTTGCCCGGTGGGCGCTGGACGCCTCTGCGGTTCGTATGGACGGCATTGTGTCGTTAGTTGAATGGCCGTGTTTGTCAAATCTTGCTCAAGGTGAGGCGGTGTCACGTTTTGGACATGCGGGTGTGGTAGGCGCGACGGCAAAAAAAAGCGCCACCCGCAGGTGGCGCCTTGTGGTGCGCGAGGAAGATCAGCGCAGGTTGACGGCGGCCAGCTTGCCGGACCGTGCAACGATGTACAGCACGCCGCGGTCGGAGATCGCCAGCTCGCCGCCCAGCGGATACGTCCATACCACCTGGTGCGTGGCGAGGTCGATCGCCACCGTCGTTGTCGCCGAGCTCGCGAACAGCAGGTTCGAGCTGACGACCATCCGCATGAAAGCCGCCTCGACCGTTCCGTTGCTCAGCGCGGGCGATTTCCATTGCAACATGCCGTTCGTGCTTGCGCGTGCTTCGACCAGCGAGCCGCCCTCGGCCAGCGAATACACGACGCCCTTGGCCACGATGGGCTGGCCGATCGTGCTGCCATTGGTTTCCCAGGCACGGGTGCGCGCCTGCAGGTCGAATCCGAGCAGGCGTCCGTTGTGGACGACAAAGCCCATCTTGTCGTCCAGCGCCAGCGTCGAGGTGCTCCATCCCATCCACTGGCCGCTCGGGTTCGCGATGGTGAAGGCGATGCCGCCGCTGGCGGTATCGACGGCGTACACCTGGCTGTTCATGTAAGCGTAGGCATAGCCGCCGTCGACCGCGGGCGTCCACCCGTCGTATTGCGGCAGGGTCGTGTTGCGCCATTCGACCAGGTTGGTCGCCGCATTGAACTTGACCATTCCACCGTAGGAGCCGCTGTTGGTGTACACCATGTCGCCAACCACAGTCGGCGCCATGTAGCGATCCCATTGCGAGGACAGGGCCGTCTTGCTGATCAGCTGCCCCGTCGCCTGGTCGAACACCCACAAGAAGCTGTCCTCGTGGCCGGTCGAGGTCACGAACACCTTGCCGTTGGCGGCGGCCGGCGGATTGACGTTGTAGAGCCGGCTCATGTGGTAGCGCCATGCCACCTCCCCGTCGGCCTCCTTGGCGGCGATGAGCTCCCATTTGCTTTCGCTAAGGCCCGCTACGGTGAAGACCCGGCCCTGGTCGATCGCGACCGCCTGCCCGAATCCCGTGCCGGTTTCCGGACGGTTCCAGCGGCGCGTGAAGTTCGCCGGGTCGAAGCTTGCGGGAACATAACCGGTATGTGTGGCGTTGCCGTTGTAGGTGCTCCATGGCGCCACGCCCGGCAGCGCGGCCAGCGCGGTCAGGTTGATTCCCGACTTCACGGTGACCTTGGTCGGGACGCGCCAGGGCGAACCGCTGACCGGCATACGGCACTCGCGCGGCTCGTCGTAACAGGCGCGCACCTCGAGCGAGGCGCTGTGTTCGCCCGGCGTCAGCACGGATGAGGTGGTGAGCTTGGCGCGGTAAGTGGTGCTGCCGTCCTGGCTCATCACCGTCCCTTGGGCGAGGACACCGGCGTTATCGACGACGGCGATCTGCACCGGTTTCGAGGCGCCAGCCATTTGCGCGACGAGCTCGAACGACAGGGGCTCGCCCTGGTAAGTGGCGAGGTCGAACGCGGCGGGCATCAGCGTCAGGCGCTGCTGAGCCTGGGCATGGGGCGCGACATTGACCGTGACCGGGATGTACCACGGCGAACCCGGCAGCGGCTTGCTGCACACGGTGGGCACGTCCTCGCACAAGCGTACTTCCAGATTGGTAGTATGGCTGCCCGCTGCGAGCGCCGGCGCGGTGCGCAGGTCGGCCGCATATTCGAACTGGGAAAGCGCGCTGATGGTCACGTCGGTCGTGACGACGCCCTTGCTGTCGATGATCGCCATGTTGACAGGCTTCTCGAAGGTCCGGCTCGAAGTACCGATGACCCGGAAACCGGTGCTTTCGCCTTCGATGGCCGACAGCGTCACCGTAGCCGGTGTCAGCGCCAGCCAGGTGCCGCCCGGGGTCGCCGCAGGCGGCGCTCCCGGAACAGTGTCCGTGCCCGGCGTACCGCCCGTGCCTGGGGTACCGCCCGAACCCGGCGTGGTGCCGGGTCCCGTTCCTGGAGCCGCGCCAACAGGACTGGACACCGCTGGCGTATCGCTTCCCCCACCACCGCCGCACCCTGCAAGCAGGGCCGCGCCCAGCACGGCTGCAGCCTTCAGTTTCGTGAATCGCATTCTCTCCACCTATTATTCTTATTATAAAAAAGAAAATAGAATTATAGAGAATGCAATTTATTATCGGAAAGAAAATATGCAAGCATGTGTTGGCGCGACAACATATCGGCACGGGCAAGGCGTGCTTTCAGCGCCGGAAGATCCAAAGAATCAGCGTGATGACGATCGAGACGACGATGCAGGTCACGATCGGAAAGTGAAAACTGAAGCCCTCGCGCACGACGTGGATGTCGCCCGGCAGGCGGCCGAAGGGCAGGCGCCGCAGCCAGGGCCAGGCCAGGCCGGCCGCGAGGATGAGGGCGCCGAGGATGATCAGCAGGCGTTGCATGCGCATGGGTGGATGGAGCGGAATCTTCATTCTGCCGAAAGCGTCTCCGGCGCGGCGCGCAAGAGGGCGCACGACGCGACGCACACGGGCCCGGGCGCCGTGCGTCGGGGTTGGCAACCCCTATGCTATATTGAATTTACGCGACGATCGGCAGCGTTTCGCGGGGCTTGACGCAACTTGCGGCAACGCGGCCGGACATCACTCACTCATACATTGACAGGGGGAGGTAGTATGCCAACAACCTGGATTATCACGGCCAACGCCGGCCGGGCACGGATCTTTTCCGAGAATGACCCAACAGCACCACTGCAAGAAATCGAGGACATGGTCAACAACGCGGTACGCCTGCGCGAGTCGGAGGTCCTGACCGACAGGCTCGGCCCGACCGCGGCCGCCGGCAGCGGCCACAACATCGGCGGCACGCAGGGCGGCGGCGCTTCCCATAACAGCGGCGCCGGCGCCCCGAACAAGCAATACCAGCCGGCCCATACGCAAGCCGAGCAGGAAGCCGACCAGTTTGCGCGCGACATCTCGGGCTACCTGCTGAAAGCCCACCAGGAGGGCCGCTTCGACAAGCTCGTGCTGTCGGCCTCGCCGCAGTTCCTGGGGGCCCTGCGCGCCGTCATGGACCCGCACGTCAAGCCGCTGATCAAGCTCGAATTCAACAAGGACTATACCCAGGTTCCGCCGAACCAGCTGCGCGAGCAACTGCGCGAGCAGCAGGCCAAGACCGCCGAATAAGCGGCAAGGCCAGCGACTGCGGGCACACGCCAACCGCGCCGGTTGGCGTTTTTTTTGGACGCCGGGCGCGCCGCCACCGGACGCCGGTCAAGCCGCCGCCTATTCGTGCGGCCGAGTCCGCCACAGCGGGCTACCATGGAGAAGTCATCGACAAACGAGGGTTTTCCATGAACCGACGACTCGCTCCCGCCTTGGTCAAAGGCACCATGCTTGCCTCCGCCGCCCTGCTGGGCATGAAGGCTTACGCGGCCGGCAAGGCCGCCGCCAGCGACCTGGCCACCGTCTCCCGACTCGACCTGCCGCGCTACATGGGCACCTGGTACGAGATCGCGCGCTATCCCAACCGCTTCGAGCGCAAATGCGCCGGCTTCACCACCGCCACCTACACCGCCCTGCCCGACGGCCGCGTGAAGG
Source organism: Massilia sp. (assembly GCF_032106685.1). Lineage (GTDB taxonomy): Bacteria > Pseudomonadota > Gammaproteobacteria > Burkholderiales > Burkholderiaceae_D > Telluria. The sequence goes on from NZ_DAMCPG010000035.1 coordinate 56,826, forward strand.
TCGAGAACCGCTGCCGCCTCGAGGATGGCGGCACCAATGTCGCCGAGGCCATCGCGCGCCGGGTCGGCCCGGCCGGCTCGCCACGCCTGAAGGTGCGCTTCGCGCCGGCCCTGCTGTCCTTCATACCGGCGGTCTGGGCCGATTACTGGGTGATCGACATCGACCGCGACTACCAGCTCGCCGCGGTCAGCGAGCCGGGGCGCGACTACCTGTGGATCCTGGCGCGCACGCCCACGGTCGAGAAGGCCGCCCTCGACGCCCTGCTGGCGCGCCTTTCCGGCCAGGGCTTCGATCCGCGCAGGCTGCTGTACACCCGGCAGGAGTGAACACGGTGTACGTGGCCACGGCTTGCAATATCACTCACAGTGTTGACGACAAAACAAACATTCACCTCATCAATAACTGCAATTGGAAATGTGAATTAGGAATTCCACGGCGCAGCGGCTACAGTGGTCTTTTCGTCCAGCCGGCGCCGGACGTCGCGGTCCCGCGCCGCGTGCCCGCGTGCGGCCGGCAGATTCACATTTCCGTCCCGATGCGGTACCGAGCATGAACGATTGCAGCAGCAGCCTGTCCCATGAACCACTCGAGGGGGCGGCATGATCGTCCGTGAACGCCCCAACGGCCTGCGCCTGTTCCTGACCATGCGCGGCTCGATCCTCTCCAGCATCTGGAAAAGCCTGCTCGTCACCACCCTGCTTGCTGTCGTCATCTCCTGGACCCATGGCGAACTGGGCGACTACAAGGTGCACCTGACGATCACCCCGTTTACGCTGATGGGCCTGCCGCTGGCGATCTTCCTCGGTTTTCGCAACAACTCGGCCTACGACCGCTTCTGGGAAGGGCGCAAGCTGTGGGGCGAGCTGGTCCTGCGCGGCCGCAACTTCGCACGCGAGTGCCTCAGCCTGATCGATCCCATCGCCGGCAACGAGGCCGTGCGCGACCGCATGATCCGGCGCGCGATCGCCTTTGCGCACGCATTGCGCCACCAGCTGCGCCAGACCGATCCGGCGGCCGACGTCGCGCCCCACCTGATGCCGGGCGAATGGGCGGCGCTGCGCGGCCGGCGCAACCTGACCCACGCGCTGATGCTCGAAATGGGCAAGGACCTGGCCCTGTGCCGCAATACCGGCATGCTCGACAGCGTGCGTGCGGCCACGATCGACGCCAACATCTCCGCCATGGTCGCCACCGGCGCTTCCTGCGAGCGCATCAAGAACACGCCGATCCCGTTCTCGTACACCCTGCTGCTGCACCGCACCTCTTACCTGTACTGCTTCCTGCTGCCTTTCGGCCTGGTCGACAGCCTCGGTTACCTGACGCCGCTGGTGGTGGCCATCGTCGCCTACACCTTCTTCGGCCTGGACGCGCTGGGCGACGAGATCGAGGAGCCGTTCGGCGTGTCGCCGAACGACCTGCCGCTCGACGCCATCTGCCGCGCCATCGAAATCGACCTGCGCGACGCGCTGGGCGATCCCGACCTGCCGCCACCACTGGTGCCGGTCAACAACTGGCTGCGATGATTACCGGGCAGCCTCCCACTGCAAGACGAACCATGATGAACGAAGCATACCAAGACCGAATCGGCTGTCCCCTGCTGCGCGAACGCATCACCACCGCGGCAGAGGCGGCCTCCTTCATCCGCGACGGCATGACCGTCGGCATGAGCGGCTTCACCCGCGCCGGCGACGTCAAGCTGGTGCCGGCCGCGCTGGCCGAACGGGCGCGCCGCGAACCGCTGCGCATCACCCTGCTCACCGGCGCCTCGCTCGGCAACGACACCGATAAACTGCTCACCGAGGCGCACGCGCTGGCGCGCCGCGCGCCGTTCCAGGTCGATCCGGTGCTGCGCGCGGCGATCAACCGAGGCGAGGTGATGTACATCGACCAGCACCTGTCCGAGACCGTCGAGGTGCTGCGCTCGGGGCACCTGGGCCCGGTCGACGTGGCCGTGATCGAGGCGATGCGCATCACCGAGTCGGGCGGCATCGTCCCCACGACCTCGGTGGGCAACAGCGCCAGCTTCGCGATCCTGGCCGAGAAGGTGATCGTCGAGATCAACCTGGCGCAGCCGCGCGCGCTGGAGGGACTGCACGACATCTGGATTCCGAAGAAGCGCCCGATGCGCGAACCGATCCCCCTGATGCACGCCGAGGACCGCGTCGGCACGCCCGCCATCGAGATCCCGCCCGAGAAGATCGCCGCCATCGTCTTCACCGACCAGCCCGACAGCACCTCGGCGAACCTGCCGCCGGACGCCGAGACGGCGGCGATCGCACGCCACCTGGTGAACTTCTTCTGCAAGGAGATCGAGGCCGGCCGCCTGACGAAACGCCTGCTTCCGCTGCAGGCCGGCATCGGCACCATCGCCAACGCCGTGATGGCCGGCTTCGTCGACAGCCCCTTCGAGCACCTGACCATGTATTCGGAAGTGCTGCAGGACTCGACCTTCGACCTGTTCGACGCCGGCAAGCTCGATTTCGCCTCGGGCTCCTCGATCACGCTGTCGCCGGCGAAGACGGCCCAGGTCTTCCCCGAGCTGGAACGCTATGCCGAGCGCCTGGTGCTGCGTCCGCAGGAAGTGTCGAACCATCCGGAAGTGATCCGGCGCCTCGGCATCATCGCGATCAACACCGCGCTGGAAGCCGACATCTACGGCAACATCAACTCGACCCACGTCGGCGGCACCCACATGATGAACGGCATCGGCGGCTCGGGCGACTTCGCGCGCAACGCCTACCTGTCGATCTTCGCCACCAAGTCGGTCGCCAAGGGGGGCAAGGTGTCCTCGATCGTGCCGATGGTCTCGCACGTGGACCACACCGAGCACGACGTCGACATCATCGTCACCGAGCAGGGCCTGGCCGACCTGCGCGGCCTGGCGCCGCGCGAGCGCGCCAGCGTCATCATCGCCAACTGCGTGCCGGCGCCCTACCAGGACATGCTGCGCGACTACGTGCGCGAGGCCCAGGCGCGCGGCGGCCAGACCCCGCACGTGCTGGAAAAGGCCTTTGCCTGGCACGAGCGCTACCGCCAGACCGGCTCGATGCTGCCCGACGCGGGCTGATCTTCCCCTCTCCCCGGCGGCGTCCCATGCGCCGCCCCGCCTGTCGGTCACAAAAGCGTGGATACCATGCCACGCTTTTTTTACTGAAATTGCTTATCGGAAACTTAAGGTGTCTGCATCCGACGGCAAAATCTGCGAAAATTGACACATTTCCACACGGCAACTTCATTGGCCCGTGTAGATCAGTCACTTTTCTACGGTTTTAAAATTTCATGAAACTCGACAATCTGAGAATACGCACCCTCCTCCTGATCGGCTTCGGCGCGATCCTGGCCGCCATGCTGATCCTGGTCGGCCTGGGCATCGGCCAGATGAACAAGGCCGACGCGCTGGTCAAGAAAATGGCGACCGAAAGCCTGTATCGGGCCTCGCTGCTGCAGGAGTGGCAATCGATCATCGAGGTGAACGGGGCGCGCACCCTGGCCGCGATCAAACTGACCGACGAGGCCGACGCCCAGTTCTTCCTCGACGCGATCGAAGGTTCGTCGAAACGTTCGGACGCGCTGCACAAGGAGATCATGGCCAGCATCGCCAACGATCCGCAGGCGCTGGCCCTGTTCGCCGCCGTCGACCAGCAGCGCAACGCCTACCGCGAGGCGCGCAGGGCCGCGCTGGCGAAGAAGAAAGCCGGCGACCTCGAGGGTCTGCGCCGCTTCCTCGACACCGAGATGGTGCCGCGCGTCGCGACCTACATCGAGAGCCTGCGCGCGATGGTGAAGTACCAGCGCGACGCCGTGGGCGCCGACACCGCGCGCATCGAGGCCGAGTTCCAGTTCAGCCAGCGCCTGCAGGTCGGCCTGATGATCGCCGCGCTGCTCGGCGGCGCCGGCTTCGCCGCCTGGATCGGCCGCCGCATCTCGGCGCCGCTGGACGAAGCGGTGACCGTGGCGCAAACCGTCGCCAAGGGCGACCTGAGCAGCCGCATCGAGGCGCACGGCAGCAACGAGACCGGCGCGCTGATGGGCGCCCTGAAGGACATGAACGCCAACCTGGTCGACATCGTCAGCCAAGTGCGCGCGGGCACCGCCACCATCGCCGACGCCGCCGACCAGATCTCGGCCGGCAACCTGGAGCTGTCCGCGCGCACCGAGCAGCAGGCCAGCTCGCTGGAGGAAACCGCGTCCTCGATGGAAGAACTGACCTCGACCGTCAGGCAGAACGCCGACCATGCGCGCGAGGCGAACGCCCTGGCGCAGACCGCCTCGCAGGTGGCCGGCCGCGGCGGCGAGACCGTCGGCCGCGTGGTGCAAACCATGGAAGCGATCACCGATTCGTCGAAGAAGATCGCCGACATCATCGGCGTCATCGACGGCATCGCCTTCCAGACCAACATCC
>NZ_DAMCPG010000036.1:0-60809 GCF_032106685.1 Massilia sp.
GGCTCTTCCGGCCTGACTCACACTAACCGGCCTCTACGAAAGCCGGGGCGGTTCAAAACCGCAGCATGGACACTCGTAGGGTGGGTTCTCGAACCCACCATCACAAGGTTTGACTATTCGCAATACACACCGCGAGACCGCCCAAATTCAAGCATCCACCCGATAAATCCCTTGATTTTCACGCATCCTGCATAGACAAGCTCACCATCACCCACCCCATTTTGGTGCATTCGTTGTGTTTCAGTCACACCCAGTAGTTGAGCCTGTAAATATTGATTAGCATGAAATTTTTCTCACTGGAGATGTTTCGTGGTTAATCCAACTCAGCTGCGCCGCGCGGTGCTGCTTGCCCTGTATGGCGGCGGCGCGCTGGCCGCTTTCGTTCCACCGGCCCTTGCCCAGACCGAAGCGCCCGCCACGCCCGCCACCGCCGAGGCAGCCGCGATGCAAAGCGTGCACGTGGTCGGCACGCGCCGCACCGGCGCCACCTCGACCACCGACACGCCGGTCCCGGTCGACGTCATCCCGATGACGCGCCTGGCGGAACAAGGCAGCCAGTTCGACCTGGCGCAGACGCTGACCAACATCTCCCCCTCGTTCAACTCGACGCGCCAGAGCGGCGCGGACGGCGCCGACCTGGTCGATTCGGCGGCCCTGCGCGGCCTCGGCTCGGACCAGACCCTGGTGCTGGTCAACGGCAAGCGCCGCCACACCACCGCGCTGGTCAACCTGTTCGGCGCGCGCAACCGCGGCAACACCGGCACCGACCTGAACGCGATCCCGATGATGGCGATCCGTAACGTGCAAGTGCTGCGCGACGGCGCCGCCGCCCAGTACGGCTCGGACGCGATCGCCGGCGTGATGAACATCGAACTCAAGAAGAACCTGGGCTGCGAAGCGGTCGCCGGCTGGGGCCAGTACACCGAAGGCGACGGCGACAACTACCTGGCATCGGCCTACTGCGGCATCGCGCTCGCCGGCGGCACGTTCGGCGTGACTGGCGAGTACCTGAACCGCGGCCGCTCGAACCGCGCCGAGGAAGGCAACCCGCGCATCATCGGCGACAGCAAGACCGAAAACCAGACCGTGTACATCAACGGCGACTTCGCCCTCGGCGGCGGCAAGGCGTATCTGACCGCCGGCGTCCAGCGCCGCGACGCCTCCTCGGCCGCGTTCGCGCGCGGCGGCATCGGCTCGGACGACATCCCGTCGCGCAACTCGGCCGCCATGTATCCGGACGGCTTCGTCCCCTTCATCAACGGCGACCTGAAGGACCGCTACGCTACCCTCGGCTACCGCACCAAATTCGGCGACTGGAGCGCCGACTTCTCGCAGACCTACGGCTACAACCGCCTCGACTACACGATCGCCAACACGCTCAACGCGTCGATCGCCCAGCTCGACTTCATCCGCGGCGGCCAGGGCATCAGCCCGAGCTCGTTCTCGGCCGGCGGCTTCGACTTCCGGCAACTGACCACCAACGCCGACTTCAGCCGCTACTACGGCGGCATCTTCAACGGCCTGAACGCGGCCTTCGGCTTCGAGTACCGCAAGGAGAACTACCGCATCTTCGCCGGCGAACCGGGCTCGTACATAGACGCCGACGGCGTCGGCGTTGGCGGCAATGCCGGCAGCCAGGGCTTCCCGGGCTTCCAGCCGGGCGACGCCACCGACCGCGGCCGCCACAGCAGCGCCGCCTACCTCGACCTCGAGGCCGACCTCACCGAGCGCCTGAAGCTGCAGGCCGCGCTGCGCCACGAGCGCTTCTCCGACTTCGGCTCGACCACCGACGGCAAGCTCGCCGCCGCGTATAAACTCGGCGGCGACGTGCTGCTGCGCGGTTCGCTCAGCACCGGTTTCCGCGCGCCCTCGCTGCAGCAGGTGTACTTCTCCTCGACCTTCACCGACTTCGTGGGCGGCCAGCCGCTCGACGTGGTGCTGGCGCCGAACGGCGGCGCGGTCGCCAACGCGGCCGGCATCCCGAAGCTGACCGAGGAAAAGTCGAAGAGCGCTACCTTCGGCGCCACCTGGACGCCGTCGCCATCGACCTCGGTCACGGCCGACCTGTACCGCATCGACATCGACGACCGCATCGTGCTCTCGGGCCGCTTCGACGCCGAGAACTACCCGGCGCTCGGCGCCACCCTGCAGGCCCTGGGCGTGGGCCAGGCCCAGTTCTTCGTCAACTCGGTCGACACCGAAACCAAAGGCCTGGACATCACGGCCTCGCACCGCATGCCCCTGGCCGCTGGCCGCCTGAACACCTTCCTGGCGCTGAACTTCAGCAAGACCGAAGTGACCGGCGTGCATGCGCCAAGCGCGCTGGCCGGCTTCGAGGACGTGCTGCTGTCCGAACGCGAGCGCCTGTTCATCGAACAGGGCGGCCCGCGCCGCAAGGCCACGCTCGGCTTCGAGTACACGCAAGGCAAGCTGGGCACGGATTTCCGCATCATCCACTTCGGCCCGCAGACCCTGGGCACCTTCTCGGGTCCGCCGGTGCCGAACGCCTACTACGAGCCGAAAACCTCGGCCGACCTGGCCTTCACCTGGTCGTTCAACGATAAGACCAAGCTGACCGTGGGCGGCACCAACATCTTCAACGTCAAGCCGACCGAACAGGATCCGAACGAGACCGACAACGGCTTCAAGTACGAGAGCGTGCAGTTCGGCCTGAACGGCGCGGCGTACTTTGCGCGCCTGTGGCACAAGTTCTGACGGACAGGCGCGGCAGCAGCCCGCGCCCGACCGCTTGACGGGCCTGCCTGCGCTGCGCGCGCAGGCAGGACCGTTCCCACCAGCAACCGGCAATGACGAAATTGATTTTTGCTGTTCAGCAGCAAACGCATTGATCGACCTATATAATCCAGGTTTATCGGAAATGCCGAAGGAGTTTTCATGCACGCCGGTCAGAACTCCTCGCAGCAAATGGCGCAGGAAGCTGTCGCCATCCTCGAAAGCATTTCGGACGGCTTTTACTCGGTCAACCGTGACTGGCAATTCACCTATGTGAACCGGGAGGCCGAACGGCTGCTCGGCGTGGCGCGCGAGCAGATCCTCGGCCGCTCGATCTGGGAGGCCTATCCTCCCCTGTGCGGCACCCCCTTCGAAACCGCCTACCGCAAGGCCATGCGCGAGCAGGCCGCCGCCCAGGTCACCTCGTATTACCCGGACCACCAGAAATGGTACGAGGTGCGGATCGCGCCCGTGGCCAGCGGCCTGACCTTCTACTTCCGCGACGTGAGCGCGCAGGTGAAAACGGAACAGGCGCTGCGCGAAAGCGAACGCAACTTCCGCCAGATGGCCGAATCGATTCCGCAGATCGTCTGGATCGTCGACGCGTCGGGCCGCGGCGTGTACTTCAACCACCAGTGGGAAGCCCATACCGGCGTTCCCATCGATTCGACCACGCCGGCGCACGTGGCCGAGGAGTTCGTCCACCCCGAGGACCGCGCCGCGACCATGGCGGCCTGGAACATCGCCTACGAGGAGCGCAGCGGCTTCCATGTCGAACACCGCATCCGCTCGGCCGCGGGCGACTACCGCTGGTTCCTGGTGCGCGCCGAGCCCTACCTGGGCGAGGACGGCAGGATCGAGCGCTGGTTCGGCACCTCGACCGACATCCACGAAGAAAAACTGGTCAAGATCGCGCTCCGGGAAAGCGAAGAGCGCCTGCGCTCGCTGCTCGAATCGGTACGCGCGGCGGACCGGCGCCACTCCTTCCAGCTGGCGCTGGCCGACCGCATCCGTCCCCTGCTCGATCCCGAGGAAGTGACGGCGGTGGCCAGCGAGCTGCTCGGGAAATCGGTCGGCTGCGGCCGCGTCGTCTATGGCGAGGCGGACCAGACGGTCGGGCACCTTTCCCTCAAGCGCGACTGGACCGACGGCAACCTGGTGTCGATGAGCGGCACGCGCCTGCACCTGGACGACTTCGGCTGCGCCATCGTCGACGTGCTGCGCGCCCGACGCAACGTCGTCATCGACGACATCCTGGCCGATCCGGTCGGCGCGCGCCATGCCGCGGCCTACCTGCCGGCCGGCATCCGTGCGGTCCTCGCCATTCCCCTGATGAAGAACGGCCGCCTGCGCGCCGTCCTGAGCCTGCACCATGCCGAGGCGCGCCGCTGGACGCCCGAACAGATCGCGATGGCGGAGGACATGGTCGACCGCACCTGGTCGGCCGTCGAGAGCGCGCATGCGCAGGCCGCACTGCGCGCCGAGCGCGACCAGAGCCGCCATATCTTCGACAGCATGACCGAAGGCTTCGCCCTGCTCGACAGCGACTGGACCGTCCTGCAGGTCAACGAGATCGGGGCCAGGCTGTCCTACATGACGCGCGCCGAACTGCTCGGCCGCAAGCTGTGGTCGGCGATGCCGGACCTGGCCGGCGGTCCGGTCGAAGCGCTCTACCGGCGCGTGCAGTCGAGCAGGCAGCCGGACAATCTCGAATACCTGCAGCTGATCCCGGACGGGGCGACCTGGCTCGACATCCGCGCCTATGCGCTGCCGGAAGGCCGGCTCGCAGTATTCTTCCGCGACATCAGCGAACGCAAGTCGGCCGAGGACAAGCTGCGCGACGCCGACCGCCGCAAGGACGAGTTCCTGGCGATGCTGGCGCACGAGCTGCGCAACCCGCTGGCGCCGATCGGCGCGGCGGCGCACCTGCTACGCATGGGCAAGCTGGACGAAGACCGGGTGCGCCACACCAGCCAGATCATCGGCCGCCAGGTCGATCACATGAGCCACCTGATCAACGACCTGCTCGACGTCTCGCGCGTCACGCGCGGCCTGGTCGAACTGGACAATGCGGCGGTCGACATCCGCCAGGTCGTGCACGAGGCGATCGAGCAGGTGGCGCCGCTGATCCAGGCACGGCGCCACCGCCTGCACGCGCAGATCGCGCCCGGGTCGTCCCTCGTCATGGGCGACAGGAAGCGGCTGGTGCAGGTCGTCAGCAACATCCTGAACAACGCCGCCAAGTACACCAGCGAGGGCGGCACCATCACGCTGAGCGCCGACATATCGGACGCCCTGGTGTGCATCGAGGTGGCCGACAACGGCATCGGCATGGCGCCCGACCTGGCGGCGCATGCCTTCGACCTGTTCTCGCAGGCCGAGCGCAGTTCGGACCGCTCGGCCGGCGGCCTGGGGCTGGGCCTGGCGCTCGTCAAGAGCCTGGTCGAGCTGCACGGCGGCAGCGTCACCTGCGCCAGCGCGGGGCTGGGCGAAGGCAGCGTGTTCCGTGTCTGCCTGCCGCGCCTGGCCGGCGACGCCGCGGCCGGCGGCCCGGACGGCAACGAGCGCGCGGCGGGACCGGCCGGCGGCGGCCTGCGGGTCCTGGTGGTCGACGACAATGCCGATGCGGCGGCGATGCTGGCCATGGTGCTGGAAAGTCTGGGCCACCGCGTCGCGGTCGAGCACAGTTCGCTCGCCGCGCTCGAGCGCGCGCGCCGCGAGCGGCTTGACGCGTGCGTGCTCGACATCGGCCTGCCCGACATCGACGGCTACGAGCTGGCGCGGCGCCTGCGCGCGCAGCCGGAATCGGCCGATGCGGTGCTGGTCGCCGTCACCGGCTACGGCCACGAGAGCGACCGCCGGCGCTCGCTCGCCGCCGGCTTCGCCCATCACCTGGTCAAGCCGGCCGACACCGGCCAGCTGATGGCGATCCTGGCGGAGGTCGGCAAGGCGCGGGAACTGCGCAACCAATAAAAAGTAGGGTGGGGTCTTCGAGGCCGGGGGCCTTGAAGACGAACGTGCCCACGCGTGAACGGTGAGCAGTGTTGGCCTGCTTTTCGCGCCAACACTACGCAAAGGTCACGCGTGGGCACGGGGCGCCCACCCTACTTTTTCTACCAGGCCTTAACCGACGACCTTCTCGGCCTCGCCGGCGGCGCGGTCCTTGCCCAGACGCTGCTCCCAGTAATGCGCATTCTTGATCCCCAGCGCCACCGGATCGAACTGCGGGTCCTTGCCCGCGGCCTTTTGCGCCTCGTAGTCGCGCAGGCACTTGAAGGCGACGTTGCGCATCAACAGGATCGCGACCAGGTTCAGCCAGGCCATCAGGCCGACGCCGATGTCGCCCAGGGCCCAGGCCACGTCGGCGGTCTTGACGGTGCCGTAGACGGTGGCGGCGATGATCGCGACCTTCAGCGCGAACTTCATCCACGGATGGCGCGCATGGCGGTCGATGTAGGCGATGTTGGTCTCGGCGATGTAGTAGTAGGCGACGATGGTGGTGAAGGCGAAGAACAGCAGCGCCACGGCCACGAAGATGGCGCCGAAGCCCGGCATCGTGTTCTCCAGCGCGGTCTGCACGTAGCCGGGGCCGCTGGCCACGCCCTGCACGCCGGTGTACATCGCGACGCCGTTCGGGCCCTCGACGTTGTACTGGCCGGTGATGAGCAGCATGAAGGCGGTGGCCGAGCACACGAACAGGGTGTCGACGTAGACCGAGAAGCCCTGCACCAGGCCCTGCTTGGCCGGGTGGCTGACTTCGGCGGCCGACGAGGCGTGCGGGCCGGTGCCCTGGCCGGCCTCGTTCGAGTACACGCCGCGCTTCACGCCCCACTGGATGGCCATGCCGATGATGGCGCCGAAGCCCGCGTCGAGGCCGAAGGCCGAGCTGAAGATCAGTTTCAGTACGCCGGGCAGCTGTTCGATGTGCAGGAAGATGATGACGCAGGCGACGATGATGTAGCCCAGCGCCATGAAGGGCACGATCAGTTCGGCGAAGGTGGCGATGCGCTTGACGCCGCCGAAGATAATGAAGCCCAAGGCGATCGCCAGCAGGGCCGCGGTGACGTTCGGGTCGATGCCGACGGCGGTCTTCAGGCCTTCGGCGATCGAGTTGGCCTGCACGCCCGGCAGCAGCAGGCCGGTGGCGAGGATGGTGGCGAAGGCGAAGGTCAGCGCGTACCACTTCATGCCCAGGCCCTTCTCGATGTAGAAGGCGGGGCCGCCGCGGTATTCCTTGGCGATCTGCTCCTTGTAGACCTGGCCCAGGGTCGATTCGACGAAGGCCGAGCTGGCGCCGAGGAAGGCCACCGCCCACATCCAGAACACGGCGCCGGGGCCGCCGAAGGTGATCGCGGTCGCCACGCCGGCGATGTTGCCGGTGCCGACACGGCCGGCCAGGGTCATGGTCAAGGCCTGGAAAGACGAGACGCCCTGCTCCGAACTCTTGCCCTCGAACATGATGCGTGTCATTTCACGGAAGTGGCGCAACTGGAGGAAGCGCGAGCGCAGCGAGAAATACAGGCCCGCGCCCAGGCAGAGCACGATCAGTGCCGGGCTCCAGATAATTCCATTGATGGTACTGACCAACTCATTCATCTACATGTTCCCCATTGCATGTGCGGCGACGCGGCTGTCGCCTGGATGTTGTCGTTCATGACCGGAAACGTTGCCCGATCTTCAAGAGCCACACGATACCTCAAGCTTTGGGCGATTCCTATTTTTTTGTTGCGATTGTTTCCGGCTGCACCGGCACAGGGCGTGCGGCGGCATGGGGAGCCGTTCGCCGCCCACCCGTGGGGCATTCGCGCACCAGTCTCAAAGCCAGTATCATTCGGGCCGAGAAATCGATAAAGAAGAGGAATTCCATGGTCATCGTGACCCACAATGGCAAGTTCCATGCGGATGACGCATGGGCTTGCGCCGTACTGAACATCCTGTATCCCGAAGCCGAACTGGTGCGCACGCGCGACACGGCCACCATCGCGGCGGCCGATTTCGCGGTCGACGTCGGCGGCATCTGGGACCCGGCCCGCGGCCGCTTCGACCACCACCAGAAAGGCTTCGACGGCGCCCGCGCGACCGGCGTCCCGTATGCCAGCGCCGGGCTGGTCTGGCGCGAGTACGGCGCGCGCTGCGTGGCCGCGCTGGCCGCCGCCCACCTCGGCTGCCAGCTGAAGGACAGCACCGCGCTCGAGATGGCGTATTCGATCGACGCCGACATCGTCCAATACCTCGACCTGTCGGACGTCGGCGCGGCGAAGAACGCGCCGGGCGGCTACGGCCTGTCGGCCATCGTCTCCGGCTTCAACCCGAACTGGCTGGACGAGGAGCGCATCGGCCACGGCGCGCCGACCGAAGCCTATCGCCTGCAGGAATTCCGCCGCGCGATGGCCCTGCTGACCGACATCATGGTCAATGCCGTCAAATACCGCGTCGGCGCCCTGCTCGCGGTGGAACAGGTGCGCGCCGCCGAGCCGCTGGACAACGGCCGCCTGCTCTACCTGCACAACAGCGCCCTGCCCTGGTCGAGCGTGGTGCGCAAGGAAATGCCGAAGGTCCTGTTCGTCGTCAGCCACAGCATCGGCGAAGGGCGCTACATGCTGCACACGGTCTCGGTCAGCCCCGAGAGCTTCGAGGCGCGCGCCGACCTGCCCGCGTCCTGGGCCGGCCTGCGCGACGCCGACCTGGCGGCGGTGACCGGCGTGCCGGATGCGACCTTCTGCCACAACGGCAGGTTCATCGCGGCGGCCAAATCCTACGAGGGGGCGCTGGCGATGGCGCGGCTGGCGCTGGACGCGGTCGACGGCGGCCGCTAGCCGGACCTTGCCAGCCGGCGCGCCGCCTGCTTCGCCGGCGTATCCCCCAGCGGCAGCAGCCAGGCCGAGCGCGCGAAGGCGCGCACCAGCGCCGCTTCGCCGCGGCGCAGGCCGCGCCCGCGCAGCTGCGGCAGCGAGCGCACCGGTTCCGGGCTCATCTCCACCGCGGCGCGCACCAGCAGGCGCTGCAGCGGCCGCAAGGGCGCGGGCACGATCGGCGCCCCGGCCATGATCGTCAAAAACTCGTCGAGGATGTGCGATCCTTCCAGGCCGGGCGCGGTCGCGGCGAGCAGCGCTTCCCACTGTGCCCATGTGTGCGGCAGGCCGGTCGCGCCATACAGCCGGGCGGCGGCCTGGCCTTCGGCAAAGGCGGCGTCCTTCTCCTGCGCGGACAAGGGCTGGACGTAGCGGTGCCAGGCCTCGGTGAAGCCGTAGACGGCGGTCGCCTGCACCCAGTCGAGCAGGCGCGGATCGTTGGCGCGGTAGGCCAGCCCCTCGGGCGTGGTCCCCGTCACCTGGTCGTGCAGGCGCACGACGCGCGCGATCATCCGCTCGGCCGCCGAGCGCGGGCCGTAGACCGTCATCATGGCGGCGAAGCCGGTGCGGCGCAGGCGCATGCCCGGGTCGCGCCGGAAACCTCCGTGGTCCCAGACGCCCGCGCGCACCGAGGGCTCGGCCAGCTCGAGCAGCACCGCCGCCACGCCGCCGACGAACAGGACGACCGGGTTGGCGAACACCCGCCAGGCGACGCCGTCCCTGGGGGCCAGCGCCGGCTCGCCGGGCGGTTGGCTGAAGTCGAATTCCATGCCCGCGGGCGGGCGCATCAGTTCCTGGATCGCCTGCAGCATCGTCGCTCTCCTCAGGCGCCGGCGCCGCCCGGCGCCAGGCGGCAGCCCTTGCGCGCCAGGTGCCGCGTGTAGAGCGCATCGTAGCCGGCCACCATCGCATCGACGCTGTAGCCGGCCTGGACGTGCGCGCGGCCGGCGGCGCCATGCGCCGCGCGCAGCCCGGCATCACCCACATAGGCCGCGATCGCGTCGGCGAACGCCTGCGGCTCGGACGGATCGGCCAGGAAGCCGGTGCGCCCCTCCAGCACCAGTTGCGGCACGCCGCCGACGCGGCTGGCCACCACCGGCAGGCCGCTCGCCATCGCTTCCAGGATCACCACCGGCGTCGCCTCGGACAGCGAGGGCAGCACGAACACCGACCAGGCGCGCAGGATGGCGGCCACGTCGCCGCGCGCGCCCGGCAGCCATACGCGCTCGCTCCAGCCCGCGGCCGCGACGCGTTCGCGCAGGGGTTCCAGCAGGGGCCCGTCGCCGACGATGACAAGGCGCAGGTCGAAGCGCGGCGGCGGGAAGCGCGCCAGCAGCAGCGCGAAAACGTCGAGCAGCCCGGCGTGGTTCTTGATGCGGTCGGCGCGCCCGACGGTGCCGATCCAGATCGGCTGCGGCGCGGCCACGGCAGGGGCAGCGGCGGGCGCCGGCGCGTAGCGCGCCGTGTCCACCCCGTTGGCGACCATCGCGATCTTTGCGCCGGGGATGCCGATCGTGTGGCGCAGCCAGCCGGCCAGGTCGCCCGAGACCGGCACGTAGGCGTCGATCGCCGGCGCCAGCAGGCGCCGCAGCAGGTTGTAGCGGCGGTGCCTGCCGTCGATCTCGACGCTGTCGCGGCCATGCTCGGCATGGATGCGCACCGGCACGCCCGCCAGCAAGGCGGTGGCGTTGTATTCGATGGCGCCGACGTTGTAGGTATGCAGGATCGCCGGGCGCAGGCGGCGCAGCAGGCGCCACAGTTGCAAATGGGTGGCCGGGCTCTTCCCCGGCGGCTTGTGCAGGTCGTGGAAGGCGACGTCCGCGCGCTCGATGCGCTGCGCGCCATCCCGGGTGGGGGTGAGGCAGATGACGGCGTGGCGATAGTGCTGCGCGGGGATGCGGTTGATGCATTCGGCCAGCAGGGTCTGCAGGCCGCCGCAGCCGAAGCTGTAGACGAGGTGGGCGACCAGCGGGACCTCGTCCGGCATGGGCATGGCTGCCGTAGGTTCCAGGTCCGCCATCAATGGCGCAGCACGGGAGCGTGCGCCGGGACGCCCTGGGCCGCCTGCTGGAATAGCCGGATCTGGCCCTGGATCGTCTCGTCCCAGCCGAAATGCTCGGCGTAGGCGCGGGTCGCCGCGTGATCCGGATAATGGGCCATCAGCCGCCGCACGCCGTCGACGATGTGGGCGGGCGTCGCGCTCGGCATCAGCACCCCGGCCGGCGGACTGCCCACGACCTCGGCCGTCCCGCCGACGTCGCTGGCGACCACCGGCGTGCCGCAGGCCATCGCTTCCAGCAGGACGTTGGCCCAGCCCTCGCGGCAGGAGGCCAGCACCAGCGCATCGGCCGCGCCGTAGTAGTCGCGCAGCCGTTCCTGGGGCAAGGGGCCGAGGAAGGCGACCCGGTCGGCCACGCCGACGGCCGCTGCCAGCGCCTCGAGCTTCTTGCGGTCGGGCCCGCTGCCGGCGATCATCAGGCCAACGCCGGGCAGCTCGGCCAGGGCGGCAATGATGTGGTGGTGACCCTTGAGCTGCTCCAGGTGCCCCACCGACAGCAGGGTGAAGCCCTCCATGCCCAGCTGCCGGCGCATGGCTGCGCGCTCGACCGGCCGGAACAGCGCGAGGTCGACGCCGTTGCGCAGCGGAATGATCCGCTCGCCGTCCATCCCGAACGCGACCATCCGGGTCTTCAGCGCCTGGCACACGGTGATCATCGCGGCCGCATGCTGGGCGGCCCAGAGCATCATCGGGCGGGCCACCGGATCCTGCAGGATCAGGTTGATGTCCGAGCCGAGCGCCGAGATCACGACCGGCTTGTGGAAGTATTTGCCGAGCAGGACGGCGGCAACGCCGTCGGGATAGAAATAATGGGCGTCGATCAGGTCGAAGTCGTAGCCTTCGTCCAGCAGGCGGCCGATGATGGCCTTGGCGAAATATGCCATGCTAAAGGGCGCGACATACATGTTCATCCTGGGTATCGCCATGTAGCGCGGATGAAACACGTCGACGCCGACCCGGGTCTCGACCCGCGGCGCCCGGGCAAAGACGCCGTAGGCCCCGAACACGTCGTGGGGAAATGGAAACCAGGGAATCGGGGCGACCACCTTGGCCTCGACCTCGCCGGTGGCGAGCTGATGCCGCAGCGTCGTTTCGGTGAAAATGCCATGGTGGGGCTTGGCGGCATTCGGAAACAGCGTACTGAAGGTGAGCACTCTCGTAGGCATGGTCCTGGCGACAGCAAGCGCAAGTAGTGTGTTGCCGCGTATGCTCTCATCGCTTCGGCTTTATCGCAAGCGAGAAGACGATCAAAAAAGACACTTTTTTCGCAGTCCGGTGGCCGATGTTGGCAAGGTGCTTATCACACTTTCTTACAGGTATACCTACCAAAAGAAACAGCCCCGGCATGCCGGGGCTGTTTCCAACAAATCTTCTGACGGCCGATCGATTACTTCGAGGCGTCCTGGATCTTTTCGCCGGCGCGTTCGACGGCACGGCCGGTGGCCGCGGTGGCGTTGGACGCGCCTTCCTTGACGTCCTGGGCGGCTTCGCGCGATTCCTGGCGCACTTCGGCGCCCGCTTCGCGCATCTTTTCGCCGGCACGGTCGGTCGCCTGGTCGATGTTTTCGCCGGCGCGGTCGGCGGCGTTCTCGATGCGTTCGCCGGCGCGGTCGGTGGCGGCGTCGACGCGCTCGGCGGCTTCACGGGATTCGGCGGCGGCCTTGGCGCCGGCGTTGTCGATGGCGGCGCCGGCTTCCTGGGCCGGGCCCATGTTCGGGTTGTCGTCGGCTTTCTTGCAGCCGGTGGCGACCATGGCAACAGCAAGCATCAGGGCAGGAATGGTGATCTTTTTCATGGTGGGCTCCTTTGTTTAAAAGTTGTAATTTAGATTACATCTTTCCGCAGAAGCACGTCACACAATTGGTGTAACGGGTGTTGCGAAATGTAAGCGGGCGCCGTGTTAGGATTTGTGCATGGACCGCCGCACCGACTACAAGACCGCCCTGCTCATCCACACCATCGTCAACGCGCCGCTGGCGCTGGGCCAGCCTTCCCCTGCGCGCGAACTGGCGCGCCTCGGCGTGCCCTTCGACGTGGCGCGCCGCGTGCTCACCAAGCCTGCCGAGCGGCGCCACCAGTTTCCGTCGCGCGAGTTGCCGACGGACCTGCGCTGAGCCTTCACGCTTTTCCCAGCGGGAAACGCACCAGCGCCGCCAGCCCGCCCAGCCGTTCCGACTTGTCGAGCTTGAGCGTCGCCCCGTGGCGCTCGGCGATGGCCTTGATGATCGCCAGGCCCAGGCCGCTGCCGGCGGCCTCGCTGCCGGCGACGCGGTAGAAGCGGTCGAACACGCGCTCGCGCTCGTCGGGCGGGATGCCCGGGCCGCTGTCCTCGACCGTGATCTCGGCCGCATCCTTTTGCAGGCGCACCGCGATGTCGACCGTGCCGCCGCCCGGCGTGTACTTCACCGCGTTCTCGACCAGGTTGCGCAGCAGGATGTGCAGGGCGTCGGGCTGGCCCGCGATGCTGACCTCGTCGGCGTGCTGCAGGCCGAGGTCGATTCCCTTGGCCTGGGCCAGGCCGGCCAGGTCGCCGATGGTGCGGCGCGCCAGCTCGGCCAGGTCGACCGGCTTTGCCGCCGCGCCGTCGCCGGCCGAGGCTTCCTGGCGCGCCAGCACCAGCAATTGCTCGACCAGGCGCGTGGCGCGGTCGATGCCGGCGGTCAGGCGCGCCACCGCCAGCTTGCGCGCCTCGACGGTCTCGGCGCGGTCCAGGCTTTGCGCCTGCAGGCGCAGCGCGGCCAGCGGCGTGCGCAGTTCGTGGGCGGCGTCGGCGACGAAATGCTGCTGGGCGTCGAACGCCGTCCGCACGCGGTCGAACAGCAGATTCAGTTCGTGCACCAGCGGGCGCACCTCGTCCGGCAAACCGGCTTCCGACACCGGCGACAGGTCGTCGGCCTGGCGCGCCGCCACCTGCTTGCGCACCCGCGCCACCGGTTCGAGCGAGCCGCTCACCACCCACCAGACGACCAGCATCAGGATCGGCATCATGACCGCGATCGGGCCCAGGGTGCGCAGCGCCAGGTTGCCGGCCATGTTGCGGCGCACGGCCAGGTCCTGGGCCACCTGCACGGTCTGGCCGGCGGTCTGGATCGAGAACACGCGGTAGGTGGTGCCGTTGGCGCGCACGTTGGAAAAGCCGAGCACCGCGCGCTGCGGCAGGCGCGCGCGCGAGACGCTGTGGAAGACCTGCACGCCGTCCGGGGACCACATCTGCACCACCAGGTCGTCGTTGCCCGGCGCGTCCTCGATGCGCTCGCGCGCCTCGGTGTTCGACAGCGGGGTACCCGAGCGCAGCGAGAGCGCCATCTGCTGCATGTGGTAGTCGAAGATCTGGTCGGCGTCGGACAGCGCCGTGTTGTAGGCGATCGAGGCTTGCGCCAGCGCCGCCAACGTGATTGCCGCCAGCAGGAACCAGAGCAGGCGCCCGCGCAGCGAATGTGTCACCTTCATGCCTTGGGTACCATGTAGCCCACGCCGCGCACGTTCTGGATCAGGTCGCTGCCGAGCTTCTTGCGCAGGCCGTGGATGTAGACCTCGACCGCGTTGCTGCTCACCTCGTCGCGCCAGCTGTAGAGCTTTTCTTCGAGTTGAGCACGCGAGAGCACGGCGCCCGGACGGGCGACCAGCGCTTCCAGCACCGCCCATTCGCGCGCCGACAGCGAGACCGGTTCGCCGTCGACCAGGGTTTCGCGGGTGGCGGGATTGACCGAGATGTTCTTGTATTCGAAGACGGGTTCGGCGCGCCCGGCGGCGCGCCGCAGCAGCGCGCGGATGCGCGCCAGCAGTTCGTCGAGATCGTAGGGTTTCAGGACGTAGTCGTCGGCGCCGGCGTCCAGCCCGGCGATGCGCTGGGCGACCGAATCGCGCGCGGTGGCGACCAGCACCGGGGTGCGGTCCTTGCGGTTGCGCATCGAGCGCAGGACGTCGAGCCCGTCCTTCCTCGGCAGCCCGAGGTCGAGCAGGACCAGGTCGTAGTTCTGGTTCTGCACCAGGGCCGTGTCGGCCATTTCGCCGTCCTTGACCCAATCGACGGCGTAGTGCTCGGCCCGCAGCAGGTCGAGCACCACCTCACCGATCATCGTATCGTCTTCCACCAGCAGCAGCCGCATGTTTGCACCTTTTTGAGTGTTACCCGGCTGCGCTGGCGAAGCTGTTTCAGCCAATCCGCACCGGAATGAAGATTCTGTCATTCCCGCGCTGGATCAGCAAGGCGACCGACTTGGTGGACTTGCCGACCACGTCGCGCACCTGCTCGACGCTGGTGACGGGCTTGCCGTTCACCGACAGCAGCACGTCGCCCGGCGCCACGCCGGCCAGCTCGGCGGCGCCGCGCGCGTCCTCGATCACGAGGCCGGAGGCGATGCCGCTCTGGCGGCGCTCGACAGGGTCGAGCGGACGCAGGACCAGGCCCAGCTTGGCGCCCTTGTCGGCAGCGGCCAGCTCTTCGCGCTCGCTCGGCATGGCCCGGTCGGCCGCATTGCCCAGGGTTGCGTTCAGGCGCACGATCTTGCCGTCGCGCCAGACGTCGAGCGCGACCTTGTCGCCCGGCTTGGCCACCGCCAGCGAGCCCGGCAGGTCGCCCGAGCCGATGATCGGCTGGCCGTTCACCTTGCGCACGATGTCGCCCGCCTTCAGGCCGGCCTTTTCGGCCGGGCTGCCGCGTTCGACGTTGGCGATCAGCGCGCCTTCCGGCGAATCGAGGTTGAAGGAATCGGCAAAGCCCTGGTTCACGTCCTGGATCGAGACACCCAGCTTGGCATGCTCCACCTTACCGGTGGCCATGATCTGGTCCTTGATGCGCGAGGCGACGTCGATCGGGATCGCGAACGACAGGCCCTGGTAGCCGCCGGTCTGGCTGTAGATCTGCGAGTTGATGCCGACCACCTCGCCGCGCGTGTTGAACAGCGGACCGCCCGAGTTGCCCGGGTTGACCGCGACGTCGGTCTGGATGAACTGCACGTTGCCGTCGCTCGGCAGGCTGCGCCCGGTGGCGCTGACCACGCCGGCGGTGACGGTCGACTCCAGTCCATAGGGCGAACCGATCGCCAGCACCCATTCGCCGGTCTGCAGGTTGCGCGCATTGCCCAGCGGGACGGTCGGCAGGTTCTTGGCGTCGATCTTCAGCACGGCGACGTCGGTGGCCGAGTCGGAACCGAGCACCTTGGCGCGGTATTCGCGGCGGTCGGCCAGCTTGACCGTGACTTCGCTCGCGCCTTTTACCACGTGGGCGTTCGTCAGGATGACGCCGTCCGGGCTTACGATAAAGCCCGATCCGGCGCCGAAAACGGGAGTGTCGCGTTGCGGACCGCGCGGGTCCTGGAACTGGCGGAAGAACTCGTAGAACGGATGGCGCGGGTCCATCTGCGGCATGGCGTTCGTACTGGTCTTGGTGGTGCCCATGACGCGGATGTTCACCACCGCCTTGCCGTTCTGCTTGGCGATGCGGGTGAAGTCCGGCAGGGTGACGGTGGCGGCGGGAGCGCCTGCCGCCACCGCGGGGGCCTGGGCCGGCGCGGCCGGAGCCGCAGCCGTGGCAGCGGCCGGCGGCGTGGCCTGGGCGGTAGCGTTGTTGTGGTTGACTGCAACCGCACCGACCGCGCCGCCAATAACGCCCGCCGCGCACAGCGCCAGCGTGAGACGTTTTGCGGTGATGGCAGTGATTGCACCTTCGTTTTGCATGGACGTGCTCCTGGATGTTGGTGTTGGCCGATGACGGATCATCGATGGTTGTAGTGTCGCCGATCTGTCTTAGAACATGCTTAAAGCTCATCCTTGGGGGCGGTACGGCAACGTGAGCGATGCCCCTACGGTTCGCACGGGACGTAGGGTGGGCACCCCGTGCCCACGCGTGAACGATGCACATTGTTGACCTGGTATACGCGCCAACAACATGCAAGCGTCACGCGTGGGCACGTCATCGATGCCCCCAGCATCAATGACCCCACCCTACTCCCTACCGGACAATTCTGTCCGCCCCGGGACGTAAAAAAGGGCGCCCGATGGGCACCCTCTTTCGCTACTGCCTGATACCTTAGGCTGCCTGACGCTGTTCCAGTTGCTGGACGTTGTCGATGGTGCCGTTTGCGTCGCCAATCGCGATCTTGCGCGGCTTGAGGGCCTCGGGCACTTCGCGCACCAGCTCGATGGTCAGCATGCCGTTGTCGAACGAGGCGGTGGTGACCTTCACGTGGTTCGCCAGCTGGAAGCGCTGTTCGAAGTCGCGGGCGGCGATGCCGCGGTGCAGGTAGGTACGCTGGGTCTCGTCCTTCTGCTTGCGACCGGTCACGTGCAGGGTGTCGCGCTCGGCGACGATTTCCACTTCGTCGCGGGTGAAGCCGGCAAGGGCCATCACGATGCGGTATTTGTCCTCGGCGACCAGCTCGATGTTGTACGGCGGGTAGCTCGGCTGCGACTCGGCGCGTTGCTCGAGCAGGCTGGCCAGGCGGTCAAAACCGATGGCGGAACGGTACAGGGGAGTCAGATCGAAAGTACGCATGATAAATATCCTTTTCAAAGTTAAGCGATATGTTGACGGACCTCATCGTGAGCATCCGTTGAGACCAATCTAATGCCACCCCAAGCCGTTTTCAAGATATACGAAATACGGATTTTTAGGCTATTTTGCAAATTTTATTTGAAATGATGTTTCAGAGTATTTCGTCGGATTTCCCTCTGGGCCGCGTGCTACACTCGTCCGGTTTTGTCACCCGAACACACCGAAAGATGAGCGCTCACGCACCGTTTTCCTTCGCCACCAAGGCGGCCTCCACCCTCGCCCTGGCGCTCGCGCTGGCCTTCCCCGCACAGGCCGCCGTGCCGGCGCCCGTCGACCAGCCCTACCCCGGCACCATCGTCCTGAAGGTCGATGCGACCAACCTCTCGCAGCAGATCTTCCGCATGCGCATGACGGTGCCGGTCAAGCCCGGCCCGATGACCTTCCTGTACCCGCAATGGCTGCCGGCGAACCACGGCCCGAGCGGCCCGCTGACGCAACTGGCGGGCCTGAAGTTCACGGCCAACGGCAAGCCGGTCGAATGGACGCGCGACCCGGTCGAGGTGTTCGCCTTCCACGTCACCGTGCCCGAGGGCGCGTCGACCCTGGACGTCGAATACCAGTTCCTGTCGCCGCTCGACCCTGGCCAGGGCCGCATCGTCATGACCGACGACATCATCGGCCTGCAATGGCCGTCGGTGACGCTCTACCCGGCCGGCTACGTGGCGCGCCGCATCACGGTCCAGCCTTCGCTCACGCTGCCCGCCGGCTGGCAGTACGGCACCGCGCTGGAGACGGCCGAACGCCAGGGCGACGAGATCCGCTTCAAGCCGCACGACCTGGAAACGCTGATCGATTCGCCGCTGTTCGCCGGCCGCCACTTCAAGCAGTACGACCTCGACCCGGGCGCCAAGGTGCGCGTGTCGCTGAACGTGGTCGCCGACAATCCGGAAAGCCTGGAAGCCAGGCCCGAGCAGATCGCCGCCCACCGCGCGATGGTCCAGCAATCGCTCAAGCTGTTCGGCTCGCACCACTACAACCACTACGACTTCCTGCTGGCGCTGTCGGACGAATTCGGCGGCATCGGCCGCGAGCACCACCAGTCGAGCGAGAACGGCGTCAAGCCGGGCTACTTCACCGACTGGGCGCGCGGCGAGGCCGGCCGCGACCTGCTGCCGCACGAGTACACCCACTCCTGGAACGGCAAGTTCCGCCGCCCGGCCGGCCAGGACGTCCCGAACTTCAACACCCCGCTGCAGAACAGCCTGCTGTGGGTCTACGAGGGCCAGACCCAGTACTGGGGCGGCATCATCGCCGCGCGTTCAGGCCTGGTGTCGAAAGCCGGCGCGCGCGACGCGCTGGCCGCCACCGCGGCGCGCTACGACAATACGCAGGGCCGCGCCTGGCGCGCGATGCAGGACACGGTGAACGACCCGATCATCGCCGGCCGCCGCGCGCTGGCCTGGAGCAACTGGCAGCGCAGCGAGGACTACTACTCGGAAGGCGCGCTGGTCTGGCTCGACGTCGACACCAAGATCCGCGAGCTGTCCGGCGACAAGCGCTCGCTCGACGATTTCGCGCGCGCCTTCTATGGCATCGACAACGGCAGCTTCCTGCCGGCCTTCTACACCTTCGAGGACGTCGTCGCCACGCTGAACAAGGTACAGAAATTCGACTGGGCGCCCTTCCTGCGTGCGCGCGTCGACGGCCACGGCCCGGGCGCGCCGCTCGACGGCTTGCAACGCGCGGGCTGGAAGCTGGTCTACACCGACACCCCGACCGACGCCGTCAAGGCTTCCGAGGAGCGCAGCAAGTCGGCCGACTTCAGCTACTCGCTGGGCTTCTCGGTGCGCGCCGACGGCAGCGTGAGCAACGTGATCTGGGACGGCGTCGGTTTCCGCGCCGGCCTCGCCGGCAACGCGACCATCGTGGCCGTGAACAACCGCGTGTACAAGCCGGACGTGCTGAAGGCGGCGGTAAAGGCGGCCAAGGGCACGAAAGCGCCGATCGAACTGCTGGTCCGCAAGGGCAACAACCTGCGCACCATCTCGCTCGACTACCACGACGGCCTGCGCTACCCGCGCCTGGAACGCATCCCGGGCACGCCGGACCGCCTGGAAGCGATCTACAAGGCGCTGAAGTAAATCGGGGTCGGTGGTATGCTGGCTGTATGACTACCGACTCTTCAGACATTGAACTGTCCGGGCCTTTCAAGGCCGCGGACGGTAACGGCCAAACCCACGACGTCAAGGCGATCCGCATTTTCGACGAGGGTTATGGGATCATCGACGTGTACGTGGACTTCGCCAAGCCCATCGATGCGGGGCTCTACAAGGACAAGGTCCTGGTGAAGCAGATCATCGACCGCCTGCGCGCGCTCGGTTACAAAGGGCCGGACTTCGGCCACAGCGATCCGGGCCTGCAGGACCGCAAGCTGATCGTGCTCGAAGCGCCCGAGGAGTTCGCGGCGTTTGCCAAGAGCCGCGGCTGGAAGAACCTGGCGGAAGACTTCGACGAATAACGCGTAGGGTGGGCGGCTCCACCCGAATGTGGACATTTCCGCGCCTTCGTCGCCGCCCACGCGGTGATCGTTATCGGCTCCGCCACCGGGCTCGATGACCTTGCCGCCAACCACCACCGCGTGGGCGGCGCACACGCGGGTGAGGAACAAACATCCGGGTAGAGCCACCCACCCTACGGGACATCACACCTTCTCGGCATACCGCGCGCTCCACGCCGCGATCATTGCCGCCACCTGCGCGGCATCGTCCCTCCCCGTCACCAGGTGATCCATCCCGTCGAGCGAGACGAAGCTCTTCGGATACTGCGCCAACTCGAAAATGCGCTGGCCATTGGCGATATCGACGGTATCGTCCTGCGGCGCATGCATCACGAGCAGCGCGCGGCCGAGTCCCGCGATCCGCTCACTCAATGCGTGCTGCGTCGCATCCTCGACGAACTGCTGGCGAATCCAGAAATCGCGTCCCGCCAGCTTGACCCGCGCCTCGCCCGACCGGGCCAGCGTGTCGAGGTGTTCGGAGAACAGCTTGTCGACGACGTAGTGCGGATCGCTCGGCGAGGCGATCGTCACCACGGCTTTCGATTCCGGAATGCGGGCCGCCGCGGCCAGCACCGCCGTGCCGCCCATGCTGTGGCCGACCAGCAGGCGCGGCGCCTCGAAATGTTCGCGCAGGAACGCGGCGGCTGCGACCAGGTCTTCCACGTTCGACGAAAAATTGGTGTCGGCAAAATTGCCGGCGCTGGCGCCGAGGCCGGCGAAATCGAAGCGCAGCATCGCCACGCCGCGCTCGGCCAGGCCATGGCAGATGCGGTTCGCCGCCAGCACGTCCTTGCTGCAGGTGAAGCAATGGGCGAAGACGCCGTAGGCGCGCGGTGCGCCGTCGGGCATGTCCAGCTTGGCCGCCAGCTTGCCGTGCGGGCCCTGGAACTCGACGCGTTCTGTGAGCATATATCCTTCCTGTGTTTCTACAGCGCCGCGGTCATGCGCTTGAACTGCCGCAGCCGGTCCTGGTTGACGCAGTAGCAGACCCGCTGCACGTCCGACGAGCCCTCGATCAGCCCGGCCTCTTTCAGGATCGAGACGTGCTGGGAGATCGTCGACGGCGCCAGCGGCAGCACGTCGGCCAGGCTGCCGAAATAGCAGTCGCCATGCGCGATCAGGTGCCGTAGCAGTTGCAGGCGCGCGGGATGCGCAAGGGCCTTGCACATGCGCGCCAGGTCCTCGGCGTCGATCTCGTCGGCGGGAGCGCGGGAGGTGGATGGAGGGCAGCAGGATGTGGACATGGCAGGCATTCGTCGTTTGGCGAACGAAGAATAGCCGTCAGGCGGTGCGCTTGTCAAAAGCCTCGCCCGGCTCCGGTGCGCAGGCGGACGAGACCGCCCGCAGGTAGAAGGCGAAGGAGACGACCGACAGCGCCAACAGCGCCCACACGAGCAGCGCCGGATCGTCGTCATGACCGAGGAGCGCCGCCGCCACCAGGGGGCCGGCCGCCTTTGCCAGCAGCGACGGGCCGGCCATGGCGCCGGCGATGGCGCCGTAGTGCGCGCGCCCGAACAGAGCCTGGGGCAGCGAACCGCGCAGGATGGTGAGGATGCCGTTGCTCAGGCCATACAGCACGCAGAACAGCGCGGCCGCCCAGCCCTGGCCGCCGGCCAGGACCAGGACGAGCAGGGCCGCCGGCAACATCGCGAAGCTGAGCTTGCCGACGGTGTGCGGCGCCGTGTCGCGCGCCAGCGTCATTTCCCCGACGCGTCCCGCCACCTGCATCGGGCCGATCAGCGCGGCCAGCAGCAGCGCCGCCGCCGGCGCCTGCCCCAGGCGTCCGAGCAGCGCGATCAGGTGCACCGCCATGGCCGAGAAGATGAAGGTATTGGCCGAGAAGGCCAGTGCCAGCGCCCAGAATGCCCGATGGCGCAGCGCTTCGCCCAGGGTATGGCTGCGCCGCGCGCCGCCGGCGCCGGTCCTTGCGCGGGGCGGATCGCCACCGAGCCACAGATGCAGCGGCAGGCACACGATGAGCTGCGCGAGCCCGTACCACAGGTAGGTGCCGCGCCAGCCGAGCAGCGCATGGAGCTGCGCGGTCAGCGGCCAGAACAGGGTGCTGGCGAAGCCGCCGAACAGGGTCAGCGTCGAGATCGACCGTCGCGAGCCGATAGCGAGCTTGCGGTTGATGGTGGCGAAGGCGGCTTCGTAGAGCGTCATGGCCATCGCCAGCCCGACCAGGGTCCAGGCGAGATAGTAGGAGACGATCCCGTCGCAGCGGCCGAGCCAGGCCAGCCCGAGGAAGCACAGGAGGGAGCCGGCCGCCATCACGTAACGCCCGCCGTGGCGGTCCAGCAGCACCCCGACCGGGGTTGCGGCCAGCCCCGCGACGAGCAGGGCCCAGGAGAAGGCGCCAAACACCTCCGCCGGCGCCAGGCCCAGCTCACGCCCGATGTCGGGCGCCAGGATGGCGAAGGCGTAGTACAGCGAGCCCCAGGAAACGATCTGGGTGACGGCCAGGATGCCGATGGTTTTCGATGGCTGGTGCACGGGAACTCCGGAAAGTGGCGTCCGCCGCCTGCGCCGGCGGCGGGATCGTGCCGTTCAGGCGCAGCAGGAAGCAGGCGCCGCGGCGGGAACGCCGCAGCACGGTGCCGCCGCGGCCGGCGCTTCCTGGTAGGCCAGGCGCGTATTGCAGACGCCCGTTTCCGGCAGGTCGAGCTGGACCTCGTCGGCCGCCGCCAGGTCGCCGGCCAGGGCGGCCGCCACGGAACGCACCTGCTCGTAGCCGGTCGCCAGCAGGAAGTTCGGAGCGCGGCCATAGCTCTTGGCGCCCACGGCGTAGTAGCCGGGTTCCGGGTGCGCCAGTTCGCGGTGCCCATGCGGGCGGACGGTGCCGCAGCTATGCTCGTTCGGATCGATCAGCGGCGCCAGCGCATCGGTGCTCTCGAGCCAGGGATCGTGGCGCACGCGCAGCTCCCGCGTCAACGCGAGGTCGGGGCGCGCCCCGGTGGCGCAGACGATGCGGTCGATACCGTCGATCACGGGCGCCACGACGTCGCGCGCTTCCCCGGTCACGCGCAGGCGGCCTTCGATCTCGGCCACCTCCTCGATGCGGAAGTCCTGGCGCAGCGCCAGGGCGCCCGAATCGCGCAAGGCTTTCAGCCGCATTCCCAGCTCGCCGCGCGCCGGCAGGCCATCGGCTGCGCCGCCGCCGAAAACGCGGGCCAGCTGGCTGCCGCGGGTCGCCCACACGATGCTGGTTCCTGGATGAACCTGGGCCAGTTGGGCCAGCGCGAGCAAGGTGCCGGCAGCGGAGTGCCCGGCGCCGACGACCAGCACCCTGCGGCCCGCGAAATGCGCGCGGGCGGCGCCGAGCACGTCGGGCATGCCGTAGTCGATGCGCGCGGCCAGCGCCGCTTCGCCGAGGGCTGCGATGCCGTCCGCGCCCAACGGATTCGGATGCGACCAGGTGCCGGTGGCATCGATCACGGCGCTGGCCAGGTACTGGCGCGGTCCCTCGGCCGTTTCCGCGCGGATGAGGAAGGGAGCGCCGTCGCGGCCTCGGGTCCTGACCTTGTCGAAGCCGAGGCGGGTAATGGCGGTGACGCGGTGGCCGAGCCGCAGGTTGGCGCCGATCGCGGCCAGTCCCGCGAGCGGCACGAGATAATCGTCGAGCAGTTCGCCGGCAGTCGGCAGGCCGTCGGCGGCTGGCGCCTTCCATGCCTGGGCCTGCAGCAGGCGCCGCGCCGCCTTGTCGATGTTGTAGCGCCATGGCGAGAACAGGCGCACGTGGCGGTAGGCGGCGAGGTTGGCGCCCACGGCGGCGCCTGCTTCCAGCACCAGCGGAGCCAGGCCGCGTTCGATCAGGTGCGCCGCCGCGGCCAGCCCGACCGGCCCCGCGCCCAATACCGCGACCGGCAATGCTTGTCCATCCTGCGTTTTCATCTCGTTCTCCTCGTGTAGACCGGCGTCCGCCGGGCATGCGTGTCCGGCTGCACGGCGCAGCCATTCTTAATTCGTCGAATTACGAACAACACACAACGACGACGTTGAAAAAGGCAGCACCAGCGGCGCTTATTCGTTGTTCGACGAATACAGAATATTTGCAGCGCTATCGCTCTGTCAAGACATTTCGATAATTGTGGAATCGTCGTATTGAACTTGTCGAGAGGGACTCGATTCGACTATACTCGAAATATCGAATCAACTCGGAAGCAGGCATGGACAACAAGGATGCAGTATCGGCCCTGGCCGCCCTCGCACAGGAGTCGCGGCTGGCGGTGTTCCGGCTGCTGGTGCAGGCCGGCCCCGAAGGCCTGGCCGCGAGCAGGATTGCGCAGGCGCTCGGCATGCCGCCCTCCTCGCTCTCGTTCCACCTGAAAGAGCTGTCCAACGCGCATCTCATCGTGCCGCGCCAGGAGGGCCGCTTCGTCATCTATGCCGCGCAGTTCGACACGATGAACGCCTTGCTTGGCTTCCTGACCGAGAACTGCTGCGGCGGCAGTCCGTGTTCGCCAACCGGCGGCTCCGCGTGCGACGCGGGAGCGTCCGCCTGAGGCTTCCGGGCGGCCACCGATCACCGTTGTCCCGAGACCCGACATGAACGTACTTTTTCTCTGCACCGGCAATTCCTGCCGCTCGCTCATCGGCGAAGCCGTCTTCAACCACCTGGCGCCAAACGGCTGGCATGCCATCAGCGCCGGCAGCCAGCCCACCGGCAAGCTGAACGAACGGGCGCTGGCCCTGCTGGCCGGCAAAGGCATCGCCACAGGCGGCTACCACAGCAAGTCCTGGGACGATTTGCCGGTCACGCCGGACATCGTGGTGACGGTCTGCGCCAGCGCCGCCGGCGAAACCTGCCCGGCCTATCTCGGCCCGGTGCTGCGCACGCACTGGGGCGTCGACGACCCCAGCCATGTCGTGGGAACCGAGGAAGAAATCCAGGCCGCCTTCGAGACCGCCTATGCCATCCTGCGCGCGCGCATCGAGGCCTTCCTGGCCCTGCCGCTGGACGAACTGGCGGGCGAGCGCGCCAGGCTCAAGGCCGAACTCGATCGTATCGGCCGTATTGGCCGTATTGGCCAGCTCGCAGCCTGAAGGGTTCCCGTGCTGACCGCCGTTCTCATTTTCCTGGTAACGCTCACCTTCGTCGTCTGGCAGCCGCGCGGGCTGGGCATCGGCTGGAGCGCCTCGATCGGCGCGCTGGCCGCCCTGCTCGCAGGCGTCATCCAGCCGGGCGACATCCCCGTCGTCTGGCACATCGTCTGGAACGCCACCGGCGCCTTCGTCGCCGTGATCGTCATCAGCCTGCTGCTCGACAAGGCCGGCTTCTTCGAGTGGGCGGCGCTGCACGTGGCGCGCTGGGGCGGTGGCAATGGCCGGCGCCTGTTCGTGCTGCTGGTCCTGCTCGGCGCGGCGGTGGCGGCGCTGTTCGCGAACGACGGCGCCGCGCTGATCCTCACGCCCATCGTGATCGCCATGCTGGCCGCCCTGCGTTTTCCGCCGAAGGCCACGCTGGCTTTCGTGATGGCGGCCGGCTTCATCGCCGACACCGCCAGCCTGCCGCTGGTCGTGTCGAACCTGGTAAACATCGTCTCGGCCGATTATTTCGGCATCGGTTTCGCGCGCTATGCCTCGGTGATGGTGCCGGTGAACCTGGCATCGGTGGCCGCCACGCTGGCGGCCCTGGCCTGGTTCTTCCGCAGGGATATCCCGGCCGACTACGACCTGGCCTCCTTGAGGAGGCCGGAGCAGGCCATCCATGACCGCGCCACCTTCGTCGCCGGCTGGTGGGTGCTGGCGCTGCTGCTGGCCGGCTTCTTCTGGCTGGACGACGTGGGCGTCCCGATCAGCGTGGTGGCCGCCGCCGGCGCCGCCGTGCTGCTCGCGGTGGCGGCGCGCGGCCACCGGATCTCGACGCGCGCGGTGCTGCGCGGGGCGCCCTGGCAGGTGGTCGTGTTCTCGCTGGGGATGTACCTGGTGGTCTACGGCTTGCGCAATGCGGGGCTGACCGATGCGCTGACCGCCGTGTTCGAGCGCTGCGCCGGCTACGGCGTCTGGGGCGCGGCGCTCGGCACCGGCTTCGTCACCGCCCTCCTGTCCTCGGTCATGAACAACATGCCGACGGTGCTGGTGGGCGCCCTGGCGATCGATGCCACCGCCACCGAGGGCGTGGTGCGCGAGGCGATGGTGTACGCGAACGTCATCGGCGCCGACCTCGGCCCGAAGATCACGCCGATCGGCAGCCTGGCGACCCTGCTCTGGCTGCACGTGCTGGCGGCGAAGGATATCCGCATCTCCTGGGGCTATTACTTCCGCGTCGGCATCGTGCTGACCCTGCCCATCCTCCTGGTCACCCTGAGCGCGCTCGCCGTGCGATTGAGCTAAAAAGGAAACACATGGACAAGATCCCGAACCTGCCCAACATCCGCCCCGCGCTGCTGGACCTGCCGACGCCGGACAAGCTCGCCCCTGTGGGCGACATGCGCCACCCGCCGCGCATCCTGCTGCTCTACGGCTCGCTGCGCGAACGCTCGTTCAGCCGCTTCCTCACCGAGGAGGCGGCGCGCATCCTGGAGCACTTCGGCGCCGACGTGAAAATCTTCGATCCGACCGAGCTGCCGATGGTCGGCAGCGTGCCCGAGACCCACCCGAAGGTGGTCGAGCTGCGCGAGCTGTGCCTGTGGTCGGAAGGCCAGGTCTGGTGCAGCCCCGAGCGCCACGGCGCGATCACCGCGGTGATGAAGAACCAGATCGACTGGATCCCGCTGGAGATGGGCGCGATCCGCCCGAGCCAGGGCCGCACGCTGGCGGTCATGCAGGTCTGCGGCGGCTCGCAGTCCTTCAACGTGGTCAATACCCTGCGCCTGCTGGGCCGCTGGATGCGCATGTTCACGATCCCGAACCAGTCCTCGGTGCCGATGGCCTACAAGGAATTCGACGAGGCGGGCCGCATGCGCCCATCAAGCTATTACGACCGCGTGGTCGACGTGATGGAAGAGCTGTTCAAGATGACGCTCCTGATGCGTGGGCGGACGGACTACCTGACGGACCGCTACAGCGAACGCAACGAGCGGGCGCAGAAGGCGATCGACCGGCAGATCGAGAAGCTGTGAAACGGCTTGCGGCATGGCGGGGGCAACGCTGCTCCTGCCTAGACCGGGGCCCGGCCGCCGCCGCTTTCATTGTCGATGTCATTGTCGGTGTCATTGCCGGCGCCAGGGATTGAAGGCCGTCAGCCAGGCGCGCACGCGGTTGGCGTCCGCCACGCGCGACAAGGTCCCTTGCGAGTCCAGGAAGATCATGACCGTGGCCCGGCCCTTGACGGCCGCGTGCAGCACCATGCAGCGGCCGGCTTCCGAGATATACCCCGTCTTCTGCAGGCGGATCTTCCAGCTCGGGCTCGCCGTCAGCCGGTTGGAGTTGCGGTAGACGGTCTGCTGGCGGCCCTGCCTGATCGTGAAGCGGCGGTCGGTCGAATAACGCCGGATGAGCGGCTGCTTTTCGGCGGCGACCACCAGCTTCGCCAGGTCTTCCGGGGTCGAGACGTTGGCGCTCGACAGGCCGGTCGGCTCCACATAACGGGTGTTGCGCATGCCCAGCGCCTTCGCTTTCGCGTTCATCTTCGCGACGAACGCCCGCCTGCCGCCGGGATAATGGCGCCCGAGCGCGGACGCCGCCCGGTTCTCCGAGCTCATCAGGGCAAGGTGCAGCATGGTCGAGCGCGGCAGCTTGGTGCCCACCTGCAGGCGCGAGGAGGAATACTTGAGGCGGTCGATGTCCGCGCTGCCGACGGTCAGCATTTCCTTCATGTCCTGCCGCGCCTCCAGCACGACCAGCGCCGTCATCAGCTTGGTGAGCGAGGCGATCGGCATCACCGCGTCCGCATTTTTCTGGTACAGCACCTTGCTCGTCTTCGGGTCGAGGATCAGGACTGCGCTCGAGCGCAGCGCGGCCGGATGCGCGGCAAGGGCGCGATGGCGCTGCTCCGCGTTCGACAGCCGCGCCTTTTTCGCGGCTTTCGCCTTGGCTGTCGCCGCCGCGCCCTCCCCCTTGGCCTGGACGGAAGACAAGGGCCCCAACAGGGAGGCCAGGAACAGAAGAGCAGGAACAAGTATTTTCATCGTCGTCGAAGCGGCAAAGCCCGCCCTGTCCCGGCATGGACGGCGGCGCATAGGAACCCGGCCATCGTACTCAGCAAGAATTAGCAAACACTTAGCGATGGGCAACATCAACAACACCGCCGCCATGCGGCCTGCCGTGCCGCGCGCTAAGTGTTTGCTAAGTGTTTCCTCCTAACATGACGCGCTCGCGCCGTTCCCGCCCAGGCGTGGCGCACGCGCACGCATACGCGACGGCCCAGGCGCTGCCCGCTGGTAAGCTTGGGCCGCGGCGCATCGATGGCGAAATACATGAGGAAGCAAGCAATGACAGGAGCGACGAGGGGCCCGGCCGGCGCGATGGATGGCCGGCGGCCGGCGCGGAGAGCCGCGCGATGAGGGTGTTACTGGTCGAGGACGATCCGATGATCGGCAGCGTGGTCCAGCATGCGCTGCGCGACGCCAGCTACGCGGCCGACTGGGTGCGCGACGGCGAAGCCGCGCTGACGGCGCTGCAGGCCCTGGAATACGGACTGGTCCTGCTCGACCTGAACCTGCCGCGCCTGGACGGCATGGCCGTGCTGGCTGCGATCCGCAAGGCGCGCAACGACGTGCCGGTGCTGGTGCTCACGGCGCGCGAAGCCACCGAGGACCGCGTGGCCGGGCTCGACGGCGGCGCGGACGATTACCTGGTCAAGCCGTTCGCGATGAGCGAACTGCTGGCGCGCATGCGCGCGCTGACGCGGCGCAAGGAGGGCACGGCCAGCCCGGTGCTCGGCAACGGCATCGTCGAACTCGACCCGGCGACCCACGAGGCGCGCGCCGGCGCCGTCACGGTGCGCCTGACCGCACGCGAGTTTCCGCTGCTGCAGGCGCTGCTGGTGCGCCCGGGCGCCATCCTGTCGCGCGCGGAGCTGGAGCACCGCGTCTACGGCTGGGACGAGGAAGTCGAGAGCAATGCGATCGAATTCCTGATCCATTCGCTGCGCAAAAAACTGGGCAGCGACATCATCAAGAACGTGCGGGGAGTCGGATGGATGGTCGCGAAGGGCCAATAGCGGCATCGCTGCGTTTCAGGCTGTCGCTGTGGATTTCGACGGCGATCCTGGTGGGGGCGGCGATTGCCGGCCTGTACTCGTACGTCGACGCCACCGACGATGCCCATCACGACCAGGACACGCAACTGCGCCAGGTCGGCTACCTGATCAGCAGGCTCGATGCCGTCCCGACCGCGCCGCTGGCGCGCGAGAAGGTCGGCGACGTCGACTTCGATGCGCGCCTGGTGGTGCGCTTCATCGACGCGCCCGGCGCCCCCTTGCCGCAACCGGAGCGGCCACCCCACTTTCCGCCTTCCCTGCCCGACGGCCTGCAGACGGTCGCCAGCGGCAGCGAGACCTGGCGCGTCTTCATCCGCACCAATGCCAAGGGCGTGCGCGTCGCGGTGGCCCAGCAGACCGACGTGCGCGACGCGGCGGCGCGCGCGGATGCCTGGCGCACGGTGACGCCGATCCTGTTCCTGGGGCCGGTGCTGGTGCTGATGGTGACGCTGCTGGTGCGCGCGATGTTCCAGCCGCTGCAGAAGCTTGCGCTGCAGCTGCGCGAGCGCAGGGAGCAAGACCTCGGGGAACTGGACCGCACCGCGCTGCCCTCGGAAGTCTGGCCTTTCGTCGCCGAGATCAACAAGCTGATCGGCCGCACGGTGCGCGCGCTGGCGCGGCAACGGCGCTTCATCGCCGACGCGGCCCACGAACTGCGCTCGCCGATGACCGCCATGTCGCTGCAGGCGGAGCGGCTGGCGGCGAGCGACATGCAGCTCGAGGCGCGCGAGCGGCTGGGCGCGCTGTCGGCGGGCCTGGCGCGCACCCGGATCCTGCTCGACCAGCTGCTGACGCTGGCGCGCACCCAGGAGTCCGGCGGCGACGGACTGACCCAAGTGCCGCTCAAGAAAACGATCCAGGACTGCCTCGAAGACCTGGTGCCGCTGGCCGAGGCCAAGGCGATCGACCTGGGCGTGGTGGGCGATGCCGATCCGGTGGTCGCCGGCCGCCCGGTGGACATCGCCATCCTGGTGAAAAACCTGGTCGACAACGCCATCCGCTATACGCCCCCCGGCGGCCGCATCGACATCAGCGTGGCCGACGACGGCGGCAGCGTGGTGCTCGACATCGACGACACCGGCCCCGGCATCCCGGAGGAAGAGCGCGAACGCGTCTTCGACCCGTTCTACCGCGTGCTCGGCAACGGCGAGATCGGCTCGGGCCTCGGGCTCGCCATCACGTCCTCGATCGCGCACCAGGTCGGCGCGAGCATTGCGCTGCTGGACAAGCCCGACGGCACGCAAGGCCTGCGGGCGCGGGTGAGGTTTCCGGCCAGCGGCGCCTGAGGCCAGCGGGGCCGGCGCGCGCTCACCCAAACAAGCCATGCAGGAACCACCTCGGCTCCGCATCCTCCCCCGCCCCCACGATGCGCTCCCGGTACACCCAGTACAGCGCATGGTCCTGCCCCTCGGCGATGAAATAATCGCGCGTCTGGGTCTGGCTCCACCACCCGGCCTCGATGCGCTCCGGCGTCGAGGCCATCTTCAAAGGTGATCCATAGAACGGCCGGTGGTTGCGCATCAGCAGCGCGAGCGGCTTGGCCAGTATCCAGGTCGGGCGCGGCAGGCTTTCCACGTCGGGCGGCATCTGCGATGAGCGCTCCTTCTCGCGCACTTTCTGCTGCACCGGGACCCAGCTGTTCGCCACCTCGGGCCGGTAGTCGGCCTGCGGCAGCGCCTGCAGCACGTTCTCGGGGCCGAGGCGCGCGACCAGCAGTTCCAGCATGCGCAGGCGGTCCTCCTCGCTGCCGCCGGGCTCGGGGAACAATGACTCGCTCGGCGGCGCCATGGCCTGCACCTGGCTGGCGTCGAGCGCCAACGCAATGACCGGGGCGTCGAGCACCAGCTTGGCCAGGCGCTCGCGCAAGAGGCGCACCAGGTGCTCGTCGCGCCAGGTGGGCTCGGCCAGCGCGATCTCGACCGGCGTCGGCGCACGCGCCACCCTGCCCCGTTCGTGTTCGAGCAGGAGCGTGATGCGCTCCACGGCGAGCTGGTGGGCGCACAGCCAGCCGGTCAATTGCTGCACCAGGCGTTCGGCCCCAAGCAGGCACTCCTCGGCGTTCTCGATCCGGTCGAACAGTTCGATCTTCGCGTGGAAACTCGTCGGCGCCTCGACCCATTCGAACAGCTCGGGCGCCATGCCGTAGGCGGCGTCGAGCATGTCGAGCAGCGCGCGTCCGCAGCGCCGCTGCAGGCCGGGGCGCGGCAGGCGCCGCATGGCGCCGAGGTCGAAGCAGCCGATGCCTTCGAACCAGGCGGTGTAGGGGCGCGCCGGCGGCGGCAGGCTGCTCGGCAAGGCGTCGAGCCGGCGCGTGAGCGAAGCGATGGTCATGACCCGTCCCGCGCGCCGGCGCGCCAGCATCCATGCGCCGCGCGCGGTGGGGGCGCAACTGAGCACGCCCGAAAAGCCGAGGGCGCGCAGGCTGGCGCGCACGCGCCGGCACAGCGCGCGCACGCCGCCGAACAGGCGCAGGCTGGCGCCGATGTCGATGAGCAAAGTCGATTCCTCGGCAACCGTGACCAGCGGCGTGTACTGCAAGAGCGCCAGCGCCGCCGCGTGCAGGGCCTCGGCCTCGCGCTCCGGCGCGCGCACGTGCAGGCGCGCCTCGGGCATCAGCATCAATACCCCGCCGCGGCGCATGCCGTGGCTTACCCCGGCGGCGCGCGCAGCCGGCGACGCCGCCAGCACGCGCTCCTGCTCGAGCACGACGCTGCCGGCGTCACCCGACCAGTTCGGGCTGAAGACCTCGAGCGGTAACTGGGGCAGGTGCAGGCCGATCCACAAACGCATGTCGTTGGAGCAAAGAAGGAGTAAGTGGAAGGAACAGGGGCGCGTCGCGCTGCGGCCCCCGGCGCTTGACGAAGCCGACGTCGAGCCCGCCGGCGGCGGGCCGCAGCGACAGGCGCAGCGGCGCTGGCGAGGAATCCTGGGCGGCGGCGAGCGGGCGCATCATGAAAAACAGGGTCTCGCCGCTTTGCGCGGCCAGGTGCAGCCGGCGCAGGCTGTCGCCGCGTACGTGGTTGGCCCAGAACAGCAACGCGCCGCAACTGCCGCTGCGCAATACCTGCTCGGCCGCCCACAGGGCGTCGCTGGTGCGGCTGGCGCGCAGCCAGATCAGCTGCGAGGGCGGCACGCCGAGCGCGGCCAGCGCCAGCGCCTGCGGCGGATGGGGCGGCTGCAGCAGCACGATGCGGCGCGCCGCGACTTCCGCCAGTGCCGGGCGCAGCAGGCGCATTTCGCCGATGCCGCTCTGTTGCAGCAGCAGGTCGACCAGGGTGCCGACCGGCCAGCCGCCGCCTGGCAGCTGCTTCGACAGCACGGCGTGGCCGGTGTCGACGCAGCGGGTGCCGGCGCGCGCCAACTGCGAGGCGCGCCATAGGGATGGATGCAATTCTTCCGGTGATGAAATTTCTTGTAAGGAAGACATAATAGGGACAAATGCAAAAGTACTGGATGGATATACAGTACTCGCTCGTTCACCATTTGGCAAGATGTGTATATTCTGTCCATGCAGGATTTCACCTTGTGCCGATGCGCGTCCAGGCCTACGCCTTCCCTATGGTTCGTTTCCTGTCATCCGATCCGCATCAAAAGATGAAATAATGGCGTTTCACTGATTATTCACATGACAATGTCCGTAGACCTCTTTTACTCGCAGCACACCGTGGCAACCTGGGGCCAGCCATGACGACGATCCAGCTGGTCGGCGCCATCCTCTTCGCCTGCGCACTCGTCCATACCTTCGCCGCCAAGGGTTTCGAGATCCTGGCCGACCGCCATCCGCGCCACGCCGGCCTGTTCCACCTGCTGGGCGAAGTCGAGGTCGTGTTCGGCTTCTGGGCCTTCGTCCTGATCGCGGCGATGGCCTTCCTTTCCGGGCCCGACGCGGCCATCGACTATGCCGAGTCGCGCCACTACACCGAGCCGCTGTTCGTCTTCACCGTCATGGTGATCGCCGCCTCGCGGCCCGTGCTCGACGCCGTGCGCGCGCTGCTGCGCACCACGGCGCGCCTGGCGCCGCTGCGCACCGAGGTCATGCTGGCCTGGCTCGGCCTGGCCCTGGTGCCGCTGGCCGGCTCCCTGATCACGGAACCGGCGGCGATGACGCTGGCGGCGCTGATGCTCGCGCCCCAGGTGTTCCGTCCCGGCGTGCCGGAAGCGCTGAAGTACGGCGCGCTGGGCGTGTTGTTCGTGAATGTATCGATCGGCGGCACCCTGACCTCCTACGCCGCGCCGCCGGTGCTGATGGTGGCCGGCACCTGGGGCTGGGACAGCGCCTACATGTTCACCCACTTCGGCTGGCGCGCCGCGGTGGCCGTGTTCATCAACGCCACCGTCATCACCCTGCTGCTGCGCAAGCACCTGGCCCCGGCCCCCGCCCCGGCCGAGGGCGAGCAGGTCGTGCCGCTCAAGGTCTCGTTGATCCACCTGGGCTTCCTGGCCGCGGTGGTGCTGCTGGCCCATCATCCGGTGCTGTTCCTTGGCCTGTTCATGCTGTTCCTGGGTTTCACCAGGGCCTACGAACGGCACCAGGATCCGCTGATCCTGAAGGAAGGACTGCTGGTCGGCTTCTTCCTGGCCGGCCTGGTGGTACTCGGCGGCATGCAGCAATGGTGGCTGCAGCCCATCGTCTCGAGCCTGGGACCGACCGCGCTGTTCTTCGGCGCGCTGGGCCTGACCGCGATCACCGACAATGCCGCCCTCACCTACCTTGGTTCGCTGATCGCGGGCCTGTCCGAACACTCTCAGTACATGCTGGTGGCGGGCGCAGTGGCCGGCGGCGGCCTGACCGTCATCGCGAACGCCCCGAACCCGGCCGGCGCCGCGCTGCTGCGCAATGGCTTCAACGACGAATCGATCAACGCGCTCGGCCTGCTGGCCGGCGCGCTGGGGCCGACCGCCGTCGCGGCGCTGCTTTTCCTCATCTGAAGGAGCACACATGGACGACACCGTATTGATCGGCAAGACCGGCACCATCGAACGCTGCTGCCGGCGCGCCCGCGAGGAGTACGAGAAGGACCCGACCACGTTCGTCGGCGACATCACGCGCCAGGACGCGGCCACGCTCAACGTGATCCGCGCCTGGGAGGCGGCGGTGGAAATGGGCGACTACGTGATCGCCGAAGCCGGCCTGGGCGAACCGGAGGATGAGCGCGAAGTCATCGCCATCCTCGCCGACCGCGGCTGGATCGACGCCGCGCTGGCCGAAGACCTGAAGCGCACCGGCGAATTCTGCCGCGCCGAATGGGATCACCAGACCGCGCCGCTGCCGGCCCTGGTGACCATCATCAAGCGCGGGCTGGACGATTTCGGGGCCTACAGCCAGGCGCTGGTGAGCAGGGCCGGCAGCGGCGGCGCTGCCGGGCAGTAACAAGCTTTCGCCCAGCCCCGCCGGCCGGGCTTCTATGGCCGCGCCCGTGCGCCACTCGTAGTTGCATTGCGCCTTGAACTGCTATTATTCGCGTTTTCCGGACCTGGGCTCCCGGCGCTGTCCGACAGCGCGCCCGTCCCTCACCCTACAGAACACCAAGAATGAATACACCGAACCAATTGCCCGGCTTCTGGAGCCGGCTGTCCCTCGCCTTCGGCAGCTTCTTCAAGACCGTCGGCGACGCCGAATTTGCCGCGCGCGTGCGCGATGACCAGGTCGGCCCCGTGGCCGCGCCGCCCGCACCCGCACCCGCACCCGCACCCGCACCCGCCCCGATGCCCACCCCGGCGCCCGCCGCTCCGGCGCCGGCCCCGACCGTGCTGCGCGAAACGACGCCGGAAGCCGCCCTGCAGCTGCTGACCCTGCTGCAGCGCGAAGCGCGCCTGATCGACTTCGCCAACGAGAACCTGGCCGCCTACGCCGACGCCGACATCGGCGCCGCCGCCCGCGTCGTGCACGAAGGCTGTGCCCGCGTGCTGAAGGAACACTTCACGATCCAGCCCGTCCGCGCCGAAGCGGAAGGTTCGCGCGTCACGCTGGAAGAAGGCTTCGATGCCGCCAGCGTGCGCCTGACCGGCAACGTGGTCGGCAAGGCGCCGTTCAAGGGCACGCTGTCGCACCGCGGCTGGCGCGCCACCGACGTACGCCTGCCGCAACTGGCGAAAGAGCACGACGCCAGCATCATCGCTCCGGCGGAGGTGGAACTGTGAGCGCCCGTTACGCCATCGGCATCGACCTGGGCACGACCCACAGCGCCCTGTCCTGGGTCGACCTGGAACAGAGCGACGGCGAGAAGACCGCGCACGGCGTGCTGCCGGTGCCGCAGTTGACCGCGCCCGGCACCGTCGACGCGCTGCCGCTGCTGCCGTCCTTCCTCTACCTGCCGCACCCGGACGAACTGGCGCCGGGCGAGCTGGCCCTGCCGTGGAGTAATGAAGACCCCGGCAATGGCGGTGTCGCGAGCGACAACGCCATTGCCGGCGAGATGGCGCGCAGCCGCGGCGCCAC
Organism: Massilia sp.; assembly: GCF_032106685.1. GTDB lineage: Bacteria > Pseudomonadota > Gammaproteobacteria > Burkholderiales > Burkholderiaceae_D > Telluria. The sequence continues at coordinate 35,279 of NZ_DAMCPG010000036.1, forward strand.
CACACCGATCCGCCTGGTGTCCTCGGCCAAGAGCTGGCTCTCGCATCCTAGCGTGGACCGCCGCGCCGCCATCCTGCCGAGCGACGCGCCGGAAGAAGTCACGCGCGTCTCGCCACTGGAGGCGTCGACCCGCTACCTGCAGCACCTGCGCCGCGCCTGGGACCAGGCGCATCCGGAAGCGCCGTTCGACCAGCAGCAGGTCACCGTCACCATTCCGGCCTCGTTCGACCCGGGCGCGCGCGAACTGACCGCCGAAGCCGCACGTAACGCCGGCTATACCTCCGCCACGCTGCTGGAAGAGCCGCAGGCCGCGCTGTACAGCTGGATCCAGGGCAGCAACGGCGCCTGGCGCAAGCAGGTGAAAGCCGGCGACATCGTGCTGGTCGTCGACGTCGGCGGCGGCACCAGCGACTTTTCGCTGATCGCCATCCTCGAACGCGAGGGCAAGCTGGAACCGCACCGCGTGGCCGTGGGCGACCACATCCTGCTCGGCGGCGACAACATGGACCTGGCGCTGGCCCACCTGGTCGCGCGCAAGCTGGCCGCGAACGGCACCCAACTGGATGCCTGGCAGATGCGCGCCCTCACCTACGGCTGCCGCGGCGCCAAGGAACACCTGCTGGCCGACGCGAATGCCACCACTTGGCCGATCGTGGTGCCGAGCCGCGGCTCGAAGCTCATCGGCGGCTCGATCCGCACCGAACTGACGCGCGAGGAAGTCACGGCCTTCATCACCGACGGCTTCTTCCCGCGCGTGGAAGCGAGCGCGCGCCCGGCCGTCCGCACCCGCGCCGGCCTGACCCAGCTGGGCCTGCCGTATGCGCAGGACGCAGCGATCACCAAGCACCTGGCGGCCTTCCTGGCGCGCCAGGCCGGTGCCACCGCCGAGCTGGAAGGCTTCGCCGGCAATGTCAACGCCGACCATAGCTTCCTGCATCCGAGCGCGGTGCTGTTCAACGGCGGCGTGTTCAAGTCCGGCATCCTGGCCCAACGCGTGATGGACACCATCAACGACTGGCTCTACATGGAAGGCGCGGAACCGGCGCGCATGCTGGAAGGCGCCGACCTCGACCTGGCCGTCGCCCGCGGCGCGGCCTACTACAGCTACGCGCGGCGCGGCGGCGGCGTGCGCATCCGCGGCGGCACGGCCCGTTCCTACTACGTCGGCGTGGAATCCTCGATGCCGGCGATCCCCGGCATGGAGCCGCCGATCCAGGCCCTGTGCGTGGCGCCCTTCGGCATGGAAGAAGGCAGCGAACTGGAACTGCCGGGCCAGGAATTCGGCCTGGTGGTGGGCGAGCCTGTCCATTTCCGCTTCTTCGGCTCGACCACGCGCCGCCAGGACCAGATCGGCGAGGTGCTCGACTTCTGGGGTCCGGACGAGCTGCAGGAGCTGAACGAGATCCAGGCCACGCTGCCGGCCGATGGCCGTACTCCGGGCGACGTGGTGCAGGTGAAGCTGCACGCGCTGGCGACCGAAGCGGGCACGCTGGAGCTGGCGGCGCTGTCGCCTGACGGCCAGCGCTGGAAGGTCGAGTTCGACGTCCGCACCGCACCCGAGGCCCAGTGACGCCATACCTGGTCAGCATCGACCTCGGCACCACCAACACGGTGCTGGCCTACGCCGCACCGGGCGCCCAAGAGGTGCAACTGTTCACCATCGAGCAGTTGGTGGCGCCCGGCGAAGTGGCCGGGCAGCCGCTGCTGCCCTCGAACCGCTACCACCCGGCCGAGGGCGAACTGGCGCCGGGAGAATTGCAGCTGCCCTGGCTGCTGCCCGACGTGGCGGGCGTGGCTCAGGTGGCCGTCGGCCGCCTGGCGCGTAATCTCGGCGCCGCGACGCCGGGCCGGCTGGTGGCCAGCGCCAAGAGCTGGCTCTCGCATCCCGGCGTGGACCGCATGGCGCCGATCCTGCCCTGGGGCGCCGAAGCAGATGTGCCGAAGGTGTCGCCGGTGGCGGCCAGCGCCAGCTACCTGGCCCACCTGCGCGCCAACTGGAACATCCGCTTCCCCACCCATCCGCTGGAGCGGCAGGAGCTGGTGCTCACCGTGCCGGCTTCCTTCGACGAAGGCGCGCGCGCCCTCACGCTGGAAGCGGCGAAGCTGGCCGGCCTGCCGCAACTGCGCCTGCTGGAGGAACCGCAGGCCGCCCTCTACGACTGGCTGTACCGCCACCGCGCCGGCCTGGCGCAGGACCTGGCCGGCACGCGCCTGGTGCTGGTGGCCGACGTCGGCGGCGGCACCACCGACTTCAGCCTGGTCAAGGTCGAACTCGTCGACGGCGAACCGGCGCTGACCCGCATCGGCGTCGGCAACCACCTGATCCTCGGCGGCGACAACATGGACCTGGCCCTGGCCCACCTGGTCGAGGCGCGCATGAACGGGGCGGCCGGCGAGGCGGCTGGCAATGCAGCCCCGCGCGAACGCCTGTCGGCGGCGCGCCTGGCGCAATTGACCGAGCGCTGCCGCGCTGCCAAGGAACAGCTGCTGGCGCCCGATGCGCCGGAGGCGATCACCGTCACCCTGCTCGGCGCCGGCTCGCGCCTGATCGGCGGCAGCCGCAAGGCGGACTTGCGGCGCGAAGACATCGAGCGCGTCGTGCTGGACGGCTTCTTCCCGCTCAACGAGGCGCAGGAAGAAGCGAAGCGCGCCCGTGCCGGCATCGTCGAATTCGGCCTGCCCTACGCCAGCGACCCGGCCGTCACGCGCCACCTGGCGAGCTTCCTGCGCCAGCACGCGCAAGCGGCGCGCGAAGCGCTCGGCCTGCCTGACGACGACACCTCCCTGCCGGTACCCGACGCCCTGCTGCTCAACGGCGGCGTGTTCCGCGGCGCCGCGCTGGCCGAGCGCCTGGCCGCCGTGCTGGGACGCTGGCGCGGCCAGCCCCTGCGCGTCCTGCACAACGACGACCCCGACGTCGCCGTGGCGCGCGGCGGCGTCGCCTATTCGCTGGCGCGCCAGGGGCAGGCGCCCGCCATCGAAAGCGGCGCGGCGCGCAGCTACTACCTGCTGCTCGAAGGCGAGCGCGGGACGAATGCTGCCTTGCGCGCCGTCTGCCTACTGCCGCGCGGTACGCCGGCCGCTACCGAAGTGCAGCTGGCCGATCGCAGCTTCGCGCTGCGCCTGGGGCGCCCGGTGCGCTTCCACCTGGTCTCGACGATTGCCGACGCCGGCCAGGCGCCGCAGCCGGGCGCGCTGGTCGACCTGGCGCCGGGCGACGTCGTGCGCCTGCCGCCGATCGCCACCGTGCTGCGCGCGGCGCCCGGTGCGGCGGCGCGCAGCGACGTCCCGGTGCGGCTGGTGACGACGCTGAGCGAAGTCGGTTCCCTGGAGGTGCATTGCGTGGCCGACGATGGCCAGCGCTGGCAGCTTGCCTTCGAATTGCGCGAAGCCGAGGGCGCCGAGGCAAGCGAGGCCCCGGAAGCGGAAGCGATGCCGCCCAACCTCGATGCCGCCATCGAGAAGATCGACCGCATCTTCGGCACCCGCTCGAAGCAGGTCGATCCGAAGGAGGTGCGCCAGCTGCGCGCCAGCCTCGAACACCTGCTGGGCCGGCGCGAAAGCTGGACCACGCCGCTGCTGCGGCGCCTGTTCGACGCCCTGATGGAGCGCGCCAAGGGCCGGCGCAGGTCGGCGGAACACGAACGCGCCTGGCTGAACCTGGCCGGCTACAGCCTGCGTCCCGGCTTCGGCCATCCGCTCGACGGCTGGCGCATCGAGCAGCTGTGGGCGATGTTCGAGAACGGCGTCCAGTACCACAAGGACGGCCAGGTGCGCGCCGAATGGTGGACGCTGTGGCGCCGCGTCGCCGGCGGCCTCGACACCGAAGCCCAGCTGCGCCTGCTCGACGACTTCGCCTTCAACCTGCAAGCCGACGCCTCCGAGCGCGGCAAGCGCCCGATCACCCTGGTCGACGGCAGCGAGGACGACATGCTGCGCCTGGGCGCCTCGCTGGAGCGCATCCCGTCGGCCTACAAGGCCGAGATCGGCAACTGGATGATGGAGAGAATCATGGCCATCCCAAGCGCGGGCGCGAAGCTCGATGCGAAGACGGCGGCGACCTATACGCGCTATCTATGGGCCCTGGGCCGCGTCGGCGCGCGCCAGTCCTTCCACGGCAGCGCGCACGAAGTCGCGCCCGCCGAGGTGGCCGAGGAATGGCTGGGCCAGCTCTTGCTGCTGGACTGGAAGAAGGTCGAACCGGCCGGCTTCGCCGCCGCCCACATCGCGCGCATGACGGGCGACCGCTCGCGTGACATCGCGGAGCCGGTGCGCGAGCAGGTGCTGCGCCGCCTGGCGTCCACCGGCGCGCCGTCCACCTGGACAGCGATGGTGCGCGAGGTGGTGGAGCTGGACCAGGCGAGCGAGACGCGGATGCTGGGCGAGGCGCTGCCGCCGGGGCTGAAGCTGCTGCGCTGAGCTTGCCCTTGAGCGGACGTCGCCTGGACCCGTAGGGTGGGCGGCTTTGCCGCCCACGCGTTCAAGCAGCTTCCGCTCAGCTCTCAGGTTTTCAAGCGTCCGTTGAACGCGTGGGCAGAGGATCTGCCCACCCTACCGGTCTTACTCGACCGTCACCGGCAGATCCCGCCCCTCGGTCGCCACCAGGCCCGCGTAATCGGCCGCATGGATGCGCAGGATGTAGTCGCCCGGCGCCAGATTAGCCACTTTCCAGCTCCCCGGCAGCGCCTGCCCGTCCTGCAGCGTATTGCTGACCGCATAGGCGAAGCGCGTCACCTTGCTGCCGTAGACCGTGATGCCGCTGCTGTCGGCGTACACCAGCTTCACCGCTTCGCGCTCGCGCGGCAGGCGGTCGTAGACCTGGGTGATCAAGGGCGCCTCGAAACCCGCCACCGGCCGGCCGTCGGCGTGCAGCACCTGGTAGCCCAGTTTGTAGAGGCCGAGGCGGCGGCGCGCCAGGTTGCCGTCCATCTGGTCGTAGGCGTCGACCACGATGTTGACCTCTCCTTCGGCGCGCGCGACGCGCAGCGGCTGGCGCTTGCGTGCGGGGCGGATGCGCTTGCCCGCGTCGTCGTACAGGGCGATGCCCTGGATGGTCGGGGGAATGGTGTCGCGCAGGCCGACGAAAGGCAGCGTCAGGGGATTCACCACGGCGCCACCGGGGTAGTAATCCATGTGCACGTGGGCCATCGGGTTGATGGTGCCGAGCGCCTCGCCCACGGCGAAGCGGGTGCCGCGCCTTACCCGCACGCGTTCCGGTTTGCCGTTCGGGCCGGCCAGCAGCTGGAAGCGCTCGTCGAGCGCCTTGCCGTTGGCCTCGCGCCCCACCCGCATGTGGATGTACGAGAATGGCCCGAGGCTCATGCCTTCGCCGAGCGAGCCGAAGCCCCAGTTCGGATACGGGTCGCTGATCTTCGAGGGCAGCACCGCCAGCACGCGCGAGCCGATGTCGGCGCGGATGTCCAGGCCGGCGTGGAAGTGGTGGCGGCTTTCGCCGTCGTAGCTGCCGCGCACCTCGCCCATCACGCCCACCACTTCGTGCACTTCCTGCTGCGGGCCGACCGGCCAGGGCATGGGTTCGCTGCGCGTGAACGCGGCAGCCCGTATCGGTGCCGCAGGCTCGCCCTGTTTCGGTTCGGCCAGGGAGAACACGCGCAGCGCCTGGCCGTCGGCCACGACCAGCCTGCCGTCGCGGCGCACCGCGATGCCGCGCGGCGCGTACAGGCGCACCGTGCCGTCGCTGCCGTAGCTGGCCTCGGGCGGGCGGTCGATGTCCGTCAGTGCGTGCGCCGTGCCGTCGGGCGCGATCTGGACGATGCGCCCGCCCGCGCCGCTGCTCACGTACAGGTAGCCGTCGCCGGTCAGCGCCAGCCCGCCCGGGCGGCGCAGCACCGGCTGCGGATCGTTCTCGAGCGGCCTGGCGATGGTCGCGACCATGCCGTCCGTGTCGATGCGGCGCACCGCGTCGTTGCCGGTGTCGGCGACGTAGAGCACGCCCTTCTTGTCGACCGCGATGGCGGTCGGGGTGTCGAAGCCGGCCACCGCGGCCATGCCGTCGCCTGCGCCCGGCAGGCCGTTGCCGGCCACGGTGGTGACGGTCCCGTCCGGGGCGATGCGGCGGATGCGGTCGTTGTAGGTGTCGGCGACAAAGACGTTGCCTTCCTTGTCGACCGCCAGGCCCACCGGGCCGTTGAAGCGCGCGGCGCGCCCGATGCCGTCCTGGTAGCCGGGCTGGCCGTCGCCGGCGAGCGTGCTCACGCTGCCGTCCGGGGCAATTCTGCGGATCGCGTGGTTGCCGGTGTCGGCCACGTAGAGGTTGCCCTTGCGGTCCAGCGCCAGCGCCGACGGGGTGTGGAAGGCGGCGGCCGCGCCCAGGCCGTCGGCGAAGCCCTCGCGCCCGCCGGCGAAGGTCGAGACCACGCCGTCAGGAGCGATGCGGCGGATGCGGTTGCTGTCGCCGCCGTCGGCGATGTAGACGTTGCCTTGCAGGTCGAGCGCCACGCCGAAGGGGTCGCTGAAGCGGCTGCCGGCGGCGGCGCCGTCGACGACGCCGTTGCCGCCGTCGCCGGCCAGCGGCGTCACGCGCGCGGTCCAGGACGGTTTGGTCGGTGCCTCGGCAGCCAGCCAGAGTGCGCGCCGCGGGGCGCCTTCCTGGCCGCCGCCGAAGTACAGGGCCGCGCCGCCGGCCAGGATGCCGGCGCCAACCAGCGCCGCGATGATCGTTATTCGTTTCACTGTCACTACCTGGATTTGCTCAGCCCGGGAGTCTAACCGATCGGCCGGGTTCGCATCGGCGCGGCGCTTCAACCGTATGCCGCCCGCCGGCGGAAACGCCAGCCGCGCGGATGCGACGGCACCGGGCCCCGTCCTGGACGCCGCTGCGGGGGTCGGGCGGGCAGACCCAGGCAAACCTGGGGAAATCCGGGGAGGATGCGCCGCTGGGCCAGCCGGCCGGACTGGCGCTGGCCTTCGCGACGCCGGCGGCGGACCCGTCGCACGCCACGACCGGTCGGGCCTACGGCGTGGTGGGAGGAGTGGGAGATTCCTGGGCGGAAGCAGGTCAGGCCGCGCGGGGCCAAGGGTCCTGGCGCGGCGTCTTCACGCTGGCGGCGCTGCGATCAGCGCCGGCGCAGCAGGCGTGCGAACAGCGACGGGATCGAACGGGTCGGGATCAGTTTGCCCAGTGGGCCAGCGTAGTTGCAACGGGATGTGACAGTCATTTAATGGCCTCCGAAACATTGCTTAACAGAATAACCATACGGCTGAGTTCTTTCTGTGCGCCAGCTCGCATAGCGCGACCATAGAGTCCCATACACGCATGACACCGCCGTGACAAGCGCGCGCGCTGTGGCGCGATTGAGTCATATCATGGGTTCTGCAAGCCCGACTCCTATGCTTTCGGAGGAAGCTTGCAGGGGAATGTCAACACACATACAGGGAGAACGAGATGGGCTACGCAGATCGTGACAAGTATGGGATGTACAAAGACACCGGCAGCGCCGGTCCCGGACCGGCACTGATGGGGGCCGACACCCTGATCGGCGACAACGTCGTCAACGGCGCCGAGGAAGATCTCGGCGATATCAAGGAAATCATGCTCGACATGAACACCGGCCAGGTGGCCTACGCCGTGCTGGCGTTCGGCGGCTTCCTCGGCATGGGCGAAAAACTGTTCGCCGTGCCCTGGCAGGCCCTGCACCTGGACACCGTCAACAAGCGCTTCGTGCTGAACGTCGAGAAGGAGCGCCTGAAAACCGCGCCCGGCTTCAACAAGGATTCCTGGCCCGACATGAGCGACATGAACTGGGCCAACCAGATCCACAGCTTCTACGGCACCGATCCCGCGCGCGGCGGCGCCCCGACCATGGGCCCGGGCGTGGTGATGAGCGGTACGGTCGGCGGCCTGGGCGGATCGGCCGCCAGCATGGGCGCCGGCGGCGGCCTGGGCGCGGGCCATGCCGGCAGCAGCGCGACGACTGGCGGCGCGGGCTCCGCGCTGGGCTCCGGCGCCGGGGGCGGCAGCGTCGATCCGCGTCCGGGCAACCTGGGCGACGACAAGGACCTGAGCAAGATCAGGGGCAGCAATATCGGCTGACAATGGCCGGACGATTCGCCACCGGTTGCGGTGGCGAATCTCTTCTCAGGTCGGCGGCCATCACTGTGGGATGGGCGCGGCCAGCGTAGGCACGCTGTGCCCACGCGAAATATGACCTATGTTGGCTACTGACGTTGACGCAGCCGCATCACACTCATCAGCATCCAAAAGCGTCACGTTAGCGCCGACAATATACGCATCCGCTTCGGAGCAACGCATCCACGCCACGGACGTTGGAAGAGTGCGTAACGCGTGGGCACAGGGCGCCCACCCTACGGAACTTAGCCGACCGAGACGTGCGTAACGCGTGGGCACAGAGTGCCCACCCTACGGAACTTAGCCGACCGAGACGTGCGTAACGCGTGGGCACAGGGTGCCCACCCTACGGAACTGCGCATCATCGCCTTCAAATCGCACGATCCTTAGCGGATCATCGACTCCCACACCTTCTGCAGCCGCTTGGCCGACACCGGCATCGGCGTACGCAGCTCCTGCGCGAACAGCGACACCCGCAATTCCTCCAGCATCCAGCGGAACTCCGTCATGCGCGGGTCGTTGTTCTTGCCCGGCTGTTTCGAAATACGCTGGTACTGGCTGGCGGCGTTCTGCCATTCCGCCATCAATTGCGCGTCGCGCGACGGGTTGCCGCGCAGCTTTTCCAGGCGTACGTTCATCGCCTTCAGGTAGCGCGGGAAGTGGGCCAGCTGGCTGTACTCGTTGTCGGCGACGAAGCGCTTGTGCACCAGGCCCTGCAATTGCGCCTGCATGTCGGCCGCCACCGCCTGCGGCAAGCCGTTCAGCCGCTTCGGCATGCCGTGGAATTCGGCCAGGATGGAACCGACCAGGCGCGCGATCTCGTTGATGAGCAAGCCGATGCGGCCCTTGCCCTCGTCCTTGCGCTTGTTGAACGAGGCGGCGTCATGCGGCAGCGGGTCCTGCAGGCAGGCGATGTCGATCGCCTTCTGGATGATCTGGTCGCGCAGCTCTTCCTGCGAGCCGACCGCCATGAACTGCATACCCATTTGCTGCAGGCCGGGGATGTTCTTCTCGGCGAACTTCAATTGATCCTTCAACTGCAGCGCGAACAGGCGGCGCAGGCCGATGCGGTGGGTGCGCGCCGCCACGTTCGGGTCGTCGAAGACCTCGATGTCGCAATGCGTGCCCTTGTCGACCAGGGCCGGGAAGCCGATCAGGGTCAGCTTGCCCTGCTTGATCTCGAGCAGCTCCGGCAGCTCGCCGAAGCTCCAGCTGGTCAAACCGGTATGCTGGCTCACCGCCGGCGCTGCGACAGGCGCAGCCGCAGGCGCCTGACCGCTCTTCTTGCCCTGCGCCGCAGGCGCGGCCGCGGCGGGCGTCGTCGGCGTGGACGGCGTCTTGCCCTTGCCCCAGGCAGCCGGCGTGGCGACCGTGGGCCGCATGCCACCCATCGCCGCCGGTGCGGTTTCCGCCATCTTCTGGAAGCTCTCGCGCGCCTGGGCGCCCAGCTCGGCCTGCAAGGCTGCCAGGTTGCGGCCCATGTCGAGCTGGCGGCCATGCTCGTCGATCACCTTGAAGTTCATGAACAGGTGGGCCGGCAGGGTCTCGAGCTTGAAGTCGCCCGTCAGCACGTTGACGCCGGTCTCGGCGCGTACGTCCGCGATCAGGACGTCGATCAGGTCGCCGCGGCCGAACACGCCCGCCGCGTTGATGCGGTCGACGAAGCGCGCCGCGTAGTCGGGCAGCGGCACGCAGTGGCGGCGCAGCTTCTGCGGCAGGGATTTCAGCAGCAGGTGCACTTTTTCCTTGAGCATGCCTGGCACCAGCCAGGCCGCGCGCTCGAGCGGGATCTGGTTCAGCGCGAACAGCGGCACCGCCAGCGTGACGCCGTCGCGCAGGCTGCCCGGCTCGAAGTGGTACGACAGGCCCATCTCGATGCCGGTGACGTTCATCGTCTTCGGGAACAGCTCGGTGGTGACGCCGGCCGCCTCGTGCCGCATCAACTCCTCGCGGTTCAGGTAGAGCAGCTTCGGGTTGTCGCGCGCCGCGTCCTTGTACCACTTCTCGAAGCCGGCGCCGTTCACCACGTCCTTCGGGATCCCGGCGTCGTAGAAGGCCGCGATCAGCTGGTCGTCGACCAGCACGTCCTGGCGGCGCGACTTGTGCTCGAGGTTCTCGATCTCCCGCACCAGCTTGTGGTTGTGCGCGTAGAACGGCAGGCGGGTCTCGTAGTCGCCCGCCACCAGCGCGTCGCGGATGAAGATCTCGCGCGCCTCGTACGGGTTGTGCAGCGCGTAGTTGATGCGCCGGCCGCTGTAGACCACGATGCCGTACAGGGTCGCGCGTTCCAGCGCCGACACCTGCGCCGGCTTTTTCTCCCAGCGCGGCTCGCCCCAGGACTTCTTCAGCAGGTGCCCGCCGATCTTCTCGATCCACTCGGGCTGGATCTGGGCCACGGTGCGCGCGTACAGGCGCGTGGTCTCGACCAGTTCGGCCGCCATGATCCAGCGCCCCGCCTTCTTCGTCAGCGAGGAACCGGGCCAGATGTGGAACTTGATGCCGCGCGCGCCGAGATACCCCGCGCCGGGTTCGTCCTCGCCCTTGAAGCCGATGTTCCCCAACAGGCCGGTCAAGAGCGCCATGTGCAGCTGCTCGTAGGTCGCGGCCGCCCCGTTCAGGCGCCAGCCCTGCTCGCGCACGATGGTCAGGAGTTGCGAATGCACGTCGCGCCACTCGCGCAGGCGCAGCTGCGACAGGAAGTTGGCGCGGCAGTTTTCCTGCAGCAGGCGGTTCGATTTCTTGTGTGCGATCGCGTCTTCGAACCAGGCCCAAATCTTCAGGTAGCTGTTGAATTCGGACTTCTCGTCGGCGAACTTCTTGTGCTTCTCGTCGGCCTGCTGCTGGTATTCCATCGGCCGGTCGCGCGGGTCCTGCACCGACAGGGCCGAGGCGATGATCAGCATCTCGGTCAGGCAGTCGTTGTCCACGGCCGCCAGGATCATGCGGCCCACGCGCGGGTCGAGCGGCAGGCGCGCCAGCTTGCGGCCCAGCGGCGTGAGCTCGTTGGTCTCGTCGACCGCGCCCACTTCCTGCAGCAATTGATAGCCGTCGGCGATCGCGCGGCCCTGCGGCGGCTCGATGAAGGGGAAGGTCTCGACGTCCGTCAGGTGCAGCGACTTCATGCGCAGGATGACGGCGGCGAGGGACGAGCGCAGGATTTCGGGGTCGGTGAACTTCGGGCGCTGGTTGAAATCCTCTTCCTCGTACAGGCGGATGCAGACGCCGTCGGCCACGCGGCCGCAACGGCCGGCGCGCTGGTTCGCCGCCGACTGCGCGATCGGTTCCACCTGCAGCTGCTCGACCTTGTTGCGGAAGCTGTAGCGTTTCACGCGCGCGAGGCCCGCGTCGACCACGTAGCGGATGCCCGGCACGGTCAGCGAGGTCTCGGCCACGTTCGTCGCCAGCACGATGCGGCGCGCGTTCGTGGTACGGAACACGCGGTCCTGTTCTTCCACCGAGAGACGCGCGAACAGCGGCAGGATCTCGACGTGCGGCGGATGGTGCTTCCTCAGCGCCTCGGCGCAGTCGCGGATCTCGCGCTCGCCCGGCAGGAACACCAGCACGTCGCCCGGACCGATGCGGCACAGTTCGTCCACGCCGTCGACCACGGCGTCGATCAGGTCGCGCTTCTCGCGCGCCTGTTGTGCTGGTTTTTTCCCACCTTGGGCGGGCTTGTTGTCCACGCCCCCGCCGGCCAGCACTGGATCGCGCTCGACCGGGCGGTAACGCACCTCGACCTTGTACAGGCGGCCCGAGACCTCGATCACCGGCACCGCCGGCTTGCCTTCCTGCGCGAAGTGGCGCGCGAAGCGCTCGGCGTCGATCGTCGCCGAGGTGATGATCACCTTCAGGTCAGGACGGCGCGGCAGCAGCTGCTTCAGGTAGCCGAGCAGGAAGTCGATGTTCAGGCTGCGCTCGTGCGCCTCGTCGATGATGATGGTGTCGTAGGCCATCAAGAGCGGATCGGTCTGGGTTTCGGCCAGCAGGATACCGTCGGTCATCAGCTTGACCGAGGCCCCGGCCTGCAGGGTGTCGTTGAAACGCACCTTGTAGCCGACGTGTTCGCCGAGCGGCGAACCGAGTTCCTGGGCGATGCGCTTCGCGGTCGAGGATGCGGCGATGCGGCGCGGCTGGGTGTGGCCGATCAGGCCCTTCTCGCCGCGGCCCAGCTCCAGGCAGATCTTCGGCAGCTGGGTGGTTTTACCGGAACCGGTCTCGCCAGAGACGATGACGACCTGGTGCGCCATCAGCGCCTTGGCGATCTCGGCGCGGCGGCCGGATACCGGCAGGTCCTCGGGATAGGTGATCGGCGGCAGCGGATTGCGCACGCGCGGCGCCTGCGCACCTTCGCGCGGCGCGCGTTCGCGGCGTTCGCGGCGTTCTCCTTGCCCGCGCTGGCCGTCCTGCGCCGGCTTGTCCTGTGCCCGGGGTTCGCCCTGCTGCGGACGCTGGCCGCGCTGCGCGTTCGCGCCCTGGTCGGCTTGCGGCCTGGGCGCGCGCTGCGCGCCACGCTGGCCCGCTTGTTGGCCAGCCTGCTGTCCCTGCGCCCCGCCCTCGCCCGGATGACGGCGCTCGCCTTTGGTCTGCAAACGCCCTTCCGGCGCCTGCGTCATGGGCGCGCGCAATTCGCCCGCGCCACGCTCGCGGCGCGGGGTCGATTCAGGCTGGGAAGATACTGCGCGCGCCGCGTCCGGCGAAGGCTTGTTACTCTGTTCAGACATTGTTTTTACGAGGTATTTGGTGCGCAAGTCGCGCAGCGAATTATAATGCGGCAAATGGAAAACCCTACCCAATTCGTCCAGTGGCTGCGCTCTGTCGCGCCGTATATTCACGCCTTTGGCGGCAAGACCTTTGTCGTTGCATTTCCCGGTGAACTGGTGGCCGCCGGCGCCCTGCCGGTGCTGGCCCAGGACCTGTCCCTGCTGGTGGCGCTCGGCATCCGTATCGTGATCGTGCACGGCTCGCGCCCCCAGGTCGCCGAGCAGCTCGCGCTGCGCAACGTCGAGGGCCGCTTCCACAACGGCGTGCGCATCACCGACACCGCCGCCATGGAATGCGCCAAGGAAGCCGCGGGCGAATTGCGTCTCGATATCGAGGCGGCCTTCAGCCAGGGCCTGCCGAACACGCCGATGTCGAATGCCCAGATCAGCATCGTGTCGGGCAACTTCGTCGTCGCCCGCCCCCTGGGCGTGATCGACGGCGTCGACTTCGAACTGACCGGCGTGACGCGCAAGATCGCCGCCGACAAGATCGCCCCCATCCTGCAGACCGAGGACAACCTGGTGCTGCTGTCGCCGCTGGGCTTCTCGCCGACCGGCGAGGTGTTCAATCTCACCATGGAAGACGTGGCCGCCTCGGCCGCGGTCGCCCTGCACGCCGACAAGCTGATCTACATCACCGAAACGCCGATGATGGTCGACGCCGCCGGCGCAGAGATCCGCGAACTGTCCTCGCACCAGGCCGAGGCCGTACTGCAGGCCGGCTTCCTGCCGCAGGACGCGTCCTTCTACCTGCGCCACGCGGTCAAGGCCTGCAACAGCGGCGTCGACCGCGCCCACATCGTGCCGTTCGAGATGGACGGCTCGGCCCTGCTCGAACTGTTCACCCACGACGGCGTGGGCACCATGATCAGCCACGAGAACCTGGAGAGCCTGCGCCAGGCCACAATTGAGGACGTCGGCGGAATTATCAAGCTGATCGAGCCGCTGGAAGCGGACGGCACCCTGGTCTACCGCGGCCGCGAGCTGATCGAGCGCGAGATCGAGCAGTTCTCGGTCATCGAGCACGACGGCGTGATCTTCGGCTGCGCCGCCCTCTACCCCTTCCCGGAAGCGAAGATGGGCGAGATGGCCTGCCTCACCGTCAGTCCCGACGCCCAGACCCAGGGCGACGGCGAGCGCATCCTCAAGCACATGGAGAACCGCGCCCGCGCCGCCGGCCTGACCAAGCTGTTCGTGCTGACCACGCGCACCGCGCACTGGTTCAAGAAGCGCGGCTTCCAGCCGGCCACCGTGGACGACCTGCCGAAGGACCGCGCCCACATGTACAACTGGCAGCGCAAGTCCCAGATTTTCATCAAGACTTTATAATCGCGGTTTCACCACACGAATATCAGGAGCAGAACCATGGCCCGCACCGTCAATTGCATCAAACTCAAGAAGGAAGCCGAAGGGCTGGACTTCCCGCCCGTACCTGGCGAAATGGGCAAGAAGATCTACATGCAGGTGTCGAAGGAAGCCTGGCAGGCCTGGCTCAAGCACCAGACCATGCTGATCAACGAGAACCGCCTGAACCTGGCCGACGACCGCGCCCGCAAGTACCTGGCCACCCAGATGGAAAAGCACTTCTTCGGCGAAGGCGCCGACCAGGCCGTCGGCTACGTGCCGCCGACCGCGTAATCAGTCTAACTCCAGTCCCAGTTGCTCCCCGCCTTCAGGGGGGTAACTGATGCGGGTGCCCTCCACCCGCGCGAACGGCGTCAGCTTGTGCGGACGCCGTTTTTGTTTGCCGATGATGTCCTCGACCTCGACCCCGCGCACGAGCAGTGCGTCGCCCACCAGCGAGCGGTGGCAGCGCCAGGGCACGGCTTCGGCGCACATCAGGGCGCAGCGCTGCGTCTGCGCCAGTTCGATCACCAGGTCCACGTTCTTGCCGAATTCCGGCGTCTGCATGTAGTCGGCGTAGCCCCGAAACGAGGTATTGCGCCAGGCGCCGTTGGGCGAATCCGGGCGCGGACGGCGCAGGCCGCCCAAGCCGGGGATCTGGCGATACGCAATGCCGGCCTCGGCCAGCGAGCCCGGCAGCTGGTCCTGGCCGAACTGCGGATTGTGGCGCGACTTGGGAACGGTGCGGATGTCGAGCACGCAGTCGACCTCGTTCAGCCGCAGCAGCGCGATGAATTCCTCGATCGATTGATTCGAATGGCCGATGGTGCAGACGGTGTGCGTGCTCACTGGACTCCTCCGCGACAATGAGAGGCTTCATTGTCGCGCAGCGAGGAAAAACGCGGCGCAGCCAAGCGCCGCCAGCGGCTAGTCGACGGTTTCGGGCTCGCGCTGCGGCGCCTTTGCCGATGCCGGCACCGGAACCGGAGCCGGCACCGGCGCCTTGTAGCGCAACACGATGCCCTGCGCGGTCACCATCGCCATGTAGCCGACGAGTTCGGCCATTTCCTCGAACACCAGCGAATGGCCGAAGAAACGACGCACCAGTTCGGGCACGTGCCCTTCACCGATGGTCGAACCCAGCGCCGCGCCCAGCACGAGCAGTACGCAGCCCCAGGGAAAGCGGCCGCTGGTCACGACTTCCAGGAGGAAGCGGTGCAGGCGGTGGCGCCAGGCGAGATAGAAGGACGCGGCCAGCATCAGGCCCGCAAATGGCGGCACCAGCGGGCGGTACCAGAGGACGCGGGAACGGTAGATCGGGCCGTCGTCCCCGAATCCCGATGGGTCGAGGAAGACCGAACCCCAGCTCAGCTCGCGTCCGACCAGCAGCAGCCAGACCGGCACCACGCACAGGGCGAGGGTTGCTGCCTTGCCCTTTGGGCCTTGCCGCCATGCATGGGCAGCAAAGACCAGGCCGGCCAGCAATACGAGCACCTGGGCGTTCTCGACCACGCCGTTTTCCCAACCCCACTCCACCGGCACGATGCGCGACAGCGGGTAGCAGAGAAACAGGCTCAGCAGCAGTAAACGCTGCAGCGCGACGCGGTTCGGATCGACCCGGTCGAAGTAGGTGGACAGTGCATTCATGGATGTAGGCAATCGACGTACCGACTGGCGCAGCGCAAGACGAACCTCGCACCGAAGTAATGACTAGCCAGTCAGTTAAAGGCGACAATATACATGATAGGCAGAAAATGTGCCTATGCAACTACCAGAATGCCCGGGATGGGTGGACTTCGTGGAGAGCCCGCTACATCTTGCGGCACTGGCGCAACTCGCAACGCGCCATGAAAACTTTTCCATCCGCACATTGCATGCGATAGACCTCGACCGGGCCCTCCTCGGTCAGCAGGCCCGCGCCTTGCGGGCTGGTGCAGGCATGCTGCCGGGCCAGGCTCTCAACGGTACTGGACGACACGCCGACGCGATGGGGAGCACGCTCGATCGGCACGACGTCAAGGCCGTCCGGCGCCCCCGACTGCCGCGGCGACTCGGCGGCGAGCGGCGCCGGCGCCGACCCGACCATCCCACACCCGCCCAGCAGGACGGGAACCAGTAGCGCCAGCAGTCGTTTCATCGCGTCTCCGGACGAATCAGTACAGGATCAAGAACGATCGGAACAGGATCAGAAAGCGAGGGTCTTCACGCCTTCGGCGGTGCCGAGCAGGCAGACGTTGGCGCCGCGCGCGGCGAACAGGCCCACGGCGATCACGCCGACGATCCCGTTGATCTGCGTTTCCAGCGCCACCGGGTCGGCGATCTGCAGGCCGGCGACGTCGATGATCTCGCCGCCGTTGTCGGTGATGAAGGCTTCATCGCCGCCGGCCTTGGTGCGCAGGCGCGGCTGGCCGCCCAGGGCCGCCAGCTGGCGCATCACGGCCGCGCGCGCCATCGGGATGACTTCCACCGGCAACGGGAACTTGCCCAGGGTTGGCACCAGCTTCGAGCCGTCGGCGATGCACACGAACTGCTGCGACACGGAAGCGACGATCTTTTCGCGCGTGAGCGCCGCGCCGCCACCCTTGATCATCGCGCCTTCGTCGTTGATCTCGTCGGCGCCATCGATGTAGACGGCGATCGATTCGACCTCGTTCAGGTCGAACACCGGGATGCCGTGGCCGCGCAGGCGCGCCGCGGTCGCTTCCGAGGAGGCGACGGTGCCCTTGATGCGGTCCTTGATCTTCGCCAGCTCGTCGATGAAGAAGTTGGCCGTCGAGCCGGTGCCCACGCCGATGATTTCGCCCTCGACCACGTAGTCGATGGCGGCGCGTGCAACAGCTTGCTTGAGTTCGTCCTGAGTCATGATGTAAAGAAGATGGGTGAGAAATGGCGACATTCTAGCGGATTGGCCCTCCCCGTTCCCGCCTTTCGGCATGGCCTTTCGCCAACGCGCCACGCTCCGGCCGGCATGCATGCCCATCAGGCATTGCTGAAAAAACAAAAAATCTGGCACTGCCTGGCTTGACCGTAGCGCCTCTCGAACGGCGCCGGCCCGGCGCCGACCTTGCTTGCATCCCTCCACCGCTTCCCTATGATGAAGATTCGTCAACGAACCAATGCGGAGGACGGAAATGAATACCGTAGGGGTAAGCGAGGTCTGCGGACATACGAACTGCAATTATTAGGCCCTTGTTATTAGAGCGTTGTTTCTAAACATCTTTTACTTATTAAAATGCTCACTTTCTCGCTGTAATGACATGTTTCTTTATGACACTGAGGCAGCCTGAACTATATTGATCAAACCATGCCGACTGTAGGGTTATGCAGCGCCGTTACGCATTGACATCTGACAGCCTTTTTATTGTTTTGATCAAAGAACATATGAAATTCAACGACTTCAGAATCGGCGCCCGTCTCGGCGGCGCCTTTGCCGCCGTCCTCGTCCTGATGGGCGCCATGCTCGTTACCGCCCTCTGGCAGCTCGAACGAATTGCCGAAGCCAAAACTGAAATGGCCGAAACCAGCCACAAGGCCAGGCTGGCCAAGGAGTGGCTCGAGGGCATTGCCACCAATGGCGTGCGCACCCTGGCAAAGGCCAAGAGCATCAATCCGGCCGATGAGCAGCAATACGACAACGAGATGAAAGCCGTCAGCGCCAGGGTCAGCACGGTGCAGAAGGAACTGGCGTCGCTTGTCAGGAGCGAACAAGGCAAGTCGCTGCTGGCCACCGTGGCGGAGCAGCGCAAGCGCTACACGGCGATCCGCGACGATGCTTTCCGGCGCAAGGCCGAACTGGGCATGGACGGCGCTTTCAAGGCCGTCGTCGCCGACAGGCTCATGCCGGCGATGCAGGATTACGTCGCGTCGGTACAAGCCGTGGCTGACTACCAGGACACGCTCTTCGCCGCTGCCAGCACCCACATCGACACCGTGTACGCGAACGCGAAACGGCTCCTGCTCGGCATGGGCCTGCTGGCCCTGGCCTGCGGCACCGTGTTCGCCACGCTCCTGACGCGCAGCATTACACGTCCCCTGGCGCACGCGGTCGGGCTGGCGCAACAGGTCGCGTCCGGCGACCTCACGGCACGGATCGATGTGTCCTCGCGCGACGAGGTCGGCCAGCTGCTGGGGGCGCTCAGGCACATGAACGACAGCCTGCTGAGGACCGTCACCGAAGTGCGTAATGGCACCGAGACCATCGTCACCGCTTCCCGGCAGATCGCCAGCGGCAACCTCGATCTCTCCTCCCGTACCGAGGAGCAGGCCAGCTCGCTGGAGGAAACCGCATCGTCGATGGAAGAACTGACCGGCACCGTACGCCAGAACGCGGACCACGCGCGCCAGGCCAATACGCTGGCGCAGAGCGCCTCGGCGCTGGCCGCGCGCGGCGGCGAAGTCGTCTCGCAGGTGGTCACGACCATGGCGTCGATTAACGCGTCGTCGAAAAAAATCGGCGACATCATCGCCGTCATCGACGGGATCGCCTTCCAGACGAACATCCTGGCGCTGAATGCCGCGGTCGAGGCGGCACGCGCCGGGGAGCAGGGACGCGGCTTCGCGGTCGTCGCCGGCGAAGTGCGCAACCTGGCGCAACGCTCGGCCGCCGCGGCCAAGGAAATCCGCGGCCTGATCGGCGACTCGGTCGCCAAGGTCGACATGGGCGGGCAACTGGTCGAGCAGGCGGGATCGACGATGCTGGAGATCGTCCAGGGCATCACACGCGTTACCGATATCATGTCCGAGATCGCGTCGGCCAGCGCCGAACAGACGATGGGCATCGAGCAGGTCAATGCCGCGATCACCCAGATGGACGACGTCACCCAGCAGAATGCCGCCCTGGTGGAACAGGCGACCGCCGCGGCCGCGTCGCTCGAGGAGCAGGCCAACGCGCTGGCGCGCCTGGTGAGCACCTTCAAGGTCGAGGGAAGCGGCCAGGGCACGGCGGGCAAAACCGATGCCCTGTCCCGTCACCACGCCAGCATGCCGGTCCGGCCCATGCTTGCCGGCCTGGCCTGAGGCGTTCGACGCTAGCGGCCCGACTCCTTGCCCAGCCAGGCGCGCAGTCCGCGCGTGAAAAGCACGGGGAAGACGCTCGCGTGGTCCTCGCCGGGGAAGACCTCGAGCCGTGTCTGCAGGCCGCGATAGCGGCGGCCGTTCAGGGCGGCGTCGAACTCCTTCAGGTCGGCGACCATGTCGGCCTCTTCCTCGATGCGCGAACGCCGCTTGCCGGGCGCGAGCGTCTCGCGCGCGCCGATGCCGAAATAGACCGAGGCCGGCAGGTCGCGCCGCGTCCGCGCGGTTGCCTGCTCGCGCTCGAACATCACGCCGCGGTCGAACCACAATGACGGGCTGCCGAGGATGTAGTGCTCGAAGGTGGCGGGACGGGTCAGCAGCACTTCCAGCCCCAGCAGGCTGCCGTAGGAATGGCCGACGAAGGCCTTGCGGCCCATGTCGGCGCGGTACTGGGCGGCGACCAGCGGGAACACCTCGTCGGCGATGAAGCGGCCGTAGGCGCCGGCTTCGCCGAAGGCCGGCGCGCGGCCCGGCATGTCGCCCCGGTAGCCGGACCCGCGCGGGGTGCTCGGCGTGTAGTCGCGGCGGCGGCTATGGACCGCGCTGTCGCCCTTGGCGTAGGACAGGCCGACGACGATGACCTCCTCCATGCCGGCGTGTTTCGCCATGCGCTGGGCGATCGACCGCACCACCGGGAAGGCGTAGTTGGCGTCGGTGACGAACAGCACCGGGTAGCGCCGGGTCGTGTTGTGATTCGTGGTGCGATAGGATTCGGGCAGCGCGACCAGCAGCTGGTAATCGCGCTTCAGTGCGCGCGCGTGGATGTCGCGCACTTCGGTGCCGTCGAGCTGGTAGGGCGCCGGCGCGGCAACGGCGGCAGCGGCGCCGCAGGCCAGGCAGAGGACCAGGGCCAGGGCGGAGAGTCGTGGTTTCAAGCGTGCTCCTTGGTGTGCTCGGGTGAATGCGCCGATTCTGCGGCGTGCCGCGCGCGCCGGCAGCAGGAAGGTGACGAAACACCGGTTCCGCGGGATGGACAGGGGCGCGGCGACGGCCCGGCGATAGTTGTCACTGATATACTTTTGTCGATGAAGCACCGCTTCCCTTTCCCTCCTCCTTTCCGTCTCTTTGCGCTCCCGCCGGCAGCCAGGACGATCGCCCTCGCCTTCCTCGCGTGGACGGCCATCAGCGCACTGGGCGCCCTGCAGACCTACAGCGACAACCTGCGCGGCGGCGTCGACAGCCACTATCCGGCCCTGTTCGTGACCTGGTTCGCCGAGTACGCGCTGCCGCTGTTCGTCCTCAGCGTCGGCCTGAGCCGGGTCCTGGCGCGCTGGCCCGGCCTGGTCGAGCGTCCGCGCAACGTGCTGCTGCTGTTCGTCGGCCTGGTCCTGGTGTTCCAGCCCGCGCAATGGACCTGGATGGCCTGGCTGCGCGGCTACCTCGACGCCGCCAGCCTCGGCGAACCCTGGCAGCTGCTGCGCAAGATGCTGCTGGTCGGCTGGTTCTCGACCACCGGCACCTTTGCCGCCATCCTCGCCCTGCACTACTGGCGCCGCGCGCGCGAGCGCGAACTGGCCTGGCGGCGAGCGCAGACCGACATGCTCAACCTGCGCCTGGCGCTCGAGGAGCAGCGCACCCTCGCCCTGCGCGCCCAGCTCGAGCCGCACTTCCTGTTCAATGCCCTGAACGCGATCAGCGCGCTGGTGCGCGACGGCGACAAGGCGCTGGCCCTGGGCGGCATTGGCCGGCTGAGCGACCTGCTGCGCTACGCGCTGTCGGCCAGCGCGCGCAGCAGCACCACGGTCGCGGCCGAACTCGATTTCGTGCGCGACTACCTCGACCTGCAGCGCCTGCGCTACGGCGAGCGCCTGCGCGTGCACGTCGAGGGCGCGGACGACCTGCTGCACGATGTCGAATGTCCGCCGCTGCTGCTGCAGCCGCTGGTCGAGAACGCCCTGCGCCACGACCTCGACTGCCGCGCCGGACCGGGCGACATCCGCCTGTGTTTCGCACGCGAAGACGACGCGCTGGCGATCCGCGTCACCAATCCCGCCGGCGGCGGCGTGTCGCCGAATCCCGGCGCCGGCCTCGGACTGGCCAACACGCGCGCGCGCCTGCGCCTGATGCATCCGGGCGCCTCGCTGCACGCCGGCCCGGTGGGCGAGCGCTTCGTGGCCGAGGTCCGGCTGCCGCTGGCGGACCTGGACTAGGACGATGGCGCTGCGCTACCTGATCGTCGACGACGAAGCGCCGGGCCGCGCCAACCTGCGCCTGGCGATGGTCGCCCATCCGGACTGGGTGCTGGTGGCCGCATGCGAGGGCACGGCGGCCGCGCGCGCCGTCCTCGCCGGGCAGGACGTCGACCTGGTCTTCCTCGACATCCAGATGCCGGGCGAGTCGGGCCTGGTGCTGGCGCGCGAACTCAGCCGGCTGCGCGAGCCGCCGCTGGTCGTCTTCGTGTCGGCCCACAGCGAGCACGCGATCGAGGCCTTCGAAGTGCATGCGCTGGACTACCTGCTCAAGCCGCTGAGCGACGCCCGGCTGGCCCAGGCCGTCGAGCGCAGCGCGGCGATGCTGCGCCAGCGCCAGCGCGAGGCCTACGGCGCGGCCCTGCGCGACTATGTCGATGCCGGCAATGCCGCCGGCGCAGCCAGGCGTTTCGATCACGTCAACGTGCGCTCGGTCGGGCGCATCGAGCGCATCGGGATCGAGGATGTCCTCTGGGTCGGCTCGGCCGCCAATTACGTCGAGCTGCACCTGGCGGGGCGCAGTGTCCTGCACCGCATTACCCTGAACCGCATGGAAGCGCTGCTCCCGCCCGGGGACTTCCTGCGCGTGCACCGCGGCGCCATCGTGCGGCGCGACCAGCTCGCGCGCCTGGACAGCGGCGGCGACGCCACCTGGCGCCTGACGCTGCGCTGCGGCGCCGTGGTGCCGGTCAGCGAACGCTACCTGGAGGCCGTGAAATCGGCCATGTGACGACATGCCGGATCGGCGGGACGGCTGCCCTGTTCCGGCCTGGGCCGGCGTGCCTATACTGCCTGCCGACACCACATGCAAACAGGAGAACACCATGATCGTCCGCCGTCCCTTCCATCGCCTGGCCATGGCCTTGGCCTGCGCGTTGGCCTGCACCTGCGCCGCGGCCGCCGACGCCACGGCCATCCGCGCCATCGTCGACGGGGCGGTGCGCCCGGTGCTGGCGCAATACGAGGTGCCCGGGATGGCGGTGGCCGTGACGGTCGATGGCCAGGCGCTGTTCTTCAACTACGGCCTGGCCTCGAAGGAGCCTGCCGTGCCCGTGACCGAGGACACCTTGTTCGAACTCGGCTCGATCAGCAAGATCTTCACGGCGACGCTGGCCACCTACGCCCAGGCGCAGGGCAAGCTGTCGCTCGACGACCATCCCGGCCGCTACCTCGCCCAGTTGAAGGGCAGCGCAATCGACCGCGCCACCTTGCTGGAACTGGGCACCTACACGGCGGCGAACCTGCCGCTGCAGGTGCCGGACGCCGTGCAGGACGATGCGCAGATGCTCGCCTGGCTGGGCGCATGGCAACTGGAGGCGGCGCCGGGCACGCAGCGCCGCTATTCGAATCCGAGCATCGGCCTGTTCGGACGGATCGCGGCCATGGCGCTGGGCCAGGACTTCGGCGAAGCCATGGAACGGCAGCTGTTCCCGGCCCTGGGCCTGGCGCACAGCCACGTGCGCGTGCCCGACAGCGCGATGGCGAACTACGCCTGGGGCTACGACAAGGACGGCAAGCCGGTGCGGGTCCGGCCGGACGTTTTCGCTCCGGAGAGCTACGGCGTGAAGTCGAGGGCCGCCGACATGATCCGCTTCATCGAGGTGAACATCGACCCAAGCCCGCTCCCGGCGCCGCTGCGCCAGGCGGTGGAAGGCACGCAGGTCGGCTATTACCAGGCGGGACCCATGGTGCAGGGACTGGGTTGGGAGCAGTACCGCGCGCCGCTCGGCCTGGCGCGCCTGCTGGAGGGGAATTCGCCGGGCATGATCGAGCAGGCCAACCCGGTCGCCAAGCTCGCTCCCATGCCGGCGCCACCCGGCACCCTGTTCAACAAGACCGGTGCGACGCGCGGCTTCGGCGCCTATGCCGCCTTCATCCCGGAGCGGAAGATCGGCATCGTCATGCTGGCGAATAAAAATTATCCGATACCGGCGCGCGTCACCGCGGCCCACGCGATTCTCGAACAGCTCGGCGCCATCGCGCGCAAGGATGGCGACCGATGAGCATCGCGGCCCCGACGCGCCACAACCCCACCGCCGAGCAGCCGGTTCCAGCACAGCCGCCCGCGCGCCCGCGCAATTTCGGCATCGACTGCCTGCGCGGGCTGGCCATCCTGCTGGTGATCGTGCACCACCTCGCCCTGCCCTTTCGCCTGCCGCTGGGCCCCAGCCTGCTGGGAGAATGGTGGCCGAAGCGCCTGGTCGACGCCGTCAGTTTCAACGGCTACGAAGCCGTGTTCGTGTTCTTCGTCATCTCGGGCTTCCTGATCGCGACGCGCATCATCGAGCGCGACGGCGAACTCGCACGAGTCAAGCTGCGCCGCTTCTACGCGGCCAGGGCCAGGCGTATCCTGCCCCTGCTGCTCCCGATCCTGGCGCTGCTGAGCATTCTCGCCTGGTGCGGCGTGCCCGGCTTCGCACCCGAGCAGGAAGAGCAGAGCATCGCCGGCCTGCTGGGCTCGGCCTTGACCTTTACCTTCAACTGGTACGAGGGCCGCACCGGCTGGGCGCCGGCGGGCTGGGACGTGCTGTGGTCGCTGTCGATCGAGGAAGCCTTTTACCTGGGTTTTCCGCTGCTGTGCCTGTGGCTGCCGCGCCGCCTGCTGGTCGGGCTGTTGCTGCTGTGGGCGCTGGCGCTGTCGCCGCTGCGCGACCTGGTGCCGGCCAGCGACGAGGTCTGGCGCGAAAAAGCCTACCTGCCCGGCATGGCGGCCATCGCCTGGGGCGTGCTGGCGTCCCTGCTGGCGCGCCGCTGGACGCCCTCGCGGACCCAGGCGCTGGCGCTGGCGCTGGCCGGCGGACTGTGCATCCTGCTGGCGCTGGGCTGGAGCGGGCTGATCCACCGCTACCTGTTCAAGTCCGGCCTGTACTGGCTGTGCATCGGCGCCTGCCTGCTGCTGCTCGCCTTCGGGGCGCATCCGCCGGCGCCGCGGCGCGGCCTGCGCTGGCTGGCGCGCATGGGAGAGATGAGCTACGAGCTCTACCTGTCGCACATGTTCGTCGTGCTGGCGGCCGTGGCGGCCTACCGCGCACTGCTGGGCGAGCGCCAGGCCTGGACCTTCGTCGTCTACCTGCCGGTGCTGGTGCTGTGTTATGTCCTGGCGGGCGCGCTGGCGCGGCTGACGGCCCACATCGGCCGCCGCCTGCGGCACTGACGGGATCGGCCCGCGGCTGCTTCAAGCATGCGCCGCCCGGTTTGCGAAATGTGGAATCATCCGCTATTGCGAGCTGGGCAGATCCCGCCGGTGCCGCCGAGCGCGGCCGGAAGGCTTCCCTGCTTGCACAAACGGTCACCGAAAGGAGAATCGCATGGCGCAGCGTCCCGGGATCTTCCCCACGTTCTTCCTGTCCGGCTTCGAGTGCTCCAACTTCCTGTGGAGCGACGGCGTGCGGCGCAACCTGGTGGCGGAAACCGCGCACGACCGCCACGCCGCCGAGGACTACCGGCTCCTGAACCGGCTCGGCATCGCCGTCGCCCGCGAAGGCATTCCGTGGCCGCTCGTGGACCGGGGCGGGCACTGCGACTTCTCGCCGATCGATCCCTTCATCGAGGCCATGAACGCGTCGAAGATCACCCCGATCTGGGACCTCTGCCACTACGGCTATCCCGACGATCTCGACCCGTTCTCGGACGCCTTCGCGCCCCGCTTCGCCGCGTATTGCCGGGCCGCCGCCGAGTATGTGCTGCGGCGGGTGCGCGGCCCGCATTTCTTCACCCCGATCAACGAGATCACCTTCTTCTCCTTCTGCGCCGGCGAATGGGGCTGGGCCGCGCCCTATCGCTGCAGCCGCGACGACCGGATGCGCCTGCGGCTGGCGCTCTGCCGCGCCGCGATCGCCGGCGCGAAGGCGATCCGCGACGTCGACTCGGAAGCGCGCATGATCCACATCGATCCGCTGGTGCGGGTGGTGGCGCCGCGCGACCGGCCCGACCAGGTCGAGGCCGCGCGCCACGAGACCTACGAAGACACCTTCCTGGCCTGGGACATCATCGGCGGCAAGGCCCATCCGGAATTCGGCGGCTCGCCCGAGATCCTGGATATCGTCGGCGCGAACAACTATTCCTTCGGCCAGATG
>NZ_DAMCPG010000037.1:0-60785 GCF_032106685.1 Massilia sp.
CTCGGGCAGTTTCGGGCAGGCCAGCCCGGCGAGCGTACGCGGCGCGGCCAGCACGGCTTTTTGCAGCGACATCGCCGCCAGCACCTGCAGGGAGCCCGCATGCGCGCTGCCCGGCGGCGCCAGCACCAGCGCCGCATGGGCCAGGTAGGGCCGGGTGTCGGCGACGCTGCCGGTGACGACCACCCCGGCCTGGCGCGCCAGCGCGCGCACCCGGCCATCCGGACGGGGCCCGACCAGGTACAAGGCAAGCGCCGGATCGGACGCGCGCAGCGGCGCGAAGACCTCGTTCGCAAACCACCGCGCCGCCTCGATGTTGAGGCGTTCGTCCATGGCGCCGGCCAGCACCAGCGCGCGCAGGCCCGGACGGTACGGCGAGCGGTGCAGGATGTGCGGCGAATAGTAGTCGGCATCGACCCCGCTGGCCAGGTGCCGTGCCTTGTGCGCCGACTCCGGCGCGAACAGGCGGAAGCGGGCGACGTCGGCGGCGGTGGCGAACAGCGCGTGGTCGCAGGCGGCGCCGGCGGCGCGCTCGCGCGCGAGCAACTGGCGCGCCTGGCGCCGCCACAACGCGGTGCTCGGCCAGCGCCGCGAGGCCCAGTGGCGGCGGCGCTGGTCGGATTCGAGCTCGACGAAATCCACGACCCGCATCGGCCCGGCCGGCAGCGCCTCGAGGTAGCGTCCGCTGGCGGCGCCGGCGGCCAGCACCGCCGCCACCGTCTGGCGGGTGCACAGCCGCGCCGCCCAGGACGCCAGCGCCGGATCCGTGTGTGCGCCGGCGCCGCGCACGCGCTGGCGGATCCCGGGCGGAGCGACGAAGCAGGTTTCGTAGCACAGGGCGCGGACCCGCCCGAAGTGACTGCCGTCGCACGCCGGGTCGGCGACGCAGCCCAGGTGGACGCGGAAGTGGCGCGCCAGGTAGCGCAGCATGTGAAACCAGCGCAGGCTGTGCGCGCTCCCGTCCGGCCGCGGCAGGCATGGCGCGAGCATCAGGAGGTCGCGCTTGGGCGGCAGGTGCGACGTCGATGTCATGGCCGCCCCCCCCTGCAGATCGGCGGTGCAGGACCGGGGCGGCTGGCGGCGGTGATCGGGCTTCATCGCGTAATCTCCAGTGAAAGCCTGGCGGTGCGGCACCCAGGATGACGGCGTCCGGCGACGCTGTTCTCGGCGACGCTGTTCGGTGACGCTGTTCAACGACGCTGTTTGACGACGCTGTTTGACGATTATATGGCTGGCAAAACGGTGCATTTCGCTACCCTTTTTCCAGTTGATACCCGTCAAGAAACGGCTGCTCGGGCGCACAGCGGCGCGCCTGCCGGCCCGGAAATCGATCAATGCTTGTGGCAAATTTCTCTTGGCTTTGATCTATGTTCAGATGGCAAATTTCATGGCTTGCGAGCGGGAACCGCAGTACGGCAGAGCTTGTCTGACTCGGCAGCTAAGGTTTTCGCCAATAACGGCGGGACGCCACTTTGGAGGAGCAAGCATGCTGGTCGATGAAACGCCCATCGCAACATTCGAAACCGCGGCCGCCGCACGGCGCCGGGAACCATCCGCTGGGGACCCGCAGCGCGCCACGCACCCGCCGCGCCCCCAGTTGTTTAATGTCCGCCTGGCGACCTCGAGCGGGCGGCGCGACGACGCCGGGGTACTGCTGCGCCGCATGTATGCGTGGCGCGGCTACGCGGTCGAGCCGGGCGAAACGCGCGACCGGCGGCGCGTGACCTTTTATGCGGAAACCGCCGGCGAGCTGGTCGGGACGATGAGCCTGTGCCTGGACCTCGACGGCCGCCTGCCGGCCGACGAGAACTTCGGCGACCGCCTGGCACCCCTGCGGTGCGCCGGACGGCGCTTGTGCGAACCCTCGCGCCTGGCGATCGACAAGGGCATGTCGAAGCGCGTCTTCGCGGCCCTGATCCACATCTCCTACCTGTATGCCCACAAGCTGCACGGCTACACGGACTACGTGATCGAGGTCAATCCGCGGCACGTCGCCTTCTACCAGCGCATGCTGGGCTTCGCCGACTTCGGCGGCGAACGCGCCTGCAGCCGTGTCGGCGCGCCGGCCGTGCTGCTGCGCCTGCCGCTGTCGCGGATGGGCGCCGGCATCCGCGAATGGGGCGGCCGCTTCGCCGAACCGGACACCGAGCGCTCCTTCTATCCCTATTTCTTCCCGGTGCGCGAGGAGGCGGACATCACGGCCCGCCTGGCGGCGCTGTGCGACGGGGAGGAGCGGGCATGACGAACCTGAGCGAACTGCGCGGCGCGCTGCGGCACGGCGCCGCCCTGGAGGCGATGGCGGCGGTGGTCGGCGCGGACCACCTGCTGGCCGACGAAGCCACCCTGGCTGCCTACGCGCGCAGCACCGCGGCGCGCGCGGTGCGCCCGCTGGCGGTGGCGCGCCCGGCAAACGCGGCCGAAGTGGCCGACCTGGTGCGCATTGCGGCCGCACACCGGCTCGCGGTCTACCCGGTCAGCACCGGCAAGAACTGGGGCTACGGCGATGCCTGTGCCGTCGGCGCCGGACAACTGATCCTCGACCTGTCGCGCATGAACCGCATCGTCCAGGTCGACCCGGAACTGGCCTATGCCGTGATCGAGCCCGGCGTGACCCAGCGCCAGCTGTCGGACTTCCTGCGCGAACAGGGCCATGCGCTATGGGCCGATTGCACCGGCGCCGGTCCGGATACCAGCTACATCGGCAACATCATGGAACGCGGATTCGGTCACTCGCCCTACGGCAACCGGCTGCAGCACGTGGCCGGCATGCAGGTGGTGCTGGCCAGCGGCGAAGTGCTCGACACCGGCTTCGGCCACTACCGCCAGGCCCGCGCCGCCCACCTTTTCCCGTATGGCGTGGGTCCCTTCCTGGACGGTCTGTTCACACAGTCCAACATGGGCATCGTCACGCGCCTGGGCATCTGGCTCATGCCCCAGGCCGAGTGCGTGAACCACTTCCTGTGCAGCGTCCCGGCGCACGCCGACATCGCCCAGGTGGTCGACGCCTTGCGGCCGCTGCGGCTGGACGGCACCCTGCGCAGCATCCTGCACATCGGAAACGACATGCGGGTGCTGTCGGGCGGGCGTGCGTTCCCGCGCGCGGACGTGCCCGAGGGCGCGCGCCTGCCCCCCACGCTGCGGGCCGCGCTGTGCGAGGCCGGCGGCATCCCCCCCTGGACCGTGTCCGGCGCCCTGTACGGCAGCGATGCCCAGGTCGCGGCCGCGCGCAGCGCCCTGAAGCGGGCCTTACGGCCGACGCCGGCGCATGCCCGTTTCGTCACCGCGCGCAGCCTGCGCCTGGGCGCACTGGCCGGCCGCCTGCTGGGACCGACGCCGCTCGGGCGCCAGCTGCGCGCCCGGGTCGCGCTCGGCGAATCGCTGTTCGAGATGAACCGGGGCGTGCCGAACGGACGCTTCCTGGCCGGCGCCTACTGGCGCCGCCGCGGCGGCCTGCCGGGCAGCTTCCCGGAGGCCGCCGATCCGGCGCGCGACAACTGCGGCCTGCTGTGGGTGTCGCCGGTGCTGCCGCTGCGCGGCGCCGACCTGCTGGCCGTGCATGCGCTGGCCGAGGCGCAGTTCGAACGCCACGGCTTCGACCTGTTCGCAACCTTCAGCATGATCAACGAGCGCAGCCTGGGCGGCGTGCTGACGGTGGCCTACGACAAGGACGATCCGGCGGAAGCGGCGCGCGCCCGCGCCTGCCACGATGCGGTGTTCCGCGAGATGTTCGAAGCCGGCTACATCCCTTACCGCGTCGGCAACCACGCGATGGCGGCGCTCGATCCCGCCGGCGACAGCTACTGGCGCACCGTCGCCGCGCTGAAGGCGGCGCTCGACCCCCACGGTATCCTGGCGCCCGGCCGTTACGAGCCCGGCGTGGCGGCGGGCATGGAGTAAGTCCGATACCTGTACCCGCCGCCGCCCCGCCGCCCCGCCGTGTGGTTCGCGCTCGCCCTGGCGCATCAGGGATGAGCGGCACGGCCGGCGGGCTCGGTCGGGGCGTGCGCCCGCGCCGGACCGGGTCACGCCTTTCAGATGCCGGCTCGGCGCGCCGGCAGCGTGCGCACCACACCCCGAAAGTCCACGGTGTGGAGGCTGACCGGCCGGCGCCAGATGCGGTCGATGTATTCCATGACGCGCTCGGCCTGCTGCAGGTCGAGCCCGCGCCCGTCGTGCTGGAAATCGTGGCGCAGCGCCAGGCTGCCGTCCGGCGCCAGGTCCGTGACGGCGATCGACGGCGCCCCATAATTGTATTTCGGCGCCAGGATCGCTTCGCGGATCGCGTGGATATCGCGGTTGGCGATGCGGGTGTCGCCGTCGCGGCGGGTCTCGTGGACGAACAGATCGAGCCGCCCGGCGAGTTCCTCGTCGAGGTGGTTGCGGACGAACCCGAAATCGTCCTCCTCGCGCATGATCTCGCGCGCCGCCGCCAGGCCCTTGCGCTCGATGATGTGCTCCCACATCGAAAAGCCCAGGTGGTATGGATTGAGCGCGAGCGCCAGTTGCTGGTCGCCGGCATAGGGCCGCACGACGTCGGAGTGCGATTTGAGCGCGGCCAGGTAGAGTTCGTGCGGCAGGAAGCCGGCTTCGCGCAGCAGGCGGGCATGCCAGTACGAGGCCCAGCCCTCGTTCATGATCTGGCAGGCGTAGATCGGGTGGAAATAGAAAGCCTCCTCGCGCACGGCCAGGAAGATGTCGCGCTCCCATTCGGCCAGCTCGGGCGCGTAGCGGGCGATGAACCAGAGCAGGTCGCGCTCGGGCCGGGGCGGCAGCGGGGCGCGCTGCTGGCGGGTGTCGCGCTCGGGCGGAACGACTTCGCCGGGGAGCTGGGCGTAGCGGTCGTGGAATGCGTCCGGCGGCGCTTCCCCTGGCGGCGCCAGGAACTCGGGGTAGCGTGAGCGGTGCAGCGGCTGGTCGACATCGACGTGTGCCTCGAGTGCGAGCGCGGCATCGAGCACGGCCTCGACCCGCTCCTGCCCGTGGGCGGCCAGCGCCGCCTCCAGCCGGTGCGCGCGCCCCGCGCTCTGCTCGAGGATGTGGCCGCCGGCCATGTCGGTGAAGCGCTTGAACAGGATGTTGTTCCGGGCGAAATCGGCATGCCCGAGTACGTGGGCCGTGACCAGGGTGTTCTCGGCCAGCGAATTATGCTCGAGCATGAAGGCGCGGCAGGGGTCGCCCGGGAACATCACTTCGAAGATACGCGAGTTGCCCATGTGCTGGCGCACCAGCTGGTGGATGTAGCGTACGCCGAAGGACCAGTGGCGCATCCGCACCGGCAGGCCATAGACCGCGATCTCGAGCATGAAGTTGTTCGGCACCATGTCGAAGTGGACGGGTGCGAAGTCGAGGCCGAGCTCGATCGCCAGCGCTTCCAGGCGCGCCGCGTAGTCGGCCAGGCGGCGATCGCGCTCGTTCATGCGCCCGCTGGTGCGCTCGCTCATCGGACGGCCTGCGCATCGGCGCGTTCGCCGAAAAAGTGCTGGAGGGCGCGCCAGACGTCGTCGCCGCTCGACAGGACGCTGGCCCCGACCGGCCGCCCGCGCGCTTCGAGCTCGCCGAACAGGCGCCGCATCTCGGTATCGAGCGAACGGGTGACGCCCGGCAGGGTCTCGACGAAGCCCAGGTAGTTGAACATGCCGGCCAGCTCGTTCAGGCCCTGCAGGGTGGCGGCGCGGTCCTCGGTAAAGTTCTCGCCGTCGGAAGCATAAAACAAGTAAAGATTGGTTTGGCCGGCCAGGCGCTCGCGGCGGACGACATCGAGCACCAGCCGGAAGGCGCTCGAGGCGATGGTGCCGCCGATGCCGCTGACCTGGAAGAAGTCGGCCTCCCGGAACTCCCAGGCCTGGGTGGTGTGGGCCACGAAACGTGCCGCCACCTTCGCATACTGGCGGCGCAGTCCTTGCAGGGCAAAAAAGAAAAACGACTTGGCGAGCTTGCGCTCGAGCTGGGTCATGCTGGCCGAGACGTCGACCACGAAGAAGATCAGGGCCGCGGTGGCGGGGCGGGGTCGGTTCACCAGCTGGCGAAAGCGCAGGTCCTCGTCGGTGAAGGGCAAGGGGTCGGCCTGCACGGCGCGGCGCTTGATCGCCTCCTTGAGCGTGCGGCGGCGGTCGAGGCGCGATCGGGCGCCGCGCTTGTCCCAGCCCTCGCGCACCAGCTCGGTGTCGTCGATGCCGGGACTGGGCCTGGGCTTGAGGTCGGGCAGGCGCAGGTCCTGCCACAGCCAGTCCATGACCTCGTCGATGGAGAATTCGAGCAGCATGCGCACTTCGCCATCCTCGTTCCCGCCCTTGGCCTCGCCGTCGTCGTCGTCGTCGCTGGCCCGGCGCAGCACGTCGCCCGGCTCGCCGGGTCCCTGGCCGGCGCCGCTCTCGACCCGCCCCTCGGCCAGCCGGAAGCGTGCGTGGTCGAGCATGCGCACCGGCACCTGCACCGTACGCTCCTGCGGCCCGGAGATGAAATCCGGTCCGGCGATCAGGTCCGGGAGGTGCTCGCGCACCGCCTCGCGCACCTTGTCGTTGTGGCGCAGCCAGTCGCGCGCCCCGCGCGAGAACAGCTCGTACCACTCGGTGCTGATGGTCAGCGCCACGACAGGCCTCATTCCTGCGCGAGCAGGGTGGTGACGTAGTTCAGCGCCTCGCGTGCGCTGTGCGCATCGTACCCGTACTCGTCGACCAGCCGCTTCTCGACGGCCGAGATCTTGCCGCGCACCTCGTCGTCCGGCCGTTTCGCCGAGCTGACCAGGCGCAGCACGTCGCGCCGCTGCTCAAACAGGTATTGCTGCACGGCGTCGTTGAGCTGGATATGGCTGTCCAGCCCGAACTTGACGCCGCGCTTGTAGGCGCCCATCGCCTTGCGCACGACTTCCTGGCGAAACGATTGCTTGCCGGAGTCGGAAATGTGGATCTTTTCCTCGACCGCGCGCAGGAAACGTTCGTCGGGCCGGCGCTCCTCGTTGGTGATCGGGTCCTTGATGGTGCGGTTGTCGAGCATGGCTTCCACCTCGTCGAGGTATTTGTCCAGGAGCTCGAGCGCTTCCTGCTCGAACGAGACGAACAAGGCCTTGTGCACGTCCTGCTTCACCCAGCGGTTGTAGAAGTCCTTCCGGGTCAGCACGAGATAATCGACCCACTTGCGCCTGCGCCGCGGTTCGATGCGCGCGTCGTTCTCGATGGCGTCCTTCAGGGCCAGCAGTACGTCCATCGTGGACAGGCTCTTCCGGTTCGAGCCGATGATCGCGTTCGACAGCGCATTGATGACGAAGCGCGGCGACACACCGGCCAGGCCTTCGTCGGGCGCCTTGTCCTTTTCTTTGACACGGCGGATGTCGGCCCGGTTCACGCCATCGACCTCCTCGTCGGCGTGGATGCGCACCTTCCTCACCAGTTCGACCTCCTTTTCCTCGCCGTCCTGGATGCGCGAGAGGATGGCGAACACGGCCGCCGCATGCAGCACGTGCGGGTCGAGGTGCACGTCGCGGAAGGCCGGCGCCGCCGAGGAGATCAGCTTGCGGTAGATGCGGGCCTCCTCGCGGTAGTTCAGGGTATAGGGCACCTGGATGATCACCATGCGGTCGAGCAGCGCCTCGTTTTCGCTTTCCTGCAGAAACTTGCGGAATTCCGCGAGATTGGTGTGGGCCAGGATGGTCTCGTCCAGGTAGATGAGGGGGAAACGGGCCACCTTGACGTTCTTTTCCTGGGTCAGGGTCAGCAGCAGGTAGAGGAACTCGCGCTTGACCTTCAGGATCTCGATCATTTCCAGCACGCCGCGGCTGGCGGCATACACCGCGCCGGACCAGGACCAGGCGCGCGGATCGCCCTCGTCGCCGTACTGCGCGACCTTCGACAAGTCGACCGACCCGACCAGGTCGGCCAGGTCGGCCGTCGTCGGGTCGTGCGGGGCGTAGGTGCCGATGCCG
Source organism: Massilia sp. (assembly GCF_032106685.1). Classification (GTDB taxonomy): domain Bacteria; phylum Pseudomonadota; class Gammaproteobacteria; order Burkholderiales; family Burkholderiaceae_D; genus Telluria. The sequence goes on from NZ_DAMCPG010000037.1 coordinate 7,916, forward strand.
CTGCGCCCGGCTTCCGAGATGAAGACGCGCTCGACCGGCATGCGCATGAAGTCGCCGTCGAAGTGCTCTTCCAGCCGCGCGCGGCAGTGCGGGCAGGCTTCGCCGGCGATGTCGATGCCGTAGGTATTGCGGAAGGCGGCGCGCATGGTGTGCGGAATCAGGTGCAGCGGCGACTCGCGCACCGGGCAGCCGGCGATGGCGTACAGCGCGCCCTCGTCGGTGCGGCTGTATTCCTCCAGACCGCGCTTGAGCAGGATCACCAGGGTCGACTTGCCGCCGGAAGGAGGACCGAGCAGGAGCAGCAGGCGCCGGCCCACCTCGGAACCGCTGGCGGCCGCCTTGAAATAGTCGAGGACGCGTGCGAGCGCCTCGTCGATGCCGAACAGGTCGTCGGCGAACAGGCGGCAGCGCGTCTTTCCGGGCTCGTCGTCGACGCAGGTGGCGCGGATCATGTCCCAGATGTATTGATGGGAGGTGCGCGCGATGCGCTGCGGCTGCTCGGGCAGGATCCCGGCCATGAACTCGGAGAACGGTCCGGCCCAATGTCCGGCACGGTGCTCCCGGGTGAAGAGGTCCAGGCTGTGCAGGAAGTTGTCGTGCCCGTCGGCATGCGCCGCACGCGCGTCGTCGCCTGGTAGCGTCACGTTTCCTCCATTCCAAGTAAGCCGAAGAAGCCAAAAGAATAATCAAGGGGCGCGAAGCAGCGGCCCGGCCGGCCGCGCGAAGCCACAGTATCGGTGGGCAGCGCTGGTCGTGAATGAGGCGCATCAACGTGCGCGACCGAACCTTGCGCGCACAGGCTGGCCTAACACTGGCCACGATCGGCAGGGGATTCGGCGCTCCGAACATACCTACCGACGCGCGTACGTTTGTTCGGCCGCGGTCGCGAAGACGCATCCGCAGCGGCCCAGCAATGCGCTTGCGTTCGCCGCCGCACCGATGTCCCGTCCGCGGCCGGCTAGGATGGTGCTTTCGCCAACTCACAAGGGAATGCCATGTCCACAACGAACGCTTCCGCCCAGGCCGCCGCGCTGGCCGACAAGATCCGCACCATGCGCTTCGCGATGTTTACCACCGTCGACGAGCACGGGCACCTGATCAGCCACCCGATGACCAACCAGGACACCGACGAGCAGGGCGGCCTGTGGTTCTACACCTCGATCCATACCCCGCTGTGGCAGAACATCGCGCTGCAGCCCGAGGTGAACGTCAGCTTCGCCCAGCCGGACGACAGCCTCTACGTCTCGATCAGCGGCACCGCCGAGCGCGTGGTCGACCGCGAGCGCATCCGCGCCTTGTGGAACCCGATGGTCCAGGCCTGGTTCCCGCACGGTCCCGACGACGAACACGTGGTGCTGGTGCGCGTGGCGCCGCACAGCGCCGAATACTGGGATTCGAACGACAGCAAGATGGTGCGCCTGTTCCAGATGGCGAAGGCGGCCGTGACGGGCAGCACCCCGGACGTCGATCCGGGGGAACACGGCACCATCAGGCTCGAGGATGGACAGTCCGGGCGCGTCTAGCGCGGCCGCTGGATCTGGGAGGCGTCCTCAGCGGGCGCCGCCCTGGGCCGGCGACGGCGGCGGCAGGTCTCGCTCGGACTGGTTGGCGCCGCTTTCGGGCGAGCCCAGCCCGGTGCCGGTCCCGCCGCCCTGGTCCGGGCGGGTATCGAAGGCGCCGCGGGCGCCGCTTTGCATGCTGCTCTCGCTTGCCTCCGGCGCCGTCCCGGCGGGCTGCGGCGCCGGGACGGCGCCCGGTTTCGACGATGGCCCGGCGTTCGCAGCCGCAGCGCCGGCCCCGTCCTGGTTCCCGGTCAGCTGTTCGCCGCCGCTGCCGCCGGTCTCGCGCTGGATTTCGTGGCTGGGCGTGGCGCCGCGCTGGCCGCTGGTGACGCCGCCGACGCCGATCGTGGTCGACGCGGCATCGCCTTCCTTGCCGCCGCTACCTGTAGTCTGTGCATTCATCGTGTTCCTCCAGTTAAGCCGATCAAGGCGATTATGCGCTCCGGTTAAATGCCCGCCCATCGGCGGCTTCAGCACGACCGTGTAGGAGCACGCCGCAAGCATTCAGCGGTAGCGCTTGTAGACGCTGGTCGAGCCGTCCTTTTTCACCAGCAGGACTTCGTACGGATCGCTGTGGGCGCCCTCCATGCCCGGCGAGCCCATCGGCATGCCGGGAACGGCGAGGCCGACCGCTTCCGGCCTGGTCCCCAGCATGCGCTTGATGTCCGAAGCCGGTACATGGCCTTCGACGGCATATCCCTGGACCCGGGCGGTATGGCAGGAGGCGTGCTGGTCGGCGATGCCGAATTTGGCGCGGTAGTCGCCTGGATCGGCGACGTCCCGGGCCTTGACCGTGAAGCCGTTTTCTTCCAGGTGCTTCACCCATTGCTTGCAGCAGCCGCAGGTGGCGGTCTTGTAGACCTCGATCACCGGCTGGGCGGCGCCGGCGGCAAGGGGCAGGGCGACCAGCGCCGACATCAGCGCATGCGACATTCGTTTAAAAAGCATCAGGCTTCTCCAGGATATGGGACATGAGGCAGGCGGCAACCGTTGCGCCTGCCGCCAACATCGCGATCCTACACCACCTGCGCTAGTGGCCGAATCAAGCCGGCCCCGCCGCATTCGTAGTATCTTTACGGAAGCGACTGGAAAGCGGCGCAGTTCGCTCGACCTGGAGACACACCATGACACCCCACCCTCCCGGGCGCGCCACGTGGGCCGCCGGCGCGTGCGGCCCGGGCGGCCTGCCTGCGACGACGCCCGATGCCCCGCTCGACACCCTCGTCGTCGGCGCCGGCTTCGGCGGCATCTGCATGGGCATTGCCTTGCTGCGCGCCGCCAACCGGCGTTTCCTTATCCTCGAGAAAGGAAGCGAGGTCGGCGGTGTATGGCGCGACAACAGCTATCCCGGCGCCGCCTGCGACGTGCCATCGCACCTGTATTCGTTTTCCTTCGCACCGAATCCGGACTGGTCGCACCGGTTCGCGACCCAACCCGAGATCCACGCCTACCTGCGCGATTGCGCCCAGCACTTCGGCCTGATGCCGTACATCCATTTCGGGCATGCGATCGCGGAGGCGCGCTTCGACGAGGCGCGCGCGCTCTGGGCGTTGCGGACCGAGGCGGGCGCGCGCCTGTACGCCAGGACCGTGGTCACCGCCACTGGCCTGCTCAGCCGGCCGGCGATGCCGCGCATCGAGGGTATCGGCACTTTCCGCGGGCGCAGTTTTCACTCGGCAAAATGGGATCATGCCTTTCCGCTGCAAGGCAAGCGGGTGGCGGTGATCGGGACCGGGGCCTCGGCGACCCAGTTCGTGCCGGCGATCGCCGGGCAGGTCGGCGACTTGCTGGTGTTCCAGCGGTCGCCGGCCTACCTGATCGCACGCGGGGACCAGGCATACCGGGCCTGGCACAAACGCCTGTTCCGCCACCTGCCGCCGGCCATGCGCCTGCACCGCGCCCTGATCTATGCGAAGTACGAGTCGCGCGCGCTGGCCTTCACCCGCCTGAAGGGCATCATGCGCTTCGCAGTCGACCAGCCTTTCCGGCGCATGCTGGCGCGCGACGTCCCCGACCCGGCGCTGCGCGCGCGCCTGGTGCCGGACTACCCGATCGGCTGCAAGCGCATCCTGCTGTCCGACGACTACCTGGCGACCTTTTCCCGGCCGAACGTCAGGCTCGTCAGCGATGCGGTCCGGCGCATCGTGCCGGAAGGCGTCGAGACCGCCGACGGCACGCTGCACCGGGTCGATGCGATCATCTACGGCACCGGCTTCGCGGCGACGGACTTCCTGGCGCCGATGCGCGTCACCGGCCGCGGCGCCCTGGACCTGAATACGGCGTGGCGCGACGGCGCCGAGGCCTACCTCGGCATCTCGGTGCCGGGCTTCCCGAACTTTTTCATGCTGTACGGGCCGAATACGAATCTCGGCCACAACTCGATCGTCTACATGCTCGAAAGCCAGGTCGCACACATCATGCGCTGCCTGCGTGCGATGGAACAGGCCGGCGCCACGACCGTCGAGGTCGGCGCCGCCGCGCACCGCGAGTTCAACGGCAAGCTGCACGCGCGCCTCGACGGCGCCGTCTGGACAGGCTGCAGCAGCTGGTATCTGGACCGGCATGGACGCAACAGCGCGAACTGGCCCGGATTCAGCTTCAGCTACCGCTGGCTGGCGCGCCATGCCAGCCTGGTTGCCTACCGCTTCGCCGCACCGCTGCCCGGGCACCCCGGCGGATTGCGCATCCAGGCGCCGACCGCCATCGGCGAGCGCCTGCATGCGGCATTCCAGCGTGCTTTCCTGCGCACCTGCTTCAAGCCCTTGATCGGGCCGCCCCTCGGCGCCGGCACGCAGCGCGCGCTCGTGGGCCTGCTGGCGGCGCTGATGCCGGGGGTGGATGGCGTTCGCCGCCATCGCCGGCGCTACCGCGGCGTGCCGGTGGAAATCCATGCGCCGCTGGAAGACATGCGCCGGCCGCCGCGGGGCGGCGTCATCCTGTATCTGCACGGCGGCGCCTTCTGCCTGGGGAGCCCGGCCACCCACCGCAGCATCACGACGCGGCTGGCGCGCGAGTCGGGCATGACCGTCTGGGCGCCCGAGTACCGGCTCGCGCCCGAACACCCGTATCCTGCCGCGCTCGACGACGCCGAAACCTGCTACGAGGCCTTGCTCGACAGTGGCATCGGCGCCGGCGACATCGTGTTCGCGGGCGACTCGGCCGGGGCCTCGCTGGCCCTGGCGCTGGCGCTGCGCCTGCGCGACGGGGGCCGGCCGCTGCCGGCCGGGCTGGCGCTGGCGTCCCCGGTGGCCGATCCGCTCCTCGATGATGGAACGGTCGCCAGCCGCGCCCGCATCGATCCGATGGTGCGCAAGGCCTGGGTGGCCCAGGGCCTGGCCTGGTACGGCTGCCCGCCGGACCGGGGCGTGCACGCGCCGCTGGCTTGCTCGCTGCATGGCCTGCCGCCGATGCTGGTCCAGGTCGGCGACCAGGAGATCCTGCATGGCGACGCGCTGCGCCTGGCGGCGCATGCCGCGCACTGTGGCGTATCATGCCTGCTCGAGGAATACGAGGGGTGCTGGCATGTGTTTCACCTGCAGGCCTTTTACCTGCGCTCGGCGCGCGAGGCGATCGCGCGCCTGGCCGGGTTCGCGGGCGACTGCGTCGCGCCCACGCCCCCGCGCGCGCGGCAGGCCGCGTCCGGCTCCGCGCCCGCATTGGACGAGGCCGCGCCGCGTTGAGCACCTGAAAGCCGGTCCCGGCGCCGGCGCCGGGGCAGGGCCGCATGGACACGGCGGGCCCGCATGATTTACGCACTGGCCGCCACCGCCGTCCTGCTGCTGCATTTGGTCTTCGTCCTGTTCGTGGTGTTCGGCGCGCTGCTGGTGGCGCGCCGGCGAATGCTGGCCTGGCTGCAGCTGCCGGCGGCGGCCTGGGGCTTTATCGTGGAGTCCACCGGGCGCGGCTGCCCGCTGACGGCCTGGGAAAACCTGCTGCGCATGCGCGCCGGCCTGGCCGGCTACGAGGGTGGCTTCCTCGAACACTACGTGCTGCGCCTGCTGTATCCGGACGGGCTGACGCGCGAGCTCCAGCTGGCGCTGGCCGCCACGGTCGCGACCGTCAACTTGCTCCTGTATGGCTGGATCCTCATGCGGCCCCGGGCCAGGACAGGGCGGGCTCCATAGTTCCCGGTAACGTGTGGTCGCCGCATGGGGCCGATGTTATGCTCGCCGCATGGGCATCGGCCCGCAATCCGGAGACACACATGACAATGACGGTAGGCGATTTTCTTCTGCAACGGCTCGACGAATGGCGGGTAGGGCGCATCTACGGCTATCCCGGGGACGGCATCAACGGCTTCCTGGCCGCCATGCGGCGCCAGGACCGCATCCGCTTCGTCCAGACCCGCCACGAGGAACTGGCCGCCTTCATGGCCTGCGCCCACGCCAAGTACACGGGCGAGGTCGGGGTCTGCATGGCCACCTCCGGCCCGGGCGCCATCCACCTCCTCAACGGCCTCTACGACGCCAAGCTCGACCACCAGCCGGTGGTGGCCATCGTCGGCCAGCAGAAGCGCGCCTCGCTCGGCGCCAGCTACCAGCAGGAAGTCGACCTGGTCACCCTGTTCAAGGACGTCGCCGGCGCCTTCGTGCAGATGGCCACCACCGCCGGGCAGATCCGCCACCTGGTCGACCGCGCCATGCGCACCGCGCGCAGCGAGCGCAGCGTCTGCTGCATCATCGTGCCCGCCGACCTGCAGGACGAGGAAGCGGTGGCGACACCGCCCCGCGAGCACGGCAATGTCCTGTCGGGCATCGGCAGCTTGTCCTTCGCCGAAGTGCCGCCCCCGGCGGCGCTGCGCCAGGCGGCCGACATCCTGAACGGAGGAAAACGGGTCGCGATCCTGGCCGGCGCCGGCGCGCATGGGGCGGCGGACGAGCTTGTGGAGGTCGCGGAACTGCTGGGCGCGGGCATCGCCAAGGCGTTGCTGGGCAAGATGGCCGTGCCCGACGAGCTGCCCTTCGTGACCGGATCGATCGGCATCATCGGCACCCGCGCCAGCTTCGACATGATGAACGAGTGCGACACCCTCCTGATGGTCGGCTCGAGCTTCCCGTACTCCGAATTCCTGCCCGAGGAAGACCAGGCGCGCGGCGTGCAGATCGACATCGACCCGAAGATGGTCAGCCTGCGCTATCCGATGGAGGCCAACCTGATCGGCGACGCCAGGGCGACGCTGCGGGCGCTGATCCCGCTGCTCGAGCGCAAGACCGACCGCGGCTGGCGCGAGCGCATCGGGGGGAAGGTGCGCGACAGCTGGCGGGAGCTCGAGCGCAAGGCGATGCTGGAGACGCCCGAACTCAATCCGCAACGCGCGTTCTGGGAACTGTCGCAGCGCCTGCCCGAGGACGCGATCCTGGCCGGCGACTCGGGCTCGACCACCGCCTGGTATGCGCTCGACATCCGGGCCCGCGCGCGCATGATGGGCTCGCTCTCCGGCGGGCTGGCCACCATGGGTTCGGCCATGCCGTATGCATTCGCTGCCAAGATGGCGCATCCGGGGCGGCTGGTGGTGGCGCTGGTGGGCGATGGCGCGATGCAGATGAACGGCATGAACTGCCTGATCACGATCGCGCGCCACTGGCAGGAGTGGAGCGACGCGCGGCTGATCGTGCTGGTGCTGAACAACCGCGACCTGAACTTCGTGACCTGGGAGCAGCGCGGCATGGCCGGCGAGCCGAAGTTCGAGGCATCCCAGCAGTTGCCGGACGTGGCCTATGCCGATTACGCCCGCCTGCTTGGCCTCGACGGCGTGCGGGTCGAGCGGCCCGAGGAGATCGGCCCGGCGCTGGATGCCGCGTTCTCGGCCACGAAACCGTTCGTTCTCGATATCGTCAGCGAAGCGAATATTCCGCCTCTCCCGCCCCATATCACCCGTTCCCAGGCGAAGCAATACTATGAAGCCATCGAAAAAGGCGAACCGGAAGCCGATGCGGTTCGGCGGGCGCTTGCTCAACAGGGGTTGACGGAGCAATAATGCGGATGTGCTGGCTTATTGTTATCGCTGAAAGTGACCGTGTGGCGCGCCTGTAAGGACGCGGCGGCGGACGTGGTGGGTCGATAGGCGCCTGGCGGCATTGCAGGCGCTTTCTTTTTATCCAGCGATGACGCAGGCGGTGCCGCCGGCGTAAGCCGCGGGCGGAGGAGGACACCCGCACCAAGATGGGGCCGGCAATATAAAAAGCAAGGCTGCAGGAAAGCGGGAAAGGCGGGCTGGTCACGAGCCGGCAGCCTTCCGACGGGAGACGACAATGCATAACAGGAGAATGTGTAGTGAGTATTTTTAGGACGAAAAACCTCGATGCCATGGTGGCGGGCAGCCGCACCGGAGGCGGATTGAAGAAGGTCCTCGGACCGATGGACCTGATCATGATGGGTATCGGGGCGATTGTCGGCACGGGCATTTTCGTGCTGACCGGCACTGGCGCCGTCACGGCCGGCCCGGCGCTGACGGTTTCCTTCATCATCGCCGCCATCGCCTGCGGCTTCGCGGCCCTGTGTTATGCCGAGTTCGCTTCCAGCGTGCCGGTGGCCGGCTCGATCTACACCTATTCCTATGTGACCCTGGGCGAAATCGTGGCCTGGATGATCGGTTGGGACCTGCTGCTGGAATACGGCCTCGCGACCTCGACGGTCGCCGTGGGCTGGTCCGGTTATTTCCAGTCGCTGCTGAAGGGGATCGGCATCGTGCTGCCGGAAGCCCTGCGCGCCGCGCCTGGCGCGATTCCGGGCGTGAACACCGTATTCAACCTGCCGGCCTTCCTGATCATGATGGTCCTGACCTTCATGCTTTCCCTCGGCGTGCGCGAGTCCGCGCGGGTCAACAACATCATGGTGGCGATCAAGACCGGCGTCGTGCTGCTGTTTATCTGCGTCGGCGTGTTCTACGTCAAGCCGGACAACTGGACTCCGTTCATGCCATTCGGCATGGGTAGCGTGATGAGCGCCGCCGCGCTGGTGTTCTTCGCCTTCATCGGTTTCGACGCCGTGACCTCGGCCGCCGAGGAAGTCAAGAATCCGACCCGCGACCTGCCGATCGGCATCATCGGGTCGCTGATCGTCTGCACCATCCTGTACGTGCTGGTTTCCGGCATCATGACCGGCATCGTCCCGTTCCCGAACTTCAAGGGCGTCGACCATCCGGTGTCGCTGGCGCTGCAGTACGCGGGCCAGGACTGGGTGGCCGGCTTCGTCGACCTGGCCGCCATCCTGGGCATGAGCACCGTGATCCTGGTCATGGCCTACGGCCAGACCCGCATCCTGTTCGCCATGTCGCGCGACGGCCTGCTGCCGAAGAAGTTCTCGACCGTGCATCCGAAGTACGGCACCCCGTACTTCGCCACCTGGATGGTCGGCATCATCTTCGGCCTGATCGCCGCCGTCGTCCCGCTGGGCGTGCTCGCCGAGCTGGTCAACATCGGCACGCTGGCCGCGTTCTCGCTGGTCTCGGTCGCCGTCATCGTCCTGCGCAAGACCCGTCCGGACCTGCCGCGCGCCTTCCGTTGCCCGGGCGTCCCGATCGTGCCGGCCCTGGCCATCATCTTCTGCCTGGCGCTGATGTCCTTCCTGAGCTGGCACACCTGGGTCGCCTTTGCGATCTGGCTGGTGCTGGGCCTGGTCGTGTACTTCGGCTATGCACGTTCGCGCTCGCTGCTGAACAAGCCGAGCTGATCTGGTTGGAACGACACCGATCCATGTCGCCGATGGCCGGCATGGATCGCGAAACCGGCCGCGGGCAATCCGCGGCCGGTTTTTTTTTACGCCGGCGCGTGCGCGCCCAGGGGTGCCGGGGCGGCGGCGAGGTCGTCGAGCGCGGCCAGTTCCGCCACCCGGGCCCCGAGCCCGGCCATGCGTTCGATGGCCCGCTCGCCGTCGCCCGCGCTCACATCGACGGCGCGCATCGCCTCCGGCAGCACGACGACCTCGAATCCTGCCGCGCGCGCATCGATCACCGTGTTGAGCACGCAATAATCGGTGGCCAGGCCGCAGACAAAGACGCGCGTCACGCCATGCTGGCGCAGGTGCCCGGCCAGGGCGGTGCCGTTGAAGGCGGAGTAGGCGTCGGCGTCGGGCCGGTCGCCCTTCGAGATGATCACCGTATCGGCCGGCAGGACCAGGTCCTGCGAGAAGGCCGCGCCCTCGGTCTCGGCCACGCAGTGCGGCGGCCACGGTCCGCCACGCGCGGCGAATGAGCAGTGGTCGGCGGGGTGCCAGTCGCGCGAGGCGTAGATCGGCAGCTTGCGTGCGGCGAACAGGCCCATCAGGGTGTTGACCGGGGCCAGCACTTCGTCGCCGCGCGACACCCCCAGGCTGCCACCGGGAAGGAAATCGTTCTGCATGTCGATGACCAGGAGGGCATCGCTCTCGTTCAGCTGGATCGGGTTCATGTACTTTCGCTCCCTGGCATAATGGAAACACCAACGGGGAGGGTAGCACGGCTGCGGATGTATCGCAGTTGCAATGCTTTTGCTATACTGTATATCCATACAGTAGATGTGCTTCACCATGACGAAATTCATCCCGCTCGACCTCGGTCCGACCGCCCCTGACGCAGACGCAGACGCAGACGCAGGCAAGCCCAGCGGCCGGCTCGACGTCAAGATGTTCCGGGTGGCCGACGATCCGATCACGGAAGCCCAGACTGACATCGAGATTGCGCGCGAGTTCATCGCCAACGGCGAGCTGACGCCGAAATCCATCGCCAATTCGCAGAAGGAGCTGTACCGCTTCCTGACCTGGTGCCGCGAGGAGGCGAAGAAGACGCTGGGCCAGCTGAACGTGGCCGACCTCAACGCCTACAAGGAATTCCTGCGCAATCCGCCGCCGGACTGGATATCGACCACCAAGTGGCCGCGCAGCGACCCGCGCTACCGTCCCTTTACCGGGCCGCTGTCGGACCCGAGCCGGCGCCAGGCCATGATCGCCGTCAAGGGTTTGCTTGCCTTCGCTGAGCAGACCGGCTACCTGCGCCGCAATCCCGGCGCCCTGGTGCGCAACGTGCGCACGCCGACCAGCAGCCGCATCACCCGCTACCTCACGCCGCAGGCGATCGAACTGGCGATCGCCACGGTCTCCGCGCGCCCGGCCGATGCACCGGCCGTCTTGCGCCGGCGCGAGCGCGACCGCTTCCTCCTGATCGCGTTCGCCCAGACCGGGGCGCGCCTGAACGAGATCGTCGGCGCCGCGATGGGATCGATCTATACCGAAGGAAGAGGGCGCTGGTGGCTGGACGTGATCGGCAAGGGCAACAAGGCGCGCCGACTTCCGGTGCCGCCCCAGATGCTCGATGCTTTCCGGCGCTACCGCGCGGCCTTCGGCCTGGCGCCCGACACCAGCCGCGCCGACCGCATGCCGCTGGTGCTGTCGAGCAGGAGCCGGACGGTCACCCGTCTCTCGGACGAAGCCGCCGGCGAGGCGCTCAAGGCGGTCTTTGCCGAGGCCGCGGAACTGGCGGCCAGCCAGGGCGACGGCGATTCGGCGGCGTCCTTGCGGCATGCCTCGGTGCATTGGCTGCGCCACAGCATGCTGACCAACCATGCCAACAACGGGGTCCAGCTGAAGACCCTGCAGGACACCGCCGGCCACGCCAATATCTCGACCACCGCGGCCTACCTGCACAAGAGCGACAACGAACGGCACGACGAGATCATCAGGTCGGGCGGCGGCGGCACTGCAACGGAGGAGTGACGGCGGCGCCGGGAGCAGGGCGGCTTGCGCTCCCGCCCCGGCGGCTCCGAGGGGCTATCGTCCCAAGGTCCAATGTGCACATGCGGCGACGGCGGGCACAATCGGCAGCGGTCAGCGGGAGCGGTGCCATGGGATGGAACCGGCGCTATAGCCTGGTCAGCTACCTGAAATCGTCGTTGTGGGTGGTGCCGATGTTGGCCATCGGAGCCGCGCTGGCCCTCGTGCGCGTGACCGAGGCGTTCGAAACCTGGTTTTGCGGGCTCGGCCCCGGTCCTGGCCTGGCCCTGGGCGCCTGGCGCATCGACCGCGAAGAGGCCGCCGCGCTGCTGAACCGGATCTTCGACCTGAACCAGACCTGCCTGGTGTTCGCCTTCGGCTCGCTGCTCGTTGCGATACAGGTCGCCGGCGGCCAGTACACGCCGCGCATCATCGCCACCACCTTGCTGCGCGACCGGGTGATCCGCTGGATCGTGGGTCTGTTCGTGTTCAGCATGCTGTGGGCCAACCGCACCCTGATCCGCCTCGACCGGGGCGTGCCCCAGCTCCAGGTGTATCTCGGCGCCGTATTCGGACTGGCTTCGCTGGTCGCCTTCATCCTCCTCATCGATTACGCGGCGCGGATGCTGCGCCCCGTGAGCCTGGCGATCCGGATCGGCCGGCAAGGCGTCGCGGTGATCGAGAGCGTCTATCCCGCGCTCGCCGGCGACGGGCCGGAGCAGCGCCATCCCGAGCGCCCGCCGGACGCCACGGCTGCACGCGTGATCCCTTACCGGCATCGCTCGGCGGTCGTGCTGGCCGTGAACATCCCGCGCCTGGTGCGGGAAGCGGCGCGCCACGACTGCGTGCTCGAGCTCGCGGCCCAGGTCGGCGACTTCGTCGCTGTCGGCGAGCCGCTGTTCCTCGTGCATGGCGCTGGCGCGGACATCGACGAGAAACGGCTTGCCGAACAGGTGGCGATGGGGAGCGAACGTACCTTGGAGCAGGACCCGATGTTCGCGTTCCGGATCGTGGTCGACATCGCGCTCAAGGCACTGTCGCCCGCGATCAACGACCCGACCACCGCGGTGCTCGCGATCGACCAGGTGCAGCGCCTGCTGGGCCTGGTCGGCAAGCGCGCCTTGCATGACTGCGAGATCCGGGACGCGGCCGGGCGGCTACGGCTGATCCTGCGTACCCCCGACTGGGAGGATTTCGTGCACATGAGCTTTCGCGAGATCCGCCATTACGGCGCCGACAGCGTGCAGGTCGAGCGCCGGCTGCGGGCGATGATCGACACCTTGCTCGCTACGCTGCCGGCCCACCGCCATCCCGCGCTGCACACGGAGTTGTCGCTGCTCGAGGCGGCCGCGCAGCGCACCCGGCTGTTCGCCGCCGATGCCGCGCTGGCGCGCATTCCCGATTCGCAGGGCCTGGGCGGCGCGTCCGGATCACGCGAGGACGCGTCGGGCGGCGCGAGCGGGAAGCGCGATGCGTCCCCGCCATGAACGGCGCGCGCGCCGCTGCCCGGGCCGAACCAAATCGGGCGTCATGCGATCTACACTGCATTCACCGAACAATCGCGAGGCCATCATGAACATCCGTCCGGGAACGGTCTGCACCGCCGTTTTGCTGCTGTCTTTCCTCGGCGCCCGGGAGCCGGCGTTCGCCCAGCAGGAACCGCCGGCCGGGCGGCAGGGCGGGGCGCCGCCGCCCGGCCACCACCACGGTATGGCGGGCCAGCATGGCATGGGCGGCTGGGGTGGAATGGGAGATTGGGGTCCCGGCGCGATGGGCGGGGACTACGGCGCCCTCAGCCTGACCAGGGACCAGCGCAACAAGATCTACGCGATCCACAAGGACCTGAGGGGGAAACAGTTTGCCTTGATGGACCGCATGCACGACAGTATGGAGTCGGCAAGGTATTACAGGAACGGCAAATTCGACGAGCAGGCGGCGCGCAACGCCTACGCGACGGCCGAGAAGATCCATCGTGAAATGTTCGAGAACATGCTCAACGCGCAGAAGCAGGTCGATGCCTTGCTCACTCCCCAGCAAAGGCAGCAGCTCAGCCAGGCCAGCGAGTAGGGCGGCCGGCGCAGTCGGCGCCCGGAAACGCCCTCGATGCGCCGGACAGTGAACGGGAGAGGGCGGCGCCTTGCTGGCGCGGCCAGGTAGCCGGCGCAGCACATCGAAAGGAGGCCGAACCTAGCCGGCGCCTCCACCTGCCGGCCACCGGTGCGGCGCGAGCGCCAAACGGCGGAGCAAGGGCAGTGGCGGATGGGTGGGTGGACGAGCCTATCCATCCGCTTGCCATCCGCTTGCACCGGTGTCGTAGACTGGACGACGTCCGCGGGTCGGTTGTCCGGTCCGCCGTGCGGACCCAATGTCGCATTCGGTCTCGGCACAGGACGCGGGCCCGGAGGAGGCTTCGCCACGCGCTTTCTCCTACACTTCCTTGCCACTGCATGAAACTCGACATTATTTACTGTAATGTCGAGTTCGATTATCGGGAAATCCTGCTGCCGTCGCACGCGGGGAGGACTCACCTGCATCGCGCCGGGCGTTTGCGTTTGCGTTTGCGTTTGCGATACGGCGGCAACCATACTGCCCAGAATGTTTGATCGGGATTAAGTAAGGTGGTCGTGCGGGGCCGCCATTTGCCCGCCACGCCAAATACTACCGCAATGGAACCGCAGATCGTCGAAATGCGCAGCCTGCCAGACGGCAATGCAGGCGGCACCTGGAGTGCGGCCCTCGAGGCCGGCAAAGTTCTCTACTTTCCCTCGCTTGCCTTTGAGCCATTGACTCAAGAGTTCATGCTGTTCACGCCAGGCATCCGCGACCCGAAGAGCCGCAACATCAGCCTCGATGCCAACGACAAGCTCAAGGGGGCGACAGGCGAACCCGACACCGTATTGGCGCTCGCAGCGATGATGGCGCGGTTCAGGCAACAGGCCGACGGACTGCTCGCTACGCTGTTTCCGGCCTACGCCGGCAAGCTGAAGCGCGGGCCGGTCAGCTTCCGGCCGGCGCAGGTGGAAAACCGCGTCCAGTCGTGGCGCGCGGACGACCGGCGCTTGCATATCGATGCGTTCCCGTCGAGGCCGAACCGGGGCGAACGCCTGCTGCGGGTGTTCTCGAACGTGAATCCGGAAGGCGTGCCGCGGGTATGGCGCGTTGGACAACCGTTCGAGCAGGTCGCCGAGCGCTTCCTGCCGCGCCTGCCCAGGTATTCGCCCATGAAGGCCAAGGCATTGCAGCTGCTGCGCGTGACCAAGTCGCTGCGCAGCGAGTACGATCACCTGATGCTGCAGTTACACGATGCGATGAAATCCGATCCCGACTACCAGGAGAACGCGCCACAGCAGCGCATCGACTTCCCGGCGGGCTCCACCTGGGTATGTGTTTCCGACCAGACGTCGCACGCGGCGATGTCGGGGCAATACCTGCTGGAGCTGACCGTGCAGTTGGCGCCTTCGGAACAGGTCGACGTGGAGTCGAGTCCGCTTGCGATATTGTCGAGGATGACGGGAAAGATGCTGGTTTGACTGCGGCTGAAGCATGGGGGCCGGCCTGCGGCAGTGCCGCCCCTTGGACACGTGGCCGCTGTCGAGTGCCGGCAGCCCCCCGCAAGATTTCGCGACCGTCCGGCGAACTAAATCTAGTACATCAAGTTTCGACGTAACCTATTGATTCTAAATGATGCTTTTGTATTGTTGTATCATATTTAGTTCGCACTTCTGCGAACTAAATTTGAAACTCCCCGAAGGCGCGAACTAATTTTGAAACTCACCGAAGGGGCAGGGGAGCAGTCACCAATGAGCAGTACGCAGTGTGACAGAAAAGAACAAAGTTTGAGAGCACCTCGTTGGCCTCTAGCCGAGTCGCCGCGGTCGTTTCGCACCCAAGCCTCGAAAGCAGATCGTTGACGGTGCTGTCACTCACGTACTGAACCGGCTCCCGTTCGACCAGTTCAAGATCGACCAGTCGTTCGTACAAAACCTACGGAGCGATCCAGGGGACGTGACGATAGTCACTGCCCTCGTCGCACTTGGGCGGGCATGGAGGTAGCCGTCATTGCGGAAGGCGTCGAAACGGTGGAGCTATGCGACCTGCTCGAACGCTGCGGCTGTACGCTGTTTCAAGGCTATCTGTACATTAAGACCGCCTAACAGAACCCATTCTTGTCGTCAAAGCAACAAGAGCGTGCACTGAGCCGTTCCGAACGGCTGCAGTCGGCCCTTCCTTATTGCGACAGAGGGTTGACCGAACATTCGTCAGCCTGATGGAGCGCGGCGAGCGACAGCCGACGGTGCGTGTGCTATTCAAGCTCGCTGCCGCCTTGCAGGTGACGCCGGCGCGACTGATCCAGCTCACCCAGGACATGGCGGAGCAGGACTTAGCCGGTAGCCCATGATCGTTACGAGGTCCCGCGCACCCGGCAACGGTATCACGACAATATACGGCTACCAGCCGATCCGGTGTTTTTCTTCCGTTTCAGCATGGCGGGCGTCGTCGGACGAATGCAGGTAAGTGTTCGTTGTGCTAATCGACTCGTGGCCCAGGTTATCGCGAACGTGGCGGAGGTCGACATCGTTGTTCGCCATATGCGACCCCGCGGTATGGCGCAGCCAGTGCGCTGACGCCTGGGTTACGCGGGCGGCGGCAGGTGCGTGTTCAGGACCTCGCTGACGGAGTCGATCCGCGGTTTTGGCGAACAGCGCCTTGAAGATCTCATGTACGCCACCGCGCGACATCGGTCGAGGGTTTCCGCCTATCGGTAGGAGTAGTGGCGTCGCTTCTCCAGGAACGGGGTACGGCTGAAGGCCCAACTCACGTCGGTAACGGGCCAACTCGACCATTAGCTCGTCGGTCGCCGGCACGATGCGCAATTTGTCGCCTTTGCCGAGCACTTCCAGCCACCAGCGCTCTTCGCCGTCGCGGT
Organism: Massilia sp.; assembly: GCF_032106685.1. GTDB lineage: Bacteria > Pseudomonadota > Gammaproteobacteria > Burkholderiales > Burkholderiaceae_D > Telluria. The sequence continues at coordinate 24,089 of NZ_DAMCPG010000037.1, forward strand.
CGCGGCGCCGGAAAAAGCCTCCCATGCTGTTGCTGGTGATTTCAGAGATACGCAACCCACAGACGTAACAGAGCGAGACCAGCCAGCGTAGCCGCAAATAGTGTTCGCGCTCACGCGGCGTCTCCCGCGGCAGCGTGTCTACGGTCATTTTTACTTCATTCCACAGCTCGTCGTCGAGATAGCGAGAAATTCTTGGCGCAGATCGCCGTCGGCGCTCACGCGACAGAGCAAGAGGATTACCGGCTAGATAGCCTGCGTTGACGAGCCACGAAAAGAGGGTATTCAGGATAACCGCCGCCTGACGCTGGCTCGACGCCGACAGCGGCCCGGCAAACGGCCGCCACCCCGGATCTGTCCGCGGGAATTTTCGACCTTCTGCGGCGATCCAGCGAGTCGCGGGCGTCGGGTTCCGCAGAAACAGCTGGTACTCGAGCCAATCCTCGTGGGTCAGTGAAGAAAGTGGTTTGCCCAGTTGGAGCGTGCACCAAAGCAGCAGGCGCTCGGCCTCCTTGCGATAGTTGTCGAAGGTGGTCCGCTTTTCCAGAAAACGGGCCAGCCAGGCCTTGATCGCGTCGATGTCATTATTTGCTCGTATCTGGGATGTGCCGGCGCGTGCGCGGTTGGTCCCCTGGGAGCCGTCGAGCTGCCCGGGAATGGTGATGATCTCGAGAGGAGCGACGACGGCTGGCGACGGGATGACGGAATTTGAAGGGGGCATGACGAATGTTAGTTAATACAGCCGCTTGTGGCCACTGTCGGAATTGCGCTCAACGCAGACGACCCTGATCCTACCCGAAGCCAAGCGACAGCCTGGATTGTATGCCGGGATTTCGTGCGCAGACCAGGGCTTCGCGAGCGGCGTCTGAACCGGCAGGGTCGAAGGGCCACATCGAGCACGTGCACGGGTCGTCCAGTCCTTGCCTCCAAGCCGAGTCAGCGCTTCGAGCATGGGCGAGGGATATTTGCTTCCTTGACCATGCTGTTCGATACCGGACCGAACAAGGCACTCAGGACTAGATGTTGTCCGTAAGTACCGCAAACTGTTCCAACTTTGAGCTCTGACTGCGACCGAGCAATGTACTTAAGGTTGCTTACGAGCGGGATGGTAGGCGACGGGATCAACGACGCGCCGGCGTTGGCCAAGGCGAATATCGGCTTCGCCATGGGGGCGGCCGGCACGGATACGGCGATTGAAACAGCCGACGTCGCGCTCATGGATGACGACCTGCGCAAGATCCCTCAGTTCATCCGATTGAGCAGGCAGGCTAGTGCCATCTTGAAGCAAAACATCGTTACCGCCCTTTCAATCAAGGCGGTGTTCCTGGGACTGGCGATTGCGGGATCGGCCACCCTGTGGATGGCAGTGTTTGCGGACATGGGCGCGAGCCTGCTGGTGGTCTTTAATGGACTGCGGCTGCTCAAGTTCAGTGGAGCACGCGGCGGGACGTAAGCAGGCGCGTCCGCTTCCAGACGCCTATTCTGGGACCTTGTCGGCGGCTTACTTGTTGACTGGGTAGTTCGCCGGCTGCAAAGCGCGCTCGACCAACTCGATCAGGATATGGATGACCTTGATATGCAGCTCCTGCACCCGGTCCGCGTATCGGCCCGCACTTGTACAGATGCATACGTCGGCATTCTGTTCGAGCTGCGACCCTGACCGCCCAGTCAGGCCGATCACCTTCATTCCGCGCGCACGGGCAGCCTGGGCAGCCAACACGACTGATGGGCTGCTGCCGCTCGTGCTGATTGCGAACAGGACGTCGCCATCGCCGCCGTTACCCTGGACGAAGCGGGCAAACACCTGGTCGTAGCCGTAGTCGTTGGCCACACAGCTGATATAGCTCGGGTCGCTGATGGCCACGGCTGCCATCGCTGGGCGATCCTCGCGGAATCGCCCCGACAGCTCTTCGGCCAAATGCATCGCATCGCACATCGAGCCACCGTTTCCGCACGAGATGACGCGGCGTCCGCTGCGCAATGCGTCGATCAACAGGGAGGCGCCGGCCTGAATATTGCCGAGTTGGGTATCATCGCTGATGAGGCGGTCGAGCGCGTCGCGTGCCTCGACGAGGTTGGCCCTGATATGGTCGATCATCGCTTTTCTCCTTCGTGCTCGTCGTGGTCGGCGTGCTCGTGTGCCAGCGTAGGCCCGAAGCTGTGCTCTTCAGCCGCCTGTTCACAGGGCGTCGTTTCGATCTGGATGGTGCTGTGATGGATATCGTACTCGCGCGCCACGAGTTCGCGGATCGCCATCAGCAGAGCTTGCGGGTCTGCGACAGCAGTACCCTGAACGACGTGCACGGTCAGGCTGGCTTTTCCGCTGGTGATCGACCATACATGCAGGTCGTGAACGCTGGCCACGCCCGGCACTCGCGCAATTGCATCCTTGACGTCGGCAATGCCCAGTCCCTCTGGCACCCCCTCGAGCAGCACGTTCATGCTTGCCTTGAGCAGCGTCCAAGTACGTGGCAGCACCCACAGCCCGATCGCAACGGCAATCACCGAATCGACCCAGGTCCAGCCGGTGTAGCGAATAACGAGCGCACCAATGATCACGCCAATCGAACCGAGCATGTCGCTCCAGACTTCCAGATAGGCGCCCTTGACGTTCAGGCTGCTGTCCTTGCCGCTCGAGAGCAGGCGCATGCTAACGAGGTTCACGACCAGGCCGAAAGCGGCAACCATCAGCATCGTTCCCGACTGAATTTCCGGTGGATTGTGCAGTCGCTGGTAAGCCTCGTAAAGGATGTAGATCGCCACCGCGAACAGCAGCATGGCGTTGAAAGCGGCCGCGAGGATCTCGAAGCGGTAGTACCCGAATGTCCGGTTGCTGTCTGCCGGGCGTTTGCCGATGCGGATTGCGGCCAGTGAAATTGCCAGCGCCGCGCTGTCGGTAAACATGTGCGCTGCATCCGAGATTAGCGCCAGGCTGTTGGTAAGGATGCCGCCGATAATTTCAGCGATGAGGAAGGCGGTCGTAAGGCCGAGGGCAATCCAGAGTGGTCGTTCGTTCTGGCCCGGCTGTGCTGCATGTGAATGTCCTAAACCCATTGTTTTCCCCTTATATAGTAATTACGGTTGTGCTGACAAATTAGAGAAGCGAGACCCTCGCGGAGAGTTCGGCACGCTTCCTGCCGCTCGCCCGCGATACGGACGGGCGCCAAGGACGCCGGAGGATTGCTATTTTTTCTTCGCGCTGCGCGCTGAGCCCTTCCTTTTCTTCTTGTTTGCCGGATTGTTGCGGTCCTTGTATTTGAGCCAACCGAAAAACACCATCATCAGGCCAAAGAAAATCAGGCTGCTGATTCCAACTACTTCGATGAGCTGACCACGTATCGGATCGGGCAGCTGTTGTTGTAGTTTCATTGTTCGTCTCCTTGCGATTGCGTTCAACGCTTTGTCTCTCTAGCAGCGAATCAGTCCAGAATCCGGCCAAGATGGAGCACGGTACGTGCGCACAGCATCAGTACGATGCTCAGCCCGGCAAGTGCGTCCAGCTTTCCTGCCTCAACGCCCAGTGGGCTGAACGCGACACAAAACGCCAGCACGGCTGGCGCTGCGGACAGCATTGCATCGACCTCGCGCCAACTACGTCCAGCATCGCCGGGGCGCAAAGCCAGCGCACCGGTAGTCGCAGCGGCCAGCGCTCCGGGTATCGCAAAGCCTGCTATTGCCAGGGCATTGAGCGGCTCTGCGTGAAACATGCCGTGTGCGCCCATGGCGGTAACGCATATGGCCAGCAGCAGACAACACGCCCAAATGATGAGCTGGGCAAGTGAATACAGTGCGTCGCCCGACCTGATTCGGGATTGCCCTGCATCCTTGTTGTCAAGTAGCAGGCGAAAACCGATGCTTGCTGCGTGATGTGAGGCAGCTCCCATGAGGACGACGCTTTCCAGAACGACTCCTCCGGTAATGCAGCTCAGGAGCGCCGTTCCGTGCGCAGCAAGGTCCAGCCCGAAAAGCCGGCGTGTACCTGGCGACCGACTTGGGGTGTCTTCACGCATTTCATCCTCCTCAGCCGGGCCGCAAGGATTCCTCGCGGCCCGGCAGTCTCAATGCACGAGAACCTTCACCGGCTCCGCTGGTACTTCATCGCTGTCCTTGCGATGAGCAAGCCGGTAAAGGAGGGGAAGGACGAGCAGCGTCAGCGCCGTCGAGGAAAGAATGCCCCCGATCACAACGGTCGCCAGGGGCCGCTGCACTTCGGCGCCGGTGCCGGTCGCAATCGCCATCGGCACGAACCCAAGGGACGCCACCAGGGCCGTCATCAGCACTGGCCGCAGGCGCGTCAAGGCGCCGTGCGTGATCGCCCGGTCCAGCCCCATGCCGTCGTCGCGCAAGGTGCGGATATAGGAAATCATTACCAGGCCGTTCAGCACCGCGACACCCGACAGGGCAATGAACCCGACCGCCGCCGAAATCGACATCGGAATACCACGCAGGGCGAGAGCGATGACGCCGCCCGTCAGGGCGAAGGGGATACCCGTAAAGACCAGCAGCCCGTCCTTCACGTTGTTGAACATCATGAACAGCAACGTGAACACGATGAACAGGGCGAGCGGCACCACCAGCTGGAGCCGGGTCGTGGCCGACTGCAGTTGCTGGTAAGTGCCGCCCCAGCTTGTCCAGTAGCCCGCCGGCACCTTGACATCCCTGGCGATTGCCGCGGCTGCCTCAGGTACGAACGAGCCGATATCGCGTCCGCGCACGTTCGCGCTCACGACAATGCGCCGCTTGCCGTTTTCCCGGCTGATCTGGTTCGGACCAGGCGCGAATTCGAGCGAAGCAACCTCGCCCAGGGGGATGTAGGTCGTCGCGCCGCCGTCCTCGGCGGGCAGGGAGATTGGCAGCTGCCTGAGCGCGTCGAGATCGGTCCGCAGCGTTTCGGGCAAACGAACGACGATATCGAAGCGGCGGTCGCCCTCGAACATGGTGCCGGCTTCGCGACCGCCGGTTGCAATGGCCAGGGCTTCCTGCACGTCGCCGATGTTCAGGCCATAGCGCGCAGTCTTCTCGCGGTCGATGTTAACGGTCAGCATAGGCAGGCCGCCCGTTTGCTCGACCTTCACTTCGGCCGCACCCGAAATGCGCTGCAGTACCTCGGCGATCTCCTTGCCGGTCGATGCAAGCACCTCCATGTCGTCGCCGAAGACCTTGACGGCAACGTCGCTGCGCACGCCGGAGATCAGTTCATTGAACCGCAACTGGATCGGTTGCGAGAACTCGTAGGAATTGCCGGCGTATTTCTCGGCCTCTTCCTGGATCGCCGCGATCAGTTCGTCGCGGCTCTTCTTCGGTGCTGGCCATTGCGCTTCAGGTTTGAGCATGATGTAGCCGTCCGAGATGTTCGGCGGCATCGGGTCCGATGCGATCTCGGCAGTGCCGGTGCGGGCAAACACTCTGTCGATCTCCGGGAACTTCGCTTTCAGGCCGGCTTCCACCTTTTTCTGCATTTCCACGGACTGACTCAGGCTGGTGCCAGGAATGCGCAACGACTGCAACGCCAGGTCGCCTTCGTTCAGGCTCGGAATGAATTCACTGCCCAGCCGCGTCACCAGTAACCCCGACAGGACGACGAGGACGACCGCGCTCGTGATAACCAGTGCCGCGTTGCGCATGACTTTTTCGAGCATCGGCGCATAAGCACGTTTGGCCATGCCCATGAGCCTGTTTTCCTTCTCGGTGACGCGCTTGCCGATAAACAGGGCCACCGCGGCGGGGATGAAGGTGATCGACAGGATCATGGCGCCGACCAGGGCCGCAACCACGGCGAAGGCCATCGGGTGGAACATTTTTCCTTCGACACCCGACAGCGCGAAGATCGGCAGGTACACAACCATGATGATGAGCTGGCCGAAGAGCAGCGGTCGCCGTGCTTCCCGGGCAGCCGCGAACACTTCATGGAAGCGCTCGGAGAGGGTCAGGTCGCGCTTGTGGTGCTCCTGCGCATGCGCGAGGCGTCGCACGCAGTTCTCGACGATCACGACCGCGCCATCGATGATGATGCCGAAGTCGAGGGCGCCCAGGCTCATCAGGTTCGCGCTGACCTTGTACGACACCATGCCCGTGAAGGTGAACAGCATCGCCAGCGGGATGACCATCGCCGTGATGATCGCCGCACGGATGTTGCCGAGGAAGAGGAACAGGATGACGATCACCAGCACCGCACCCTCGAGCAGGTTCTTCTTGACGGTATTGATGGCCTTGTCGACCAGTACCGTCCGGTCGTACACCGGCACCGCCTTGACGCCTTTGGGCAGCGAACGGTTCACCTCGACCATCTTGGCGGCAACGGCCTGCGACACGGCGCGGCTATTCTCGCCGATCAGCATGAATACCGTGCCGAGCACGACTTCCTTGCCGTTTTCGGTCGCCGCGCCGGTACGCAGTTCACGCCCAATGTCGACGGTCGCCACATCGCGCACGCGGATTGCAACACCCTTGACGTTGCTGAGGACCGTGTTGCGGATATCGTCGAGGGTGCGCACCTGCCCCGGCGCGCGGATCAGGAACTGCTCGCCACGGCGCTCGATATAGCCGGCACCGACGTTGTTATTGTTGCGGTCGATCGCGCCGACGACGTCGGACAGCGACAGGCCGTAGGAGCTGAGCTTGGCCGGATCGGGTGCGATCAGGTATTCCTTCTCGAAGCCGCCGATCGAATTGATTTCGGTGACGCCGGGCACCTGCCGCAACTGCGGCTTGATGATCCAGTCCTGGACTTCGCGCAAGTCGGTCGGCGTGTACGGTGTGCCGTCGGGCTTTTTCGCGCCCGGCTCGCTTTCGACCGTCCAGAGGTAGATCTCGCCCAGGCCGGTAGAGATCGGGCCCATCATGGGCACCACGCCTTCAGGCAAGTTTTCCCTGGCTTCCTGGATTCGCTGGTTGACGAGCTGGCGTGCAAAGTGGATGTCGGTGCCATCCTTGAAGATGACGGTCACCTGCGACAGGCCATAGCGCGACAGCGACCGGGTTTCTTCCAGGCCGGGGAGCCCCGCCATGACCGTTTCGATCGGGAAGGTCACACGCTGCTCGGCTTCCAACGGCGAATAGCCGGCGGCCGACGTGTTGATCTGGACCTGGACGTTGGTGATGTCGGGCACCGCGTCGATGGGCAGTTTCTGGTAGTTGTAGATGCCGACGGCCGCCATGGCGACGACGCCCAGCATGACAAGCCATCGGTGCTCGATGGCGAAGCGGATAATGCGTTCAAACATGTCGGGTTCCTCGATCAGTGTTCGTGCTCGGCACTGCCTTTGCCTTGCTCGGCTTTCACAACGAAGCTGCCCGTTGCAACGTATTGCGCCCCGGCGCTCAGCCCGGCGACGATCTCGACGTTCTTGCCGTCGCTCGCGCCAAGCGTGACCGGCTGGGCCTGGAAGCCCTTCGGCACTTTTGTAAAGACGACGGCTTTGCCCTCAATGGTCTGCACGGCATCGGCTGCGACTGCAACGGCAGCTTCCTTCGTGCCGCGCACGAGAGCGACGTTCACGAACAGTCCAGGGCGCCATGCAAGGCCCGGGTTGTCGATGACGACCCGAGCGGTCGCGGTCCTGGTCTGTTCGCCCAGCAGGCTACCCACATAGCTGACCTTGCCGGTGACCGATGCGCTGCCGGCAGCGGATTTGATCGTGACCGGCTGGCCGACGCGGACCGATTCCAGGTCTTTGGCCGTCACCACGATCTCCACCCAGACGGTCGACAGGTCGGACACCAGGAAGGCGTTCGCGTCTTCCTTCACCGCTTCGCCCTGCGACAGGTGCTTTTCGACCACGACGCCGTTGAAGGGCGAGCGCAGGACATAGCGGTTCACGGCGCCCCCGTTGATCTCGGCGCCGAGGGCCGTCAGTTTCGACCTGGCGGACTGCACCTCGATCTGCGCTTCACGGTAGGCCTGCTCGGCTTGCAGGTAGTCCTGCTGCGCCGAGATCCGGTCTTCCCACAGCTTCTTCTCGCGTTCGTAGGTGGTGCGCGCCAGTCCGAGGCGCTTGTCCGCGGCGAGGGCGGTACTGCGCAGTTCGGCCAGGTCGGGGCTTGCGATGACGGCCAGTGGCTGGCCCTTCTTCACCTCCTGGCCGAGCGAGGCGGAGACCGATTCGACCACGCCCGCCACCCGGGGCACGATATGCGCGGTGCGGTCTTCGTTGAAGCGCACTTCGCCCGGCAGCGTGACGGCGGTATCGATGCGCGCCGGAGCGGCCTGCGCCACGGCAATGCCCGCGCCTTGAACTTGCTGCGGCGTCATCTCGATCAGGCCGGGCGGCTCGTCGGCATGCTCTTCCTTGCCTCCCGACTTTTCGGCCGTTTCCTCTGCGTGTTCGCTTTCACCCTGGGCCGCTGGCGCGTCCCTTTTCCAGAAAAGAATGGCGAGCGCGAGCACGAGACCTACGCCGATGACGACGGCGATGGAAAATAGGGATTTCTTGTTCATAGTCGACTTCATGGGGCAATCCTGTTGTTGAGGTTGGCGCCTGGGTCTGGAGCGCCATAGCGGCCAAGGTCGGCGACGGCGCGGTAGCGGTCGTACAGTGCCTGGATGTATTGGGTGCGGATCTGCAGCAGCGTGCGCTGGGCGTCGAGCACGTCGAGGAACCCGAATTTGCCGGCTTCAAAGCCGGTGACCGCGGAGTCGAACACGCGCTGCGCTGCCGGCAGGATGTTCTCGCGCATGCTGCGCACCTGCTCGCGCGACAACTGGGCGCGCTGGTACGCGTTGGTCAGCCCCTGGTGCAGGCGCAGGCGCTCGGCCTCCAGTTCGGCGCGTGCCTTCTCGGCGCGACCGAGCGAGGCCTGCAGGCTGCCCTGGTTGCGGTTGAACAAGGGCAGCGGGACCGACAGGCCGACCACGGTCTGCGAACGCCCGATCTCGTCGTCCTTTTTGTTGCCGACGATAAGCGTGAGGTCGGGCATACGCTGGGCACGATCGACGCCGACCTGAGCTTCCTCGCGCTGGACCTGCAAGTTCGCGCGCCGTAGCTGCGGCGAGGTGGCCAGCCGCTGTTCCAGTTCGGCCAGCGCAGGCGTTGGTGCCAGGTCGAGCTCGGGGACGATCAGGGTAAGGTTTGCCTGACCAGTTTCGCCCCAATAGGCGGACAAGGTGTGCATGGCAATCGCCAGGTCGCTCTGCGCCTGGGCCAGCTCGAGCCGCGCCGATGCCTGTGCCACGCCGGCGCGATCCTGCTCGACAGGCGAAACCCGTCCGGCCGTGACGCGCTTTTCGGCCGCCACTGTTGCTTTCGCTGCGACGTCGAGCGAGGTCTGGGCGATGCGCACGCGCTCCTGTGCACCCAGGGCATCGAAATAGGCCGTTGTGACGTCGGCGCGCAGATCGGTACGGGCCACGCTGAGGTTGCCTGCCGCAAGACTGCGTTCGCGTTCGGCCAGGTTGATACGCGCCGAGCGCTTTCCTCCGAGTTCGAGCACTTGGCTGAGCTGCACGGTCTGGGTGCGGGTACCGCGTTGCGTTCCTTCACGGACAAAGGACACTTCGGGATTCGGGAACAGGCCCGCCTGGCGGCGCATGCCGTCGGCGATCGCAACATCGAGCGCGGCCGCGCGCAGGCTTGGGTTGGCCGCCAGTGCCTTTGCGATGGCTTCATCGAGCGTCAGCGGCGGGCCTGCGACGGGTGCTTGCTGCTGTGTTGCCACAGGAGACAACGGCTGCGCTGTCACCTGCGCAGCACTCGGCAACGCCTGTGCAAATAGCACGGACGCCCCGAGGACGAAATACTTGGGATGCATGAATAACTCCAGTTATTGAAAACGAAGGCTATTCAGCAGCGAGACGTATCGGGATGGCCTTCAGGCCCGCCCGCACAACGATGAGTGGATGTATACGATCTGCCGCCGAATCAGACGGCGGAGATCCATTGAGGCCGCTCGGGACGAGCAGAGTATGAGGAGGAGTATTGAAGCTGGAGCGCCGGCGGCGCCAGACGGGCCGGCTCAATAATCACCAGCGCAACAGGAAGTCCTTCGAAGGAAAGCGTCGCGTGAGCACAGGAAGCGCAGTGCGAGTGCATTGCGACTTTCTTGTTGGAACCCGCCGGCTTGTCTTTCTCAGCGGAGGCGAGCTTGTGCGAGTCGGCCTCCGACGAATGATGACCGAAATGCTGGGCGGCACGGCCCGACTCGTGTTGACAATAGGCAGCAACCACGCTCCAGCTGAGCTGAAGAGCGAGGATCGTCAAGACAAGGTAGATGAAGCGTCGGGCGGCCATGAGGAAAAGTATAGCACGTAGGATCGTTTGTCTTCTGCGCTCAATCCTTACTTCAGCTTCAGGATGCGACGTGCGCCCGAAAGAACGATCACGCCGATCACCGTGCCGACAATCAGATCTGGATAAGGCGACCCGGTCCAGGTGACGAGTGCGCCGGCAGCAATCACGCCGATGTTTGCAATAACGTCATTCGCCGAGAAAATATAACTTGCCTTCATGTGCGCCCCGCGATCGCGTTTCTTTGCGATCAACATCAAGCAAGCCACATTCGCAACCAGGGCTACCGCGCCAACGCCCATCATCAGGGCAGATTCCGGTTCGCTTCCGAAGAAGGCCCGGCGTACCACTTCACTGAGGGCGCCCAGCGCGAGCACGAGCTGCAACCAGCCGGCCAGGTGTGCTGCGTGCGTCTTCATCGCCGCAGCCCTGCCTACCGCGTACAGGGCCAGGCCGTACACAGCGGCATCCGCAAACATGTCCAACGAATCAGCGACCAAACCGGTTGATTCTGCGACCAATCCCCAGACCAGCTCGACCACGAACATGATGGCATTGATAGCAAGCAGCAACCGGAGTGTCTTCGCCTCCGATGCGTCGCCGGCCTTGTCTTGACTGGTTTCTTCATGGGACGAATCCAGTTGCGACCCGATCAGATGGGCGCCAAGCTTTAGCGGGCCCAGCTTATTCAAGATGCGATCGACTTCTCCCGTGTGCGCAACATGGAGCTGTCGCTGGGAGAGGTCAAAGTTCAGAGATTGAATTCCGCCGACATCCGACAGTGCCATGCGGATCATGTTCTCCTCCGAAGGGCAGTCCATCTTGGGAATCCCGAGTGTACTCAGCGTACGTTTGCTGTCGACTTTCGGCTTCGCTGAATGGGATCCGCGTAATTCGACACCCAGTCGCAAGGGCTGCAGCACCTCCACAAGGGTATCTGCATTGCCATGGTGGAGCACAGTCACCGTGCGGGTGTTGAGGTCGAACGCAATGTTGTCGATGCCCGAAACTTTGCCCAAGGCCATCCGAATCAAATTCTCTTCGGAAGGGCAGTCCATCTTCGAGACAAATAGTTCGGTTTCGAGGCGGGCTGCCGTAGCGGTTTGGTCTTGTGTCATGACGTTGAGCCTGGGATCGGGAATTTGTTCGAAGGATAAAGCTTCAACCCGCTTCAAGGTCAAGCGTGTTCGCCACGTCAGAACCGTCCAGCCAGAGGAATAATCTATTGCTGAGGTGACAGGGCGCCGATGATGCCGCAATCGGAAACTCGACCACCCTGGCATGAAACGAGCAGACGGGAAAGGTGCTCCTTCAGTAAGTTGAGGTCTCTGATCTTCTGCTCGACTTCTGCAAGATGCTGCTCGGTCATCGCGCTCACTGCACAGCAGTCGCCATCGCGGCTATCGGAAAAGGCCAACAGACTTCGTACCTGATCGATCGTGAAGCCGATTTCCCGGGCACGGCGAACGAAGCTCAGGCGGTCCACGTCCTCGCTGCCATACAGCCGATAGTTACTCCCGGTCCGGGATGGAGAATCGAGCAACCCGATTTTTTCGTAATAACGAATCGTCGGCGCAGGGGTCTGCGCCGCGGCGGACAGCTGACCTATCGTTAAAGTGCGTGACATATGCTTGACCTTGAAGTGACTTCAAGGTTTATAAAGTTCATTTATTAATCCGTCAAGCGAATTCACCTATGCGCACCAAGATGAATCTCTGTGTCACCGCAGCGTTGCTGGCCATGTGCGCAGCTGCAGGATCTGCCTTTGCCGGAGGAACTGCACTGACGCTTGCCGAAGCCGTTGCCAGAGCCCGCGTCCAGGCGCCGCAACTGCAGAGCGCGGATGCAGCACTGCGGGCTGCAGAGGCCAATGTGCGGCTGTCCGGCCTGCGACCGAATCCGACGCTTTCCGTGGAAGCGGAAAATGTGATGGGCTCGGGTCGTTATTCCGGTTTTGGTGGCGGAGAAAAGACGGTTTCGCTGTCGATGCCCCTCGAGCTGGGCGGCAAGCGGGGCGCCCGGCTACGTGTCGCCCAGGCCGAGCGCGCTGCTGCTGACGTTGGTGCGCGCTCCGCTGAAGCCGAACTGACGTTCCAGATCACCGAGGCGTTCGTTACGCTTGCTGCCAGTGAACGTTACCGTGCGATCGCAAAAGCCGGTCATGAACTGGCCGAACGCGCGCATCACGCGGCACGCGAGCGGGTACGGGCCGGAAAAGCGTCTCCCATAGAAGAGCAACGGGCGGACGTGCTACGAATTAATTCCGAGGTTCGCTTGGGAAAAGCAATGCGTGCCGCCGAGCTGGCTCAAAAAACGATCGCACGGCTGACAGGCGCGCCAATGCCGTTCGCGATAGCGTCCGCCTGGTTTGAGCAGATCGAAGGCAGCGAGAAGGCACCGCCGGCGCGGCAGCAGCTGGCGATTGCGACGGCGGAGGCGGAACTGGCCGCTGCAGAGGCTCGCGTCGATGCGGCCAGGCGTGAGCGGGTACCGGACGTCACGCTGACCGCCGGCATGCGCCGGTATGGTGAAACTTCCGACAAGGCAGCTGTGCTGGGCCTGTCCGTCCCCCTGCCATTATTCAACCAGGGCAGCGCCGCGCTTGCACGGTCCCAAGCGGAATTCGATCGCGCGTCCGCCGTGCGCCGCGCCGTCGTACTGGAAGTCGAGCAGTCCACCGCACAGGCAGAAGCCGAGGTGGCCGACGCGCTGGCGGCTGCACGCGCCGCCAACGGTCCTGCGCTGGCAGCGGCAGAAGAGGCGGCCCGTATCGCGAGGATCGGTTATGCCGAGGGGAAATTCCCGCAACTCGAATTGATCGAGGCCGAACGCTCGCTGGCTGAAACCCGCGAAAGCTCGGTCGATGCGCTCGCAGCACTTCATACGGCACGGGCGCGTCTGGCTCGGCTGCAAGGTTCCAACTCTCCAATTTATAAGGACTGACCCATGCAAGCGGTATTCCGATCGGGCCTGTGTGCCGCGATAATCCTCTTGAGCGCATGCTCGCCCAAGCCAGAAACGGCCAGCCGTCAAGAAGCTGCCGAACATGGCGAACAAGGCGCGAGTGGCAAAGGTGAACAGGCCGAGAAGGCTGAGAAAGCCGAGAAAGGCGAATCCAAGGGCGAGGCCGGAGAGCGGGGCGAAGCCGCGGAAAAAGAAGGCGGCGAGGCCGAAGCCAAGAAAGACTTTGTCACGCTGTCGGACCAGCAAATCAAAGCGACAGGAATCGAGGTCATGCCATTCCGGCAATCGTTCGCCGGGGCCGTCGAGGCGCCGGCGGTCATCGCGGCGGATCCGAAGCATGCGGCGGTGGTCTCGAGCGCCGTGGGTGGCCGGGTGGTCGAGATCCGGCGCAACCTTGGCGACCCGGTCGCTCGTGGCGACGTGCTTGCCGTAATCGAAAGCCGTGACGTCGCCCAGCTCAGGGCCGACGTCGAGATCGCCAAGCGGCAGTACGAACTGTCGCAGGCCAATTTTGCACGCGAAGAACGTCTGTACGGTGAAAAAGTCACTTCGCGGCAGGAATTTGAGATTGCGCGCAATGCGGCGCAAGAAGCACGCACCCGTCTTCGCCTGGCCGAGCAGCAGCTCGCCGCCGCAGGCGCAAGCAGCGGGGGACAGCTCAACCGGCTGATGCTGCGCTCACCCATCAAGGGCAACGTCACGGCACGACAGATCGCCTTGGGCGACATCGTCGCACCGGACGCCCATCTTTTCGAGGTCGCCGACCTCAACGAGCTGACGGCCGAACTTTCGCTCTCGCCGGACGACGCTGCCCGCATCGCCGTGGGCACGACCGTGGACGTGTCGACCGACGGTCGCACCGGCACGGGCCGCATTACGCATGTCTCGCGTGTTCTCGACCCCGCGACGCGCCAGGTACGCGCCATTGCACGCTTGTCGAACGGCCGCGGCGCGTGGCGTATCGGCGAAACGGTCCGGGCATCGATTGCGCTCGAAGGGAGCGCCGGTGGCACGCAACTGGCCATTCCACGGACGGCTGTGCAAACCGTCGAGGACAGGCCCAGCGTATTCGTTCGGGCGAAAGACGGATTCGCGATCAGGCACGTTGTCCTCGGCGGCAACGCGGCCGGCTACGTCAAGGTGATGGGCGGCTTGGAAGGCAACGAACAGATTGCGGTCAGCAATACGTATCTGCTGAAGGCGGAGCATGGAAAAGGAGAGGCGGGAGACGATGACTGATCTCTTCACTCGACGGCTCCTGAAGGACACCCAACCATGATCGCTCGTATCGTCAACTTTTCCGTTGCGCGGCGGTGGCACGTGCTCATCGCAACGATCCTCCTGTCGATCCTCGGGGCACTTGCGCTGACGCGCCTGCCGATCGACGCAGTACCGGACATCACCAACACCCAGGTGCAGATCAACGTCGTTGCACCTGCGCTCGCGCCGGCCGACGTGGAGCGGCAGATCACCTATCCGATCGAAACGGCGTTTGCCGGGATACCTGGCCTGGAATCCACCCGGTCGCTGACCAGGCACGGGTTTGCGCAGGTGACTACCGTCTTCAAGGACGGTACGGACATCTATTTCGCGCGCCAGCAGATGGCTGAACGGCTGCGCGCCGTCGAGCGCTCGCTGCCGCCAGGCGCTACCGCAAGCCTGGGCCCGATCGCGACCGGGCTCGGCGACGTCTACATGTGGACGGTCGAATACGCCTCGAAGCCTGCCCCGAAAGCGGGGCCGGCGGCTGGGCTGCAGGCCGATGGCAGCTACGTCACTCCAGAAGGCGAAGTGCTGCGCAGTGCTGCCGAAAAAGCCACTTACCTGCGCACGGTGCAGGACTGGATCGTCGCACCCCAGCTCAAGAATACCGAAGGGCTGGCAGGCGTGGACGTCATCGGGGGCTACGTCAAGCAATACGTGGTCACACCGGATCCGCAGCGGCTGGCGGCCCTGGGAGTCAGCCTGACCATGCTGGGCGAAGCGCTCGAGCGCAACAACACGAGCGCGGGCGCCGGTGTGGTCGTTCAGAACGGGGAAGCCCTGACGGTCAAGGCCGATGCGCGCATCACGTCAGCCGAGGAACTGGCGAAGACCGTCATCACGACCCGTAGCGGCACGCCGGTACTGGTTTCGCACGTCGCTACCGTCGGCATGGGACAGGAAGTGCGGTTCGGATCCGCATCCGAAGGCGGGCAGGAGGTCGTCGTCGGTACCGCCGTGATGCGGATCGGGGAGAACAGCCGGACGGTCGCCGCCGCAGTGGATGTCCGCCTGAAAGAGATCGCGCGCTCCTTGCCGCCCGACTTGCTGATCCGGCCGGTGCTTGACCGCACCCGCCTGGTCGACGCCACCATCAAGACCGTGGCGACCAACCTTACCGAGGGTGCGCTGCTGGTGATCGCCGTGCTGTTCGCGCTCCTCGGGAACCTGCGCGCGGCATTGATCGCCGCGGCGGTCATCCCGGTCACGATGCTGATGACCTCCGCGGGCATGCTCGAAGCGGGGCTGTCTGCGAACCTGATGAGCCTGGGCGCGCTGGACTTTGGCCTGATTGTCGATGGCGCGGTCATCATCGTGGAAAACGCGCTGCGCCGCATCGCGGAACGCCAGCATGCGACCGGCAGGATATTGACGAAGGCGGAGCGGCTCGAGACCGTCGCCGCCGCCGCACGCGAAATGATCCGGCCAAGCGTCTACGGCCAGGCGATCATCATTCTCGTCTACGCGCCCCTGTTGACGTTCCAGGGGGTGGAAGGCCGCATGTTCGCACCGATGGCAGTGACGGTGATTCTCGCACTGGTCTTCGCGTTCGTCCTCTCGCTTACGTTCGTGCCGGCCGCGATCGCGCTCTGGCTTTCGCGCCATGTCGATGAAAAGGAAAACAAACTGGTCAAGGCCGTGTCCTCGTCGTACGCACCGTTGCTGGAGCGGGCTCTCGCGCGGCCGAAGCTGACCGGCGTATTGGCGGCGATCGGTTTCGCGGGCGCACTCGGCCTGTTTACGACACTCGGCCAGGAATTTCTTCCGACGCTCGACGAGCAGGACGTACTGCTCCAGGTGGCACGCATTCCGGGCACTTCCCTTGAGCAGAGCCAGGCCATGCAGTTTGCGGTGGAGAAGGCGGTCGGCAAGCTACCGGAGGTGAAGCTCGTGTTTTCAAGAACGGGTACTGCCGAACTGGCGGCCGACCCGATGCCGCCGAACATGACCGATACCTTTGTCATCGTGAAAGACCGCTCGGAGTGGCCGGAACCGCGGATGAGCAAGGCCGAGTTGGTCGAAAAGATCGAGAAAGCGGTCGCTGGCATTCCGGGCCAAAACTACGAGCTTACCCAACCGATCCAGATGCGCTTCAACGAGTTGCTGGCCGGCGTGCGCGGCGACATCGCCGTCAAGGTCTATGGCGACGATTTCGACGCCATGCTCCGCACCGCGGAACAGGTCGCGGCAAAACTGCGCGCGGTCGAGGGCGCGGAAGATGTCCGCGTGGAGCAGGTGCAGGGGCTTCCGCTGCTCGATGTCCGGCTCGATCGCGACGCCATGGCACGGGTTGGCCTGACCGCCCAGGACGTGCACGACACCCTGGCCGCGGCCGTCGCCGGCCGCGAGGCCGGGTCGATCTACGAGGGAGACAGGCGCTTCGACGTCGTGGTGAAACTGGGCGAAAAGACCCGCAACGACGTGGAAGCCCTGCGCCTGCTGCCGGTGTTGACGCCGAGCGGCAGCTTCGTGCCGCTGGGATCGGTGGCCCTGCTCGAGACGGCCAAGGGACCGAACCAGATCAGCCGGGAGAACGGCAAGCGCCGCGTGGTCGTCCAGGCCAACGTGCGCGGCCGCGACATTGCCGGCGTGGTCAGCGAGGCGCGCGCGAGTATCGATGCGCACGTACGGCTACCGGCCGGCGTATGGCTCACCTGGGGCGGGCAGTTCGAGAACCTGGAACGTGCGCGGATGCGCCTGGCCGTCGTGGTACCGGCCTGCTTCGCGCTCATCGTCGTATTGCTGTATTCGGCCGTCGGTTCCTGGCGCGCCGCCGCAGTCGTCTTCACGGGTGTGCCCCTGGCCCTGATTGGCGGGATTGCAGCGCTCTGGCTGCGTGGGCTGCCGTTCTCGATTTCGGCCGCCGTCGGATTCATTGCGCTGTCCGGCGTCGCCGTCCTCAACGGTTTGGTGATGGTGGGATCGATCGACGACCTGGCAAAACAATTGCCGTGGGCGCAAGCCGTTCGCGAAGGCGCGCTGCGGCGGCTGCGCCCGGTGCTGATGACGGCCCTGGTCGCATCACTGGGCTTCGTCCCGATGGCACTGGCGACAGGCGCCGGGGCCGAGGTGCAGCGTCCGCTGGCGACCGTGGTCATCGGTGGGCTGATCTCGGCCACGATCCTGACGCTGTTCGTGCTGCCGACGCTGTACCAGCGCTTTGCCCGCCCGGCAGAGAACGTAGCGGAAGGCATTTGACGGAACCATGGCCAAACATCTTTCACCGCTCTCTGCCGTCCTGGGCGCCGGACTGATCGCCGCCACCGATCTGGTCACGAAGGCCCAGGTCGTGGATCGGCTGGCCTACGGCCAGCAGGTTGAGCTGCTGCCAGCATTGAACATTGTCCATGTTATCAACCAGGGGGCGGCTTTTGGCCTTCTCGCCACAGCGGGCGGGTGGCAACGTTACCTGTTCATCGTTGTGGCTGTGCTGGCGTCGGTATTGATCATCCAAATGATCAGGAGGCCGGCGACGACGGCCACGGAGAGGGCAGCGTTGGCGATGATACTTGGCGGGGCAATTGGAAACCTGATCGACCGCGCCGCACGCATGGGCGTTGTCGACTGGATTGACTTGTATGTGGGCACGTACCACTGGCCGGCATTCAACATTGCCGACATCGGTATTACGCTGGGCGCGGCAACTATTGTCTTGCACACGGTGTTTAGTGGGAGCACATCGGTTACAGTGCATAAGCAAACACGACAGTGATATAGCGCTGTAACAGGCGGCGGAACGGAACGCTACCTCGACTAGTTGCAAACAGGCTTCCAGCCGGCTGGATACTATTCTTGCGCTTCTTTTGCCTCCGAAAGAATCTCATATCCTCCTTTCGCAGCGATAAACGACACGACCGTTCCAAGAATCAGATCGGGAAGGTTTGAGTTCGCCCACATCACCAGCGCGCCCGATAGGACGATGGCGCCGTTCACAATCGAATCATTGTTCGTAAAAATGGCTGAGGCTTTGAAATTGATGTCCTGCCCCCGATGCTGTTTTAACAGCCGAATGCAATAAATATTCAGGAGCGCATTTGCAGCGGCCATCGCCATCATGGCCGGGCCCAATGGGGCTTCGCCGCCGAGAAACCTGCGAATAACCTCTGCCAATAACAGGCAAGCGAAGCCGATGAGGAGCCAGCCGGAAAGCTGAGCGGCCCGCGTCTTGATTGCGCCAGACCGACCGACTGCGTATAGACTCACGGCGTACACGGCTGCATCCCCTAGATTGTCGAGACCAGCGCCGATTACGGCGGTTGAAGATGCCCAGGTTCCGATTGCGACACCGGCTAGACATTGTCCCAGGTTGATCAGTAAGACTTTCCATAAAATGCTGCGATCACCCTCGTTTGAGGCATCCAGATCCAGCTCGTCGCTATGTGTGGTGTTGCTCTTAGTCATGCGGTCTCCGATAAACGATAGGGTCAGCTACGCCCAGTTAAGGTCGGCTCAGCATCATTACTGCGGTGCGGAAGACGCACAAAATTTACGTGGCCCAAAAAAACTGGTGCGCTCAAGGCGGTCTGCTCTTGTCAGTAGCCGCAGCAGCAGGCTTCTTTGGCTTTGCATGCTTCAGTATCTGCACAACCTGAGGCAACGCGCCATCCTTGCAAGAAGGAGGAGATATCTCGACCTTGTCGTGAAGCTCGGGCTTGATCGAGTCGGGTACTAAGGCGCTGACATATTTGTAAGAGCGAAGATGGGGCACTGTAATTTCGGCGTATTGATGGCCAGAAATCTGAACCGTGTCCAGACCTGCGAGGCAGGCAGGACGGTTTGTTTTCAATTTCTCTTGCGTATAGAGTTCGCTTACCCAGCCCGTTTTACTGTTCGGTCCAAGCCTTGGATCAGCGCAGCCAACGAGAATAAGCAGTGAACTGAGCGCAACGATACGTTTTCCGTTATTTGTCATGACAGCTCCTATAAAGAACAGTCCGCCTTCCGTTACCAGCCGCGACACCTGCGCGGCCGAGTCCTGGCCGGGAATGAATTGGTGATCATTTCCTGCCCGGCGCTGGTACATGGTTGAATATCTGTTCGCTACCTTCGAGCTTTGATCAGATTCAGTCCGAAACCAAGCCCGGCCGCCAGGAGCAGAGCCACCTGTGCCCCATAGGTCTGGATAGTCGGATAGATGCCAAGGACCGGCAAGCGCGGTCCCTGCATTGGGGTCGCCATCAACCATCCGGCTTCCTGCAGGCCTGCGATCCCTTTACCGACCAGCACGACTGCCAGAGCAGCGACCAATGCCGAACTGAATGAAAAGAACTTACCAATAGGCATGCGTGCGCTCGTGCGCAGGAATACGGCGGCAAGAATCGTCAGCAGGACGAGGCCCGTTACGAACCCTCCCATCAGTGCAGGGCCGTTGCCGTCGGCTGCAAGGGCCGAGTAGAACAGAACCGTTTCGAAGACTTCCCGGTACACCGCGATGAAGGCCAGGGCAAACAGGGCCCATGCCGAGCGCTTTTCCATCGCTGCCGTGAGATGCTGCTTCAGGTAAGCCTGCCACTGTCCAGCCTGGCTTTTCTGGTGCATCCACAGGCCGACCGACAGCAGCACCGCCGCCGCGAAGAGCGAGGACAGGCCTTCTGTCACTTCACGGCTTGCGCCACTGATACTGACCACGTACGTGGCTACCAGCCACGTCAGCGCACCTCCGGCCAGTGCCGAGATCCAGCCGGCGTGTACGTAGCGCAGCGCCTGGGGGCGTTCGGCTTTGCGCAGGAACGCAACCATCGCGATCACGATCAGCAAGGCCTCGACACCTTCGCGCAGGAGGATGGTCAGCGCGCCTACGAACACCGTCGTTGCATCGGTCTTGTCCGAGCCGGTAACTGACTCGACACGTAAAAAGTAGTGGTCCAGCTGCTGGGCGTATGCCGTTGCGCCCGCGACGTCACCTCGAGCGACCGACCCCCGGTACAGTTGCATCGTCCGTTCCACGTCGACCAGCAGTTGGCGGTCGGTCGCGTCGAGCGCCGCCTCGAGCGGCTCGAAGCCGTCCAGATAGGCCGACAAGGCAAGATCGGTGGCGGCCGCGCGCTGGCCATTCTTCAAAGCGCCCAGGCTCTCTTGCAGCAGCTTGCGCGCAAGGGCGATCCCCTTGCGTTCCTGCTGTTCCCGGACAATGTCGGGGTGAGTGCGCGCGTACGCCTGCGCTGCTCGCGCAGTGGCTGGTGGCATAGCCTTCGCCAGCTCCTCTTCGGTCGTCGTGACAAGGGCGGTCATGTCAGGAAGCGCCGCGCCGGGGGCTTTATCTCGTGCGAATGCAGCCTTCCCCGCTTCAATGTCGGCGTCCTTGAACGAAAGGGAGCCGACAAAGAACGCCAGGGACCAGCGGTCGTGCTCGGACAAGTTGGCAAACGCCGGCATCGACGTGCCGTCGACACCCTGGCTGATCACCTGGTAAAGGGCCATGAGAGAACGGGAACGAGCCCTTTCCTCATCTGTAAAGGCGATCGGCTTCGGGTCGAGCGTTGCCGCAAGAGCGCCGTCGCCAGCACCGTTCGCGCCGTGGCATGAAGCGCATTGCGCCTGGTACAGCGCGGCGCCACGGGACAGGTCGGGCATGGCGCGCGGTGCTACAGGAAAGGGATACGCCTGAAGGAGCAGCCGGTTCGCTTCCCGGGCAAGCTGGCCCACACGCTGAGGGCTGTCTTTGCGTTCGACCGCGTCCTTCAGATTTGCGGTAGCTGCGGCCAGTTCCGAGTGCAATGGATGAGGAGGCAAGGACTGCACCTGACTCTGCGCCCGCGCCGAGAACTCGCGCATTTCTCCGTACTCAGGTTCACTGATGACCGCTCCATTCTGGACGGCGCCGGGGTAGTCCACAGCGACATAATCGAGCAACTGCCAGAGCTGCCTGACCTGCGGTTCGGACGATTTGGATTCTGCATGTGCCGTGCCAGCCAGGAAGCTGCAGAGAGCCGCGACGTAAATGAACCAACGCCAAATGGGGTACTTCATAATGAAAAACCTGAGCAAATGTAGAGGATTCTTTCATCTAACACCTTCAAGCTGCTTGAAGGTCAAGCCATTTCG
Source organism: Massilia sp. (assembly GCF_032106685.1). GTDB lineage: Bacteria > Pseudomonadota > Gammaproteobacteria > Burkholderiales > Burkholderiaceae_D > Telluria. Next base: position 45,580 of record NZ_DAMCPG010000037.1, read on the forward strand.
ACCTCAGTTCTAACCGCTAAGCGGAACCTCGCCCGACTTCGATCAACATCGCCAGTTCCGAAACGTATCCTACTGGGACCCCTTGGGTCCGCTGTCGGGATTGTCCCGGTTGTGATACGGGTGGCACAAATATCAGTATGTTCAAGCGGTTGCTAAACGAACCAGATGTCAAAAGCTGATCAGGTAGAGCCCAGCAAGGCATGATGACGCTTGCCACTACGAATGGTGATGGGTCCGGAGCGTGTCGATACAGATAGTGAAGACTGCTTGACATTCCCATAAGGGGAAGGTTTATGCTTGTCTCCGTATTGTCAGGCAGCCATCGCAGTCGGCTCGATATGCTATTAAATGACAAGTCACGTCACGCTCACTCCAAGAGCTTGACACTGGCAGCAGCGCGCCCCCAAAATGCTTGTTGAAATGTCTAAAGTGATGAAACCGTCCCGTTCAACCCGCTTCGTTGCCGCCATGATTGCCGTGATCAGCTTGCTGTTCACCCAATTGGCTCTGGCTTCGTACGTCTGTCCCGACGAGACCACGCCGGAACGCATGACGATGGCGGCGGTCGACAACGGGATGTCCGACATGGATCACTGCACCGGCATGGACAAGGCCCAGCCGAGCTTATGTCATGCGCACAACCACTCCAGCCCGCAATCGCTCAACAAGCCCGATTTGCCCACAGTGCTGCCGTACCTGTTGATCGGGCCGGCGCTGTCAGTGGTCTTGCTCAATGATGGCGTAGCACCTCCAGACGTTTTTGCCGCCATACCCTCGTTATCTCGTGCGACAGAGCCGGCTTTGGCCATACGCCACTGCTGCTTCCGTATTTGACAACTCCGCCTGCTTGATTCGCCGCGTGCGCTTGCGCACGCGATGTATTTCAACGCTTGTGGAGATCGCATGTCCTTCTTCTTTTCCGCGCGCCGTCACGGGCGCGCTCCCCTGTTTTCGCTGACAGGATACCTGGCCGTATTGGCAACGGCCCTGACGTTGGCGGCACCGGCCCTTGCCGCCGATGCCTTGTCCCTGGCCGAGGCGCAGCGTCTCGCCATTGAACGCTCGCGGCAGATTACCGCGCAGGATGCTGCTGTGACGGCTTCACGTGAGATGGCGGTGGCGGCCGGCCGCTTGCCCGATCCGGTGCTCAAGATCGGTGTCGACAACCTGCCAGTCAGCGGTCCCGACCGTGGAAGCTTCACTGCGGACTTCATGACGATGCGTCGTATCGGTGTGATGCAGGAAATCACACGCTCAGACAAACGCAGCTTTCGAGCCGAGCGGTATCAGCGCGAAGCGGACAAAGGGCTGGCCGAAAAAGACAAGACGATCGCCAATGTCGAACGTGCGGCGGCCATCGCCTGGCTCGATCGCTACTATGCCGAAGCAATGGCATCCGTGATTGCCTCCCAGCGCGAAGAGGCGCAACGTGAGCGCGAGGCCGCCGATGCCGCTTACCGGGCCGGCCGCGCAAGCCAGGCTGATGTACTGTCTGCCAGGGCTGCCGTCGCCCAGTTCGACGACCGTATGGACGACGCCGCGCGCCGGGTGCGCAGCGCGAAGATCTCGCTCGCGCGCTGGGTTGGCGACATCGCCGACCAGCCCCTGTCCGGCCAACCGGCGATCGACACCATCCGGCTCGACCCGGCCTCGCTCGATACCCAGCTTGCCCATCACCCCGAGATCGCCGTTCTCAACAAGCAGGTCGATGTCGCTGCGACCGAGGCGAAGCTGGCCGAGGCCAACAAGAAGTCCGACTGGACCGTGGAAGTGGGCTATGCGCAGCGCGGCCCGGGATATTCCGACATGATCTCGTTCGGCGTCTCGGTCCCGCTGCAGTGGGACCAGAAAAACAGGCAAGACCGTGAACTGGCGGCCAAGCTCGTCACGGCCGAACAGGCTCGTGCCGAACGCGACGAGATGCTGCGAGCGCATACGGCTCAAACGCGGGTCATGCTGACCGAGTGGCAGACCAATCGCGAACGCTTGGCGCGGTATTCCCGGGAACTCATCCCGCTGGCGCAAGAGCGCAGCGTGGCCACCTTGGCCGCCTACCGTGGCGGCAAGGCGATGCTTGCCGAAGTGCTGGCAGCGCGGCGTAGCGAGCTCGACGTGCGCCTCTCCGGATTGCAACTCGAAGCCGACACCGCCAGGCTGTGGGCAGAACTGAACTTCCTCTTTCCGACTTCGCACGGCGCGATGCCGGCGGCGGCCGCCATCTCCAGGAACATGAAATGACCAAGAAAAAGAACCTCATCCTCGCGTTGTCCGCGGCTGGCATCCTGATCGCCGTCGGTGGTGGCTTGTTTTGGGTCGGTATGCAGCATGGCCTGCATGCCGCCAAGCCGGCACTAACCGGCAGCGGCGCGGCCACGAGCGGCGACAAGGTCGATCCTGCGACGGGCAGAAAAGTGCTCTACTGGCACGACCCGATGGTACCCGGCCAAAAATTCGACAAGCCGGGCAAGTCGCCCTTCATGGACATGCAGCTCGTGCCGGTGTATGCCGACGAAGCCGGCGATGACGGCAAGGTTGCAATCAGTCCGCGCGTACAGCAAAACCTCGGCATCCGGACGGCCGAGGTGAAGGAAGGCAGCCTTGCCACTGCACTTGAATCGGTGGGCAGCGTGGCCTGGAACGAGCGCGATCTTTTCCTCGTGCAGGCCCGTGCCAACGGGTATGTCGAGCGCCTCCACGTACGTGCGCCGCTCGACCGTGTCCGCAAGGGCCAGGCGCTGGCCGATATCTACGTTCCCGACTGGGTGGCGGCGCAGGAGGACTATTTGGCCGCACGCCGTATGTCGGCGGATCTGGCCGACGCGGCACGCCAGCGCATGCGCCTGGCCGGCATGACCGAGGAGCAGATCCGCCAAATAGAGAAAAGTGGCAAGGTTCATCCGCGTTTGACGATCACCTCACCAGTGTCTGGCGTGGTGGCCGAGCTTGCCGTGCGCGAGGGCATGACCATCATGTCCGGTGCGCCGCTGTACCGCATCAATGGTCTGTCCACTGTCTGGGTGAATGCCGAGATTCCTGAAGCGGCAGCCGCCCAGGTACGTCCAGGCAGCACCGTCGAGGCACGCGCCGCCGCCTGGCCCGGTATGACCTTCCATGGCAAGGTCGGCGCGATCCTGCCTGAAATCGATCCGGCCACACGCACCCTGAAAGCGCGCATCGAGCTCGCCAATCCGGAGGGACGGCTGGTGCCGGGCATGTTCGCAACGGTTAGCCTGACACCGGCTGCGCGCAAAGCCGTCTTGCTTGTGCCGAGCGAGGCCGTGATCCAGACCGGCACCCGCAGCGTCGTGTTCGTTGCGAGCGAGGATGGGAGGTTCGCTCCGGTCGAGGTGCAAACGGGGAGCGAAGCCAGTGGCCAGATGGAGATCCGCAGCGGCCTGTCGTCCGGCCAGAAGGTCGTCGCGTCCGGGCAGTTCCTGGTCGACTCGGAAGCCAGTCTCAAGGGCGTGGTCGCACGCATGGGCGATGCCGGTGCCGCCAACGGCACCAAACCGGCTGCCGCCCCGGCGCATCATGGCCGCGGCCGCGTCGAGAAGATCGATTCCGACAGTATCACGCTGTCGCACGAGGCGATGCCGACGCTGCAATGGGGGCCGATGACGATGCCGTTCAAACTGCCGCCGGACGGCTTGCCGCGCAATATCGCGGTGGGTAACCAGGTCACGTTCGAAATCCGCCAGACCCCGGAGGGCGACTACCAGATCACGTCGATCACGCCGGCGGACAAGCAAGCCGGTAGCGGAGACGGCAAATGATCGCCAAGTTGATCCGCTGGTCCATCGTCAACCGTTTCCTGGTCTTGCTGGCCACTGTCGGCCTGACGGCCTGGGGCGTCTGGGCCTTGTCGAAAACGCCGCTCGACGCCATCCCGGACTTGTCGGATACGCAGGTGATCATCCGCACCACCTACCCGGGACAGGCGCCGCAGATCGTCGAAAACCAGGTCACGTATCCATTGACGACGACTATGCTGTCCGTGCCGGGAGCGAAGACGGTACGCGGCTATTCCTTTTTCGGCGACTCGTTCGTCTACATCCTGTTCGATGACGGCACTGATCCCTACTGGGCACGCTCGCGGGTGCTCGAATACCTCAACCAGGTGCAGTCGCGCCTGCCACCGCAAGCGAAACCATCGCTCGGGCCGGACGCCACCGGAGTGGGGTGGGTGTACGAATACGCACTCGTCGACAAGAGCGGCAAGCACGACCTGTCACAGTTGCGCGCCCTACAGGACTGGTTCCTCAAATACGAACTGAAGGCGGTCGCGAACGTGTCGGAAGTCGCCAGCATTGGCGGCATGGTCAAGCAGTACCAGATCCAGCTGGACCCTGACAAGATGCGTGCTTTCGGTATTTCGCACGCCAGGATCGTCGACGCCGTGCAAAAGGCCAACCAGGAGACCGGAGGCTCGGTACTGGAGCTGGGCGAAGCCGAATACATGGTGCGCGCGTCCGGCTATCTGCAATCGCTCGACGATTTTCGCAAGATTCCCCTGACAACCAGCGAGGCCGGCGTGCCGGTACGGCTTGGTGACGTCGCGCGTATTCAGATCGGTCCGGAGATGCGGCGCGGCATCGCGGAGCTGAATGGCGAAGGCGAAGTGGCGGGTGGCGTGATCGTCATGCGCTCCGGGAAGAATGCGCTCGAGACGATCGACGCGGTCAAGGCAAAGCTGGCGGTGCTCAAGTCGAGCCTGCCGCCCGGTGTCCAGATCGTGCCGACCTACGACCGCTCGGGCCTCATCACGCGCGCAGTCACCAATCTCGAACACAAGCTGATCGAGGAATTCATCGTGGTCGCACTGGTCTGCGCAATCTTCCTGTTCCACATGCGTTCGGCGCTGGTGGCGATCGTGTCACTGCCAATCGGCATCCTTGCGGCTTACCTGGTCATGTACTACCAGGGTGTGAATGCGAACATCATGTCGCTCGGCGGGATTGCAATCGCGGTCGGCGCGATGGTCGACGCAGCCGTGGTCATGATCGAAAACGCCCACAAGCATATCGAGGCGTGGAATCACGCCCATCCGGGCAAGAAGCTCGCTGGCGACGAACACTGGCGTGTGATCGGCGATGCGGCGGCCGAGGTCGGCCCGGCCTTGTTCTTCTCGCTGCTGATCATCGTACTGTCTTTCGTGCCGGTGTTCACGCTCGAAGCGCAGGAAGGCAAGCTGTTTGCGCCGCTGGCCTTCACGAAGACCTATGCCATGGCCGCCGCCGCTGGTCTGTCCGTGACGCTGATCCCGGTGTTGATGGGCTACCTGATCCGTGGCCGCATTCCGGACGAACAAAGCAATCCGCTCAACCGCGGTCTGATCTGGCTGTACCGCCCGCTGCTCGAACGCGTGTTGCGGTATCCGAAGACAGTGATCATCGTTGCGGGCCTGATCGCTGCCGCGACAGTGTGGCCATTGTCACGCCTGGGCGGCGAGTTCATGCCCCCGCTCGACGAAGGCGACCTGCTATACATGCCGTCGGCCCTGCCTGGTCTTGGCGTCGGCAAGGCGGCTGAACTCCTGCAGCAGACCGATCGCCTGATCAAGACCGTCCCTGAAGTGCAAAGTGTGTTCGGCAAGGCCGGCCGCGCGGAGTCGGCCACCGACCCGGCGCCGCTGGAGATGTTCGAGACCACGATCCAGCTCAAGCCACGCGACCAGTGGCGTGCCGGCATGACGCCTGACAGACTGGTCGAGGAGCTGGACCGCATTGTCAAGGTTCCCGGCCTGTCGAACGTCTGGGTTCCGCCCATCCGCAACCGCATCGACATGCTGGCCACCGGCATCAAGAGCCCCGTCGGCGTCAAGATCGCGGGCACGGATTTGAAGGTCATCGACCGCATCACCGGTGAGATCGAGCGTGCCGTAAAAAAAGTGCCGGGCGTGTCATCGGCGCTGGCCGAACGACTGAACGGGGGCCGTTACATCGACGTTAAGATTGACCGGGACACCGCTGCGCGCTACGGGTTGAACATCGCCGACGTGCAAAGCGTCGTGTCATCCGCGATTGGCGGAGACAACATTGGCGAGACGGTCGAGGGTCTGCAGCGTTTTCCGATCAGCGTGCGTTATCCGCGCGAGGTGCGCGATTCGGTCGAAAAACTTCGCGAGCTACCGGTCCTGACCGAACGTGGTGCCCAGATCCGGCTCGGCGATGTCGCGGCAATCCGCATCGAGGATGGACCGCCCATGCTCAAGAGCGAGAATGCGCGCCTGTCGGGCTGGGTCTACGTCGACATTCGCGGCCGCGACCTCAGCTCGGCAGTACGCGACATGCAGCAGGCCGTGGCCAGCGAGGTCAAGCTACCGCCTGGCTATTCGGTATCGTGGTCCGGGCAGTTCGAGTATCTGGAGCGCGCGACGGCGAAGCTGAAGATCGTGGTGCCGGTCACGCTGGCGATCATCTTCGTCCTGCTCTATTTCACTTTCAAGCGCTTCGACGAAGCCGCTCTCATCATGGCCACCTTGCCGTTCGCGCTGGCCGGCGGCGTGTGGTTGCTGTGGCTGCTCGGGCACCACTTGTCGGTACCGAGTGGCGTCGGCTTCATTGCGCTCGCTGGTGTGGCAGCTGAATTCGGCGTGATCATGCTGCTGTACCTGAAGCATGCCTGGGAAGCCCGCATCGAGGCCGGACGCGACAGCGAAGCCGACCTGGTCGACGCGATCCGCGAAGGCGCCGTCCTGCGCGTGCGGCCAAAGGCGATGACGGTCGCAGTCATCATCGCGGGTCTCGTGCCGATCATGATCGGCGCTGGGACGGGTTCCGAAGTCATGCAGCGGATCGCCGCACCGATGGTCGGCGGCATGGTGACAGCGCCGCTGCTGTCGATGTTCGTGGTGCCTGCGGCCTACCTGCTGCTGCGCCGCCGCCAGGCGCGGCGCATGCACGGGCTGCGCCAGGTACCTGCGGCCGAGGAGCGAACGATTCATGCGAAATAGCACGGCAGGCATGCGGTATCTGCGCCGCTGGGCCTGCAAATACACCCACCTCAACTGAAATACGAAAGGAAATATGATGAAACGTCACACCATGATTGCCACGATGTTAGCCCTTGCCGTGTCTGGATTGGGCGCCGCGCAGGCACAGCCGAGTCAAACCGGCATGAACACTAAGTCGTGCCAGGACATGATGAAAGGCATGAACATGGAAGGCATGAACATGCAAAACATGGACGCCAAGTCGTGTGAGGAAATGATGAAGGGCATGAGCGTACAGCAAGCAAACAAAGGTGCGCAGGCCACTCGCCATGAGGCTATCGGTACGGTGAAATCCGTCGACCCGGCCGCAGGAACCGTGACGCTCGCGCATGGGCCGATCAAAAGCCTGAACTGGCCGTCCATGACGATGGGCTTTGCCGTCAAAAACAAGGCCATGTTCGACAAACTTTCGGTCGGCAAGAAAGTAGACGTGGAGATCGAGCAGCAAGGCGGCAAGTACGTCATTACGGCCGTGAAGTAAGCATGTTGCCGGCGCGACGGATGAGTTGAGCGCGGTATCGTCCGTCGCGCATGGTGCCGGTGCAACATGGCGGCGCCTACGGACACTATTTACCGCTATAGATACTCGACACCCGAGTGGTTCAGGACCACTGACGACGGTACGTATGCAATGTGGGAAAAATGTAACAGAATGTGTGCAAAACTGATAATTGCCGTGCTACATTAATCACATGCGTAAGCCGTTCCGAATATTCTTCCTGTTCCTGCTTGTCGTGTCCCTGCCGATGCGGAGCATGGCCGGGGTAGCAACAGCAGAATGCGGCATGGACCATCAAGCTGCCGTTGATGGCAGCGCGGGCCACACCGCCATGCTTGTGCACGAGATGCAAGATATGGAAGCGCATGAAGCAGGGCACGAGGACATGCCCGACCATAGGCAAGCAGCCCCGCAAGACGAACAGCCCTGCGACGACTGCGAGACAGCGAGCGACGTTCATGAAGCTACCGGCTGCGGCACCTGCGCGCAATGCTGTATCGGCGCATGTGCTCCGCCTCCTATCGTTGTCCTTACCGCGGTCGAAGAAGCCGTCAGCAGCGTGCAACTATTCCACCTCTCTTGCTTTACCGGGCACATACGCGCCCGCATTGAGCGGCCACCACGGCTCGCGTGACCCTTCGCGTCCGGACTGACGCTTTCCTGTAGGCCCTGCTGAACTCCCGGCGTGTCTTCCGGTACCTGTGCTCGCGTGCACCGGCCGGGTAGCCGTGGCTTCCGTACTGGCTATTGGACCATTGGTCCCTCCATGCCCGCTCCTGCAGGCAAACACTGCCCCTGGCATCGGCGGCAACCCGTCGCCTGCCCGTATCTCGGTTTCTAAAACAATGCACCTGGAGAGAAAAATGAAATACAAGACCATTCCGGCGGCCACCGCCGCGCTTGTGCTGGCGATGTCGCACCAAGGCGTTCACGCCCAGCAGCCCGCGACTACCGGCGAACCCGCCGACGGCGGGGGAATGCAGCGTGTCCAGATCACGGGCAGCCGGATCAACCTGCGGCAGGAGCAGATTTCCGGCGTCGGACCGGTCACGGTGATCGACGCAGACGCCATCCAGCGCTCCGGCGCGATCTCGGTCGAGACGCTGCTGCAGCGCCTGCCGTCGTCGGCCGGCACCGCAGGCAACCAGTCCAGCGCCTACTGGACCAGTAACGGCTACGGCACGACCCAAGTGAACCTGCGCGGCCTGGGTATCGATCGTACGCTGGTCCTGCTCAACGGCAGGCGCGTGGTCTCGGGCGGCACCGGCGCCAACAGCTCCGTCGACCTGAACATGATCCCGGTCGCGATGATCGAGCGCGTCGAGGTGCTCAAGGACGGTGCCTCGGCGATCTATGGCGCCGACGCCGTCGCCGGCGTGGTCAACATCATCACCAAGAAGGCCTTCGACGGCGTCGAAGCCTCGGTCCGCTACGGCAGGACCGCGGAAGGGGACGGCGCCGAGAAGTCGGCCGACGTGGTCTGGGGTACGCGCAGCGAGCGTGGCTCCCTGATCGCCTCGCTGAATTACTCGGAAAGCGAGGCGGTCAACCTGGCCTCGCGCGCGCCTTGCGCACTGGTGGAAGACGACGGCGAACTGGTTTGCTCGGGCAGTTCCTCGACCATCGGGGGCCGGGCGCGGCTCGCAGACGGGAGGCGCGTCAATTTCAACCAGGACCCGAACGGTAACCCGCGCGGCTTCGAAACCTATAGCGCGGCCAAGCATGCCTACAATAGCAACCCGTTCCTGAATGCGGTCAATCCCATCAAGCGCATCGGCGTCAGCGCTTTCGGTAATGTGCACCTGAGCGAGAAGGTCGAGCTCTTCACCGAGCTGATGTTCACCAATCGACAGTCCGAGCAGCTTGCCACACCGGGCGCAATTGGTGTCTACCGCCCGATTCAGATTGCCGCGAGCCATCCGACTAATCCGACCGGCCAGGACCTGACTCTAGAGCGGCGCCGCGTCGCCGAAGTCGGGCCGCGCTACTTCTTCCAGGAGACCAACACCTTCCGCGTGCTCGCAGGCCTGAAGGGAACGATCGCAGGCAGCTGGGACTGGTCGGCATCCCTGAACTGGGGCCGCAATACCGGTGTCGACGGCATGACCAACATCATCAACCTGGACCGTGTGGATGCGACGCTGAACGCGGCGACGTGCGGGACCGGTCCGGGCGCTGCCCCTTGCGGCAACTACCTCGGCTACGGCAATCTGAGCCAGGCGGTGCTCGACTACATCCACTTCACGACGCGCGACCACGGCGGCAATGACCAGAAGAGCTTCAACGCGAGCGTCAGCGGCGAATTGTTCTCGCTGCCCGCCGGACCGGTCGGGTTCGCCTCCGGCTTCGAGTACCGCCGCGAGCAGGGTTGGCGCAATCCCGACAGCCTGATCGTGTCGGGAGCGGCCAATACCCCTGCTCAGGATCCGATCGCCGGCGAGTACAGCGCACGCGAGGTGTTCGCCGAGCTGTCGGTTCCGGTGCTGGCGAAACTGCCGTTCGTGGACGCGCTGAACCTAAACGCGGCGGCGCGCTACTCCGACTACAGCCTGTTCGGCTCGCAGGCCACCTACAAGCTCGGCCTGGACTGGCAGGTGATTCCGTCGCTCAAGCTGCGCGCCAACCGCTCGACCGCATTCCGCGTGCCGAACGTGCCGGAACTTTTCGGCGGCGTTTCCGAGGGCAACCTGACGACGACCGATCCCTGCAACAACTGGAACACGATGGACCCGAATTCGGCCGTCTACAAGAACTGCCAGGCATCGGGTTTGCCGCCGGGATTCCGCCAGTTCGGCCCGTCGATCCTGACGACCGGCGGCGGCAATCCGAACCTGAAACCTGAAGAGGCGGACACCTTTACGGTGGGCGCGGTCTGGACCCCGTCGAAATCGCTGACCCTGACGCTCGACTACTTCAATATCGAGATCGACAACGCGATCGAGACCGTACCCGGCTCGACCAAGCTGGCCGTGTGCTACAACTCCCCGGGCCTGTCGCACATCTTCTGCAGCCCATCCAGCTTTACACGCGACCCGCGTACCGGCGAAATCAACTTCCTGTCCTCGCAGCCGGCCAACGCGGCCCAGCAACGCGTCTCCGGCGTCGACTTCGGCGCCTTGTATGACTTCAAGCTGTACGGCTGGAATTCGTCGCTGTCGGCCGATGTGTCGCGCCTGAACCGGTTCGACGTCGCTCCGTTCCCGGGCGGGGAGGTGATCGAATATGCCGGCAAGATCACGGGAGGCCGCGGCAGCTACGCCAAGTGGCGTTCGACGGCGTCGCTGACGACCGGGAACGGACCGTGGTCCGGCTCGTACACGGTCCAGTACATCGGCAAGGCGGACGATATCAACGCGGCGCCTGGCGACATCGGCGCACAGGCACCAAGCGTCGTCTATCACAACGCCAGCGTGAAGTATGCCTTCAACAAGGCCGTGGCGATTTCGTTCGGTATCGACAACCTGTTCGACAAGAAGCCGCCGTACATTCAGAGCTGGACGGACGGTAACACCGACACGATGACGTATGATCTGCTCGGCCGCCGCTGGCACGTGCGCCTGGGCTACAAGTTCTGATCGGGCCCACCAGGGCTTTTAGTTCCGCCCGGCCTGCCCGCAGGCCGGGCGCTACAACTCAATGTCGACATAATTATGCAATTAGCTTTCTGGGTGCGCCGCGCCCACAAATGGATAGGACTGGTGATCGGAGTCCAGGCACTGTTGTGGATGATCAGCGGGCTCTACATGGTCGTGGTGCCGCTCGAGGTCATCCATGGCGATCACCTTGCCCATGTCCCAAGCGAGCATCTCGTGGCCTCCGCCGCGAGGATCCCGCAGGCGAAACTCCACGATATCTATCCCGGCATTACCTCGATTCGCCTGAAGGTGTTGCTGGAGAAGGAAGTGTACGAAATCAGGCAGGACAAGAAGATCAGCCTGGTCGACGCCGTCACCGGCAAGACCATCAGCCCGATCGACCGCGAGACCGTGCTTGCCCTGGCCGACGCCGCCTACGCAGGTGAAGGTAACGTGCGCGGCATCGAATGGGTCACCAAGGCGCCGTCGGAAGTCGGCGCGCGACCGGTCCCGCTGTGGGCGGTCCATTACGACGACGCGGGCAAGGACACCCTGTACTTCTCGCCGTTCTCGGGCGACCTCGTCGCACGACGCCACGAACTCTGGCGCTGGTTCGACTTCCTGTGGATGTTCCACATCATGGATTACGAGGAACGCGAGAACGTGAACAACACCCTGCTGCGGGTCGCCTCGATCACGGGCCTGGCCTTCGCGCTGTCCGGCGCATGGCTGCTTTTCTATAGTTTTCAGCGCAGGAGGCAGGCATGAGCCATTGGATGCGCAAGCTGCACAAGTGGATCGGCCTGATCATCGCGCTCCAGTTCCTGCTGTGGATGGGCAGCGGCGTTGTAATGAGTTTGCTCGATGCGAGCAAGGTGCAGGGGAAGGAATTCCGGATCAAGCCATCCGCGCCGCCAAACTGGCCACGAGACGCGCTTGACCCGTCCGCGGTGCTGGCGAAAAGCAGCGAGGGCGTTTCTTCGGTCACGTCCGGCTGGGTACTGAACCGGCCGGTCTATGTAATGCAGGGCGACAAGCGCAGCTGGCTGGTCGGCGCGGTCGATGGCCGTCCGTTCGCCATCGATGCGGCGCTCGCCGGCGCGATCGCTCGCGCGTCGTACTCGGGGAAAGGGCAGGCGCGCACCGCGCGGCTGCTCGATTACTCGCTCGAAGCGCGGGCGCACAAGGAGCCAGTGTGGCGCATCGACTTCGATGACGCCGACGAGACCACGGTGTACGTCTCCGCCCGTTCGGGCAAGGTGCTCGAACATCGCAACAGCACCTGGCGCCTGTTCGATTTCTTCTGGATGCTGCACATCATGGACTATAGCGAGCGGACCGACTTCAACAATCCGCTCCTCGTGTCCAGCGCAATCGGCGGCCTGTGGATGGCCTTGAGCGGCGTGTGGCTGCTGTTCGCAAGCGTGCGCCTGGCGGAGTTCGTCCCCGCTCGCCTGCGGCGGCGCAGCCGCATCAATCTCGCAGCATCGGCGGGTACGGAGCCCCGGTCGGTCGATGCCGCCGCCGGCGACACGGTCTTCCAGGCGCTTGCACGCTCGGGATTGCAGTTGCCTTCAAACTGCGGTGGCGGACAAAGTTGCGGCCTGTGCGAGGTCAGGTGTGTTGGCAAGGTTCCGGCACCGACAGCTGCCGACCGTGCGCTGCTGCCGTCGCACAAGCTCGACGCTGGATACCGCCTGGCATGTGGGCTGTCCGTGGGGCGCGGCATCGATATCGATGTCGGCGACCCCTCGCTGCTGGCCACTGACCAAACCGCAGTCGTCGCCGGTGTGAAGGCGCTGACACCCCTCCTGCGCGAGATCTCGTTACGGCCAGCACGTCCCCTTGCGTGCCGCCCGGGTGCTTATGTGCAGGTGCATGTCCCGGCCTATGCCCGTGATGCCAGCCATATCGATGTCCCGGATGACCATCGCGACGATTGGCACAGGGCCGGAACAAGCGGCCAGTTGGTCAATGACGCGCCACTGCGCCGCTCCTATTCGGTCGCGGTACCGGTGGAGCGGGCCGACGGCCATCTCGTTTTCCTGGTGCGCTTCATGCCGGGCGAACGGCCAGGGAGGGGCTCGAGCTACATGTACACGCTCAAGCCGGGCGACACGGTCTCCTTCAGCGGCCCGTACGGCGATTTCGCGCTCAAGCCCGGGGCACGCGAGAAGGTGTTCATCGGTGGCGGCGCAGGCATGGCTCCGCTACGCGCCATGATCCATGCGCTGTTCGCGCAAGGGGCAAGCGAACCTGTGCACTTCTGGTACGGCGCCCGCAGCCGGCGTGACGCGCCTTATGTCGACGAGATGGCGGCGTTGGCGGCACGCCATCCGAATTTCGACTGGCGGCTCGTGCTGTCGGAAGAGGGCGGTGCTGGGCCGGCAAGCTTCGTGCACGAGGCAGTGCGCGATGGCTTGCTGCGAGACCATCCGAATCTGGCGTCGCTCGAGTTCTACGTATGCGGCCCGCCGGCCATGCTGGCGGCGACGCGCCGGATGCTGCAGGAACTCGGTGTCGACGACGGCATGGTCGCCTTCGACGACTTCAAGGTCTGATGCCGCGGGACCCGCTCTGGTGGCGGCGCCCCCACGTGCCTACTTCACCTTACGTCGAGACCAGTGCACGTGGAACGGAGATGTTCCGCGATTACCGGCGATAGTTGCGAGGGTGGTTGCAGATCGCGCAGCTTTCGGTCGCTTCCTGGGGCCAGTAGACGTGGGCCGGGTCACAGAACCGTTCCGGTTCTGGCGTGTAGATCGAGCTCCGTCCGTTCGCCGACTGTTTGACCAGCGCGCCCCAGCTTGATGACTTGTCGGAGAGGTCCACGTTGGCATGGCCGACACCCTGCTGCGCCGCTACCGCGGCCGGTGGCGATTCCACCGTTGTGGTGGGGTCGAGGTGCGAGCAGATGCTGTTCAGCACGGAGAAGTCGTGCCTGTTCGGCCTCGTGCTGACGGTGCTGCCGGCCTGGATTGCACAGGGCGAGAGCACCGTTGCGGTCGGCCGCCCTGAGTCAGAACAAGAGCGGCTACCAGCTTGCATTACATCTGTTCGCCCGGGGGCGAGGTCGATGCAAGCCAGGCCGCCAGCACGACGACCGCCAGCAGCACCAGCGCTTCGATCCACAGTATGCGCCTGAATCTTGCCGGGAAACGCTCCGGCGCGGCGTTACCTGCGGACTCGCGCGCGAGCCAGGGCGGCATCACAACAAAGCGGTTAAAGCCGCCCAGCATCGCCGCTGCCCCGACGAGCAGCAGCTTGGCCATGAGCGTGCTGCCGTAAGGATTACCGACCAGGTTGCCGAACCCGCCCAGGCTGCGCCAGGCGGCGTAGATACCGGTCACGAAGATGCCAGTCAGGGCAACCGTCGCTGAGCTGGACAGGGACGCTACATAACCGGCCCGGGCACGCCTGTCGGCTGCGCTCATACTGTCGGATGTCCTCAACATGACGCCACCGGACAGGATCACTTCCCCGACCCAGAGGCTGATCAGACCGAGGTGGACCCAGTCCATCAACAGGCGCACGCTGAAGTCGCCGTCACTTGCCGCATGGCTGATCGTTCCCCGTGTGTACCAGAACACGCCCAGCCCAAGCAGAGTCAGCAGTGCCGGCCGCGCGCTTCGCTCACCGCCGAGGAGCGCGCCGGCGGTGGCCGCTGCCAGTCCGGCGATCCCGATCGAGGCCGCGTATCCGAGGTGGGTGGAGGTCAGCATCGACCAGGTGGCGTCCGCCGCTTCGGCGACCGGCACTTCGGCCATCGCCGCCGATTCGAGCCACAGCCACACGACGCTAACGACCAGTGCAACGACGGCGCTGGCGACGGCAACCATGCGAAGCGGTTGGCGGCGTACTTCAGCCCAGCCCGATGCATCGCCGGCAAGCCACAAACGGGACGCGGTCGCTCCCGTAAGCACGGCGACGGCCAGGTTCAGCAGGGCAGTGACAAGATGCTGGGCGGTTTCCAGGCCCGGCCCCATCACTTGACCTTGAACGTAACGTCGCCCTTCGCCTTATGGCCGTCGTGGGTCATCGTCGACCACTGGATGTGGTACTCGCCGGTGGATAGCGCCGGCAGCGGAGCAGTCATGACGGTGGGGTCCGCCTTGTCGACGGTCGTGGCGGCGACCGGGAT
>NZ_DAMCPG010000038.1:0-7304 GCF_032106685.1 Massilia sp.
CCCGCGACCCCCGGCGTGACAGGCCGGTATTCTAACCAACTGAACTACCGCTCCACATCAAATACAAGGTACTGCTTGCCTGGCTGGTGAAAGCTGAGAGGCGCAAGCTCCTCACCTCACGAGATCGATGACCTCGAACGTACCGCCAGGCAGTCTTCTCTGCATGTCACTGCAGAGAAGGCATTAGTTTACAGCATCTTTTAACGCTTTACCAGCCTTAAATTTCGGGACCTTGGCGGCCTTGATCTTGATTGGCTCCTTGGTGCGCGGATCGCGGCCGGTGCGCGCGGCGCGCTCGCCGACGGTGAAGGTGCCGAAGCCGACCAGGGTGACGCTGTCGTTCTTCTTCAGCGTCGCGGTCACGGCTTCGATCATGGCGTCGAGCGCACGCGTAGCCGAAGCCTTGGTAATGTCCGCGGATTTCGCGATTTCTTCGATCAGTTCAGTCTTGTTCACTCTATTCCTCTTGTACGTTCTGACGCGGCGGCGCTGCGCCTTCCTGCAAAAAACTGCAAGCGCGTATTAAACAAGGGGGATTTGCTTCTGTCAAGCAACATTGATCGAGGACGGCTTCAGTGCGCGGAATATTGCCGTTTTAGGGCTTGTAGGGTGGACACCTGTGTCCACGCCGTATGGCACGGTCGCGAATCGAGAAAATGAAACACACTGACCTGCTTGGGTTGCGCTTCAGGATTACCGCACGATAAACCATGTGCACCAAACAGCGTGGACACAGGTGTCCACCCTACGAAAAGCGCAGTACCGAAAAACTCCAATAAAAAAGAGGCGCCCGCAGGCGCCTCCTCATACCACGATCACGTCGGCGGTCAGTGCTTGACCACGTCGCCCTGCCCTTCGGTTGCGCTCGACGGCGCCACCGACACGGCCGGCACCTCGACCAGGGCTTCCGGCTGGCGTTCCAGAGCCACTTCCAACACCTTTTCGATCCAGCGCACCGGCACGATCTCGAGCTTGTTCTTGACGTTGTCCGGAATCTCGGCCAGGTCCTTCACGTTCTGCTCCGGGATCAGGACCGTCTTGATGCCGCCGCGATGCGCCGCCAGCAGCTTTTCCTTCAGGCCGCCGATCGGCAGGACTTCGCCGCGCAGCGTGATCTCGCCCGTCATCGCCACGTCGGCGCGGACCGGGATGCCGGTGAAGATCGACACCAGCGCGGTGGTCATCGCGATACCGGCGGACGGACCGTCCTTCGGGGTCGCGCCTTCCGGCACGTGGATGTGGATGTCGCTCTTCTCGAACACCTCGTTCTTGATGCCCAGGCGCTGGGCACGCGAACGCACCACGGTGCGGGCCGCCTCGATCGATTCCTTCATCACGTCGCCCAGCGTACCGGTGCGGATGATGGCGCCCTTGCCCGGCACGTTGACGGCTTCGATCGTCAGCAGGTCGCCGCCGACCTCGGTCCAGGCAAGACCCACCACCTGGCCGACCTGGTTTTCCTTCTCGGCCACGCCGAAGTCGTAGCGGCGCACGCCCAGGAACTTGTCCAGGTTCTTGCTGCCGACGACGACGCGCTTGTCGCTCTTCTTCAGCAGCAGCATCTTGACGACCTTGCGGCAGATCTTCGAGATTTCGCGCTCGAGCGAACGCACGCCGGCTTCGCGGGTGTAGTAGCGGATGATGTCGCGGATCGCGGCCTCTTCCACCTTGATCTCGTCTTCCTTCAGGCCGTTCGCCTTGACCTGCTTCGGCAGCAGGTAGCGCTGGGCGATGTTGGTCTTCTCGTCCTCGGTGTAACCCGACAGGCGGATCACTTCCATCCGGTCCAGCAGCGCCGGCGGGATGTTGAACGAGTTCGAGGTCGCCACGAACATCACGTCCGACAGGTCGAAGTCGACTTCCAGGTAGTGGTCCGAGAAGGTGTGGTTCTGTTCCGGATCGAGCACCTCGAGCAGGGCCGACGACGGGTCGCCGCGGAAGTCCGCGCCCATCTTGTCGATCTCGTCCAACAGGAACAGCGGATTGCGCACGCCGACTTTCGCCAGCGATTGCAGCACCTTGCCCGGCATCGAACCGATGTAGGTACGGCGGTGGCCGCGGATCTCGGCCTCGTCGCGCACGCCGCCCAGTGCCATGCGCACGAACTTGCGGTTCGTGGCGCGGGCGATGGACTGGCCCAGCGAGGTTTTACCCACGCCAGGCGGACCGACGAAGCACAGGATCGGGGCCTTGAGCTTGTCGACGCGCTGTTGCACCGCGAGGTATTCCAGGATGCGTTCCTTGATCTTCTCGAGGCCGTAGTGCTCGGCTTCCAGCACCTTCTCGGCGTTCGACAGGTCGTTCGCGACCTTCGACTTCTTCTTCCACGGCAGCGACACCAGGGTGTCGATGTAGTTGCGCACGACGGTGGCTTCGGCCGACATCGGCGACATCAGCTTGAGCTTCTTGATCTCGGCGGTGGCCTTGTCCAGGGCTTCCTTCGGCATCTTGGCGGCGATCACCTTCTTCTCGAGCTCGTCGATGTCGGCGCCGTCCTCGCCCTCGCCCAGTTCCTTCTGGATGGCCTTGACCTGTTCGTTCAGGTAGTACTCGCGCTGCGACTTCTCCATCTGGCGCTTGACGCGGCCACGGATGCGCTTCTCGACCTGCAGGATGTCGAGTTCGCCTTCAAGCTGGCCGAGCAGGTGCTCGAGGCGCTTGGCGACATTGAAGATCTCGAGGATCACCTGTTTCTGCTCGAGTTTCAGCGGCAGGTGGGCCGCCACGGTGTCGGCCAGGCGGCCGGCGTCGTCGATGCCGGCCAGCGACGCCAGGATCTCCGGCGGGATCTTCTTGTTCAGTTTGACGTACTGGTCGAACTGCTGGACGATGGCGCGGCGCATCGCCTCGACCTCGGAGTCGTCGCCGATTTCCGAACGCAGCGGGGTCAGGTCGGCCACGAAGTGGGTCGGCGCGTCCGTGATGTGATCGATACGGGCACGCTGGGCGCCTTCGACCAGCACCTTCACGGTGCCGTCGGGCAGCTTCAGCATTTGCAGGATGTTCGCAACGCAGCCGATCTCATAAATGTCGGATGCGGAAGGTTCGTCTTTGGCGGCAGCCTTCTGGGCGGCGAGCATGATGCTCTTGCCCTGCTCCATCGCAGCCTCGAGGGCCTTGATCGATTTCGGGCGACCAACGAACAGGGGTATCACCATATGGGGAAACACGACCACGTCGCGCAACGGCAAGAGGGGCAGCGTCGTTTGCTCGGTTAATTTGGAAGTTGTCATGGCATACCTTATAAAAAGCGTGTAGACGATGTTGGGCGCACACGGTGAAAACTCAAGACCGGTCAACGCATATTTCTTCGAATTAAAAAGACTTTCGCGCAATACAATCTGGCCGTTCCGATAAAATCCCCGTCTGAAATAAAAAAGCCACCACGCGACCGCGGTCGCGAGTGGCTTTTCGATTGAAGCCGGATGCTTTTATTGAGGTAAATTGTACAGCCAAGCACCGGGCGCACAAGCGCTTTTGTGGTTTCCGCGCGGAATTTTTTAGTTTTCGCCCGAAGCCTTTGCGCTTTCGCTGTAGATCATCAGAGGTTTCGCCCCGTTGGTGATCGTATTCTCATCGATCACGACCTTCACGACGTTCTGCTGGCTTGGCAGTTCGTACATGACGTCGAGCAGCGCGTGCTCCAGGATCGAACGCAGGCCGCGTGCGCCGGTCTTGCGCGCCAGCGCCTTCTTGGCGATCGCGTGCAGGGCCGCCGGGCGGATTTCCAGTTCCGCGCCTTCCATTTCCAGCAGTTTCGAGTACTGCTTGATGAGCGCGTTCTTCGGCTCGATCAGGATCTGGATCAGCGCTTCTTCGGTCAGCTCGCTCAAGGTAGCTACGACAGGCAGACGGCCGACAAGTTCCGGAATCAGGCCGAACTTGATCAGATCTTCCGGCTCGGCTTCCATCAGGATCTCGCTGTTCGAGCGCTGGGTCTGGCTCTTGACGCTGGCCGCGAAACCGATGCCCGACTTCTCGGAACGGTTCTGGATGATCTTGGCCAGGCCGTCGAAGGCGCCGCCGCAGATGAACATGATGTTGGTCGTGTCGATCTGGACGAAGTCCTGGTTCGGGTGCTTGCGCCCGCCCTGCGGCGGCACCGAGGCCATGGTGCCCTCGATCAGCTTCAGCAGGGCCTGCTGTACGCCTTCGCCGGAGACGTCGCGCGTGATCGACGGATTGTCGGACTTGCGCGAGATCTTGTCGATTTCGTCGATGTAGACGATGCCGCGCTGGGCCTTCTCGACTTCGTAATTGCAGCTTTGCAGCAGCTTCTGGATGATGTTCTCGACGTCTTCGCCCACGTAGCCGGCTTCGGTCAGCGTGGTGGCGTCGGCGATCACGAACGGCACGTTCAGCATGCGCGCCAGCGTCTGCGCCAGCAGGGTCTTGCCGGAACCGGTCGGGCCGACGAGCAGGATGTTGCTCTTGGCCAGTTCGACGTCGTCCTTCTTGCCGAGATGCTTCAAACGCTTGTAATGGTTATAGACAGCCACGGACAGGATCCGCTTGGCAGTCTGCTGGCCGATCACGTACTGATCGAGCAATTCGGCGATCTCGTGCGGCGTCGGCAGGTCGGACTTGGCGCCCGCCACCGACTCGACGTTCGAGGTCTCGTCGCGGATGATGTCGTTGCACAGGTCGATGCACTCGTCGCAGATGAAGACCGAAGGTCCCGCGATGAGTTTCTTCACCTCGTGCTGACTCTTGCCGCAAAACGAGCAGTACAGAAGCTTTTCGCCGCTGGAGGATTTTTTGTCAGACATGGGGGCAGGTATTAAGTAATTTGCTATGAATATAACGATTACGGGGCACGCAACACGACCGCGTACACCGCCATGCTACCCGAAATAAAAAACAAACGCCCGAACGTGTTCGCGCCCGGGCGTTTTTCAGCAACACCTTGTGGGATGCGTCAAGCGCGGTTGGTCAAGACCTTGTCGATCATGCCGTATTCCAGCGCTTCCTCGGCCGACATGAAGCGGTCGCGGTCGGTATCCTTGTGGATCTGCTCGATGCTCTGGCCGGTGTTCTCGGCCATGATGCGCGCCAGGCGCTCGCGCAGGTACAGGATTTCCTTGGCCTGGATCTCGATGTCCGACGCCATGCCCTGCGAACCGCCGGACGGCTGGTGGATCATCACGCGCGAGTTCGGGAGCGAGAAACGCTTGCCCTTGGCGCCCGCCGCCAGCAGGAAGGCGCCCATCGACGCCGCCAGGCCGGTGCACAGCGTGGAGACGTCCGGCTTGATGAAGTTCATCGTGTCGAAGATCGCCAGGCCTGCCGAGACCGAGCCGCCCGGCGAGTTGATGTAGAGCGAGATGTCCTTGTCCGGATTCTCGCTCTCCAGGAACAGCAGCTGGGCAACGATCAGGTTGGCCATCTGGTCGTTGACAGGACCGACGAGGAAAATCACGCGCTCCTTCAGCAGGCGCGAGTAAATGTCATACGCGCGCTCGCCGCGGCCGCTTTGCTCAACTACCATCGGCACGAGGCCGAGTGCTTGGGTGTCCAATGCCGGATTACGGTTCATACCTGTCTCGTTTCCTTGTAAAAAGGGCTTGAATGGAGGCTCGAAAAAGCTAGCCTACCCCTGTGCTCAAGCCTGTGGGTTGCTACCCATCAATTCATCGAAAGCGATGGCCTTGGTGCCGACCTTCGCCTTGCCAAGTACATAGTTGACGACGTTTTCTTCCAATACAAGGGCTTCCACTTCGCCCAGGCGGCGACGGTCGCTGTAGTAGTACTTCAGCACTTCCTTCGGATCTTCGTAGCTCTGCGCGAAGTCTTCGATCTGGGCCTTCACTTGGTCCTGGGTGGCTTCCAGCTTGTTGTCGGCAACCAGCTTCGACAGGATCAGGCCCAGGCGCACGCGGCGCTCGGCCTTTTCGGCGAACAGTTCCGGCGGGAACGGCAGGCTCTTCACGTCCATGCCGCGCTGGGCCATGTCCTGGCGGGTCTGCTCGGCCAGGCGCTCGGAGTCCTGCTCGATCATGACCTTCGGCACGTCCATCTCGGTGACTTTCACCAGCGCGTCCATCACGGCTTCCTTGTTGCGGGCCTTGATGCGGGCGTTGACTTCACGCTCCAGGTTGGTCTTGATGTCGGCGCGCATCTTCTCGATCGAACCGTCTTCGATGCCCAGCGACTTGGCGAACTCGGCGTCGACTTCCGGCAGGTGCGCCCACTCCAGGTTCTTCAGGGTGATGGTGAACTCGGCGGTCTTGCCGGCCACGTCCTTGCCGTGGTAGTCCTCGGGGAAGGCCAGCGGGAAGGTCTTGCTTTCGCCGACTTTCAGGCCAATGGTGGCGGCTTCGAATTCCGGCAGCATGCGGCCTTCGCCCAGCACGAACGCGTAGTTCTCGGCCTTGCCGCCGGCGAACTCGACGTCGTCGATCTTGCCGACGAAGTCCACGGTCACGCGGTCGCCGTTGGCGGCAACGGCTTCGCCGCCGTCGCCGTGCTCGCCGGCTTCGCCCTTGGTGTGGTAGTGCACGCGCTGCTTGCGCAGGATGTCGATGGTCTTGTCGATCTCGGCGTCGGTGACGTCGGTCGAGACGGTTTCGATGTCAACGCCGGCCAGGTCGCCGATCGCGACTTCCGGGAACACTTCGAAGGTGGCGTCGAAGGCCAGCATGCCTTCCGGCGCGTCCTGCTTCGGCTCGATTTTCGGGAAACCGGCAACGCGCAGCTGGTTCTCGTTGGCGGCGTCGTTGAAGGCGCGGCCGACGCGGTCGTTCAGGACGTCGGTCTCGATCTGGTAGCCGTACTGGGCTGCGACCATTTTCAGCGGCACTTTACCCGGACGGAAGCCAGGGGCCTTGGCGGTCTTGGCCTGCTTTTTCAGGCGTTTTTCAACTTCCGTACGGACGTCGCTCAGCGGAAAAGTGATCGTCAAGCGACGCTCGAGTTTACCCAGGGTTTCGACTGCAGTTGCCATCGTAAAAATCGTCCAAAAAAATAATTATTCGTGGTGCGAGGAGGGGGACTCGAACCCCCACACCATTGCTGGCGTCAGGACCTAAACCTGGTGCGTCTACCAATTTCGCCATCCTCGCTCAGGATTGCATATTGCCACAAAAACAAAGGGCGCCCGACAGTGAAACCGGCCGCCCTGCACTCCTTTGTCTAGGGGCTACAACTTCAACCCGGTATTTTACTGGATTTTCTGACACGAGAGGAGTGAATTTTGTGGCAAGCCCGGGGCGTGGGGCGCTTTTTCAGGTTGCGGCGCACAATAATCGGTATGGAGCGGCGTCTGCCCGAGCGTTTGAGCGCGTAGGTCCGAGAACCCACCCTAC